>DBQU01000121.1 GCA_002305765.1 Deltaproteobacteria bacterium UBA1386
CTACGCCGCCCCGACAATGTTCGGCCTCCAGGCGAACCTGTCATGGTGGATCACCAACGCCCTTCAGCTGAACGGCAACTACGGCTACCTGAAACACAACGCCAGCAACTACGCCCGGAACCTCGTGGTCAACAACTACAACATGACCCAGAGCTACGGCGCAAACCTGCTGTGGGATGCGAACCAGGCTATGAGGTTCGGTGTCCAGTGGGTCCGGAACTACACGGGCTACAACGGATACGGCAACCCTGCAGTCAGCGTGGGCACGGGTAATGCCGACCGCACAGGCGTGGCCGATGTTTACAGATTCGGCGCCTGGTACTTCTTCTAAGAAGCACATTACCGTACACAGGAAAGGGGCCTTCGGGCCCCTTTTTTTGCTTGAACCGCTTGAACCGCTTGAACCGTTTCAACCGCTCGGAAAGGCAAGAATATTAGGGAACGTTCGACGAGCGAGCATTTCGCCCTTTCTTTGAACGTTCAAGCGGTTCAAGCGGTTGCAACCATCTACTTCCCCGGTGGCTCCACCCACTCACCGTCGTCCCTGTAAGGGATGATGGTCTTCATGATCTCTCTTTTCCTGTCGTTGAAGCGTTCCTTCATGCCCCGCAGCCATTCGCGGTGAAGGAGTATGTGTTCGGGAGAGCCCAGGATACCACCATCCTTCCCTTTGACGAACCGGCCTTGCGGCCCGATGGTGAAAGAACCGTGGCAAACGGTGCAGACGAAGCCTGTCGGGACAACGCGGATGATCTCGCAGCCGCAGAAGGGGCACCCCCCTGCCCTCCTTCGCTTCCCCCGTGAGAAGAGCGCCTTTCCAAGGCGCGTGGCCCGTCCGGCGTTGGCCTTGTTCATGAGGGCCTCGCCGGGGAGCGCCGCCTCGATGGAAAGACTCGCCTTGACGGACAGCCCGAGAAAGGCCGCAAGGGTCTCGAGCGTCTGGGGCGCCGCTCCGATCCGCCCCGGCATTCCGTAGAAATTGAGAAGGACCGCCGGTTTGCCGTGGGTCTTCTCGAGGATGTCGAAGAAGAGGAACCCCCTGTCGAGAACGGCCTTGATGCTGGCGTTCGCCCCGAGGTAATAGACAGGGGAGGCGATGATGAAGGCGTCGGCGTTCGCGATCTCACCGAGGAGGAAGGCCATGTCGTCCTCCACCGGACACTTCCTGCCCACGACACATCCGTAGCAGGCCCGGCACCTTCCTATCTTCAGCGATGTGAGCCTCAGGAGCCTCAACCTGTGCGCTTCCGGGATGTTCCGGGACACCTCCTTGGCGAAGGTTTCGCAATTTCCGAGGATCCTCGGTGAAGCGATGAGCGCAAGAACTGTCGGTGTTCTGGTATCCATAGCATCCTGGTCCCTCCCTGCGACCCGTATCGTTCTTATTGCACACCAGGGCGTCAAAAGCAAGGGAGAAAGAAGGGATCAGGGGGCAGGCCCCGGGAGGCGCATGACCTCCCGTGCCTTGAAATGCAAAGGTTTTTATTGTCTTTTCCCCGTTCCCTTAACCCCAAGACCTGAAACCCGACTGTTAATGCCTGACAATATTGAAAATTATGGCCTTCTTGTGGTACACTCTGACCTATGTCAAAAGCTAGCGGACAAGGACCCACAAACAAGAGCATCATCACCGTGCTGGTGATCATATTGCTCGGCCTCTTCATCTTCCAGATCTACAATAAGCCGAAGAAGAATCTGGAAAGCATAGCCTTCAGCGATTTCTCGGAGGCGGTGCGCGCCGACAAGGTCGCGTCCGTCCTGATGCAGGGACGTAACATCACCGGAACGTACAAGGACGGCAAAGAGTTCAAGACCTTTGCGCCCGAGGACCCGGATCTCGTGAAGACGCTCCGGGAAAAGAATGTGAAGATCACCGCGAAACCCGATGAGGAATCCGGATTGTGGCAATCCATCTTCATATCCTGGTTCCCCATGCTCCTGCTCATCGGCGTCTGGATCTTCTTCATGCGCCAGATGCAATCGGGAGGCGGCAAGGCCATGGCCTTCGGCAAGAGCAAGGCACGGCTCTTCACCGGCCGCGAGAACAGGGTGACCTTTCACGATGTGGCGGGGATCGACGAGGCAAAGGAAGAGCTCCAGGAGGTCATCGACTTCCTCGTGGACCCGAAGAAATTCACGAAACTTGGGGGACGCATCCCCAAGGGGGTCCTTCTCGTGGGGCCTCCCGGCACCGGCAAGACACTCCTTGCCCGCGCCATAGCGGGTGAGGCCAACGTGCCCTTTTTCAGCATAAGCGGGTCCGATTTCGTCGAGATGTTCGTCGGCGTCGGCGCCTCGCGCGTCCGCGACCTCTTCAACCAGGCGAAGAAGAATGCCCCCTGCATTATTTTCATCGACGAGATCGATGCCGTGGGGAGACACCGCGGGGCGGGGCTCGGAGGCGGCCACGACGAGCGGGAACAGACACTGAACCAGCTCCTCGTGGAGATGGACGGTTTCGAGTCCAATGAAGGCGTCATCGTCATGTCCGCCACGAACAGACCCGACGTCCTCGATCCGGCCCTGCTTCGTCCCGGCCGTTTCGACAGGCAGATCGTCGTGCCCACTCCTGACGTCAAGGGCAGGGCGGATATCCTCAAGGTCCACACACGCAAGACCCTCGTCGACGAGAACGTCGACCTCTCGATCATCGCGCGGGGGACGCCGGGGTTCTCCGGGGCCGACCTGGCCAACCTCGTCAACGAGGCCGCCCTCATAGCCGCGCGGCGTGACAAAAAGGCCGTCGAAATGGACGACTTCGAGCACGCCAAGGACAAGGTCCTCATGGGGGTCGAGAGGCGCAGTATGATAATCCCCCTGGAGGAAAGACGGCTGACCGCCTATCACGAGGCAGGCCACGCCCTCGTGGCAAAGATGATCCCCGGCACCGACCCGATACACAAGGTCACGATCATCCCCAGGGGCAGGGCGCTGGGGCTCACGCAGCAGTTGCCCATAGACGAGCGCCATACGTACTCCAAGGATTACCTTCTCAACAACATCTCCATCCTCCTCGGAGGGCGCGTCGCGGAGGAACTCGTCATCGGTCAGCTCACAACGGGGTCGGGCAACGACATCGAACGCGCCACCCAGATCGCCCGGAAGATGGTCTGCGAGTGGGGCATGAGCGACAAACTGGGACCCCTCAACTACGGCAAGAACGAAGAGCACATATTCTTGGGCAGGGAGATCGCCCGCCACCGGGATTTCAGCGAACAGACCGCTCAGGGCATCGATGAAGAACTGAAGGAGCTCGTCGGCAGGTGTTACTCACAGGCCAAAGACATCATCTCCAAGCACATCAGCTCCCTTCACGCCCTGGCGAAGGCACTCCTCGAAAAGGAAGTCCTCGACGGCCTGGAGATCGATGCTATCATCAGGGATACCGATGGCGTGGGCGTTCCAGTGTAAGACAACCCCCGTCATCATGGGGATCCTCAATGTCACCCCTGACTCTTTTTCCGATGGGGGCAGACACCGAAGCACGGAGGATGCCGTCGACCACGCCCGGCTGATGATCGAGGAAGGCGCGGACATCATCGACGTCGGCGGAGAATCGACCCGGCCCTTTTCAGAACCTGTAGCCGAAAAAGAAGAGATCCGTCGGGTAATACCTGTTATAGAGAGGCTTCACGAGATACCCGGCGCGTTCATCTCCGTCGATACGTACAAGGCGAACGTGGCCCGGGAAGCCCTCAAGGCGGGAGCCGACATGGTCAACGACATCAGCGGCCTCACGTACGACGACGCCATGGCAGGGGTCATCGCCGGGAATGACGCCCACGCGGTCATCATGCACATCAAGGGCACGCCACGCAACATGCAGGAGAACCCCTGGTACGATGACGTCGTCGGCGAGATCAGCGCGTTCCTCCATGAACGGGTGGAATACGCCGTGCGGAGCGGGGTCGACAGGGAGAAGATCGTCATCGACCCGGGCATCGGTTTCGGGAAACGGGTGGAGGACAACCTGCGCATCCTCAAGATGCTCAGGGCCTTCCATGAACTGGGCAGGCCCGTCCTCATCGGCACCTCGATGAAGTCTTTCATAGGGAAGCTGACGGACATGCCCCTTGAAGAGAGGGTGGAGGGGACCCTGGCAAGCCTCGCCGTCGCGATCATGAACGGGGCTGATGTGCTGAGGGTCCATGATGTGAGGGGCGCGAAAAAGGTCCTCAAGATCGTGAAGGCGGTAATGGACGCATGATACCCAACGTCAGATGGCAGGACATCCTCGATATCATTGTCGTCGCCTTCATCATCTACCGCATCTTCGTCGTCATAAAGGGGACGCGGGCAATACAGCTCCTTCTCGGCCTCGTGATCGTCATGTTCGCCTTCGCCATCGCGAAGAGGCTGGAGCTTTTTACCTTAAGCTGGATATTCAACAGCTTCATAGGCTCCATCGTGTTCGTGGTCATCGTCATATTCCAGGACGACCTGAGGAGGCTTCTTCTTGCCCTCGGGAGGAGCCCTTTCTTCCGCAAGATCAGCTACGTCAAGGAGACCCTTTTTCTCGATGAACTGATGAATGCCTGCCTGGTCATGAAAAAGCGTACCATGGGCGCCCTCATTGTCATTGAACGGGAGGTCGGGCTGGAAGAGTTCATGGAGGCAGGGGTGCGCTTCGACGCCGAGGTGAACGCCGAACTCGTTGTCAGCATCTTTCAGTTCGCGTCACCGCTGCACGACGGAGCGCTGATAATCAGGGAAGGAAGGATCGTCTCGGCAGGATGTGTGCTTCCCCTGACGACGGCCGATGAGATCGACAAGACCCTGGGCACCCGCCACCGGGCCGCCATGGGCATCACCGAGGTCACTGATGCCGTTTCCATCGTCGTTTCGGAGGAGAGAGGCGTGATATCCTACGCGCAGCACGGGCAGATCCATGGCAATATCAGCACCGATGAACTCAGGCGTGTGCTCAAGGAGGTCTTGAGCTGAAGAAGGGACCGAAACGGCTATGATGAGAACCGTCTTCGAAAGATACGTGCTCAAGGACTGGAAGCTGAAGCTCCTTTCGCTGGGACTCGCCATCATGCTCTGGTATACCGTGTTCCAGATCGGAGAACCGAAGAAGGATATAACCGTTCCTCTGACCATCTCCGGCCTGGCGAAGAACATGGTGGTGATGAAGATGGACCCGGAGAGGGTCATCGTCACCGTGAGCGGCCGCGTCTCGATGCTCAAGGACATCAAGGAGCGTGATGTAACGGCCATCCTCAACATGAACGGGGCGAAAGAAGGCCCGGTGGTCTTCGAGATGTCCAAGACGAGCGTGGCGGTGCCGAAGGGAATAGATATAGTGGAGGTCCGGCCGGGTACGGTAAAGGTCACCCTTGACAGGATCATCGAGAAGAAGCTCAAAGTGACCCCCGTGCTGGACAAAAAATGGACCGGCCGCTACGATGTCATTCACACAAGCCCGCAGTTTGTCATCGCTGAGGGTCCGCGCAAGGTCCTCGAAAAGATTACGGACATAGAGACGCTTCCGGCAAACGGCAGTCTGAACCGCAGCGAAGAGGTCGTCGATGTCGGATTCAACATCGAGGAGCTGTCCCGGGTCAAGGTGCGACCCGATTCGGCACACATGATACTGAAGCGCCGTGGCGGAAGGGAGACCACCGGGGATGGGACCGGCCCCTCGATCGGACGATAACGCCCCGGGTCTTCGGGTGAGCAGCGGGCCGGGACCGCTCAAATACAGCTTTCGGAGGAAGGAAGATGCCTGAGCTCATGGTAAACATCGATCACGTGGCCACGCTGCGGGAAGCACGGGGCATTCACTATCCCGATCCCGTCTTCGCGGCAGGTATCGCGGAGATGGCCGGGGCCACGGGGATCATCATACACCTTCGCGAAGACCGCAGGCACATCAAGGACCGCGACCTCAGGATCCTTCGCGACGTGGTGCGAACGAAGCTCAATCTCGAAATGGCGGCAACGCCGGAGATGACGAAGATAGCGGCCTCCACGAAACCCGACATGATCACCCTCGTCCCCGAGAAGCGCCAGGAACTCACGACCGAGGGCGGCCTCGACGTCATCAAGTTCGCCGGGAAGATCGAGAAGGTGATAGCCGCGGTCAAGAAGCGGGGCATAGCCGTTTCCCTCTTCATAGACCCTGTGGAGCCTCAGATCAGGGCATCGGCCGGGATCGGCGCCGACATGATCGAGATCCACACGGGTTCCTACGCCGAGGCCCGCACCGCGAGAATGACGAAGAGAGAGCTCGACAAGGTCATCCGGGCGGCAGTGCTCGGTAAAGAACTCGGTCTCGGCGTCAACGCCGGCCACGGGCTCCACTACCACAACGCGAGGGAGATCGCCGTGATCCCCCAAATAGACGAACTGTCGATCGGCCACAGCATAATAGCCCGCGCCCTCTTCGTCGGCCTCGACAGAGCGGTAAAAGACATGATAGAGGTGATAAAAAAATGACCAATAACCAAATCACAATTGACCAAACGTAACGACAGTTCTTCCCCTTTGGAGACCAAGTCCGGTTACCGATCATTGGTCAATTGGTTATTGGAATTTGGTCATTGGTTATTCAGATGATTGGGATCGATATCGTTGATATAGCGCGGATTGGCGGGGTGCTCGAAAGGCACGGGGAGAGATTTCTCGAGAAGGTGTTCTCGGCCTCGGAGATCGCGCGCGCGCATGGAACGAAACGCTTGCAGGAATACCTTGCCGGGAGGTTTGCCGCGAAGGAGGCCTTCATGAAGGCGCGGGGCGGGCGGCTCCCCTGGCGGGATATCGAGGTGCTGAGCGAAAAAGGCAGGCCTTTCATCGTATACCGGGGCAGGCGTTATGACGGGGTCAGCATCTCCCACGAGAGATCGTACGCGGTATCCGTCGTCATCTGCGGCGACTGACAAAGGGGGCATGAAACACATGAAGGTCCTTTCACCGAAGAGAATGGCACGCTATGACGAATACGCCATCAAGACCTGGGGCATCCCCTCGGCGGTGCTCATGGAGAACGCCGGAAGGAACACGTACCGGCTCATGAAGGAACGCTACCTCGCCGGCGGCGAGACCATTGCCGTCATCTGCGGCCGCGGCAACAACGGCGGAGACGGGTTCGTCATCGCCCGCTATGCCCTGATCGGCGGTTTCCGGGTGCGTGCATACCTCATCGGGAGGAAGTCGGACTTGAAAGGTGACGCGGCCCTGAACATGGGGCTTTTCGAATCCCTCTCGGGAGAGGTCATCGAATGCGTGGAAAAGACGAAACCCGTCAGGACAGGTATCGGTGAGGCGGACATCATCGTCGACGCCATCTTCGGAACGGGCCTTTCGAAACCCGTGGGCGGAATGGAAAAGACCGTCATCGACGCGATCAACGCCTCGGGAAAGCCCGTCATCGCTGTCGACATACCCTCCGGCATCGACGGGGCCACGGGCAAGGCCCTGGGAAGCGCCGTCCACGGGCTCCACACCTTCACCTACGCGTACCCGAAGCCGGGGCAGGTCTTAAGTCCCGGCGCCGACCACTGCGGCAGCCTCACGGTCATCGACATATCCATCCCTTCCTTCGTCGAGAAGGAGGTCGGCTTCGACGGGGAGATAACCGACGGCGACATGATGCGGGGCTTTCTCAAAAGGCGCCTCCCCTCGTCCCACAAGGGGAGCTTCGGCCACGCCGTCGTCATTGCCGGTTCGCCGGGGAAAACAGGGGCGGCGCACATGGCATCGCTCGCCGCCCTCAAGATCGGCGCCGGGCTTGTCACACTGGTCATCCCCGAGACATTGAACGCCATACTGGAGGCAAAGACGACGGAGGTCATGACATATCCCGTCGCGGATGACGGCAGGGGTTTCTTCATCCCCGGGTCCTTCGACGAGATAGCCACCTTCGTGGAAGATAAGGACGTGGTGATCATGGGTCCCGGCCTTTCCCAGAACGAGGGGGTCATGGAGCTCGTACGAAGGATATACCGGGAGATCGACAAACCCTTCGTCATAGACGCCGACGGCATCAACGCGTTCCGGGGACACACGCGGCTCCTGAAGAAGAAAGGAGGCGAGGCCGTCCTGACGCCGCATCCGGGGGAGTTGGCCCGCCTCATCGACAAGACCCCGAAAGAGGTGAACGACGATCGGATGGGCACGGCGCTCGCCTGTGCCCGCGCATGGGGCGTGAGCATCCTCCTCAAAGGAGCCGCCAGCGTGCTCGCCACGCCCGATGGCCAAATGTTCATCAACCCCACGGGAAATCCTTCCCTCGCGAAAGGAGGAAGCGGGGATATCCTGACGGGCTTTATCGGCGGTCTTGCCTCCCAGGGCTACAGCCTGACCCGGAGCACCCTTCTTGGGGCGTACCTCCACGGGTACATGGCCGACACCTGGGTGGAGAACCATTCCGACATGGACCTTCTCGCCCTTGACCTCGTGACGGGATTGGGCGACGCTATCGAGGAGATCCGTAATGGGACGGACAGAGTATATATCGAAAGATCCCTCTGAAACTATAGACATCGGGGAAATGATAGGCCGCTCGGCCTCGGCCGGCGAGGTCTACGCGATCTACGGCGACCTCGGAGCGGGAAAGACCCAGTTCGTCAAGGGCATCGCGCGGGGCCTTGGCGTCCCCGACTGGGAATACGTGGTGAGCCCCTCGTTTACGCTCATGAACGTGTACGAAGGCGCGATGACGCTCTGTCATGTGGACCTCTATCGCCTTGAAGAAGCGGACCTTGGCGACCTCAATATCGAAGAGTTCCTTGCCGGAGGGATCGTCGCCGTCGAGTGGGCGGAAAGGTCCCGCTGGTGGGAGGGAGTGATAGAGGTGCGCATAGAAATTAGTGGAGAAATGGAACGGAAAATTGTTATTATCAAGCATGAAAATCAGGGTTGAGTACCGCGGTAACCGCGGCGGGAACCTCTCTTGATTCCCGGTACCATACCCTTACACCCTATACCTGGAGGATACAATGCTCGTTGTCCAGAAATATGGCGGCACGTCGGTAAGGGACGTGCAGAGGATACAAAATGTGGCCAGGCGTGCCATCGAGTACAAGGGGCGCGGGATGGACGTCATCGTGGTCGTCTCAGCCATGTCCGGCGAGACGGACAGGCTTCTCAACCTGGCCCACGAGATAGCGAAATTCCCCGATGAAAGGGAAGTGGATGTGCTCATCTCCACGGGAGAGCAGGTCACGTCCGCCCTTCTCGCGATCACCCTCAGGGAGATGGGCCACAAGGCCGTGTCATTGCTGGCGGACCAGATAAGGATCATCAGCGACTCGAGCTACGGGACCGCCCGCATCGCCAGCATCGAGGACGCGAAGCTCCGGGAGGAGATCAAGGGAGGCAACATCATCGTCGTGCCCGGGTTCCAGGGCGTCGATGACGGAGGAAACATCACCACACTGGGAAGGGGCGGCTCGGACACCACCGCCGTCGCCCTTGCGGCGGCCCTCAAGGCCGACCTGTGCGAGATCTACACCGACGTGGACGGCGTCTACACTACTGATCCCAACATCTGCGAAAAGGCGAGACGCCTTGACAAGATATCCTACGACGAGATGCTCGAGATGGCATCCCTGGGGGCGAAGGTACTCCAGATACGGTCCGTCGAACTCGCACAGAAGTACAACGTGCCCATCCTCGTCAAATCATCGCTCGTCGAGGGAAAAGGAACACTTGTCTGCAAGGAGGACATGATCATGATGGAAAAGGTCGTCATTTCCGGTATCACCTACAATAAGAACGAAACGAAGATAACCATCAACAAGGTGCCCGACAAGCCGGGTATCGCATCGAAGATATTCAGCTCCCTGAGCGCGGCCAACATCGTCGTCGACATGATCGTCCAGAATGTCAGCCACGAGAACTACAACGATATCACCTTCACGGTCGTGAAGGCCGACGGGAAAAAGGCCTTCAAGATCACCGAGGAGATAGGGGCCGAGATAGGGGCAAAGGTCGCAATGGACGAGGATATGGCCAAGGTCTCCATCGTCGGGCTCGGCATGCGCTCCCATTCCGGTGTCGCCTCCAGGATGTTCACGCTCCTTGCCGACGAGGGGATCAACATAGAGCTCATATCCACGTCGGAGATCAAGATATCCTGCGTTATCGAGAGCAAGTACGGTGAACTTGCGGTACGGGCGCTTCACAAGGGGTTCGACCTTGATGCCGAGGATGTAACGGAGGAGAGTTGAGGGTCGACTTTTACGATACCACCCTCAGGGACGGGGCCCAGTCGGAAGATATCGCCTTCAGCCTCACCGATAAACTGAGGATAACGGAAAAGCTCGACGAGTTCGGCATCCATTACATAGAGGGAGGCTGGCCGGGCTCGAACCCGAAAGACCTGCAGTACTTCAAGGAGGTAAAGAAGCTCTCCCTCAGGAACGCCCGCATCGTGGCCTTTTCGAGCACGGTGAAGGCGAACGCCCGCCCCGACACGGACCCGGTCATGACGGCCCTTCTCGACGCGGGGACCGACGCGGTGGCCATAGTGGGGAAATCCTGGGACCTGCACGTGAGGGACGCTCTCAGGGTCAGTCTCGACACGAACCTCAAGATGATAGGGACCACCATCGCCCATCTCAAGAAGGTGGGCAAGACCGTCTTCTTCGACGCGGAACACTTTTATGACGGGTACAAACGCAACGCCGAATATGCGCTCACGGTGATACGCACCGCCCGGGACGCCGGCGCCGACGTCATCGTCCTGTGCGACACGAACGGCGGTGCCATGCCCTTCGAGATCTTCGACATCACCCGGGCCGTGGGAAAAGAAATAAAGACAAAGCTGGGCATCCACACCCACAACGATACCGAGCTCGGCGTCGCCAATTCCCTGATGGCGGTGAAGGCCGGATGCGCCCTCGTGCAGGGCACGATCAACGGCTATGGCGAGCGCTGCGGGAACGCCAACCTCTGCTCCATCATCCCCAACGTCGTCCTCAAGATGGGGCACACCGGCATCGAAAGTGAAAAGATCGCCCGGCTACGGGAGCTGAGCCTTTTCGTCGACGAGATGGCCAATTTCATACCCGACAAGCACAGGCCCTACGTGGGAGAGAGCGCCTTCGCCCACAAGGGCGGCATACACGTCAGCGCCATCAGGAAGAACCCCGAGACCTACGAACACATCCGGCCGGGGCTCGTCGGCAATTCCCAGCGCGTCCTCATCTCTGACCTCTCCGGCGAAAGCAGCATCCGCTACAAGGCCAAAGAGTTCAACATCGATATCGACAGGGACCCGAAGATCGTGAAGGAAGTCGTCAAGAGGATAAAGGACCTGGAGATGGGCGGGTACCAGTTCGAGGGGGCCGAAGGCTCGCTGGAGCTCCTCATCAAGAAGAAGCTGGGCATCCACCGGTCCCGCTTTGAGCTCATCGGTTTCCGGATCATCGTCGAGAAGAAGGAGACCTCCCAACCCGTGACGGAAGCCACGATCCTCGTCAGGGTCGGCGACCGCGTCGAGCACACGGCGGCGCTCGGCAAGGGCCCCGTCAACGCCCTCGACAACGCGCTGAGAAAAGCCCTGCACAAGTTTTATCCCGAACTGAAGAAGATGGACCTCGTCGACTACAAGGTGAGGGTCCTTTCCACCGGGGAAGGTACCGGCGCTCCCACCCGGGTCCTCATCGAGAGCTCGGACGGCAGACACACCTGGGGAACGGTGGGCGTGTCGGAGAACATCATCGAGGCGAGCTGGCGGGCGCTCGTCGACTCCATCGACTACAAGCTGCTCATTGAAGAGGAAAAGAAGCCGTGAGAAAACTCGTCAATGTCACCGACGCCACGAAGGAGCTCAACATCCTCAGGTCTAAGAGGAACTACGAGAGGCCCTTCGAAGTGGTCGGCACCTACCGGCTCATCGATGACGGCCAGAGACCGGAGGCGACGGTAATAATCAAGACGCGGGAAAGGGAAACCCACGAAGCATCCACGGGGGTCGGCCCCGTCGACGCCCTCGCCAACGTCCTCAAGAAATCCCTTTCGACGATCTTCCCCGTGATCCAGGAAGTGAAGCTCGTCGACTTCTCTTCCCGAATCCATGACTCCCGGTCGGGGACATCGGCGAACGTTGAAGTGAACATAATCTTTTCCGACGGCGAGACCATCTGGAGCGTCGTCGCCATATCGGAGAACATTAACATGGCCTCCTTCGTGGCCCTTATCGACGGATTTGAATACGCCATCCTTGCAAAGAAAACGAAACGCTCACGAAGGAACTGAGAACAGGAAGGATCCACCGACACCGGGGGCAACGGACCGCGAGGACATGCCTGTGAACCAGGAAGAGAGATACGCCGCGCCCGAGGGACAGAATCCCCGTCACACAGAGGCGGGGGAATCCGAAAGGTCCCTGAGGGCAATCCTGTCGGCATCTCCCATAGGGATCTGCCGCGTGCGCGGCAGTGTCTTCGAATGGGTGAACGATGCCATGTGCCGCATGACGTGCTATCCGATGGAGGCGCTCCAGGGGAAGGGCATGGAACTCCTCTTCGAGAGGGAGGATGAATGCCTCAGGGCGGCGGATGCTTTGCACGGAGCGGGCTACGTCGAAACGACGCTGAGAAGAAAGGATGGCGCCATGATCGACGTCCTCGCCCAGGCGGCGTTCGTCGATGATGCGTCGCAGATCATCACCGTGACGGACATAACATACCGCGCCCGGTCTGAACGGGAACAGGCCAAGATCGGCAAGCTCGAATCGCTGGGAGTGCTCGCGGGCGGTATCGCTCATGACTTCAACAACATCCTCACCATGATCCTCGGCAACATAAGCCTGGGAAAGATGTACATGGACATGGACAAGGAAAAGGCGAGGGAGAAGCTCACCCTTGCCGAGCACTCCATCGCGCGGGCGAAGGAACTCACCCAGCAGCTCCTCACCTTCTCCCGCGGGGGCGCGCCCATCACGAAGGTCGCGTCGATAACCGATCACCTGAGGGAAACGGCCCAATTCACCCTGACGGGCACCGGCGTTACCTGCAGGTTCGACATCGCCGACGACCTCCTGCCCGTCGCCATCGACGAAGGCCAGATAAACCAGGCCATCGGGCACATCGTCATCAATGCCCACCAGGCGATGCCCCAGGGCGGAACGATACTCATCGGAGCCCGGAACGTGACCTTCGGGAATGCCGACATCAACCTCCCGGCCGGCAGATACGTCCATATCAGCATCACGGACAACGGTATCGGCATCCCCGAGGAGCATCTCGACCGCGTCTTCGATCCCTACTTCACCACCAAGCAGAAGGGCAGCGGCCTCGGACTGGCCATCTGTTACTCCATCATCAAGAACCATCACGGGGGCATAACCGTCGAGTCGACACTGGGTGTGGGAAGCACCTTTCACATATATTTGCCCGTGCACGATGCACCATCTTTGGGGGAAAGGAGAAACGGAGAGGACATGACCAAGGTGATCGGGGGAAACGTCCTCGTCATGGACGACGAGGAAGCGATACTGGAGATAGTCGGAGATATCCTGGCCTATCACGGCTTCACCGTGGATTTTGCCCGGGACGGCGAGGAAGCGCTCTGCCTTTACCAGGAAAGACGGTACGACGCGGTGATACTCGACCTTACCGTGCCCGGCGGAATGGGGGGACGGGAGGCGATGAAAGAACTCCTCAGGATAGACCCCGCGGTACGTGCCATCGTATCGAGCGGTTACTCCAACGATCCCATCATGTCCGATTACACCCAATACGGTTTCAAGAACGTCATCGCGAAACCCTACGACCTCGAGGAGCTCGGCGAGGTCCTCAGGTCGGTGATAGGGGGAAACTAGCGGGAAAGACGGCTTGAATGGCTTGAACGTTGGAAAAACACCTTTAGAGACATATGAGGGGGGTCGAGCCTGCCGTTCTAATATGCAACCGAGCGACGGGTCTCTTCTTTCATCAGGCGCGACAGGGCGAGAAGGAAGTCCCGGATGTCTTTCTTCTTTGCGTTGTCCTCGGGCGCGTGAATCCCGAGGCGCCGGGCACATGCCGAGAGGTAGCTGTTGGCCTCGTCGCTGACGACGGGGTCGACCCCGAAACGCAGGAGTTGCACCTTGTTGAGCAATGAGTTCTCCTCGCCGTCTCCGGCTGTCAGCAGGGCGCGCTCGATGAGGTTGTCGACATCGAACTGCACGACGCTGCGCAGCATCACGCGGTCCCCGCCGTCATAACGGGCCAGCAGTTTGTCGAACTGCTGCAGGACCCACCCGTCGATGCTCCCCATGTAGCCGGCAGCAGTACCCGCGACCATCATGACAAAATGCCGCTGGTCCCAGTCGACGCACCGCTTGATGAGGTCGCGGACAGTTCGTCTTTCGTCTTCGGTTATCACAATGTTGCCGGCAAACCCGTCGCGCTCGTCGGAGGTTATCTCCGCCAGGAGGAGAAGGAGCATGGCCCCTCCCCTGATCATCTCCCCCGGACGCATGGACTTCTGCGCCTGCCTCAGAAGTTCCGGGAAATGGGAGCGGATCCTTGCCGTCAGCCGGTCCTCGGCGCTTCCCCAGCGGTAGACCTGATGCAGGTAGAAACCTATGAGGCCGCTGGCCCGCGTTCCCATCATGCGGACCATCCGGTCCACATCGTCCGTCGTCTTCACCCTCAATTGCCGGACCACATGGTCCGGAACCCCCGACAGCAACTCGATGATCGATCGCCGCACCTCGGGTGTGAACCCTGCCCAGTTGAGAAGATACCCCGTAACGGCCTCGGCCTCGAGACACTCCGCCGGGTCCGAGACGATCTCGTATATCTTCACGCGATCGAAGACAAAGATATCGTGCATCACCTTCGATATGTAGGCGCTCACCATCTCGAAACGCGGGTCCTTCTCGAGACCCAGCGTCCAGATATAGACAAGGAGGCTCTTGTTCACTTTCGTGAGGACCCTCAGCAGCATCTTGTAGTCGTTCTTGAAGACCTTCGGCGCGTTGATGAGGTCGTACAGGAACGTCCTCAACAGCAGCCATTCGCTGACATCCACGACGCATCTGTTGTCGAGACGGCCCGTGCGCAGGAATTCGGCCAGCCGAAGGTGGTCGAAGCCGTCGCTGCGCAGGATCTCGATCAGCTTTCCGTGATTGATGTTGTTCCGCATCAGGGTCGTGTTGAGCTCCCGGACCGTGTTCGACAGCCGCTCGAAGTAAGCGGGCCCCTTCCCGCTCTGTCCTTCGTCGGGACCTTCCGGTTTCTCCGGGAAACTTTCCCGTGAGGAATGGTACTGGAGCATGATGAAATCGTCGACGCTCTCCCGGTCCTGTCGACCGACCATGCACTCCGAGAGGCTGCGGCATTCCTGTTCGTTCGTCGATGGGGAAAACCCGCACAGCTCGCGCACACCGGGCCGTTCAGAGGATTCGTCGAAGCTCAGGTAGCGGTTCCAGGTCTTCATGAGGGCGAGGTGCGTGCGTTTCTCTTCGCTCCCTCCCGACGGCGAGCGGAGCATGGCGAGCACGATCGCATACCCCAGGTTCAGATAGACCACGGGCCGCCAATCGGACTGATAGATCAGGGGATGGATGTTGATAACGATGTCCCTGTGCTCGCAGGTCACCATACCCTGTCCCGAACGGGCGCCCAGGGTGATCCTGTACCCCTGCGTCCAGAGGTAATCCCCGTAACGAAAGGCATAGTTCTTCACGACCTTGTGGATAAAACACGTGAGCTCGTCGAGAAACTCCGCGCTCACGAAGGGGGCGTCCGCCGCGTCGGAGACATCGATCTCCAGACGATAGGCGTCGTTCGCCGAGAAGATCTTGTTCAACCACACCCGCGTCGGGCGGATATGGTAGATGGTGGGCTTGTTGAAGATGTCCAGCGATGCGAGGAGAAGTCCCGGCTCCTCCTTGTACGCTTCGGTCACGCGGTCCCTTATCTCGTCGTTCGCCACCTCGTGGTCCTTCATCATCAGGGCCATGTAACGGAAAACCGCCATGGCAAAAACATCCAGTATTTCGGGATGAACGACGGGAAGCGACTTGATGTGGTCAAAATAGGGAACAAACAGGTTCCAGTGGACCTGGACGGCCACGTTCTTCCCCTTCAGACTGATCTTCGTGAGCGGTGAACGGCGGCCGGTGATCGTGACGGTCACGGTCGAGCCCGCCCATTCAGGGAGGAGCGCTCCAAGGAGCGTCTTCAACCGTGTATCGTCGAGGCCCTTCATCCTGTCCGCCACAGCCGCGTTCTTCCCGGAAAGAAGTCCCTCCACCGTGGCCGACGGGACAAAGGCATCTCCATCCCCGCCCCACAGGAACGTCATATCAGGCAGGTCGACGGCGTCGGCGACGGCCGGATACACGATCACCCTGCCCCGTTTCACCGATGCTCCCCCGCGCTCTCAAGCACAACCATTCTCTCTACCCCCTTTTTTGGACGCATCCCCCAGTATAGCACGAACCACTCCCCAATTTCCCACCCAAATCACCCCAACCATACCTTTAGACCTGGTCAGTCCCCTCTTTGGCCTTTGACTCGAAACGCGCAACTCGGAACCCGCAACTACGTATTGCTTGAAATCTGAAACCCTGAACCTGGAACCGTCTTCATTTGCTTCTCAACGCCTCCACGATGTTCATATGCGCCGCCCTCAGGGCCGGCAGGAAGCCTCCCGCAAGGCCCATGACGATCGCGAAGACAAGGGCCCTCATCGTGATGCCGGGGGTGAGGGAGAACTTGAAGGCAAGCTCCGAGAAGGTCTGGAAGTTCACCGTGGACACCTCCACGAGCTGCATTAGAGAGGCGAACGTTACTCCCACCGCCCCGCCGATGAGGCCGAGGAGAAGGGCCTCCACCAGGAAGGACAGGAGGATGCTCCTGCGGCGGAAACCGAGCGCCCGCAAGGTGCCGATCTCGCCTATCCTGTTCGCCACGGCGGCGTACATGGTGATCATGGCCCCTATGATGGCCCCGAGGGAGAAGATGAGCGTCAGCGATATTCCGAGGATGCGCAGGAACCTGGCCATCACCTCTGACTGTTCCAGGTAGTAGCGGGTCTCCCGTTTCACCTCCTGTGTGAGACGGGGGTCCGTCTCGATCCTTTTCTTGAAGTCGTCGAACCGCGAGGGGTCGTTCATCCGAAGGAGCATGGAGGAGAAAACGGGCCGTCTGAAGGCGGGCATGAGTTGTTCCACGTCCCCCCATATCTCGGAGGTGAAACCCGTGTTGCCCGCGTCGAAAACCCCTACGATGCGCCATTGCCGCATCCCGAAGCGCAGCTCGCCTCCCAGGTCAGCGTTCTTGAAGCGTTTCGCGACGCTTGAGCCGACGACGACCTCCGAGGAGCCCATCCGGGGCATCCGGCCCCTCACGAGGGCCACCTGGGGACGAAGGGCAAGGGAGCTTTCCCCGATCCCCCGGATCGTCACGTTGGAGACCTTGTTCGTGTCCTTCTTGGGAAGACCGATGAGGACAACGAGTTCCTTCGCCACGAGTCGCTTTCCACCGGGCCCCGTTGCGACGATGGGATCCGTTTCGATGATGCCCGCCTGGGCACGATCCACCCAGCTCTGCACCTCCGTACCCGACCCCTTCCGTATGATGACGGCATTATCGTACGACCCGGTTTCGACCAGGGTCTTCTGGAGGCCCTCGGCGAGCATGAGGATCGTCGTGAACACGAAAACGACGAGGGCCATGCCCGAGACGGTCAGCACCGTCGTGAGCCTGCGGGTCCAGAGGTTCCTCAAGCTGTAGGAAAAGGGAACGCCTTTCATTCGATCATCCTCAACCCGTCGGCGATCTTCATCTTCAGGGTGCGGTATACGGGTATCACGGCCGCGAGGACGCCCACAGCCAGGGAAAAAACGATATCGAGGACAATGGTATCGGGTTCGACGTTGAAAACGGGGAAGTAGGCCCCCATCGCCTTGCCGAATAACGCAGCCGCGGGGTACGTGGCCGCGATCCCCACGGCGCATCCCATCGTTGTGATGACCACGGACTCTCCCAGGATAAGTCCCACTATCCGCCAGCCGCCGAAACCCAGCGTCTTGAAAACGGCGTACTCGTTCGTGCGCTCCCTGACCGACATGGCCACCGTGTTCGCGACGACGGCAAGGATGATGACGATGACGACAAAGGAAACGAGCTGGATCGCCGTTATGATCGTGTCCGACATGGCCACGAAACCCAGTGTGAAGGCCTTTTCCGTTTCCGTGATGGTCTCGGCGAAGGAGTTCTTGAAAAGGGCGTCGATGGCCTCGGCGATGGAGATCGCCCGGCCGGGGTCCTCGATACCCACCATGTAGAAGCCCACCTGGTCGGCCCTCCTCGGGGCGGTCTTCTTCAGGGACTCGTTGAGGTAGTCCCAGTGGAACATGAAGACCGTCTCGTCCGCGTTCGGCTCCCTCCCCCTGTATATGCCGCGCATAACGAATTCCCAGTTGCCGGGATAGATGGTGCCCTTGAGGACGACGGTGTCCCCTATCTTCCATCCGAATCTCTCCGCAAGTTTCCGTCCCGCGACGAACCCCTTGCGGTCCCGGAAGAAGGCCGTCCTCTCGTCATCGGGGATAGCATACTCACGGTAGAGGTCGAAATACGTCCTTGCGTCGACCGCAAAATTGGCAAAGAAGTTCTTCTCGTCGATATAGATCCCGCCGAACCAGTTCCCCCAGGACACCTCCGAGACTCCGTCCACCTGCCTGATCCTGTCCTTGTAAGAATAGGGAAGGGGGAACATGATGGAGACCGCGTTGCGCGTCACGAGCCTGTAGGCGCTCGAGGCCTCGACCCCCGAATACCAGGCGTTGATGACGGTCCTCAGGAGCCCGA
Source organism: Deltaproteobacteria bacterium UBA1386 (assembly GCA_002305765.1). Lineage (GTDB taxonomy): Bacteria > Desulfobacterota > Syntrophorhabdia > Syntrophorhabdales > Syntrophorhabdaceae > Delta-02. The sequence continues at coordinate 18,762 of DBQU01000121.1, forward strand.
ACGCAAGGAGGGCGATGGTGATGGAAAGAACGGTAAGACCGGTGCGGAGCTTGTGCCTGAAGGCGTTCTTAAAGAGTATCTTGAGGATCTGCATTGGTCAGGATGCCCTTGTCGAGGTGCCTGATGACGTGCGCCTTCTTCGCCGCCCGCGGATCGTGGGTGACCATGATGATGGTCTTCTTCGACTCCTCGTTCAATCGGTCCATGAGGTCCATGATCTCCTCGGCGGAGTTCCTGTCGAGGTCCCCCGTTGGTTCGTCGGCAACGAGTATGGTGGGGTCGGTGACGATCGCCCTCGCTATCGCGACGCGCTGCTCCTGCCCGCCCGAGAGTTGCGACGGGTAGTGGTCCATCCGGTCGGCAAGTCCAACCACCCTCAAGGCCATCTCGACATGCGCCTTGCGCTCGGAACGTGAAAGGGGTGTCAGCAGGAGGGGCAGTTCGACGTTCTCGAAGGCCGTCAGCACGGGGATGAGGTTGTAGAACTGGAAGATGAAACCCACGTTGAGAGCACGCCATTTCGCCAGCTCCGTTTCCGCGAGCGTCGTGACGTCGACGTCCCCTATCACGATGGAACCGCTGTCGGGCTGGTCGATGCCGGCAATGAGATTGAGGAGCGTGCTCTTGCCCGAACCCGAGGGACCCATGAGCGCCAGGAACTCCCCTTCGGCGATGTCGAAGCTGATGTCGCTCAAGACCGGGATGACCTGGTTCCCCCGGTGATAGGACTTGCAGAGCTTTTGTATGGAGACTATCGTCCCGGCGTCCATCTACTGCCCTGTTATCTTCACCCGGGAGCCGTCCTTGAGGCGCTCGGGGGGATCGAGGACAACCCTGTCGCCCGAGGAGGCGCCGCTTTTGATCTCCACCATGTCGCCGAAGACCTCTCCCGTTGTCACTTCTCTCATGTCGGCGCGCCCATCCTTCACGACGAAGAGATATTTCCCGCCCTTCCTCTCGACGACGGCCTTGCCGCTCACCGCCGTCCGCGGTCTCCTCTCGTCGCCTCCGACCTCCCGTGACAGAAAGGCGACCTTCGCGCTCATCTCGGGGAGTATCCTCGGATCGAGGTGGTTGAAGTTCACCTTCACCATGACCGTCGCCTTCGTCCTGTCCGCCGTGGGGACGATCATGTGGACGGTGCCATCGAAACGCGTATCGGGAATTGCGTCGAGCTGGATCTGGCAGGGCTGTCCGACCTTCAGTTTTCCCAGGTTCGACTCGGAAACGTCCGCCTCCACCTTCAGCGACGACATGTCCGCGAGGGTGACGACCGCCGCCTTGGCGGTGGACGAGGCGCCTATGGGGGTGATGATGTCCCCGACATCGGCATTCTTCGTGAGCACCACACCGTCAAAAGGCGCCCGTATGTACGTGTATTCGAGAGAGACCCGGGCCTCCCTGACAGCGGCCTGTTGGGCCCTCACCGAGGATTCGGCGCCCGCGACGGAAGCCTGGGCCTTCTTGTACCTGGCCTCGGCGGCGTCATAGACGGAGCGGGTGGTAAACTCTTTGGCAAGGAGGCGCTTCTCCCGTTCGAAGTTCACCCTGGCATCGTGCAGTTCGGCCCGTGCCTGATCTACCGATGCGCGCGCCGCATTGAGATTGGCCTCTGCCTGCCTCAACGCGGCGGCAAGGTCGGCATTCTCGAGACGCGCCAGGACCTGGTCCTTCTTCACCTTGCTGCCCTCTTCCACGAAGAGCTCCTCCAGGCGGGCCGTGACCTTCGAGGCGACCGCCGCCTTTCGCTGGGGAACGACGTAACCGCTGGCATTGAGGAGGGTGAAGGACTGGGCGGGATAGTAGTGCTGCACGCTGACGGCGTCGACCCTGACGGCGGGTGTGAAGACCCCGGCCGCTGCAAGGACGATGAGGAGCACGATAACGGCCGCCGCGACGATATAGACGGTCTTTCTTTTGCCCCGGGCCGCCCGGAATGCGGGGCGGCTCTTGTCTATCCTGAGTTGCGAGAGGTCTTCTTCAGCCATCGGTGACCGGTCCGTATAATAGCATACTGGTAGTTAATGTTAAACGAGCCGTAATGCCCGTGTCAATAGTTCCCGGGCGGCTCGGCCTCGATGGCACGTGGTATGGACATAC
>DBQU01000009.1 GCA_002305765.1 Deltaproteobacteria bacterium UBA1386
ACATGCCTCCGTACTGGAGGAGGTAAGGCAAAATGAGGTTGTGTGACCGGGAGCGAGCAATAAGAAGAAAGTACATGAAGAGAGGCTACAGGCATGCCAAGAATTAACATCACACCCAAGACCATCCTGATCCAGATCATGGTCTTCATCGTATTGCTGGCTGTGGTTGAGGGGGTCTTCCGCTTCATGGAGGATTCCTTCAAGAAGCCCTTTGTCGCCCTGAATCTTATCCTTCACCCCTATCCGTATATGATGTTCGGTTCCAGGCCGGGAGATGGATTTACGTGGTTGAATGTTTTCACAAAGGAGAACGTCCCTTCGAAGATAGTCTTCAACAATTACGGCTTCGCCGAGAGATACGACTACACCATGATCCCCGACGCCGAATACCTGAAGAAGCACGGCAAGAAGGCGGGGGAGAAGATCGTCCTGATAACGGGTGGTTCGGTGGTGCATGGAGTGGGCGCCACGGATAACGAGAGGACAATTGCCGGGAGGCTGCAGCACCATCTGAATAGGAATTCGAAGGGAGGTTCTCGTTATCGCGTTGTCAACGTGGGCATGGGGAGCTGGATCGCCTATCAGCAATTCATAGGCCTCTCTCTTTTCGGTCTTCCTCTCGATCCTGACTGGATCGTGGTCATGGACGGCCATAACGATGCCGCGGTTCCCTGCGCGCACGGGGGCGGGGCCACGAATCCGCTCGGATGGCCGAAGTTCCTGAATCTGACGCAGGGTACCGGCACAACCTCGAACCGCATACTGCGAGCGTTGACTCGGCACAGCGCCCTGGTCCGCGTGATCGCGGGGCAGGCTGGTTCAAAAGAGGCCTCGAACGCTCCCGGTGTGGTAGTTGACGAGAGCGATCCAGACCCGCGTTTTCGCATCAAGATGGCTGGATTGACCTTCAAGGAGCAGGATACGCAGCTAGGGTTTTACCTGCAGGCGCAGCGGAACGTCATGGCGCTGTTCAGCCATTCAAGTGTTATACTGAGCTCACAACCCGTTATGGGAGACAATGTCATCAGCCCATATTACCGGAAGGCGTTCTCACCCGAAGGAACTGCGCAGGATTCGGAAGAACTCAGGAAGGCGCTCGACAGGTACATGGCGGATCATTGCAGAGATTCCTGCAAGAGCACGATATCGGGGCAATTACTGGGCTACTTCATGGGCCGCAGCGCCCTTGAGTTGAGGGAACTTGCCAAAGCGGAGCAGGCGGCCGATGCGTCGCGGAACATCTTCTACATAAATACCGAGTGCTCCATACCGGGGGAAAACAATGCGCGAATGCGCTTCTTCGTTGACAATGCCCACCTGTCCGACGCGGGTCAGGACCGTGTCGGAGAGTTATTCGCGGAGATCATCCTGAGCCTCGAGTCGCGGAAGAAGTTTGACTTCGCCGCCTTCATGGACCGTCACAGGCCCTGATCATGTCAAGATCGCTCTTCACTCTAAGGTCTATCCTTATCCAGATCGTCGTTTTCATCGTCCTTCTGGGAGTCGTGGAAGGGGCGTTCCGCCTGATGGAGGATTCTTTCAAGAAACCGCCTGTAGCGTTACAACTGATCGTTCACCCCTATCCCTATATCATGTTTGGCGCGGACGCCGGAAGTGGAGCAGCCTGGCTCGACATTTTCAGCAACAAGGTCGTGCCATCAAAGATATCGTTCAACAACTACGGTTTCTCTGAGACATATGATTACACCATGAACCCCGACGCCGAATACCTGAAGAAACACGGCAGGAAGCGGGGGGAGAAGATAGTCCTGATAACGGGCGGATCGGTAGTGCACGGGGTGGGCGCCACAGGCAATGACAGGACCATTGCCGGGCGGCTGCAGCACCATTTGAATAGGGCTTCACGGGGAACTGCGCGCTACCGTGTCGTGAATATCGGCATGGGAGGGTGGATCGCGTATCAGCAGTTCATCGGGCTCTCTCTTTTCGGCCTTCCGCTCAGGCCAGACTGGGTCATCGTTATGGATGGGCACAACGACGCCGCCGTGGCGTGTGTGCACGGGAGCGGTGTGACAAATCCCCTGGGGTGGCCAAAGATGTTGAATCTCTCACAGGGTATCGGGACAGCGTCAAACAGGATGCTCAAGGAACTCAAGAAACACAGTGCCCTGGCACGGGTGGTAACAGGAAATGCGGGGGTCAGGGAACCCGTTAACGCCCCCGGCGTGGTCTTCGATGAGAAGGACCCGGAACCACGTTTCCGCCTGAGGATGGCCGGGTTGACCTTTGGAAACCACGACAGGCAGATGGAATTCTACCTGCAGGCCCAGCGCAACGTACTGTCTCTGTTTGGGCGGTCGAACGTTATCCTGAGCTCGCAGCCCGTGATGTACAATAATGCGATCACGCCGGCATACCGGAGCGCGTTCTCTCCCGGCGGAACGGAGCGGGACACGAAGGAACTGGTGGCGGCGCTGGACAGGTACATGAGCGAGCATTGCTCGGATAAGTGCAGCAGCGCTACGTCCTCGCAGTCGCTCGGCTATTTTATGGCGCGCAGCGCCTTGAAACTCAACGAACTCGCGTCCGCCCGCCAGCCTCTGGACCGATCCCGGCATATTCTCTATGTGAACACGGAATGGTCTATGCCGATGCCGGAGAACCTGCGAAAACCATTCTTCGTGGACAACGCCCATCTTTCGGACCTGGGTCAGGACCGTGTCGGGGAGTTGTTCGCGGAGGTAATTTTGAGCCTTGAATCGGGGAAGAAATTCGATTATGCTACCTTCGTGCGCAAGCGTAGTCAATGAGAGGTGTGGGAAGACCTGTGATGAACGATAAGCAGTTCCATGAGGACTATTCCCGAATACATGAGGAGAAGAAGTCAACGGAAAGAAGCCTCGGGATTGTATTCGCCGTGGCCTGTGTTGTTATCGGTGCGCTCAAACTCTGGAACGCGAGGGGTGGTGTGGCGTGGTTGATAGCGGCAGGTGTTTTTCTTTTCCTCGCTCTTTGCTTTCCAATCGCGCTCCGGCCGCTGAACCTGATATGGCGGCGCATCGGCCAGGTACTGTTCTCCATCACCAATCCCATCATCATGGGCGTTGTGTTCTTCGCGGTCCTCGCGCCCCTGGGCTTGATGTTTCGCCTGCTCCATAGAGATGTTCTGCGGCTGAAGAAAGATGCGGGTGCGGAATCCTATTGGTGGCAGCGCGATCCTCCAGGCCCGGACCCCCAGACGATGAAAAACCAGTTTTAAGGAGAAGGCAGGATATGTGGAAGATATTTGTCGACCTACTCAGGTTCATCCGTATGCAGAAGAAGTACTGGCTGTTGCCGGTCATCGTTCTTCTGGCCCTTATTGGCGGTTTGCTCATACTGGCAAAGGGATCTGCGATCGCTCCTTTCATCTATGCCATTTTCTAGAGTTTGCTGAATGCTGATCCTTGGTATTTCCGCCTTTTATCATGATAGTGCCGCCTGCCTGGTCGAGGACGGCCGCGTCCTGTGCGCTGCACAGGAAGAAAGGTTTACCCGGAAGAAACATGATTCAGGCTTTCCGGTGAATGCCATCCGTTATTGCCTGGAAGAGGTGGGGTCAGGCCTTGAAGGTATCGATCATATCACTTTCTACGATAAACCGTTCTTGAAGTTCGAACGTTTACTTGAGACGTATATAGCTTTCGCGCCTCTCGGTTTTCGTTCCTTCCGAATGGCGATGCCCCTGTGGCTCAAGGAGAAACTGTATCAGAAACTGGTGATCCGCGATGAGCTGAGGAAGATCTCGCCGGGCGTTGATATAGAGAGCCGCCTGCTTTTTACCGAGCACCATCAGAGCCATGCCGCCTCGGCCTTCTTTGCATCTCCCTTTGAAGAGGCGGCTATCCTTACCATGGATGGCGTGGGGGAATGGACCACCACCAGCACCGGTTTCGGAAAGGGGAACCACCTCGAGATCCGCAAGGAGATACGCTTCCCTCATTCGATAGGTCTGCTTTATACCGCCTTCACCTATCACCTCGGGTTCAGGGTCAACTCCGGAGAATACAAGGTGATGGGGCTCGCACCTTATGGCGAGCCGAGGTATGTGGATACCATCACGGAGAATCTCATCGATATCAAGCCCGACGGAACCTTCCGCCTCAATATGGACTATTTCGATTACTGCACCGGGCTTACGATGATCAACGAGCGGTTCGAGTCTCTATTCGGCGCAAGGGCACGGAAGCCCGACGAGGAGTTGACGCAGAAGCACATGGATATCGCTGCTTCCGTAAAGAAGGTGACGGAAAAGATCATGCTCGATCTCACGCGGTCTGTGCAGGCGGAAACGGGTGCCCGGAACCTTTGTCTCGCCGGGGGCGTGGCGCTCAACTGTGTGGCCAACGGCAAGATCCTTCGTGACGGACGGTTCGATCGGGTATGGGTCCAACCGGCCTCGGGTGACGCCGGCGGGGCTATTGGAGCAGCCCTCGCGACGTATTACCAGTTCATGGACCAGGCCCGGAACGCAGGGGAACGCGACGCCATGTCGGGCAGCTTTCTTGGACCCGCGTACAGTCAGGAGGAGATCGAGAGGCGTCTGACCGCCGCCGGTGCCAGGTTCGAGCGTTACGACGATGCCGCCTTCATCGCCGTTGTGGTCGAGGCTTTGACGGGAGCGAAGGCCGTCGGCTGGTTCCAGGGGCGCATGGAATTCGGTCCCCGCGCGCTCGGAGCGAGGTCCATTCTCGGCGACCCGCGCGACCCGTCCATGCAAAAAACACTCAATCTGCGGGTCAAGTACCGCGAGAGCTTCCGCCCCTTCGCCCCGGCGGTGCTCTACGAGGACCTGGCACAGTGGTTTGAAATGGAAAGTGACAGCCCGTACATGCTTCTCGTTGCAGATGTTGTCAAGGACAAGCGCAGGGAGATGAGTGCTGATGAACAGCGGCTCTTCGGGATCGACAAGTTGAACGTACAGCGTTCCGAGATACCGGCGGTGACGCATGTCGATTATTCGGCCCGCGTTCAGACGGTCCACCGCGAGACGAACGCCAGGTTCCATGACCTCCTGACGGCATTCAAGGAGAAGACGGGTTGCCCTGTGCTGGTGAATACCAGCTTCAATGTTCGCGGGGAACCTATCGTATGCACTCCCGAGGATGCGTTCCGCTGCTTCATGGGTACCGGGATAGAGGTCCTCGCCATAGGGAATTGCGTGCTCCATAAGGACGAGCAGGACAAACGTCTGCAATTGAGTTACCGGGAATCCTTCGAACCCGATTGAGGTCAGGATGAAAGAACAAGACGATCCGAACAACACAGTCTCCTTCGATGAGAACGTAGTCTGTCCTGTGACGGGAGAGGAACTGACCCTGAGCGGTGAAGAACTTATTTCTTCCTCGGGCAGACGATACGCCGTGGCAGACGGGATCCCGCTGCTCTACGTAGACGAGAATGCCGGTGCAAGCGCGTCAAAGAAGTCTTCCCCGGAAACCGAAGTGACGCACACCGTGCAGGACTTCTATGAAGATGCACCGTTCCCGAACTACAACACCTTCGACAGTGTCAGCACCTTCGTGCGCCAGGCCGATGCCGGGATCTTCGCGAGGCTGTTGCGAAACCAGATACCCCTCAACGCGAACGTGCTGGAGGTCGGATGCGGCACGGGCCAATTGAGCAATTACCTGGCCGCAACGACAGTGTCGCGCGTCTATGGCGCGGACATGGCGGTCGCCTCCTTGCAGCTCGGACACGACTTCGCGCGAAGAAACGGCATCGAGGGCGTGCGGTTCGTGCAAACGAACCTGTTCATGCCGCCCTTCCGGCCGGAGTCGATGGATGTCGTGATCTCCAATGGGGTGCTGCACCATACCTACGACACGAAGAAGGCCTTTGTGAGCGTCAGCCGCCTGGTGAAACCCGGGGGTCATATCATCGTGGGACTGTACAACCATATAGGGAGACTGCGAACGGATGTTCGCCGGGTGCTGGTCAGATGTTTCGGCGAGCGGGTGCTGTTCCTCGACCCGCACCTCCGCAAGGACCTGTCGCCTGAGAAACGCCGCGCCTGGATCCGTGACCAGTATTACCACCCCCAGGAGCGGAAGCACTCGATGTCCGAGGTCGTGAACTGGTTCGGGGAAACGGGGTTTCGCTTCATATCCTCCATCCCAAAGATAAGCGGCGAATTCGACCGTGATGAGAAATTGTTCGAACCGCAGAACCCCGGTACACACGTGGAAAGGATCATGGCGGAGGTGGGCATGTTATTCTCGCAGTACGGAGGGGAGGGCGGGCTTTTCATCTGCATCGGCAAGAAGATGGGCTGAGCCGGTGTTGTCTGACATCTGAAGAAGCGCTGAGGGTCTGAAATGCTTCCAAAACACATAAGCCGACATAAGGCGATATTCGAAAACCAGTATCTGGGCTTATACCACGTCCGCGCCGATCTGGGTAACATCAGCCGGGACTACTATGTGGCCAGTTATGGTTCCCGGGTAGGGATACTGGTCTTCAGACACGGAAGGGTCCTCCTTACGAGGCAATACCGTCTGCTCATAGACGACTATTCTCTTGAGATCCCGGGCGGAAAGATGGAAGAGGGCGAGTTGCCCGAGGAGGCAGCGGTCAGGGAGTGCCTCGAGGAGACGGGGATACTGTGCTCCGGACTGCAGCATCTTGTGACGTACCACCCGGGCCTCGACAACATGTATAATCCGACCCACGTCTTCTTTACAGGTAATTCTGAGGACGTGGATGAGAGCAAGTATCTGGAGAGCGGGGAGGTGGCGGGTTATCAATGGGTGGATTTCGAGAAATGTGTTGACATGCTCGCGAGCGGAGCGATAAAGGACATATTGACGACGATGGCGATCTACACCTATCTCCACAGGGGTGGTACGGCAGCGAACGGACCGTCGGGCAGCGGCCAGCCCTGAATCGCGTCATATGCTAGTCGGGTATCGAGTCTTCCTGGGACTCGATCAGGGCCTTCCTGACCTCCCTGCGGTTTCCGAGATAGACGAACACGAAGCACATGCCCACAGAGATCGATATAAGCTGGTACACGGTGACGATGGTGGCTCCGGTGCTTCCGGTGCGGGCTCCGAACCAGAGGAAGAGGTTGTAGAACGCTGCCTGGCCCACACCGATGCCGGCGGGGGCAACGGGGAGCGAGAGCATGAGGATGCCCACCGGTATGGCCGTAAGGTAAGAGGTCAGGGTAACCACATCCTCGCCCATTCCCCGGCCGATGATGTAGAACATGTAGATGTTGAGGATGTCGACAAGGATGGTGAGGGCGATGGCCTTCAAGAGCCTTGTCTTTTGGTGAGCGTAGACGTGGAAGGCCTCATATATGTTTAGAAGGAACTCCTTTTTGGGAAGCCTGTAGACGAGCTTTTTGACCCCTACCGCAATGAAAAGCCTCTTGACCCTCTTTGAAAAGACACAGGCCGCCGCCACGAAGGAACAGGCGATATAGAAGGCTATGGCAAAGGCAAGGGCTTGAAGCTGAGGGTTCGACATCATGACCTTGTGGTTGAAAAAAAGCGCGACGAAGGCCACTATCATGACGGCCTGAAAGCCTACGATCCGATCTATGAGGATGGTCATGACGGCGCCGACCTTCCGGGCCTTGTTGTCCTTGGCGATGTAGAAGGCCTTTACGAGGTCCCCTCCCAGCGCGCCGGGCATGAAGCTGTTGAAGAACATGCCGATGCAGTTGATCCTGAGGACGGCCTTAAAGGTCGTGGTGATGCCCTGCCAGAGGAGCAGGTAGTACCAGCGCGTGGTGGTGAGCACGACGACCGTAAGGAGAGTGAGAACGACCTTGAAGATCATGGTCTTCTTGTGGAGGATCTGGGAGATCTGGGCGAGGTCGAGTTTGCCCGTCGCGACCATGTAGTATATTATCAAAGCGGCAAAGCAGAGCTTGAGCAAGGTTACGGCATAACTTTTTATTCTGTCGTTGCTCTTCACTATAGTGTACCCTGGCAGTGAATTCGGGACTGCAAATACGACGTATTATCATACTATTTGCCCCAATTTGCAATAGTCTTCTGGGTGGGTCGTCTTCATGGGAAGATTGAGGAGTTTTGTCGCATCGCAGGTCCTTCAGATCAGAAAGGGCGACAGGAGGGTCCTGCTGAGAAAGATACTCCACATTCTTCTGCTGGTGCCGGGTGTGGTGATCGTGCTTATCCTGCGCTTCATGAGCAGATGGGTGCATGTCCGTTTCGGGCAATTGCTGAGCCATCGGATCGGGCACTACGCGGCCAACACCGAGGTGTACCTGTGCCGGCGCGACACCTTTCCCGGGGACAGGAAGTTCGTTGACCTTTTTTACAACTCCGAACCCGTGAGCAATGAACAGTTGCATCGCATGTGGAAGAGGGTGATAACCATCGATCCTCTGGTAAGGTACCTGTATCGCTTCACCTTCTTTGTTCCCGGAGGATCGGAGCACCGACTTCAGATGGGTGGGTTCCTCGACAGGGACACAGGGGCGCTCATGGCCGATACTCTGCCGCATCTCACATTCACCAGGGAGGAAATGATCTCCGGTACCAAAGCCTTAAAGGGTATGGGTATTTCCGACGGGACGCCCTTTGTCTGTTTTCACGCCAGAGACCCCGTGTATCTGAGCAAAAACTTTCCTCAGTATGACTGGAGTTATCACGATTACCGCAATTCGGCGATAAACAACTTTCTTCCAGGGGTGGAGGAGTTGGTAAGGAGGGGTTACCGCGCCTTTCGCATGGGTTCACTGGTGGGAGAGCAGCTGGTGACGGACAACGCGGCGATCATCGACTACGCGTCGGGGGGTTCGAGGTCTGACTTTCTCGATATCTTCCTCAGTGCCAACTGTCGTTTCTTTGTCAGCACCGGCACGGGCCTCGATGCCATTCCCATGGTATTTCGCAGGCCCATCGTGTACGTGAACTTCTCACCCGTGGAGTATGTGCACACCTACGTCAGGGAGAGTCTCACGATATTCAAGGGATACTGGCTCGTGAAGGAAGGACGTTTCATGACCTTCAAAGAGATAATAGGATCCGGCGCCGGAAGGTTCATGGACTCCACGGACTACGCCCAACACGGCATAGAGCTCAAGGAGAACACGCCCGAGGAGATCCGGGACGTGATGCTGGAGATGGATGAGCGGCTGAACGGGACATGGCGGGAGAGTGAGGAAGATGAAGAACTGCAGCGGAGATTTTGGTCGCTCATCCCGCAGAGCGAACTCAACGGCGTCGTCAGGGCGCGTATTGGCGCGGATTACCTTCGGAACAACAGGAACCTGTTAGATCTATGAGCATAAAACAACTCGACTTCTTTCTTTTTATCTTCAGGAAGTATCCCCTTCTCATCGTTCTCAACATCTCCTGCCTCGTGATCGGCGGGTTGATCGACGCGGTGTCGATAATTTCTCTTATCCCGGCCGTGGATCTCTTCATAAACCCCGACCTGCAGAATGTCAGCGCCTCCACCCGGTACATCATCAGGGCCATGGAGTATGCCGGCATACCCCCGAGCCTGGGGAGCGTGCTCGCGATCTTCGTGCTCCTCGTGCTCGTGAGAAGCATCTTTTACATATTCTCACGGTACTTTATCGTCAAGACCAGGTACAGACTGCAGGGCAACGTCCTCATCGGCACCTTCGAGGACTTCTTCAATGCCAGGTGGGCCTTCTTCGCCCGCAACAAGCAGGGCATTCTTCTCAACACCTTCACCCGGGAGATCACGAACGTGGGGGAGGCCTACGAGGTCATATCGAACTATATCGCCTACATCCTGCAGTGCTGCATATTCATACTCGTTCCCTTCTATATCTCATGGAAGGTCGCGATGGTGAGCCTTGGATGTGCCATCGTGTTCATGCTGCCCTTTGTCTTCTTCGGGAAGGTAGGCTACAGACTGGGGCAGATCAACACGAGGATGGCCAACAAGATGATATCCGTCGTTCAGGAGAGCGTCAGCTCGGCCAAGATCATTCTCGGCTTCGGCAGGCAGGCGCAGAGCCAGTCGTCCCTGGCAAGGGCGTTCGATGCGCTGAGCAGGGCCACCATCAAGTCGCAGACGCTGACGAACGCGATACCCCAGATGTATTACCCCTTCGGCATACTGGTCCTCGTTATCACGATGTACGTGGGGAGGACATTCGCGAACACTCTATCGGAGATCGTGGCTGTACTCTATTCTTTCATGCGTATCCTGCCCATCGTCGGGAACATCATGGCCCAGAGGACATACGTGAATCACTTCTTTCCCAGTTATGAACAGGTGACGGAATTGAGGCGAAACGCGGCGGAATTGAGGCAGACATCGGGGGCGAAACCCTTTCCCGGCCTCAAGAGTACCATACGTCTCGAAAGGGTGAGCTTTGCTTACTCGGACGATGAAGCCGTCCTCAAGGATGTGGACATGGACATCCGCAAGGGCAAAATGATCGCGGTGGTCGGGCGGTCGGGCTCCGGCAAGTCCACATTGATAGATATGATAATGGGATTCAACCAGCCCTTGGAGGGGACGATCAGCATAGACGGCATGCCGCTTCGGGAGTTTGACATTCTCTCATACAGGAATCGCCTGGGGTATGTGCCGCAGGAGAGCACCCTCTTCAACATGTCCATCCGTGACAACCTGCTGTGGGCGAAGGAAGACGCCACGGAAAGCGACATCGTCGAGGCCTGCGACATCGCCAACGCCTCGGAGTTCATCAGGGACCTTCCGGACGGGTATGAAACGATGGTGGGGGACAGGGGGGTACGGCTGTCAGGAGGGCAGATCCAGAGGATCGCGCTGGCAAGGGCCGTGCTCAGAAAGCCCGACATCCTCATTCTCGACGAGGCCACCAGCTCTCTCGACACCCAGTCGGAGCGCCTTATCCAGCACGCGATCGAGAACATCGCGAAAAGCACGACTGTCATCATCGTGGCCCATCGACTCTCGACGATCATCAACGCGGACCACATATACGTCCTGGAAGAGGGGCGTGTCATAGAGGAGGGGACGCACGCTGAACTGATAAGCAAGAATGGTTCCTTCAGCAGGATGCACCTGATACGCGCGGACGTGGGAAGGGATGAAAAGGCGGAAGGAAATAACGGGGATGACGTCAGGAGCCTGTGAACGAATGAAAGAGAGACGAGGGAGATGAAGAACACAACGTGTTATCTTTGCGGCGGTAAGGAGATCGGGAAGAGACCCGGGAAGGTTCGGGACGATCCCGACCTCGAGGTGTACGAGTGCCTGTCCTGCGGGCTGGTATTCCTTTCCTCCTTCGATCATATCCATGACAGGTTCTATGAGTCGTCGGGGATGCATGACGGCGAGGTGGATATAGGGTCCTGGGCCGTTGAGACGGCGTGGGACGACGACAGGAGATTCGAGTTCCTCAAGGTCCTGATGGAGAACAGGTCGGTCCTTGATTTCGGATGCGGCAACGGCGGCTTTCTCCTCAAGGCGAGGGCGTCGGCATCCCGTGTGGCGGGCATAGAGCTGGAAGAGCGGCTGCAACCGTACTTCAGGGAAAAGGGACTCACCGTGCATGCCTCCATGGAGGATGTAACGGACACCTTCGATATCATAACGTTGTTCCATGTCCTCGAACACATAGCCGATCCGGTCAACACGCTCAAGGGACTTGTCGCACGGCTTGCCCCGGGAGGTTCCATGATCGTCGAGGTGCCGAACGCGAGCGACGCCCTCCTCACTCTGTATGAGAACGAGGCGTTCTCGCGATTCACATACTGGAGCCCCCATCTTTTCCTTTACACCGGTTCGACGCTGGAGATGGTGGCGAGGAAGGCGGGGCTCCGGACCAACTATATAAAGCAGGTCCAGAGATATCCCTTGTCCAACCACCTTCACTGGCTGTCCAAAGGGAAACCAGGGGGTCACAAGACGTGGAGCTTTCTCGACAGCGACCCGCTCCATGCGGCCTACGAGAAGCAGCTGGCCTCGATCGGATGCTGCGACACCATCATCGCAAGCGTCTCGCGGCCTGGAAAGTGAGGCCAGCGCGTTCAGCTGGTTGTCGGTAGGATACATTGGAGAGAGCGAGAAGAGTAGCATGGGTGGAGAAGCTGACGGTGCCGGGCATCGCGTCCTTTCTTGCCAGGTCTTTTTTCTCCGGCCTTGAGGTGAGGTTCGATGAGCACAAAGTCTCGCGGTACGCGCTGGCCGTGCTGGAAATGATGAAAGGAACAGGATGGGGAGGAAGGTTTCTCCCCGCCGGACTTGCCCTTAACCTGAAGGACGAGAAGGGATATGCCCTGGATTACCACCGAGCCGATGACCTGTCGGCGGCCGTCGAGGTCTTTTGCAGGGAGAGGATGCCGGCTGAACCCGTCTGGTTCCGGAATATGACAAAGAGTTACCTGTCATCTTATCTCGATCCCCACGTCACTTTCATCACGATGGCGTTGAAGCGCATCTCTGAGACGGCGGGATCTGTGAACGAACTTCATCTCGAGGGAGATTTCGCGAACCACATCCTCAAAAGGTATTATGCCTCGAGGGGCGTGAAGGTGAAACAGTCCGTTCCCTGCGTCGCCTGGCTTCGCATGATGGCGAAACCGGTGTATCTCTCGGTGAGGGCTTTTCTCTCGGGGGTTTTCCGAAGAGAGATCGTGGGCACCGTGAAACGCGGAAAGGGAAAGAACTCCGTGTGGATCGAGTATGAGCCTCACCATGGCGTGTGGGTGGATTTCAGGGAATTCCTGAGCACGGCGACGTGGGGCTTTGATGGGGATATCGTCTATTATCTCGATAGGCCGGATACGCCCGTCACGAAGGAAACCACAGACTCCCTGGAAGCGATGGGGTTCAAATGGGTGGACCTGCACGGATTCAGGCATGGATCGATATCGCTCAGGGACATAACCGGTGTTCTTTTCCGTTGCCTGGCATCGCTGAAGGTTTCGGACCCGGCGTGGGTGCCCTTCTTCAGAATGAATTTCATGGTCACGAAGAAGATATATCTCGATCTCTTCAGGACCTTCAATGCCAGGATCCTTATCCAGCATCAGGAGACGTCGTGGGCGCAGGAGGCTGAGGCGCAGGCCATGAAGGAGGCCGGGGGTATCATGGTGGGACTCCACTGGTCCAATTACATAAACTACGCTTATCCCTCCCACCTGACGCCGCAGCATGTATTCTTTGCCTGGGGAGAGGCACACTATGACCTGCTTGAGAGAAAGGGCAACACGATCGGGCACATCTTGCCATGCGGCCTCTGGATAAAGGAGGGGTCACATGCCGCAAGGCCCCATCTTGATCTCTCGCCCGACGTCAGATTTGTCATGAGTGTCTTTGATGACAACGGGGCGTACAATCTCAGTCAATCTCCCGAGACCCTTTCGGCGTTCTACATGTCCATCCTTCACGTGATGGAGGAGAACAGGGGCCTGGGAGCGGTGATCAAGAGCAAGGCCTATCGTCTCGAGGACATATCCTCGCTCCCCATGGGCGACAGGATAGTTGAAAGGATGAAGGACCTCATCGGGGAGAAACGGATGGTCGTCCTTGACTTCAGGCAGTATTCGCCTGTTGTCGCGGCGAAGGTGTCCGACCTGTCGGTCTGTTACGGGATCAACTCCGCCGGGATGATAGCGGGCCTTCACGGGTGCAGGGTCGTATGCTGGGATTGCACGGGGTGGCTGCGCTTCCCCATATACAGGGAGGATGGCCAGCGGGTCGTCTTCCGGACGCTCGACGAACTCGAACACGCCATCGTGAGGTCTGCCTCCGGTGACATAGCGGTGGGTGACTTTTCTCGCTGGAGGAAGATCATCAACTATTACGATGATGTTAACGGAAGGGAAAGGATCCGGGATTTCATCGACACCTTCATGGGTTCTCTGGGCAACGGCAGGGACCGTGAGTCGTCCATAGAGCACGCGGTGGTCGAGTACAAGACAAAATACGGCGTCTCAGACGACTTCTACAGGTCCGGGCGATGGTGGAATTGAGCATGGGGTGCCGGGTTCATACGAGAAGGAGGGGCGATACGTGATACAGGTTGTTCTGTTCGATATAGACGGAGTCCTGACGGACGGTGCGGTGTACATAGGTCCCGATGGTGAAGAGACGAAACGGATATCCTTCAAGGACATCGATGCCATCTTTGAGCTCAAGAGGAAAGGGATCAGGATAGGGTTCATCTCGGGAGAAGAAAACAGGTTCACCGATTTCGTGAAGAAGAGGTTCTCTCCTGACTACTTCATCGCGGGTACGAAGGACAAGCTTGCCTCCTTCAGGGAGCTGTCGGAGAGGGAGGGTTTCGACGAATCCTCTGTCTGTTTCGTCGGCGATTCAAAGAAGGACATGGAACTGCTGGAGTATCTTCAGCAGAGTTTCGCCCCTTCCGATGCCGAGGAAGAGGTGAAGAGATGCGCCAGGGTCGTGACGGGCGCGCAAAGGGGTTGCGGTGTCATCTGCGAGGTGGCGGGCCATGTACTTGGCGGGCCCGCGAAAGCATGCGACCCTATCGGGAAGGGGACTGTCGCTGCCGGGGCAGCGGGACTCGTCCGGGAAAGGCTGGAGGAGCACGGCAGAGTGATGGACGCGCTTCTCGGGGACGACGATCGTCTGGCAGTCATTGCGGCCGCTGCCGAAGTTGCCACGGCATCCCTGCGACAGGGAGGGACCCTTTTCTTCTGCGGCAACGGGGGCAGCGCGGCGGACTCGCAGCATATAGCGACGGAAATGGTGAGCAGCTTCCTGCTGAAAAGACGGGCCCTGGCGGCGGAAGCTCTCAGCGTCAACACATCGACGCTGACGGCCATCGGGAACGACACATCATTCGACGAGGTGTTCTCCCGGCAGCTCGAGGCGCGCGGACGCAAGGGTGATGTCCTCTTCGCGATATCGACGAGCGGGAATTCAAAGAACATAACAAGGGTGCTTCAGACGGCAAGGTCCATGGGCATCACGACGATAGGCATGACGGGCAACAACGACGGGTGCCTTGTCAGGGCGCTTTCGGACCATTGCATATCCGCACCCTCGGGTTCGACGCCGAGGATACAGGAAGCTCATATTGCAATTGCGCATATAATCTGCGAAATTATAGAAACAAATCTATGCGGGTAAGGAGGAGGATGTGTCAATCTTCATTATTGCTGAGATCGGTATAAACCACAACGGTGATATCGGGATAGCAAAGGACCTCATCAAGGTCGCAAAGGAGGCCGGTTGCGATGCCGTGAAATTCCAGAAACGGACCATCGAACTTGTGTATTCGAAGGAATTGCTTGACAGTCCCCGGGAGAGTCCCTGGGGGGCGACCCAGAGGGCGCAGAAAGAGGGAATCGAGTTTGGATACGAGGAGTACAAGGAGATAGACCGGTTCTGCGGGGAGGTGGGCATTGAGTGGTTCGCCTCGGCCTGGGATCTCGAGAGCCAGAAGTTCCTCAGGCAGTTCAACTGCAAGTACAATAAGATAGCATCCGCCATGTTGACCTATGAACCTCTTCTCGAGATGGCGGCTTCGGAGAAGAAGCACACCTTTATTTCGACGGGGATGAGCACACTTGAACAGATCGACCGTGCCGTGGAGATATTCCGCAACGCCGGGTGCCCCTTCGAGCTCATGCACTGCATCTCCACGTATCCCATGGAGGATGAGGACGCGAACCTCAATTGCATCAACACCCTGAGGGAGCGCTACAAGTGCAATGTCGGATACAGCGGACACGAGGTCGGGCTGGCGGTATCATACGCGGCCGCGGCGCTTGGCATAACCTCCCTCGAGAGGCACGTGACCCTCGACAGGGCCATGTACGGTTCCGACCAGGCGGCCTCCGTCGAGCCTATGGGGCTGAAGAGCCTTGTCGGCGCCGTCAGGAAGATAGAGAAGGCCATGGGCGACGGGGCGATCGGTGTCCTCGCGAAGGAAGTCCCCATCAGCAAAAAGCTCAGGGCTCATTTCCACAAGGAATACTAACAGAATGAATTCTTACAGCATCGGCGTCATGCAGGGGCGCCTGTTGCCGAAGTACATGGGGCGATACCAGGCACACCCCCTGGGATATTGGCAGGAGGAGTTTGCCCTTGCCAGGGGTCTTGGACTCGAGTTCATAGAGTTCATCCTGGACCATAACGATGTGGAGATGAACCCCCTCATGTCGGAAGAGGGGACGAGAGAGATCAGGGCCTTATCGAGCGAGACGGGTGTGGGTGTTGTCTCCATATGCGCCGATTATTTCATGGAGGCGCCTTTGAGCAGCCCCTCCCCGGATGTATCGGCGAGGAGCGTCGAGGTCCTGCGGCGGCTGACGCAGAACGCGGGACGTTTTCTCGGTGTGAGGGATATCGTGATACCCTGCGTCGACCAGTCTTCCCTGAAAGACGATGAGGATATAGAGAGATTTGCCGGGAATGTCCTGCCCCTCGCGGGGCTGGCGGCAGACAATGGAGTGCGGTTCTCTCTCGAGACGGACCTGGCGCCGCGGCCCTTCGCGGACCTTCTGACGCGGTTGGGTTCGGAGGTCTTCACGGTGAATTATGACACGGGCAACAGCGCGTCCCTCGGGTACGACGTGCGCGAGGAGTTCGCCGCCTATGGAAACAGGATCACCGATATCCACATTAAGGATCGCGTGCGCGGCGGGGGGTCGGTGGTGCTGGGGACGGGGGACACGGATTTCGACACCTTCTTCACCCTGCTCGCAGATTCCGGATATGACGGGCCCCTCATCATGCAGGCCTATCGCGACGATGAAGGCGTGGCGGTTTTCAAAACCCAGCTTGAGTGGCTGACCAGGAGGATCTCTACATGAAGACATACGCTATCGTTCCCGCGCGGGGCGGCTCGAAGGGTGTTCCGAAAAAGAACATCAAGCCCCTTGCCGGGCATCCGCTCATTGCTTATTCCATAGCCGCCGGGCTAATGTGCAAAGACATCGAACGGGTCGTCGTCTCCACGGACTCCCCCGAGATAGCCGATATCGCGAAAAGCTACGGCGCCGAGGTCCCCTTCATGAGGCCCGCCGAACTGGCCATCGACACATCCCCGAACATAGAGTTCATCCTTCATGCCCTCGACTGGTTCAAGGCGAATGAGGGCGTCGAGCCCGATATACTCGTCCAGCTCCTTCCGACAACTCCCCTTCGGGACCCGGAGGTCATCTCCGACGCGATAAATACGATCGGGTCCTCCTTCGGTGACGTGACGTCCTTGAGGTCCGTCCAGGAACTGCCGGAGCCGCCGCAGAAGATGATGCGCATAAAGGACGGTCTCCTCGACGGTTTCTTTCCCGACGACCCCAGGCCCGAGTACTACAACCTCCCGCGGCAGACCTTCCCCCCGGCCTATCACCCCAACGGTTATGTGGAGGTCATAAAGACTGATTTCGTGCGCAGCGGCAAAGGGCTCTTCGGTCCCAGGGTCAAGGCCTATGTCACGCCCGTCATCGTCGAGATAGACCGCATGGAGGAATTCGAATATCTTGAATATATCATCGCGGCGAAGGGACACCCTTTGAGCGATCACCTGGGGCGCAACCGCGCCTGACAGGTGCGTGAGCTGATACTGGAGGAATAATGGCAGGTTCCCGCTTTTCTCTCGTTCCCGAAGATGTACCGAAGGTGGATACGAAATACCGCCGGATAGTGACGATGATCCCCCCGCCCGAATCGGTCCCCGTCTTCGAGGACCTCGAACGGTTCGAGTCGGTCTCAATGCATGGTCAGCTTCCCGTCTTCTGGGACAGGGCCGAAGGTTTCCAGGTCCATGACGCCTGGGGCAACAAATGGCTCGATTTCTCGAGCACCATATTCGTGACCAACGCGGGCCACGGCAATGAAAAGATACGGGACGCCATACGGTCCGTCGTCGACAGGCCGCTTCTTCATACGTATACCTACGCGTCGCGGGAGCGGGTGAATTACATAAAGTATCTCATCGACAACACCCCGGAGCAGTTCGAGAAGGCCTTCCTGTTGTCCGCCGGTACGGAAGCGACGGAATGCGGCATGAAGCTGATGCGAATGCATGGTTTCAAGGAGGGTAAGAAAAGGCCCGGCATCATCGGTTTCGAGGGGAACTGGCACGGCCGGACGATGGGCGCCCAGATGATGAGCTACAATCCGGCACAGAAGGAATGGATAGGGTACCTGGACCCGAACATTCACCATCTTCCCTTTCCCTACCCCTGGAGGCCGAAGGCCGTGGAAGACCCCGAGGGGTATTTCTACGACAATATCGAAGAGCTGATGAGGACACAGGGCCTCAAGGCCGACGAGGACCTCTGCGGCTTCATGATAGAGACCTTCCAGGGATGGAGCGCGGCGTTCTACCCGGCACCCTTCGTCAAGGCCCTGGAGCGGTTCGCGAGAGACCACGGCATGCTCATCGCCTTCGACGAGATGCAGGCCGGTTTCGGCAGAACGGGTCAATTCTTCGGGTACATGCATTACGGTGTCGAGCCCGACATAGTGTGCTGCGGGAAAGGGGCAAGCTCAAGCCTTCCCCTGTCGATCGTCCTCGGCAGGCGGGAGATCATGGACCTTCCCGAGATCGGGTCGATGAGTTCCACTCACTCGGCCAACCCCATGGTCTGCGCCGCGGGACTCGCGAACATGCGGTACATACTGGAGGAAGGGCTCATCGAGAGGTCGCGTGTTCTGGGAGAGCTTTTCCATGAAAGACTGAACGCAATAATGGGCAGATTCCCTGACGTCATCAATTACGTCCTCGGCAAGGGTCTTCTGGCGGCCCTTCATTTCAACGACAGGGAAGGGAACCCCCTCTCCGATCTGGCAACACGGGTGAGTGAGAAGGCCATGAAGAAGGGGCTTATCGTCGTCCATACGGGCAGAGAGACGATAAAGCTGGCCCCGCCCTTGACGATCACCGAGGAGGCCCTGCTGGAAGGTGTCGACGTCCTGGCGGAGTCCATCTCGGAATGTGTCGGGGAGAGGTGACGTGGCCCTCTCGGTGCGCCACGCGGGGCTTGTTGTCAGGGACCTCGAGAGGTCGCTGGCCTTCTACAGGGACATCATCGGTCTCACGGTCCGGGCGCGGATGACGGAATCGGGGGAGTACATCGAAAGGGTCGTCGGCATTCCGGGAGCCGTCCTGGAATGGGCAAAGCTCGAATGCCCGGAAGGCTCGCTCGTCGAGCTTATCGAGTACAAGAAAGGCATGGATCCCGCGGGAGACCCGGGGAATGCAACGCCGGACCGACGAGGGTTTTCGCACGTTGCCTTCACGGTCGGTGATATAGAGGACCTGTACAGGACGCTTGAAGGTCGGGGGTTCCACTGCAACAACCCGCCCGAGCCGTCACCTGACGGTCTCGTCAAGGTCATGTACTGTCACGACCCCGACGGAATCATAGTGGAGCTCGTCGAGGAGCTCAAGAAATGAACTCAAGGAGTGTAGCGGGCGAATGGATGTGATAACGGCTGCGAAAAGAGCGCGGGTGCTCTTCATCATACACGATGTCTACCAGGAGGACAATTTCTTCCCCATGGGTCCCGGCTATCTCACGGCTGTCCTCAAAAGGGCGGGCTGCGATGTCGAGGTCTACGCGATGGACGTCTTCCATTACACGAATGACGAGCTGGCGGACCATCTCGATTCGTCACGGTACGATCTCATATGCTGCGGCTTCCTTGCCGGCCGTTTCAGGGAGACGATACTGGGACTTTCCGACACGGTCAATGCCCACAAGAAAGACGCGTGGTACGTCCTCGGCGGGCATGGCCCGTCACCCATCCCCGAGTATGTTCTCAGGACGACGGGGGCGGACGTGGCGGCGATCGGCGAGGCGGAGCTGACCATCGTGGAGCTGGCACGGTGCAAGATGGACGGTGGCGATCTGGCGCGGGTGAAGGGTATAGCCTACCGGGTGGACGGTGACGTACACGTGAACGAGAGGAACAGACCCGTCCGTGACCTCGACGCCCTCGGTTCGCCGGCATGGGAGCTGTTTCCCATGGAGAAGTACACGACGTGCCTGAAATTCCCGGGGATGTCCCGGGACGACCGCGCCTTTGCCGTCCTTTCGAACCGGGGCTGTGTCAACCGGTGCAATTTCTGTTACCGTCTCGAGAAGGGCATCAGGGGGAGGAGCATCCAGGGTATCATCGAAGAGATGCGGATGCTTCAGGAGACATACGGCATCACGTACTTTTTTTTCATCGATGAGCTCTTTGTCTACTCGAAGAAGAGGGTGCGTGATTTCGGGAAGGCATTGAAGGAGAGCGGGATAAAGGCCATGCTCAACGTGGAAAGCCGCGTCGACGTCTTCGACGAGGAGATAGTGGGGATGCTCAAGGAGATGGGATGCGTCTTCATCAATATCGGCTTTGAGTCCACCTCTCAGCGGGTCCTCGACAGGATGCACAAGAACGTCACCGTTGAGCAGAACTACCGGGCGGCGGAGATCACGAGATCGATGGGTATCGGGGTGGGTCTCAACTGCATATGGGGCGAACCGGGGGATGACGAGGAGACCCTGAAGAGCAACGTGGACTTCATAATGAAGTACAACCTCTATGACCAGATACGGACCATACGGCCTGTCACCCCTTACCCCGGGTGCGACCTGTACTACGACGCCATCGAAATGGGGCTCCTCACGGGTCCTGAGGATTTCTTCGAACGCTTTGTCAATTCCGACCTCATAACCGTCAATTTCATGGGGATACCCGACAAGCGCTGCTACGAGCTTCTCCTTGACGCGAACAGACGCCTCATTACAGATCATTTCGAGCATACGAGCGGAGACATGGCAGCGGCGAAGGATCTCATCGAGAAGTTCAGGCAACTCTACGCCGGCGAGATCACGACCTTCAGGGGCGCGAGGAGCGACGACAGCCTGAAGCACAAGAGAAAGAGCCTGTGAGTCGATAATGGCCGACTACCTCGAGGTCGTGTACAGCGAGAAAGAGCGTCCTTACACGAGCTATCCGGCCGAGCTGTGTCGACATCTCTTCCAGCGTTTCCGGATGGTGCCGGGCATGGCATTTCTCGAGGCGGGGTGCGGCAGGGGCGAGTTCCTGAAAGGGTTCCGGGACCTGGGGCTCGACGCGTGCGGCGTCGATATCTCGGAGAAGGCCCCGGCTTTCTGCCCCGATGTTCCCGTCAGGGTGTCCGATATCGAGAGGGAAGGCATTCCTTACGATGACGAGACCTTCGACATAGTCTACTCCAAGTCCGTGCTCGAGCACTTTCACGACCCCGAGCGTTACATGGAAGAGGCCAGGAGGGTCTTGAAGAAGGGCGGGATGCTCATTAGCCTCGTCCCGGACTGGGAATCGTGCTACAGGATATACTTTGACGACCACACGCACAAGAGTCCCTTCTCGGTGGTCTCGTTGAGGGACATCTACGGGATGTATGGGTTCGTGGACATCGAGGTGTTCAAGTTCAGGCAATTGCCTCTCGTGTGGAAATACCCGGTCCTCAATTACTTGTGCCGTGCCGTCGCACCCTTCGTTCCCGTGCGGACGAAGGTGAAGGCGTTGAGATGGTCGAGGGAACTCATGCTTGTCGGCTACGGCGTGAAGCCCGGGAACGATGGAAAGGGAGAGTGAGAGTGGATCTTGAGCTCAGGGGAAAACGAGTTCTTGTCACGGGATCGACGCGGGGGATAGGCCGCGCGACGGCGGAGCACTTCCTCAAGGAAGGGGCGAGGGTGGTCCTGACAGGCCGCGGCGAGGCGGACCTCAGAAGGGTGAGAGACGAACTCACCTCGCGGCATGGGGCATCGAATGTGCTGTGCCGGGCCTGCGATTTCAGGTCCTCCGCGGAGATACGGGCATTGAGGGAGTTCATCGCTTCATCCTGGGACGGCCTCGATGTCCTTGTCGCGAATGTGGGGCACGGGGTGAGCATTCCCGATCCCATACCGGGGAAGGAGCATATGGAAGAGGTCTTTGCCGAGAACCTTCACAGTGCCATCGATTCGGCCCGGGAATTCCTTCCTCTCGTCGCGGCATCCCGGGGAAGCATCGTTTTCGTGTCATCCATAGCCGGGGTGGAGGCGTTCGGAGCGCCCGTCGACTACTCCGTCGCGAAAACAGCGGTCATCGCCTTTTCAAAGAACCTCGCCCGAAAGGCGGCGGACCAGGGGGTTCGCGTCAACTGCGTGGCCCCGGGCAATGTCTATTTCGAAGGAGGAAGCTGGGACATGAAGCTCAAGGATGACGCGGAGCGTATAAGGAACATCATAGAATCGACGGTCCCCATGAAGCGGTTCGGCGACCCTGCCGAGATAGCCGACGCGATACTCTTCCTGTCCTCCCCGCGGGCCTCCTTTATCACGGGTGCCTGCCTCATCGTCGACGGCGGGCAGACGACAACACTCTATTGACCATGAAGAACATATTCGACATAAAAGGGAAAGTGGTCGTCATCACGGGCGGCACGGGGTTTTTGGGGAGGAGGCATGCCTCGATCATAGCGGATGGAGGCGGCGTGCCCGTCATTCTCGACCTCAGGAAGAACCTCGTCGACACCTTCGTCAAGGAATTGAACGACAGGTACGGCACGGGGGCGTCCGGTTACCGCATCGACATCACGAGGGAAGAGGAAGTGGCAGGGGTGTGCCGGAAGGTCCTGAGGAAGTACGGGCGCGTCGACGTGCTCATCAATAACGCGGCGAACAACCCCATCGTCGACACATCGAGCACGCTCACGAACTCGTCACGCCTTGAGAACTTTCCCCTCGCCGTTTGGGAAGAGGACATTGCCGTCGGTCTCACGGGGTCGTTCCTGTGTGCGAAACACTTCGGCCAGGCGATGGCACGGAAAGAAGGGGGCAGCATCATCAACATCTCCTCCGACCTCGGGATCATCGCGCCCGACCAGAGACTCTACAGGACGGAGGGGGTCGCCGATGAGATGCAGAACGTGAAGCCCGTAACCTATTCCGTCGTGAAGACCGGGCTCATCGGCCTTACGCGCTACCTGGCCACATACTGGGCGGACAGGGGTGTGAGGTGCAATGCCCTTTGTCCCGGCGGTGTCTACAACAACCAGGGTGAGGACTTCCTCGTCAAGCTGAATAGGCTCATACCCCTGGGAAGGATGGCGCGGCCCGACGAGCTGGAAGGCGCCATAGTCTTCCTTGCCTCCGACGCGTCCTCCTACATGAACGGGGCCGTCGTCGTCATCGATGGCGGCAGAAGCTGCTGGTAGGACAATTGGCCGGCAAGAGAGCATTCCTCGCGACGACGTCGATCGAAGAGTTCTGGGACACCTCGGGAACGCTGCTCATCCTGGGGGAGTGGTGCCGTCGGTACAGCAGGAAGGACTACCTGAGGTCTCTCGATACGATCGCCCTAGATCCCCCTTACGCCGACGCCGATGTTCCGGGGATCTTCGAATATCTCGGCACCGTTTATGAGAAGGCGTTGCCCCTCCTTTCCGGGAAACTCAATGCCCTTCACGGGGTGCACCACCCGGAAAGGTACTGGAGGATACTTGTCGGCACATGGCTCCTCCATCTCATACATGCCCTGTATGACAGATACGCGCACATCGCGGCCGCCCTGGCAGAGTATCCGGAGCTGACGACGGTCTGCCTCGACGAGGAGTCCTTTCAGACACCCGGCGAGACCATCGAGTTCATGGAGCTTCTGAAGAGCGACGTGTACAACCTCCAGATATTCAGCCGCCTTCTAGATAGATTGAAAGGGCCCTTCCCGACAAGGAAAGTGGGCACGACTGATCATATGGAGGCCTCGGTGCACAAGGTCGTGCCTAACCGGGCGGTGTCGCTGACGAAGAGGTTCCTCGCGAGGGGTCTGTCGGCGCCCGGCGGAAGGTCGGGCAAAATATTCTATCACAACGCCTACTTCTCACGGTCCACGGAGGCGAAGCTCATGATGGCGACGGGTTTCGGCATGGCCCGTTTCTATTTTCCCTCAATTGACTTTGGGGGGACCGCGCGTGACGAGGTGAAACGTGCGGAACTCGGTGCCGTTGTGTTCGGCGGGAACGAGTTCGAGCATCTTCTCTTTGCCTTCATCGGCGATGAGATCCCCATCGTGTTCCTGGAGAGATACAGTGAGACAGATTCCGCCGTCCACGAGCTGTACCGGGAAGAGCCCGTCGCCCTTATGAGCGCCACGTCCTGGCACTACAACGACGTCTTCAAGATATGGGCCGCCTCCCACGCGGAGAAGGGCGCCATGCTTGTCGGACTCCAGCACGGGGGCAATTACGGCATCATCCGGTATTTCCTCCAGGAGACACAGGAACTGTCCGTCGTGGACAGGTTCTATTCCTGGGGCTGGACCCGGAACTCGACGGGGGCGGAGGTGAAGCCCATGTCGTCGACGAAGCTTCTGGGTCGGCCGAAGGGCAGGAGCCGGGGGAAAGGCGGGCACATATTGTACGATCTCGCGGTCTGGATGCGTTGCCTCGTGCAGTTCCCCCTCACCACGGAATACTGGCGGCGCTACTTCGAGGACATCGGCATCTTCGCCGGCTCCCTCTCCGGGGAGGTCATGTCGGATCTGAAACTTAGGCCCCACAGGGAAGACATGGGGTGGGAGGTGCGGGAGAGGCTGAAGGATATCTTTCCCGCGACCGTTCCCGTCGAGACGTGGGACGTGCCCTTCGAGAAGAGCCTTGGAGAGTGTCGCCTCTTTGTCTGCGGCCACGCGACGTATTCGACAACTTTCATCGAGGCCCTGCATATGAACAAGCCGACCGTCCTCTTCTACGACCCCTCCTTCGCGGCAAACGCCCTTCATCCCGACGCAGTCGAGTACTTCGAGGACCTGCGCCTGGCCGGGATACTCTTCGAAGGCCCTGCGGAGGCGGCGAGACAGGTGAACAGTGTGCACGGGCATGCGGTTGAGTGGTGGAACGAGGGTGCCCGGCAAAGGACGGTGGAGAGATTCATGGGCAGGTTCGGCAGGGTGGCCGAAGATGGCATGGATGAATGGGCGCGGGAGCTCAAGGGGATCTTGGCGGCAGGACGCCGCCGGGCATGATACGGATGGGGGCATGAGTGGCCGTTAAGATCGATCTCGGGTGCGGACAGAGGAAGAGGGAAGGGTACATCGGTGTTGATGCTCTCGCGCTTCCCGGTGTTGATATCGTCCACGATCTCGATGTCTTTCCCTATCCTTTCGAGGAGGGCTCCGCCGGGACCGTCTGGATGGACAACATCCTGGAGCACGTGAAGGACCCCTTAAAGGTCATGGAGGAGGTCCACCGGATCAGCACGAACGGGGCAGGGGTGGTTGTAAGCGTTCCCTATTTCAGAAGCTGCTACGCCACCATCGATCCGACGCACAGGAATTTCTTTGGTGTTTGGTGGTTCTGCTACTTCGATCCCTCCCATCCTTTCCACGAACGCTACGCTTACACCCGTGCCCGCTTCCGGGTGGAGAGGCTCGAATTCGACAGGGAATTCAAGGACGGCGGGATGGGTTTACTCCACCGCCTCATGGTGAAGCTGGCGGAGAAACGTCCCTATTCTTACGAGGTCAGGCTTTCCCATCTCTATCCGCTCAACTCGCTGACCTTCCACCTCACGGTGATCAAGTGAAGGGGGAGGAATCGTTGCTGCGAGGGAAAAGGGTTCTTGTCACAGGCGCGCGGGGTTTCATAGGGCGCAACTTGGTGGATGCCCTCGTCGCGAGAGGGGCCGACGTCGCCGCCCTGGACATGGTGCCGCAGGATATGAAGGAAACAGGGGGCCTCACGGTGTATACCGGGGACATCGCGGACAGTACCTTCGTCAAGGAATGTGTCGACGGGTGCAGACCGGAGATCGTCTTTCACCTTGCCGCCTTCAAGGAACGCTCGTCTGAGGTGGAGGATTTCTACAGGGCCGTCGGCGTCAACGTCATGGGTTCCCTCAACCTTCTCTCCGCCCTCGTCAAACAGGGGGGTGTCTCGTCGGTCGTGGTCCTTGGAACGGCTGAGGAATACGGGAAGAACGCGAGCCCCTTCGCGGAGTCGATGCGGGAGACCCCCGTGACGGCCTATTCCTGGTCGAAGCTCTGTGTCACGAACCTCTGTTCCATGTGCCACAGCCTTTATGGCCTGCCCGTGGTTGTCCTCAGGCCGACGCTCGCCTACGGTCCCGGACAGGAGGCGGGCATGTTCCTCCCTTCCCTTATACGGTCTCTCAAGGAGGGAAGGGAGTTCGCCATGACAGCGGGTGAGCAGACACGGGATTTCGTGTACGTAACCGACCTTGTCGATGCCATGATACGGGCCTCGGGGGCCGAAGGGGCGGCCGGAGAAGTGATAAATATCGGGAGCGGGAGCGCGGTGAAACTCCTCGAGCTAGTGACGATGGTCGAGAGGCTCATGGACAGGCGAGGTCTCGTGCGCGTGGGCGGCAGGGACTATCGGCCCGATGAGATCATGGATTATCGCGTGGACACGTCAAAGGCGAAGAGGCTGATAGGATGGCAGGCTACGACCGGTCTCGATGAGGGAGTGAGACGAACGATAGCCTCATTTCTGCCGCGAGGGGGCGAGTGAGGAAGAACATCCTTTTCTACTCCGATTGCCCTTTTTTTGCCGGCTGCGAGAACATGCTCGTCAACTTCTTTCAGGACGAGGAGTTCATGCAGCGGTACAACGCGAGCTTCTTTTACAGGTATTCCGGTCCATACGAGGCGGGTTTCAGGCAGCGGGTGACAAACAGCCTTCGCGCCATACCGCTCAGGCTCCCCGATCTCAGCGTCATCTTCGACGGTATCAGCGGGAGTTCCTCCATCATCCGCGTTGTCGTCCTGATCTTCTGTCATCTCCTGTTGAAACACCTCTTCATTATCTGGAGCACCGCGAGACTCTTTCTTGTGTTCAGGAAGGAATCCGTCGATATACTCCACGTCAATAACGGCGGGTACCCCGGGGCCTACTCCTGCGCCGCAGCCGTCATCGCCGCGCGGCTCTGCGGGATACGGCGGATCGTCTACGTCGTCAACAACATAGCCCATTCGCACCGTCCCGCCTGGCGCTGGCCGGACATACCCTATGACATGATCGTCACCCGGGCCGTGTCGCTGTTCGTCACCGGGTCTTCCTACGCGAAGGGCATGCTCGTCGAGGCTTTGGGGCTTGACCCCGCGAAGACGGTCAATATCTTCAACGGGATAGAACCTCGCGGCGTGACCGAAACAAGGGAAGAGACTCTCCGGCGCCTCAGGGTGGATGGGGGGCGGCTCCTTTTCGGTGTCGTTGCCGTTCTGGAGCGGCGCAAGGGCCACGCCGTCCTCATCGAGGCGATGAGAATACTGAAGGAAGAGATGCCGGCCGGCGGTCTTCCCCTCGTCCTCATCGAGGGTGATGGCGTGGAACGGGAGATGCTCGAAGGGCTCGTCAAGGACGGTGGCCTCGACGGCGATGTGCTCTTTGTGGGAAGCGAAGGGAACGTCTTCAATTTCATGAATGCCGTCGACGTCATCGTTCTGCCTTCAATAGGACAGGAGGATTTTCCCAATGTCATCCTCGAGGCAATGAGCCTCGGCAAAACCGTGATCGCGAGCACTATCGCGGGTATACCGGAGCAGATCGACCACATGCGTGACGGGATCCTCGTCGAGGCGGGCAGTGCGGCAAGCCTCGCAGGGGCCATAAGGTCCGTCGCGACGGACGGGGGTCTCAGGGAATCACTCGCTACAGAGGCAGGGGAGAAGTTCGCGCGGAGCTTCTCGGCACGGACCTCCGTCAGGAATTACGAAGTGCTGTACGAAAGACTTTTGGCCCAAGGAGAGAGAGCATGAAGCTGGCAATCTTGTGTGGAGGCTACGGAACGCGCATTCGCGACGTGGCGGAGAACATCCCCAAACCCATGATCCCCATCGGCTCCAAACCCATCCTGTGGCACATCATGAAATACTACGCCGAGTACGGGGTGAAGCAGTTCGTGCTGTGCCTGGGATACAAGGGCGATGTGATCAAGGATTTCTTCCTCAACTACGAGGCCAACACGAACGATTTTACCATCACCCTGGGAAGGGACAAAAGGATCGAGTACCACAACGAGCACCCCGAATCGGACTGGCAGGTGACCCTGGCGGAGACGGGGCTGAACGCCATGACAGGGGCTCGGGTGAAGAGGGTGCAGAAGTACCTTGCCGGCGAGGAGGATTTCATGCTCACCTACGGTGACGGTGTGGGTGACGTGGATATCCCGAGACTCATCGAGTACCACCGGTCCCATGGCAGGATACTGACGGTGACGGGCGTGCGCCCGCCCGGACGGTTCGGGGAACTGATGAACGACCCCTCGGGGAAGGTCGTCGAGTTCAACGAGAAGCCCCAGGCCTCGGGCGGCAGGATATCGGGGGGCTTCTTCGTGTGCCGGAGGGAGATATTCGACTACCTTGACGACGACGAGGGGCTCATCTTCGAGAGAAGGCCCATGCGGGACCTCGTACGGGACGGCCAGATGATGGTCTACGAGCACGACGGCTTCTGGCAACCCATGGATACGAACAGGGAATACGTGCTGCTCAATGAACTCTACGAAAGAGGGGATGCGCCATGGGTAAAGTGGTAAATAGCGAGCATCTTTCCCTGTTCAAGGGGAGGAAGGTGATAGTAACGGGCGATACCGGTTTCAAGGGATCATGGCTCGCGCTGTGGCTTTCCATGTGCGGGGCCGAGGTCCTGGGCTACGCGCTGCCGCCGAAGCGCGACAACGACCATTACAACCTCATCGGCCTCAAGGATGTCATCCGGCACGTCGACGGTGACGTGCGGGATTTCGAAGGGATGCTAAAGGTCTTCAGCGACTTCGACCCCGAGATCGTGTTCCACCTCGCCGCCCAGGCGCTGGTGCGCCTTTCCTACGAGGAGCCGAAGAATACCTTCGACACGAACGTGGGAGGCTTCGTCAATGTCCTCGAGGCGGCGCGCTCGCTGCCAAAGGTCAGGTCCGTCATCTGTGTCACCTCGGACAAGTGCTATCTCAACAAGGAATGGACGTGGGGGTACCGCGAATCCGACGAACTCGGGGGGAGGGACCCCTACAGCGCGTCCAAGGCAGCCGCGGAGATGATCTTCTTCGGATACATGCAGGCCTTTTTCAGGGACAGGGAAGACGTGGGCATAGCGAGCGTCCGGGCGGGGAACGTGATAGGTGGGGGCGACTGGTCTGAGGACAGGATAGTCCCCGATTCCATCAAGGCCCTCCAGAAAGGGGAGCCCATCTTCCTCAGGAACCCCTCATCAACGCGGCCCTGGCAGCACGTACTGGAGCCCCTGTCCGGCTACATGCTCCTCGCGGCGAAGCTCCACGCCTCGCCGAAGGCGTATTCGGGCTCCTGGAACTTCGGGCCTGACAGGAATGCCGTCAACACCGTCAGGGACCTCGCGGAAAGGATCATATCCCACTGGGGCGGGGGAAGGATAGAGACGGCCGCCGGGAGCGAAGGGCCTTACGAATCGAAGCTCCTCCATCTCAATTGCGACAAGGCGTTCTATGGCTTGGGTTGGCACCCGAGATGGGATTTCGAAAGGACCGTCGCCGAGACGACCCTGTGGTATCGGGATGTCTGGCAGGGAAAACCGGCCCTTCCGAAGACGAAGGGGCAGATCACGGCCTACATGGGAGGTGAGTGACATGATAGACGGGGTGAGGGTAACCCCCTTGAGACAGATACCCGACGAGCGCGGTAAGGTCATGCATATGCTCCGGAGCGACTCCGAGACATTCATCACCTTCGGCGAGATATACTTCTCCTGCGTCTATCCGGGAGCGGTGAAGGCCTGGCACATCCACAGGCGCATGACCTTGAACTATGCCGTCCCCCACGGCAGCGTCAAGCTCGTCCTCTATGATGATCGCGAGGGCAGCCCTACGAGAGGCGAAGTGCAGGAGGTCTTCCTCGGTCCCGACAATTACTGCCTCGTCACCATACCCCCCATGGTTTGGAACGGTTTTAAGGGCATAGGGATGAACGCGGCCATTGTCGCGAACTGCGCCACCATCCCCCACGACCCCACGGAGATAGACAGGCTCGACCCGTCGGACCCGTCGATCCCTTATGATTGGGCCATAGTCCACAAATGAAGAAGAGTGTTCTTATCACAGGCGCCTTTGGATACCTGGGCGGCAGGATCGCGAAACTTCTGGCTCAGGACCCGGATGTTGCCGTCCACCTCGGGACCCGTGACGGAAGGAGAGAGGCGCCTGAATGGATCGGCTCTGGAAAGGTGACGGCAATGGACCTTGTCTCGTCCGGGTCGCTCGACGATGCCTGCCGGGACATGGATGTCGTCGTTCACCTCGCGGCCGTCAATGAGGTGGAAAGTGCCTCGGACCCCCGGAGGGCCCTCGAGGTCAACGGCCTCGGGACTTTGAGGCTTCTCGAAGCGGCACAGAGGAACGGTGTGGGACGGTTCGTTTACCTCTCCACGATACATGTCTACGGCAGCCCCCTTGCCGGGGTGATAACGGAGAGGACGCTTCCGAGACCCCGGCACCCTTATGCCATAACCCACAGGGTCGCTGAGGACTTAGTTCTTGCCTCCCATGACACGGGGAAGCTGACGGGGATTGTCCTGCGCCTGTCGAACGGTTTCGGCGCACCGGCCTCACCCGAGGCGGACAGGTGGACCCTCGTTGTCAACGACCTGTGCCGCCAGGCGGTGACAACGGAACGGCTTGTCCTGAAGACACCGGGTCTTCAGAGGCGCGACTTCATAACCCTTAACGACGTCGCCCGCGCCGTGTCCCACATGCTCGAACTTGAGCCTGACATGTGCGGGGACGGTCTCTTTAACCTTGGGGGCGACGACGCGGTTTCAATACTCGACATGGCGAACCTCATCGCCGCACGGTGCGAAACGACCCTCGGATCGAGGTTGCCCGTGGAGAGACCCGAACCCGTCGCGTCAGAGACGGTGGAGGACCTGGAGTACCGGATAGATAAGATAAAAAGCACCGGGTTTACGCTTACGGGAGACGCGGAGGGGGAGATAGACGCCACCCTGCGGTTCTGCGCGGAGTATTTCGGCAGAGGAGAAAAGAGGTGAAGATGGACCCGCTTTTTTCCGTCGTCATCCCCACGTACAACCACGGGCACCTCATCGGACGGTGCCTCACGTCCGTCGTCGCCCAATCCTTCACGGATTGGGAGGCGATCGTCATCAACAACTATTCCGAGGATAACACCATCGAGGTCGTCGAAGGCTTCCATGACGAGCGTATCCATCTCGTCAACTTCAGGAACAACGGCATCATCGCGGCCTCCCGAAACGAGGGCATCAGGCGCGCGCGCGGCGAATTCGTGGCATTCCTCGATTCCGACGACTGGTGGTATCCGCCCAAACTCGAGGCGGTCCGGGCCCATGCGGCCGATGCCGATGTCGTCTATCACGACCTCGACATCCATTCCGTCGAGGGCCGGAAGGAAGGCATGGGGGACTGGAGGAGACAGCTTACCCGCCCCGTCTTTGTGGACCTCATGGTCAACTGGAACACGCTCCCCAACTCGGGGGTCGTGGTGCGGAAGACCATCCTCGACAGGGTTGGCGGCCTCACCGAGGACAGGACGCTCAACACCATGGAGGACGCCGAACTGTGGCTCAAGCTGTCGAGAGTGACGGAGAGGTTCGTCTACGTCAGGCAAAGTCTTGGCGCGTACTGGGTCGGGGAGGGGAACCTCTCCGCTTTCAGGGAAAGACACGTCCATTGCATCCGGTACATCTTCGACAAGTATCTCGGCATGCTCGATGAGAAGGACAGGAGGAAGGCGGCTGCACAGAGGGATTACATCACGGGCAGGATCAGGCAGAAGACGGGATCGGCAGGACAGGCGCTCAGGCTCTTCCTAGCCTCAGCCAGATCGGGGACGAGGACCATACGGTTGAAGTCCCTCGCCCTCATCCCGGTATGCTGCCTCATGGCGGTAGCACCCATTTTTTTCGGGAAAGGAGCGAGGTAGATGACGAACACCGTTCTCGTCGTATTCGGGACCCGGCCGGAGGCCATCAAGATGGCCCCTGTCATCAAGGAGCTGGGGAGGCGCCCCGCGGAGTTCACAACGATCTCCTGCGTGACGGCGCAGCACCGGCGGATGCTCGACCAGGTGCTGTCCATATTCGATATCCGCCCTCAATACGACCTCGATATCATGAGGGATAACCAGGACCTCTTCGATATCACGGCACACGCTCTGACCGGCCTCAAGGAGGTTCTCGAACAAACGGCGCCGGATGTCGTGCTTGTCCAGGGCGATACCACGACGGCATTCGTCGCGGGCCTGGCGGCCTACTACCTCAGGATCCCCATCGGGCACATCGAGGCGGGCCTGAGGACCTGGAACAAGTACAGTCCTTTTCCCGAGGAAGTGAACAGACGGCTCCTGAGCGTTGTCGCGGACTACCATTTCGCCCCGACCGAATGGAGCCGGTCGAACCTGACCGGGGAAGGAACGGACCCGGAGAGGATATGGGTAACGGGGAACACCGTCATCGACGCCCTCATGATGATAAAGGAAAGGCAGGAGACAGGGCCGGCAAGGACAGCGCTGGTGGAGACCTTCAGGGACCGGTGGGGTATCGAGCTGCCCGACGGGCGCAGGATGGTCCTCGTCACCGGCCACAGGCGTGAGAACTTCGGTGAGGGCTTCCGGAATATCTGCACCGCCCTCAAGGCCATCGCCGGGGAAAGGCCCGATGTGGAGATCATTTATCCCGTCCACCTCAACCCGAGCGTTCAGCGGCCGGTGAGGGAGATCTTAAGCGGCGTTCCCAACATACACCTCATCGAGCCTGTCGAGTACGAACAGTTCATCTTTCTCATGAACAGGTCCTACCTGATACTCACCGATTCGGGGGGCGTGCAGGAAGAGGCTCCGTCGCTCGGCAAGCCCGTCCTTGTCATGAGGGAGGTGACGGAGAGACCTGAAGGGGTCGAGGCGGGGGTCGTAAGACTTGTCGGTACGGACAGGGAGAAGATCGTGGCTTCTGTGTCGGAGCTTCTCGACGACGGGGCCCTGTACAGGAGAATGGCCGAGGCGGTGAACCCTTATGGCGACGGCAGAGCAGCCTCGAGGATCGCGGACATCCTCGCCTCGAAGGCAGCAGCGGACAGGGGCGACCGATCGTGAGGGAGGGAACGGGAAGCGCATGAAACTTGTCTATGCCATACGGCATGTGGGGATGACAGGGGGCGTCAAGGTCTTCTTCCAGCATGTCGAGCTTCTGAGGAACATGGGTCACACGGTCCACCTGCTCACCCGGTACATTGACGAAAAATGGGGCTTCCGGGTCAGGCCGGAGGTCGTGCCCGCCTTCGACGAAAAGACCATCCCCGAGGCGGACGGCATCGTCGTCACGACCCCCAAGGACGTGGAGGAGCTTTGGGGCGTCGCGAGGAACAGGGGTATCCCTCTTTTCCATTTTCTCCAGGGGTTCGAGCCCGATTATGTCCTCGAGCGGATAAACGGCTCCGTTGTTCCCGAGCGCTTCCGAGGCGGCGGTATCGTTTCGAAGCTGAAATACCGGTACAAGAAGAAGGAGTGGAAGGCGAGGCTCAAGAGGTTCGACAGGCTCTACGAACTCCCAACCGTGAAGATAGCGATAGCGCCTCACCTTGTCCGGGGTGTCGAGAGGCACTACCACACCCCCTGTTACCTCCTGCCCAACGGAATAGATCAGACCGTGTTCCATCCGAAGGAGAGGGAGCCGGACTACGGCGGAACGCTGAAGATACTCTCCGTGGGGAACTACAACATCGAGTACAAGGCGATACCCGATGTCCTCGAAGCGGTCCGCATCCTGAAAGGGCAGGGCAGAAAGGTCCACCTCACGCGGGTTTCGCCGGCGGACATCGGAGAGAAGGAGAAGGGCGAGGGCACGGTGGACAGGTTCCTCGTGCGAATCTCCGAGGCCGAGATGGCGGATCTCTACCGGGAGAGCCACATCCTTATCGCGGCATCGACAGAGATAGAGGGTTTCGGTCTGCCTCCCGTCGAGGCGATGAGCACCGGCACCCCCGTCATCCTGACGAGGATATCACCCTTCTTCGCCTTCGACGACGTCCATGACTTCGCGTATTTTGTCGATGTCCACAGACCGCAGGAGATCGCGCAGGGCATCACGGATATCGCAGGGGACTCAGGGCTCAGGGCGGCGCTCGTCAGGAGGGGATTTGAGGTGTCGGCACGGTACCGGTTGAGCAATGTGGGGCAACAGCTGGAACGGATCATCAGGGAACACGTGAAGAAAGGATAACAGCTTATGGAAACCACTGAGAAACAAAGGTTGAAGAGCGGGGGGGAGACGCTCGTCGACAAGAACGCCCCCGGTACCCAGGAGAAGGTCCTGTCCATTCTGGCCGGGATGCCGCGCGGGAAACTTCTCGATGCCCCGGCTGGCGAAGGTGCGCTAGTGCAGGGACTGATGGATGTCCACGACATCACGGCCGTTGACCTCGACGAGGACTTTTTCAGGCTTCACGGGCAGGTTCCCTTCAGGAAGGTCGACCTCAACGCTCCTCTCCCCTTCGCGGACTCCTCCTTCGATTATGTCACCTGCGTGGAAGGGATCGAGCATCTCGAGAACCCTTTCCTGTGTGTGAGGGAGTTCGCGCGGGTACTGCGACCCGGCGGGACCCTCGTCATAACGACGCCGAACATCATGTCCATCAAGAGCAGAACACGGTTCCTGTTCTACGGGTATCACGACTTCTTTCGCTTCATCAAGCTGCCCCGTGAGTTCCGTCACGGGCATCCCGAATACGACCACCAGCACATAAATCCCATGACCTTCACGGAGCTGAGATACGCCCTCGAAAAGGCCGGCCTGGAAGTGATGGGGGTCCACACGAACCGCTACGTCAAGGCCCGCAGGTGGAGCGTCCTCTATCCCCTTGTCAGGCGCATGATCGTCGGGAACACGAAGGGAAAGGCACCTGACGACAGGGACCTTTACTCACGGGAGATACTCGAGGGGGAGATCGTCATCGTCGAGGCGAGAAAGGGATGAGACTTCCCCTCAAGCTCGTGAGGGTCCGCGGAAGAGGTGCGACATCGGTCGGGATGCCAGAATAGCCCTTGCCCTGTTCCTGTTCGCTTTGGCGGTGCGGGTGTACATGGTTCTGACGGCGGATGTGATCACGCCCGACGGCCTCCTGTACATAAAGATAGCGAGACTGATCGACACCGGGAACTGGAAGGCGGTCTACGAGGACGGGTTCTACAGCACCTATCCTTTCATCATCGTACTTTTCCGGAAGGTCTTTTCCGACTGGGAGATGGCGGGGAGAATGGCATCGGCGGTCCTGGGTTCCCTGGCGGTTCTGCCTTTCTATTTCCTTCTCAGACGCATCTTCGACTTACGGATCGCCGTTGTGGCATCGGTGTTCTTTGTACTGAGCCCGCGTCTTGTCCAGTATTCTTCGGACGTCCTCAGGGAGCCTCTCTTCTGGTGCTGTTCTTTGGCGTCCCTCTGGGCGGCATGGAAGGGGATAGAGGGAAGGAAATGGGTTTTCATCGTCCTCGCCAGCCTCTTTGCCGGACTGGCCTCGTTTACCCGCACGGAAGGCCTTGCCCTCATACCGATCATCATCCTCTGGATGGCATGGGGCCTCCTTTACCGGGAACGAAGAGTCCTGTGGTGCCTTGGTCTTCTCCTCGTTTTCCTCGCATCCTTCCCCGTCATCTTCATCGGCCCCCTGCATTTCCTCAAGAGCAAGACGGGATACTGGGAACTGGGGCAGATAGGGACGAAGATACCGGATCTGTTGGAGAGAGCGGACACTGCAGGTCCCGCGGCCACCGGTAGAGTCTCCCCGGAAGAGAAGTCGCTCTTCGCGCGGGTGGCGGGCAACCGCTATGTTTCTTCCCTCTGGGAAACATCCTGCAAATATTTCAGGTCCTTTCACGTCGTCCTGATAGCGCTCCTTTTCTTCGGGATCGTCAGGAGGAAGACCGTTCCCTATTCGGAAAAGGAGATGCTCTTCCTGATATGGTTCCTTGTGTATCTTCTCCTGACCCTGTCGTACGCTTTCAAGGTCTCCTATGTGAGCACGAGGCACGGGCTTCTCATGGGGATCCCCTCACTGCTATGGGTCTCGATCGGATTCTGGGAACTCAGTTCGCGCCTGGAAGGGCTGGCAACCAAAAGGCGATGGAACGCCAAGCTAACCCGCCACATTGCCGTATGGTTCCTCGTTCTGGTCTGCCTTTCGATCATCCCCAAGACCCTTCAGTCAGCCGACCGCGGGAAAAAGGAACTGAGGACAGCCGGGATCTATCTCAAAGGAGCGGGGTACGGGGAGGAGAGATTCGTCGTGGAGCCGAGGATCAACAGGGTGACCTTTTACAAGGGCGGGGAGTTCATCAACATCCCCCCCGGCATGGATCATTCGGCGCTGGGCCCCTTTCTCAGGGCTTCCGGCGCCCGCTTCCTTGTCGTCGACTTGAGAACCATCGATGAATGCGTCAAAGGCTTCACAGGCCACACTGCCGACCTGCGGATTGATCGGGTCGATCTTTCGGAGTTCAGGAACTACAAGGAGTATTCCTTTGCCGTTTACAGGATACGCGAATAGGGCGGAGCGGGTTAAAGCGGGCGCCGCTGTCCGGAGGGCGTTGCGTCAATGGCGCGTGTGAGTGTCATCACCTGTGTCTTCAACGGCGCGGACGTCGTGTCGTCGGCCGTGGATTCCATAAGGACGCAGACCCTGACGGATTGGGAATGCATCATCTGTGACGACGCATCCCGGGACGGTACGTGGAAGGTCCTTGAGGGCCTTGTGGGCGGCGATGAAAGGTTCATCTGCATCAGGAACGACACGAACAGGGGCCCGGCGTACTCCCGGAACCGGTGTATCGGAAGGGCGCAGGGCGAGTTCATAGCCGTCCAGGATGCCGATGATGTTTCCGCTACCGAAAGGCTTGAGAGGCAGGCGGGCTTTCTCGACAGCCGCCCGGACGTCTGTGCCGTGGGAAGCTTCGCGCGGCTCATTGACGGCGACGGGACCGCGTGGGGCGAATTGAGGGTCCGAAGGGAACCGGGAAAACGGGACTGGCTGAAAGGTTCCCAGGTCATCCACGCGTCGGTCATGTTCAGGAAGTCCGATATGGAGGATGTAGGCCTCTACGACGAAGGCATGAGGATAGCGGAAGACTACGACCTCTTCACGAGGCTGGTGGCGCGGGGCCGCACGGTGGTCACAGTGCCGGAATTCCTCTACGCGGTCCGGTGGGACGCGTCGAGTTACGGTCGGAAAGGATTCTCCTCCCGATGGAAAGAGGCGCGGGCGAAGCACAGGATCGCAAAGAGACTGACGAATGAATGGTACTCCTTCATCTACATGGTGCGACCCCTTCTTCTCAGTCTTGTCCCTCCGTCGCTACTCTTTCGGTATCACAGGAGGGCCTTCGGGTGGAAGGAGTGAGACCGCTGAGGCAAAATATGGCTGAGAAGGCTGACGGCGTGAGGACGAAGAAGAAGGTCTGCTTTGTCGCCACCCTCGAGATGTCTGTCAGGGCCTTTCTCGTCGACCACATGGAGTTCCTGCAGGAAGACTTTGAAGTCTGTGTCATCTGTTCCATCGACGACCCGGGGTTTCTAGAGGCCCGTGGGATCAAGGCGAAGGTCATACCCCTCTCCATTCCCCGGAACGTGTCACCCGTGAACGACGTGAAGGCTCTTCTCGCGCTTTTCAGGATATTCAGGGAGGAACGCTTCGACATCGTCCATTCCATCATGCCCAAGTCGGGGCTTCTCGCCATGACAGCCGCCTTCTGCGCACGCGTGCCCATCAGGGTACATACCTTCACGGGACAGGTGTGGAAAAACCTGAGGGGTGTCAAGCGGTTTGTCCTCAAGACCATGGACAGGGTGCTCGTCGCCTGCGCGACGGAGGTCCTCGTCGACAGCCCTTCTCAGAGGGAGTTCCTCATTGCGGAAGGCATCGTGGGACGCGATGGGTCGGCGGTCATAGCGAACGGGTCCATGTGCGGTGTTGACCCCCGGCGTTTCCGTTTCGATGAGGGGGCGAGAGGGGCCATCCGGCAGGAACTCGGCATCGGGTCTGATGAAACGGTTTTCTTCTTCCTGGGAAGGCTGAACAGGGACAAGGGTGTCCTCGACCTCGCCCGGGCCTTCGCGGGGGTGTGCGCGACAGCGAACAAGGGGGTCCATCTCGTCCTTGCCGGTCCCGATGAGGAGAACATGAAGGAGAAGGTCTTCGAGATATGCTCGCGCTATGCCGGCAGGGTGCATTTCACGGGCCCCACAGATGCTCCCGAAAGACTCATGTCCGCGGCGGACATCCTGTGCCTGCCGAGCTACCGGGAAGGGTTCGGCCTCGTCGTCATAGAGGCGGGGGCCGTCGGTCTCCCTTCGATAGGGTCGAGGATATACGGCATCACCGATGCCATCGAGGATGGCGTAACGGGTTTCGTTTTCGAGATGGGTTCCCATCACGACCTCATGCTCAAGATGATGAAGTTCGTTGAAGATCCGTCCCTGGCGCGAAGGATGGGGGAACGGGCCCGCACCTTTGCCCTCGCCAGGTTCTCCCGGGACGAGGTCATCGCCGCCATGGTGCAGTATTACAGGGTGCTTGCCCGCCGTCCGCGATCATCCCTCGCGAAGAGGGCCTTCGACATTCTCCTTTCCCTCGTGAGTATCGCTATCCTGGGCATTCCCATGCTGGTGATCGCTCTTGTCGTTTACATGTCCATGGGCAGCCCCGTCCTCTTCAGACAGGTGCGTCCCGGCTATCGGGGAAGGCCATTTTCCATCATGAAGTTCCGCACCATGAAGGAGGACAGGGACGTCGCGGGGAATCTCCTGCCCGATGGGCAGCGATTGACGGCCGCGGGAAGGGTCATCCGGGCGCTGAGCCTCGACGAACTGCCGCAGCTCTTCAATGTCCTCCTCGGTGACCTCAGTTTTGTGGGGCCGAGGCCGCTTCTTACGCAGTACATGCCTCTGTACGACGAGCATCAGGCGAGGCGCCACGATGTGAGGCCGGGTATCACCGGCTGGGCGCAGGTCAACGGCAGGAATGCCATCTCGTGGGAAGAGAAGTTCGATCTTGATGTCTGGTACGTGGACCACGGCAGTTTTTCCCTCGACCTTAAGATCCTCTGGCTCACCGTTGTGAACGTGTTGAAGAGGCAGGGTATTTCGGCCAAGGGTTTCGAGACCATGCCCGAGTTCAAGGGGTCTCGGAGACGGGGAGAAGATCATGAATGATGGTGTCATTGTATTTGGGGCGGGTGGCCACGCAAAGGTCGTGGTGAGCACTCTCTTGGCGGCAGCGATACCGGTGGCCGCGGTAGTCGACGACGACCGGGGAAAATGGGGCAAGAGCATCCTGGGTTTTCCCGTTACCGGCTGCGACCCGGAAAAGGACCTGGCAGGGCGTCGCGGCGTCATCGCCATCGGAGACAACCGGACTCGAGAGGGTCTTGAGAAGAGGTTCCCCGGCGTTTTCTGGGAGACAGTTGTGCATCCCCATGCGTGGGTCCATCCTTCGGTCACGCTCGGGGCGGGGACGGTTGTTTTTGCGGGTGCCGTCATACAACCTGACACCGTCATCGGCAGGCACTGCATCGTCAATTCACGTGCCTCCATCGACCATGATTGCTCCGTGGGTGACTATTGCCACATTGCCCCCGGGGTATGCCTTGCGGGAGAGGTCTCGGTGGGAGAGGGCGCCTTCCTGGGCATAGGTTCCGTCGTCATCGTGGGGAAGGAGGTCGGGGCTTGGAGCATCATAGGGGCAGGCGGGGCCGTAACCAGCGATATACCCGCATATGTCACGGCAGTCGGGGTACCGGCAAGGATAGTGAAGGAGCATGGCCTTCCAATAACCAGGCAAGACGAAAACGACCAATGACCAGGCAGGAAGAGAATGACCAATTCACCAAACTCCAATGACCAGACAAACAAACAATAACCAATAACCAAACAAGAATACAGGCGGTCCGTTCCGCCCTGATCTTTGTTCAATTGGTCATTGGAATTTGGTCATTGGATATTTTTCTTTCCCGGGATTGCTTAAGAGAACCGGCATGTTCGTTGCCGCAGATGTGTTTTGGACGGATGTGGTGTACACTCGGGAAGAAAACCGTAGAAAACGCGGCGTTATGCTGATATAAGATACAGGGGTTCAGACAGACAATGAAGACTCGGCTCATAGGAGGCGCAAAAAGGCTCATCGTTTTGACGAGCGATGTGGCCCTCACGGCCCTGGCCTACTGGTTCGCGTACTACCTGCGCTTCAACTTCGATATTCCGAAGACCAACTTCGCGATGTTCCTGAACACTCTGCCCGTCCTTGTCGTGCTCCGCGTTGCCTGTTTTTTCATCTTTGGACTGTACAGCGGTGTCTGGCGCTACGCCTCGATGGATGACCTCATCCGCATCGTGAAGGCGACGGTCCTGAGCTCCCTCATCTTTTCCGTGTATGTGGGTTTTGTGCACCACTTCATCGATTTCCCCCGGTCTGTCTTCGTGATAGACTGGTTCATCATCCTTGCCCTTGTCGGGGGATCACGTTTCCTGTACAGGGTGTTCAGGGAGTTCTATCCCGTGCGCACGACACGGACACGCAAGAAGGTCCTCATCATCGGGGCCGGAAGAGCGGGGGAGATGATACTCCGGGAGATGAACCAGAGCGCCCAGATCGGGTACGAGCCTGTGGGGTTCCTGGATGACAACCGCGCGAAGAAGGGTCAGAGGATCCACGGCGTGTCGGTCCTCGGGAGGATCGATGACCTGGTGAAGATAGCTGGCAAGAAAGAGGTTGAGGAGGCCGTGATCGCCATACCGTCGCTGACGGGTAAGGAGATGAGGTGTATCGTCAGGCTTTGCGATGAGGCGGGGATCACCTGCAAGACCGTCCCGGCCATAAGCGATATCCTGAACGGAAGCGTCCACGTGAACCAGATACGGGAGATCCGCATCGAAGACGTTCTCGGGAGGGAACACGTGGAGCTGAGCAGGGAACAGATCAGGGAGTACCTCACGGGGAAAAGGGTGCTTGTCACCGGCGCGGCGGGCTCCATCGGTTCCGAGCTGTGCCGGCAGATCATGAAGATGGAGCTGGAGCAGCTCATCCTCTTCGAGAGGGTGGAGAACGAGCTCTACCGGATCGATATGGAGTTCAGGCAGACCCATGACGGCAAGCCCTACGCCATGATCCTCGGGGACATCCTCGACACGGAGAGGCTCGATGGCGTCATGGACAGCTTCAAACCCCAGGTCGTGTTCCATGCCGCCGCCTACAAACATGTCCCTATCATGGAATCTCACCCCATCGAGGCCCTGAAGAACAACATCCAGGGTACGTACAACGTCGTTAAGGCATCCCTGCGGTCGGGCGTTGAGAAGTTCGTTCTTATCTCCACCGACAAGGCGGTAAGCCCCGCCAACGTCATGGGAGCCACAAAGCGTGTCGCGGAGCTTATCTGCCAGGGGATGAACAGCGAGGGAGGGACCAGGTTCATCGCCGTCAGGTTCGGAAACGTCCTCGGGAGCGCGGGCAGTGTGATCCCCCTTTTCCAGGAACAGATCCTTCGCGGGGGGCCCGTCACCGTGACCCATGCCGAGATGACGCGTTACTTTATGAGCATACCCGAGGCGGCCCAGCTTGTCATGCAGGCGGGGGCCATGGGAAAGGGCGGGGAGATATTCGTCCTCGACATGGGAGAGCCGGTCAGGATACTCGACCTCGCCCACGACATGATCCGTCTCATGGGCCTCAAGGTGGGAGACGACATCGACATTGTCTTCTCGGGCTTGAGGCCGGGAGAGAAGCTCCATGAAGAGCTTGTCTCCTTCGAAGAGGAGTCGGTCCGGACAATGCACGGCAAGATCACCATGGTGAAGTCACCCCCTGTCGACTGGGCGAACCTCAGGAAAGATATAGAGGAGAGGATCCTCACCATCAAGACTGATGACCCGGCCCTCATACTGGATACCCTCAACGCCCTCATCAGATCGTACACGGCGGAAACCCCCGCCGGAGAGAAATAGAACGATATGAGGATAATAGACGCCACGTACATCAAGAGTGTCCGAGCGGCCGAGGACGCAGAGGTGGGAGACCTTCCGGAGATCTGCTTTGTCGGCAGGTCGAACGTGGGCAAGTCGTCGCTCATCAATGCCCTCGCGGCCCAGCGTGTCGCCAGGACCAGCTCGCGGCCGGGGGCCACGAGGATGATCAACCTTTACAAGGTCCTCTACGAATCGAAGGGGAGGCGGGGCTGGGTCATTTTCTCGGATTTCCCGGGTTTCGGTTACGCGAGGGTTTCACGGGAGATGGCCCGGGACTGGCGCAAAATGGTCGAGGGATACCTGCTCACAAACGACCGGATCAAGCGCGTGATATGGCTCTTCGACGTGAGGCGGGACCCCGACGAGTTGGACGGGATGCTTGTGGAATGGTTCCTCGCGAAGGGGCTTCCCTTTTCGCCGGTGCTCACGAAGGTCGACAAGGAGACTCAGGGCAACATTGCGAGGAAAAGACGTTCCTTCGAGGCCTTCGTTGACGGTGTGAGGGCGCATCTCTTTTCGTCCCGGACGGGACACGGCAAGAAGGAACTCCTCCTTCACATCCGCCACGTCCTGCACGGTGAGGCGGCCGATAAGGTATCCTGAATTATATCAAGAAGAAGTCCTTATATCTTTGAGAGTGAATATAGCTTTAAAGATGTAACCTTGTGATTCTATAGCTTCTTGTCCGCCATCAAGTCGGTCAAGGAGTGCGATGACACCCTTCACCTTGTAGCCTTCCTTCTCGACGGCCTCGATCGCCTTCAACGAGGACCCGCCGGTGGTGACCACGTCCTCCAGGATCACCACGTTCATTCCCTTTTTCAGGTTCTTCCCACCTTCGACCCACCGGTTC
This sequence comes from Deltaproteobacteria bacterium UBA1386, assembly GCA_002305765.1. Classification (GTDB taxonomy): domain Bacteria; phylum Desulfobacterota; class Syntrophorhabdia; order Syntrophorhabdales; family Syntrophorhabdaceae; genus Delta-02. Next base: position 42,768 of record DBQU01000009.1, read on the forward strand.
GTTCCGTGGCCCTTGGGCTCCTTCCGGATCAAAAAACCCTTCAGATCGTCCTTTTCCTGGTAAGCCGCGAGCACAACCGAAGAGACCAGGGGATCGCCCCCGATGCTGACGCCGCCGACGGCGTCCACGCCGGGGATCTCCCGGGCCATCCTGTGCATCATCCTGCCGACGAGGTACATACCTTCGGGATTGAGGGTCGTCTCCTTGGCATCGATGTAGAAGCTGCTCTTCTTGCCGCTGACGAGGGTGAATTCCCCCTCTTCGTAGGATAGCGTCTTGAGGATGGTGAGGAGGGCTGCGCGGTCGTCTGACATCATTTCTCTCCTTTGGCGAAAAGCTCCATCTGTTCCAGTTCCATACCCCAGGGGAACCGTGACGGGTATGCCCCGGAAAAACAGGCATCGCAGTATGTGTACTCGCCCTTTCCAAGGGCCTTGCGCATGCTCTCTATCGTCAGGTAGTGAAGGGAATCGGAGCCCATGTACCTGTTGATCTCCTCCAGGGTGTGCGATGCGGCGATAAGCTGCGAGCGGGAAGGGGTGTCTATCCCGTAGAAACAGGGATACATGGTGGCCGGCGAGCTCACCCGGAAATGTATCTCCTTCGCGCCGTATTGCCTGAGCATCTTGATGATCTTCCTGCCCGTGGTCGCCCTGACGATGGAGTCGTCGATAACGACGATGCGTTTGCCCTTTACGATATCACGCAGCGCGTTCAATTTCAACTTCACGCCGAAATGGCGTATCGAGTCTCGCGGTTCTATGAATGTGCGGCCGACGTAATGGTTCCTGATGAGCCCCATCTCGAAGGGGACCCCCGTTTGCTGCGAATAGCCGATGGCGGCGCTTATGCCCGAGTCGGGTATGGGGATGACCATGTCCGCGTCGACGGCGCTCTCCCTCGCTAGCTGCCTGCCCAATGCCTTTCTCACGCTGTACACGGTCTTGCCGAACATGTAGCTGTCGGGCCGCGCGAAGTAGATGAACTCGAAAATGCAGTGATGGTGGGCCGTTTCCTTGAAAGGTTTGTATGACGTCAGGCCCTTCTGATCGATGACGAGGATCTCTCCGGGCTCGATCTCCCGGAGGTATTTTGCGCCGATGAGATCGAAGGCACAATTCTCGCTCGAAACGGCATAGCCATCCCTCATCCTGCCGAGGCACAGGGGTCTGAAACCATGGGGGTCACGGACCGCTATGAGTTCCTGATTCGTGAGGGCCACGATGGAATAGGAGCCTTCCATTCTCCTCAAGGCGCTGATGAGGCGCTCGACGGTGGAGTCCTCGTGGGCAAGGGCCATGAGGTGGATTATCACTTCGGTATCGGAAGAGGACTGGAAGATGGATCCGTAGTTCTGGAGCTCGTCCTTCACGATCTTCGCGTTCGTCAGGTTGCCGTTGTGCGCCATCGCCAGGTAACCCCGCGAGTATTCGACCATGAGGGGCTGGGCGTTTCCGATGGTGCTCGAACCTGACGTCGAGTACCTCACATGGCCAATGGCGGACCTGCCCGGGAGCTGCGACAGGGTTCTGGCGTCAAAGATATCGGAGACGAGCCCCATCTGGCGATGGGTCCTCATCGTGTCTCCGTCCGTGCAGGATATGCCGGCACTCTCCTGGCCCCTGTGCTGAAGGGCGTGAAGGCCGAGATAGGTAAGATTGGCCGCGTCCCTGTGGTTGTATATCCCGAATATTCCGCACATTGAGTTTAACGTCCTTCCAGTGTTCCAAGCTCCTCGATGAAGAAATCCATGATCCCGGCATCCATGAGATAAAAGGAGATGGTCTTGAGGGACGTGGGTCCCTCTTTCAGGAACTCCGCCGTCTCGCCGACAATGATCCCAGCGCAGCGCTTCTTCGGGAACCCGAAGATGCCCGCGCTGATGGCAGGCATGGAGATGGATGTGAATCCCTCCCGCGAGGCGAGCGCGAGGACACTCCGGACGGCCCTCTTGAGCTTATTCTCTTCATCACCCTCGCCCCACATGGGGCCCACGGCATGGATGACGTGGCGGGCCTTGAGCCTTCCTCCCGTCGTCAACGCGGCTGACCCCACGGGCACGAACCCGATCTTGTGGCTCTCTTCCTGGATGATCGTTCCGCCCTTGCGGACGATGGCGCCTGCGACCCCGCCTCCGTGGCGGAGATAGGAATTGGCTGCATTGACGATGGCATCGACATCGCTTTCCGTGAGGTCACCCCGGACAACACGCAAAGCGACACCGTGAAAGTCGACTTCCTTCAATATTTCCATGACCGGTCCTCCTGTACAAAGCCTTTTTACCGTGCAATGGTAAAAAAGGCGTTCAAGGGTTCAAAGGCTCAAGAGTTCAAGAGTAAAAGAAAAAAGGCACCGAATGCCTCCGGCCGTTGTGCAAACTGTTTTTCAATCGACCCGCTTCAGGGCCTTTCCCTTGAACTCTTGAACCTTCTCTATTTTTGAACTTTTGAACCGCCTCTCTCTTGTTGTATTATACAAGGTGATGCGCGAAAAGGAAAAGACCACTGTGGACCGCCGGGCTCCGCTTGCGTCCTTGAAGGGGGTGGGGCCCGTTATCGCGAAGGCGTTGGCGAAGAAAGGGATATGGTGCGTTGATGACCTGTTCTACTTCGTTCCCATCCGCTGGCTCGACAGGGGAACGGTGAGGCATATCTCGGAGCTCGAAGCTGGCGAGGATGCCTGTGTCGTCGCTTCCGTCGATTCCTATCGTTCCATGTTCTTCAGGCATGCACGGAAGAAAGGCTTCGAGGTGATCGTTACCGACGGGACGGGCTTCCTTTCCCTAAAGTGGTTCCAGTGGTCGAAGGGCTACCTGCAGAGGATCTGCCGGAAGGGGGCGATGCTCTACGTTTCCGGCAAGGTGGGAAACTTCGGAGGTATCCTGCAGATAGTCCATCCTGAGGTTGCCGTCCTTAACGAGGATGAGACCCCGGGAGCGGCGCGCAGGATCATTCCCCTGTATTCCCAGGTGGATGGGGTGAAACAGGGATTCATCCGCAACATCGTCTCCGCGGCCCTGGACCTTCTGGGTGCCTCACCGGGCGGCATCCTGCCGCGCGAAAGAGAAGAAGGGTTCGGTCTCATGAGCTTTGCCGATGCCGTGAGGTGCGTGCATGTGGCAAATGGAGAGGACTTCGATGAGAAGAGGGGAAATGATGCCGTTCGAAGGCTTATTCTCGAGGAGTACCTCCATTTCCAGATGACCCTCATGTCGAGAAAGAGGAAGGTACGGCGGGAACGGGGCATAGTTTTTGCCACGGATGGTCCTCTGTACCGCAGGTTCATGGGAAACCTGGGATTTGAGCTTACCGGGGCGCAGTCACGGGCCCTGGCGGAGATCATCGCGGACATGGGCCGCGCGACGCCCATGAACAGGCTTCTCCAGGGGGATGTGGGCTCGGGAAAGACCGTCTGCGCCGTGGCCTCGGCCTGTGTGGCTATCGATAACGGTTTTCAGGCCGTCTTTATGGCACCCACGGAGATCCTGGCGGAACAGCATTATCTCAACGTCCACCGGTGGTTCGCCGCGTTGGGTGTTCCCGTGGCGCTGCTCAAGGGCGGCATGGGCCGCGAACGCCGGGACGTCCTCGAAGGCATACGGACGGGGGCGACACCCATCGTGATCGGTACCCACGCCGTGATCCAGGCGGACGTAAAGTTCCACAAGCTCGGTCTTGTCGTCATCGACGAGCAGCACCGCTTCGGCGTGGAGCAGCGCAAGAGGCTGAAGGACAAGTCGCGCCGCCCCGATGTCCTCAGCATGACGGCCACCCCCATCCCGCGGACCCTTTCCATGGTCGTCTACGGGGACCTCGACGTCTCCGTGATCGATGAGATGCCGGCGGGCAGGCGCAAGGTGGTAACGAAGGTCCTTTCCGACGACGACAGGGAACGGGCGGAGGGGATGATGAGGGAAGAGCTGGCGGCCGGGCGGGGGGTCTTCGTCGTCTATCCCCTCGTCGAAGAGTCGGAGAACAATCCCGTGCGGGACGCGAAGAGCATGGCCGCCGAGCTCCGGCACAGCGTCTTCCCCGAATACAGGGTGGGGCTTCTCCATGGACGGATGAGCGCGAAGGACAAGGAGGACGTCATGACCCGTTTCCGGGAGGGAGAGATAGACGTTCTCGTGTGCACCACCGTCATAGAGGTGGGCATCGACGTTCCCCGGGCAACGATGATCGTTATCGAGAACGCGGAGCGCTTCGGCCTTTCCCAGCTCCACCAGCTCCGGGGTAGGGTAGGCAGGGGAACGGAGCCTTCCCGCTGTGTCCTTGTGGCGTCGACGAAAAGGACGCATCTCGCGACGAAGCGCCTCAGGATCATGGAGAAGACGAGCGATGGCTTTGAGATCGCCGAGGAAGACCTGAAGATACGCGGCGTCGGCGACATGCTGGGTGTCAGGCAGTCGGGCATGCCGGCCTTCAGGATCGGGGACATCGTAAGAGACATCGACATCATGATCGAGGCCCGGAAGATGGCCGAGGAGTTGACTGCCGGACTTTCCGACCAGGAGATGGCAGGGTTCATGAGGCACATTGGCGACAGGTTCGAGGACGAGAGGGATCTTTGTGACATCGCCTGAGACTAAAGGGAGGGGGTAAGATGAGAAAAGCGAGGATAGTCTGCACACTTGGGCCGCCGACACAAACATCGAGGGCCATTCAGTCGCTTGTGGATAGAGGTATGGATGTGGCACGGCTCAATTTCTCCCACGGCGATCACGCGTCGCATGGGTTTCTCATCAGGAAGATACGGGCCGTCGAGAAGAAGCTCCGAAAGCCCGTTGCCATCCTTCAGGACCTGCAGGGCATCAAGATCAGGGTGGGTTCCCTCGAGGGGGGCAAGGCCGTCCTTGGAAAGGGACAGCCCTTAGAGATACGGGCGGGTTCGGAAAAGGGAGACGCCCGCCGTATCTACATCGATTATCCCTGGCTTATTGAGGACGCCCGTCCCGGCGACAGGATCCTCCTCGATGACGGGCTTATACAGCTCGAGGTCGGGAGCGCCTCGGGGGATTCCCTTGCCGCAAGGGTCGTGGAAGGTGGTACCCTGAAAGAGCACAAGGGCGTGAACCTGCCCGGAATGAAGGTGAGCGCCGCCTTCTTCACCGAGAAGGACAGGGCGGATCTCGAGTTCGGCATGTCCATGGGCGTCGACTATGTCGCCCTCTCCTTCGTCAGGAGTGCCGATGACGTGAGGGAGGTAAAGACCTACTTGGCCGAGCGCGGGCTATCGGTGCCCCTCATCGCGAAGATAGAGAAGGAGGAGGCGATAAGGGACATCGACGGGATCCTGGCCGAGGTCGACGGCATCATGGTCGCAAGGGGGGATCTCGGCGTAGAGATGCCCCTCGAGGAGGTTCCCGTCTTCCAGAAGATGCTTATTCGCAAGGCGAACGAGGCGAGGAAGATCGTGATAACCGCTACCCAGATGCTCGAATCCATGACGCATCATTCCCGTCCGACCCGGGCAGAGTCGACGGACGTCGCCAACGCCGTGCTCGACGGCACCGATGCGCTCATGCTTTCCGCCGAAACATCGGCCGGGCAATACCCTTTCGATTCCGTGGAGGTCATGGACCGGGTCATCTCCTTCACGGAGGATCACATCAGGGAGACGGGGGAGCGGTTCCATGTTCCCTACCCGGAGGGTTCGTTCTTCGACTTCCCCGGTGCCGTTGCCGAGACAGCTTCCCGCGCGGCACACGACACGGGAGCGCGATGCATTGTGGCCTTCACGATGACCGGTTTCACGGCACTGCTCATCTCGAAGTTCAAACCTGACATGCCCATCGTGGCGCTTTCACCCGACGCTTCCGTGGTGCGGCGAATGAAGCTCTATCGCGGCGTGATCCCCTACCAGATCAGGAAACTGGCGAATACCGACAGAATGATCGAGGAGATGGACCGTTTCATGCTGGACGCCGGGTTTGCGAAGGAAGGGGACGTGATCGTCCTCGTCGCGGGCCATCCAATAGCCGCGAAGAGCAAAACGAACTTCATGAAACTGCACAGGGTGGGGGAGAAGACCGCTTGAACCGCTTGAACCGTTAGAGCCGTTGGAACCGTTGGAACCGTTAGAACCGTTGGAGCTGGTGAGGGGGTGGGAGTGTTGGGGTCTTGTTCCATCACCCATCACCCATAACCTTTATTCTATATATATCTCCGGTGACGCGACCACTTTTCTGGTCTTGAGCTTTTCCGCCGCCTCTTCCGGGGTGAGGGCGAAAAGCGGGCTGATCTCCACCTTCGCGTCGGGCGGGACCTCGACGCCTGCCTTTTGTAGCCAGGCGCGGTGGAGGTCCATGAGCGCCTGCCGGGCGGTGTCGGGGGAATCGGGGCCCTCCTTGTTCTTGACGGGTGCGAACTCCTCCTCCCGGGCGACCTCCATGCAGCAGGCCCTTTCCGCGAGCGGTATGGCGTCAAAGACGAAGGTCTCGAACTTCCACACGTCGATGCTGGCGGGTTCCCAATCCGAGGAGACCACGTATGCGGACTTCCGGGCGAGGTGGTAAGGCAGGGCAAACCCGTCGCTGTTGAGGTCCCCGATGAAGGGAAGGGAGAAGACGTGGATCGCCGTGTTCCCCGCCCAGTATAGTATTTCGCCCTTGTCGTCGAGGGCCTTCATGTGGTCTTCATCGAGGTCGCTGTATTCGATGATGGCCTGCCTTCCCTTGATGTTGAGATACACCCCGACCTTCTCCTCTACACTTCTTCGCCGCACAACCTTCGTCGATGCCTGCGAACCCGCCAGGGAATGGTGGCCGAGAAAGACAGGGTCGGCGATCCTGACGAGGGGATTGTCGACCTGGCAGTAGAAGAGCTCTTCGTAGCCCGCCCGGGTCAGCCGTGCGAGAAGACCGCTGTCGGAGAGGGCCTTGAGCGATCCCCCGTGGCCGTTGGGGCTGGTGTAGAAATGGACCTTGTCCTCAAGGATAAGCCTGCCATCGGGAGAGAGGGCGGGGAGGACTCCCTGGGAGAAGAAATAAACGGAAGCGGGCGCGAGGCCGAAGTGGCGGTTCTTCTGAAAGAACCGCATCGTCTCCTCGTGATTGTCGCCGCTTGTCATGATGAGGAGCGGTATGGTCACGCCATAGCGCGCGGAAAGTCCCCGCACCTGTTCCGCAAAGAGCTGAAAGAGGGTCTTTCTCCTGATGGGCGAGAGGGGAAAGGTTCCCTTCGGACCGTCGAAACCCAGGCGCGAACCCTGTCCACCGGCGACGATGAGCACGGCAACCTTCTGGCGCTTAAGGAGGGATTCACCGGTCGAGTGGGCCCGGAGGGCGTCGTCGTGTTCCCCGGGGGTTCGGGGTATGCACACGACGGCGGGGGGGCTGATATCCGCTGCCGCGCGACGGGAATTGTCCGCGCTCGTGAACTGCCGGTGTAGCTTGAAGACGAGGCGGAGGTCAAGGTCCCGGCTATTGTCGAGGAAGATGCTCCGCTGGTGTGAGGTGAGAGATCGATAATGGTCGAGAATGTGGCGCTGGCCGTAGCTTTCGAGGCTCTTTAAGAAGTCCTGTTCCGTCATGTCACCATCCATGATGAGAATGCCCTGTAGAAGTTGTTCCCTTTCCATGAAATCTTACAGGATTTCGGGTGCCCATGACAAATGGAATCGCTTGAAAATTCGCATCATTCTCAAATGGATCGATGATGATGCGTTAAGTTAATTCCGCTTTGCACGATAACCATAATTAGTTTACAATGGAACGAAACCCAACAAGCAACGGAGGTTATCAATGAAAGTGCTCGTTGTTGACGATTTTGCGACGATGAGAAAGATCATCAAGAATGTTTTGAAGCAGATAAGCATCGAGAATGTCCTCGAAGCGGAAAACGGCAAACACGCTCTCACCGTCCTCAGTACGGAAGAGGTCGATCTCATCATCAGCGACTGGATAATGCCGGAGATGACGGGCATAGAGTTCCTGAAGGCCTGCAAGGGCGATGACAACATCAAGAAGATCCCCTTCATCATGGTGACGGCGGAGGCCCAGAAGGACAATATCATGGAAGCTATCAAGTCTGGTGTGGACAACTATATCGTAAAACCCTTCACCCCGGAAAAGCTCAGGGAAGCGATAGACAAGGCGAAAGCCAAGGTCGGTAAATAATTAAGCGGCGGAGGCAGGCATGGATGTCAAATACATAAATCCTTTCATCATGGCGGCACAGTCGGTATTCAGGACTATGCTGGGCATTGAGGCGACCTTGAGCAAACCGGTGATCAAGACGAGCCGCACGACCTCGGGCGAGGTAACGGGCATAATGGGTCTCGTCGGCGACAGGAAAGGAACGATCACGATAAGTTTTCGGGATAAGGGAGCGCTCTTCATATACAAGACCCTTATCGGAGACGAGTCGACGGCCATCAATTCCGACGTCGTCGATGCCATAGGGGAGCTGACAAACATCATATCCGGCCAGGCACGGAAAGAATTCGAGAAGGCCGGGATCAACCTCAAGGCGGCTATCCCCATGGTCATCGTTGGCAAGGAGATCGAGCTCAATTTCATCACCACCTTACCCATAGTCCAGCTGCCCTTCAATTTCTCCGTGGGCAACGGCACCCAGGAAGTAATGTTCCTCGACTTCTCCTTCGAATAAAGGAAGCAGACAGAGGACGGAAAGAAACAGTTCCCAGGGTTCAGGAGGAGACGGAAAACCCCTCCTGAACCCTGCTTTTTTTCGCCCCTACCCGGCGGTTCCGAACGATTCCTTTCTCCTTTGAACTCTTGAACTTTTGAACCCTGGAACAGCTTCTATTTCCTTAAGTTATCTCCCCGATAAGCGACAACCTAGAGTATGGAAGCGTCGGAGCTTTACCTCTAAAGGAATGAACCGATGAAGCGAGGAAGGGTCGAAATATATGGATGACATCAGAAGTGGGATCGAAGGACTGGCGGCCCGCGTGGGCCGGCTGATCCCTGGCACGGAGGAACAATTCCTCTTCATAGGCTCCCGTCTCAACGAGGTGTACAGGGAGGTCGAGGAGATATCGCGCCAGGCATCGTCCCTGGTGGGCATGCTCGACAGCTCCGCCATGAAGGGCACGATAGGCCGCTTTCGGGAGATCCTGGAGAAGATGGACAGGCACATCGGGGCGTCAGACAGCAGGTTCACATCAGGCATGACCGCCCTCAACGATGTTCTCACCGCCGTTTCCCACGTCGGCGATCCCCTGGCGAATTTCCGGAAGATCGTCAAAACGCTGAAGATACTCGCCATATCCACGAAGATAGAGAGCGCCCAGTTGAAGAAGATGGAGAGCGACTTCATCAACCTCGCCGGGGACGTGGAACAGCTTTCGGAGCTCATCCACGACAAGTCCGCGGGCATCGAGAGCCACCGGCGTTCCCTCATGTCGCTCGCCGAGGCCACTCTTTTGAGGATAGTCAGCATAAACGAGAAGAGCAAAGGCTACATCAGCGAGGTACTCGGGAACATACGATCGAGCATCGTGCTGCTCGAAGGGAGACACGACCTTTCCTTCACCGCTGCCGATTCCATGCTGAGCCGGTTCAACGCAACCTCGAAGCAGGTCGGTGAGGTTGTGATGTCCATGCAGTTCCACGACATAACGCGTCAGCAGGTGGAGCACATCCGGGATGTCCTTACGGCAATGGGAGGTAAGCTGCATACCACGCCCGAAGCACAGGACGTGAACACAGACGCGGCGTCTTACGCACCGGAACTGGTGGCCGAGGCGGCCATTGCCTGCGAACTGCAGAAGGCCCAGCTTTCCGACGCGCAGGGCAAGTTCGTCCACGCGGTTGACGCCATTGTCGAGAACCTCCGGGGTGTTGTGAAGAATGTCTTCAGGATCCTTGACGATATTCAGAAGATCACCGGCGGAACGGACCTCATCGCGAGCACCTTTCTCTCCAACATCGAGTCGGGAACTACGGCTGTCATCGGCAGGCTCGAGGATACGGGCCGTGCCGAAGGTGAATTCGTCGACGCCATGGGCGAGCTTTCTTCCGCGGTATCGACCATCTCCGGCCTCGTCGACGACATCGAGGAGATCGGCGAGGAGATCGAGCTCATCGCCGTCAACGCCCGGGTCAAGTCGGCGCACACCGGCGTTGAGGGCGCCCCGCTCGGTGTCATCGCGGAGGCGATATGGCACCTTTCCATAGATGCCACATCGCAAAAGACAACCATCTCCGAGCTCTTGAGGCAGGTGGTCGTGGCCACAGAAGGGCTTCAGGCGGCCGTAGGTCAGGGAGCCGGCCATGACGACTCCGACAGCCGCAGTATCATTGATGAGCTGTCGGGGCTTCTCGACGAGCTCAAGGGCATGAATGACGGCGTCATCGGTCTTGTGAAGGAGATAGAAGAGGGCAGCCGCAGCCTCTCCAGTCTCATCGAGGAGACGATCGACAGCATAACCGTCCACAGGGACCTCAAAGAGGAGGTGACCGGTCTTGCGGTTCTCTTCGATGACGTCATCACGAGAGCGAGAGGGGCCGTTTCCCGCGAGGAATTCGAGAAGGCCCGGAACCTGTCCCTCGCGTATATCGAGAACAACTACACGATGCAGAGAGAGAGGGTCATACACAGGAGCGTCGCGTCGAATGTCATCCCCTTCGCCGGGAAGGACAGAGAGGATCCGCCCCTGTCGCTGCCTGACGAGGACGTCGCCTGCAACGACGATCTCGGAGACAACGTGGAGCTCTTTTGACGATAAACACCGTGAGTCTGCACATGCATCTTGATCCAGAAGGAGGAATACGGTGATGAAATGTATCATGACTGTCGATGATTCTGTCAGTGTCCGCCAGATGGTCAGCTTCACTCTCAAGAATGCGGGCTACGAGACGGTTGAGGCAAGTGACGGGCAGGACGCCCTGTCAAAGCTTAACGGCTCGGGGATCCATATGATCGTGACGGATCTCAACATGCCCAATCTCGACGGGATAGGGCTCATCAAGGAAGTCCGAAGCAAGGCTGAGTACAAGTTCATACCCATCATCATGCTGACGACGGAATCCCAGGACAGCAAGAAACAGGAAGGAAAGACCGCTGGCGCGACGGGCTGGATAGTGAAACCCTTCAAGCCGGATCAGCTCCTGGCGGTCGTTAAGAAGGTTTTGGGATAGGAGGTGCCGGTGATGGCGCGCCCCGACGATTCACGAGGCCGTAATACCGACTGTGGTTCCGTCAGGCTGTCGAACAAGCTCTTCGAGGAACTGACCGTTTTCATCCACGACCAGGTGGGGATCAAGATCACCCCCGTCAAGAAGGTCATGCTTGAAGGAAGGCTCCAGAAGCGGCTCCGCAAACTGGGGATGAGGTCCTTCGACGAGTATTGCAGGTACCTCTTCAGCGATGCCGGCCGAAACGGCGAGCTGACGAGCATGATCGACGAGGTGACAACGAACAAGACGGACTTCTTCCGGGAACCAGCTCACTTCAACTACCTCACCTCACGGGTCCTGCCTCAGCTTCTGAGAAATGATAGATTCACCGTGTCGAACAGACTGACCATCTGGAGCGCGGGGTGTTCCAGCGGGGAAGAACCGTACACCATAGCGATGGTGGTGCAGGACTTCGCCGAGGCGGGCGGCTTCGAGCCGCTGCCCTTCCAGGTCATTGCGACGGATATCTCCAGCCGTGTCCTTGAGAAGGGGCAGAGAGCTGTCTACGAGGAAGACAAGGTGCTGCCCATACCCCTGGAGATCAAGAGGAAGTTCCTGCTGAAAAGCAAGAACCCGGGGGCAGGGCTCTTCCGGGTAGCGCCCGAGATACGATCCCGCGTCTCTTTCCGAAGGCTCAATTTCATGGACGGCGATTTCGGGTTCCGGGAGCAGATAGACGTCATCTTCTGCAGGAACGTCATCATCTACTTCGACAAGACCGTTCAGGAGAGGCTCCTCAACAAGTTCTGCAGATGCCTGAAGCCGAACGGATACATCTTCATGGGCCATTCGGAGACACTCTTCGGCATGGACCTTCCCCTCGAACAGGTCGCGCCGACAGTATACAGAAGGACCAATACATCAACCACACTCAAAAAGGCATGAACAGGGCACAAGCGGAGGCACCATGGCAGAGAAGATCAAAGTCCTGATCGTGGACGATTCAGCAGTAGTAAGACAGGTTCTCGAAGAGGTTTTGCAGTCCGATCCGGGGCTGCAGGTGGTGGGGTCGGCCAGGGACCCCTTTGTCGCCGCGGACATCATGAAACGCGTCGTCCCCGACGTTATAACCCTCGACGTCGAAATGCCGCGCATGGACGGGATCACCTTCCTTCACAAGATCATGACCCAGAGGCCCATTCCCGTCGTCATGTGCTCGAGCCTCACGGAGAAGAACTCTGAAACGGCCATGAAGGCGCTGGAGTACGGCGCGGTGGAGATCATAGAGAAACCCCGGATGGGTGTCAAGCAGTACCTCGAGGAATCGAAGGTCATCATCTGCGATACCGTGAAGGCGGCGGCGGAGGCACGTCTCGGGCGCGCGAAGAAGAATAACGGTTTTATAAAGGTGGAGCCGAAGCTGACCGCCGACGCCGTAATCGAAAAACCCAATTCCCGCGCCATGATCCAGACAACGGAGCGTGTCGTCGTTGTGGGCGCGTCGACGGGCGGGACAGAGGCCCTCAAGTCCTTCCTCGAGGCACTGCCCCTTGACGCCCCGGGAATGGTCATCGTCCAGCACATGCCGGAACACTTCACGGCCGCCTTCGCAAAAAGGCTCGACGGGATATGCCGGGTCTCCGTAAAGGAGGCCGGCAACGACGACACCGTGGTCCGGGGCCGCGTTCTCATCGCTCCGGGCAACAAGCACACGCTCCTCAAGAGGAGCGGCGCGAGATACTATGTCGAGGTGAAGGACGGGCCGCTGGTATCGCGTCACAGGCCATCCGTCGATGTCCTCTTCCGGTCGGCGGCGCGCTACGCCGGAAAGAACGCGGTTGGCGTGATCATGACGGGGATGGGCGACGACGGAGCCAGAGGTATGCTGGAAATGAAGGACGCGGGCGCCTACACGGTGGCCCAGGACGAGGCGACGTGCGTCGTCTTCGGCATGCCCAAAGAGGCCATCAAGCTGGGTGCCGTCAAGACAGTGGCACCCCTCGACCACATAGCCGGTATAGTGATGAGAGAAAGCGGATAGAAATAGAGAGGACAGGTCATAGGTAATGGGTCATAGGTGATGGGAAAAAGCAATCTCTCCCTATCACCCATTACCTATCACCCATTACCCGTCTTCTCTATCCCCTCGCCAGCTTCAGAGCTAAATTCAGATCTTCTATCCTGTAGGGTTTCACGAGGACGGCCTTGAAGCCGTGTTCCTTGTAGTTGATTATCTGGGGGTCATTGGGGTAGCCGCTTGAAAGGATGGCCGAGACCCCGGGATCGATGGCGAGAAGCTGCTTCAGTATCTCAACACCGTCGGGTCCGGTGGGAGAGATGAGGTCCAGGATGACCACATCGAAGGGCGAGCCCGCCTCCTTCGATACGCGGTAGAGATCGATAGCCTGCTTGCCCTCGGCGATTCCCGTGACGTCATGGCCGAGATGGGTGAGCAGCATCGTCGTCGTCTGAAGGATGGATTGCTCGTCATCGGCGATGAGCACCTTGAGACGGGTCTGGTTCCGGGGCTTGGACACGGCCCGTTCGGTTCCTTCCTTCGGTCCCTCCACCTTGCGGGCGGGGAGGTACACGTTGAATGTCGCTCCCTCGCCGGTCTGTGACTCCGCCTCTATCTGGCCGCCGTGTTTCTTTATTATCGAGTAGCACACGGCGAGGCCCAGCCCCATCCCTTTCTGGGACCCGAAGTCCTTCGTGGTGAAATAGGGATCGAAGATCTGCGAAAGATGTTCTTTGGCGATGCCCTTGCCCGTATCCGAGATGGACAGCTCGACGTAGTCACCTGTCGGCAGGATCATTCCCGGCTCGGCCTGAAACGTCCTGTTCCGTGCGGAGATGGAAAGGGAACCACCGTGCTCGGACATGGCCTCACGGGCATTCCGGACCAGTTGATGGATGACCTGCCGGATCTGCGTCTCATCGGCCTCGACAGGCCATATGTCTTCCTGAAAACTGTACCTGCACTTCACCCGTGAGCCCGACAGGGATATCCTCGAGACCTCGCGGATGATGGGCTGGAGATTGAGGGTCTTCTTGAGGGGACTTCCACCTTTCGAGAACGTGAGGAGCTGAGTGGTCAACTCCTTGGCCCTGTCGATCGTCTTCTCTGCTTCGGTGAGCTTGTCCCGCGCCTTCGATTCCGCCTCCGGCAGATACATCTTCGCGAGCGAGATGTATCCCAGCATGGACATGAGGAGGTTATTGAAGTCGTGGGCGATACCGCCGGCAAGGATGCCCACGGACTCGAGCTTCCTGAAATTGAGAAGTTCGTCCTCCATCTGCTTGCGTGCGGTGATGTCCGTAAAGAGGGATATGGAACCCACGAAACGGTTCTTCCTGTTCAGGATGGGACTGGCGGAGACGTTGACCCAGAGGGATTGCCCGTCTTTCGTCCTGAAGCGGCGCTCATACTGGTCCGATATCCCTTCCTGCCTGCGCTGCCTCTTTTCGAAATGGTCCTCCAGGTCCTCCTCGGCAATAAAATGGTCCAGGGACTTTCCGAGAATCTCCTCTTCGGGATAACCGAGCATCTTCTGGGCCTGAGTATTGACGAAGGTGATCCTGAAATCCTCATCGGCCACGCAGATGCCCTCGCTCGCGGTGTTGACGATCTGACGGTACTTCTTTTCGCTTTCCCGGAGGGCCTCTTCGTATCTGCGTTCCTTCGTGATGTCGCGCATGAATATGGCAACCTTGCCGATGTTCTCCTGGGTGTCCCGAATGGGATAAAGCTCCACTTCCATCCATGAGCCGCTGGTCCTTGCCTCGAACTTCGCGGTCTTCCCGTCCTTGAAGACCTTGAAGACCATGTCCCGTGTCTTTGCCGCCAGGTCTCCCGTGAGAACGTCATAGACCGAGGACCCCACGATGGACCCGCCGTTCGTCTCGTATCTGCCGGCGAACTTGTTGTTGAGGGCTATGATATCACCGTTCTCGCCCGTAAGGACCACCAGTTCGTCCGTGGCGTTGATAAGAGCGAGGGCCATCTCACCGAGAAGCTCCGCTGGAATGGTTCCGTGAACCGTGTCTTCCTTCTGGAGAACGTTAGAGACATTCATCTTTCACATCCGGGTAATACTTGGCGAGGCAGGAGGGACAGATGGCGTGACTGAACTCGGCATCGGAATGATCGCTGATGTACTTTTCCAGCTCGTTCCAGTATCCTGAGTCATCACGTATCTTCTTGCAGTGGGAACATATGGGCAGAAGCCCGCCGAGCCTCTCGATCTTGTTCGCGGCACGCGCGAGATCCGTCGTGAGCTGTGACACCTCTGTCTCAAGGTCCATAACGCGCATGCCCGTCCTCAGGTGGACGTAAAGCTCTGTTCCCGTTAAGGGCCGCGCCAGAAGGTCGTCAGGCCCCCTCGCGGGGTCCGGGAATGCCTGTTCCTCTGACCCGTCGGCTGCGAGGAGGATGATGTAAGTCCGTGTCTTGCCGGGAGACAGCCGAATACGTCTGCATAGTGCCAGGCTGTTCACTCCCTGCATGGCCCCGTCGAGAATGACGAGGGTAGGGCGTAGTTCCCGCTCCATCCGGTGCAGGAGTTCCCTGTCATTGAAAACGACCATGGTCTTGTACCCCCAGCTGTCGATGGAGGATTCGAGGAACCGGATGGTGGCGCTGTCGTCCGCGGCTATGAGGACCCGGGGAGAGGGGCTCACGTTTGCTTCGGCGCCCCTGTGGAAGAGGTTCTTCCTCAGGGTGACCGTTGCGTCTCTCTTGCCCGGGGTGGTCATAGAGATAGGGAGAGGAGGATGTCGGTTGTCTCATCAAGGATGCTCGCGCCGGGAACATCCTCCTCTTGAATCGCCGCGTGTATGTCGTCTGTCGTACCGAGGTCTATTGGGGGGTGGCGAAGCTTCTGTGGCAGGAGGAAAATAGGGTAGACGTATTGGGGGGCATGATCTACCTGTCTTCCGTTGCTAATGGCGAGTTTTATATGGGAAACGGGGATGTCTCCCAATCCCTGCGCGCAAGAAGCTTCGCCGGTGGAGGTCACTGTTAAACAGCATGTGGCGTAAAGATCAACCATGCCATGTAACTTAGCAATTCGCGTGCCAATGCATAACGCCATGATATCATTGACGAGGCAAAAATACAGATGGCTCTTATTATGGAATCTGCGCCATAACTATGGAATCAATTCCATACCAAAAGTCACATAAAGCGAGATGGTTCAAGAGTTCAAGAGTTCAAGAGTTCAAGAGGAAAGACCCTGGAAAGAGGCTGGTCGTCAACACAATTGCTGGCTAGTGCAGTACGACGAATCTTCCTCCTCTTTTTGATCCTGGAACCTTTGAACTCTTGAACCGTTCCTAGGATATCCTGTATTCCTTCACCTTGGTGAGAAGGGTCTTGTAGTCGATCTCGAGAAGTTTTGCGGCACGTGATTTGTTGCCCCCCGTGATCGTGAGCGCCCGCCTGATCACCTCCGTCTCCGCGTCGCGCGTCGCCTGCAGGGTAACCTGCTTGAGGGGCATGAGGAAGGTGCCGTTATCCTGACGGGACACGGTGTCGCCGACGATGAACTCGATGTCCTCGGGCCTTATGACGCCGTCGCGACAGGTGAGCACCGCCCTGCGGATCACGTTCTTGAGTTCCCGAATATTACCGGGCCAGGGATAGGTCATGAGCAGTTCCGCGGCCTCGGGCGTCAATTCCCGCATTTGTTTCTCCAGTTCGCTCGACGCGGCGGTCATGAGCTTCATCGCCAGGAACGGTATGTCCGCGGGCCTCTCACTCAGTCTGGGAATGGTGATCATGTACTCGCTGAGGCGAAAGAAGAGGTCTTCGCGGAACTTCTTCTCCCGAACGGCGTCCTTGATGTCCGCATTGGATGCCGCGATGATGCGCACATCGATGTCGACAGGCTTCGTGCTTCCGATGGGGTAGATCCTCTTCTCCTCGACGGCCCTGAGAAGCTTGTTCTGGAGCAGGGGCGGCGTGTTCTCCAGTTCGTCGATGAAGAGGGTTCCCCTGTGGGCTATCTCGAAGAAACCTGTCTTTCTCCTGTCCGCTCCCGTAAACGCTCCCTTCTCGTGACCGAAGAGCTCGCTCTCTATGAGGTTCTCCGGTATGACGCCGACATCGACGGACTGAAAGGGGTTCCTGGCCCTCTTGCTGAGGTCGTGTATGGTCTGGGCCACCACGGACTTTCCCGTACCCGTGTCCCCCTGTATGATGACGGAAAAATCCGTTTTGGACACCTGGCGCATGTGATGGATGACAGCCTTCATCGCATCGCTTCTGCCGAAGAGCGATTCCAGGGAGCCCAGCATCGTGTCATCGAGCTGGTTCAGCTCTTCCTGCAGGGAATAGGCCTCGATGGCGCGCTTGATCGTAAGGACAAGCTTGTCGACCTGCGGAGGCTTCGTCAGGAAATCATAGGCGCCGAGCTTGATCGTCTGGACGGCGGTGGGGATGTCCGCGTAACCGGTTATGACGATGACAGGAACGAACTGGTCTATCTTTTTGAGTTCGTGAAGGGTCTCTATACCGTCCATACCGGGCATCTTGAGGTCGAGAAGGACGCACCGGGGGTGTTCTTTCCGGAGGAAAGAGATCCCCTCCTGGCCGCCGGATGCTTCGACTGGCACGAAACCGTTCTTCCTGAGGATGGTGCCCAGGACCAGCCGGACCGACCGGTCATCGTCGATCACGAGGATCTTCTGAGGTGCTGTCGTCTCGGAAAACATAATTTTTTAATGATGATACAGCACAAGAGAAAGAGATGTCAATCAGGAATGTCCAGGCCACCGGTCCACCCGCCCACCGATAAGGAGGGTCAACCGGCCTTCTTCATTGTCAGCAGGAAATCAACGAGGGGTGCCAGGGCGGGCAGCGCCCTCAGCCCGGTGGAGACGGCATCCAGCACGGGGCCATTGATGGATACCCTCGACATCTGGAGCTCCAGGGTCCTGAGGTCCACTGCCAGATCATTCCTCGCCGCTTCCGAGAGCGAGGGATCGTTGCGGATGATGAGTTCCATGCTGGCGATCATATGCCGGGCGGCTTCCGCCGGCAGCGGTGTTCTCTGCTGCTCCCCCACGGGCGGCGTGAGGGGGGGCGAGGCGGATGAGGGGGGTGGTTGAAAAGAAGAGAGAAGGGGCGGTTCGGACGGGGAGGGCGCTCCGGCCGGACCCTCCTCGCCGGCGCCCACGTCATGTCTGTACCGCTGGTACTCGGCGATTATTCCCGTTTCCCCTCCCTCGCGTACGAAATTCTCACCGATGGGAGTTATGAAGGCGCTCAGAGATGTCAGGTGGTCGTAGGTCAGGAGAACATAGCTCTTCTCTTCGAGCAAATGGCACGCGTTCACGATCTGTTCGTGGTCTTCCACGCCCAGAGCGGCGGTGATCTCGTCTATGGAGAGGAAGTAGTTCGTGTGACTCAGGTTCTGCATTTCCTCGTAGAGAGCGGCGAGGAGCAGTTCGGCAAGCTGGTCGAGGCTCAGTGCATCCATCGGGCACTAGTATAGCAAGTGTTGATGCGAGGAGTAAAGGGCAATGTGCAGGAGAAAATGTTCCAGGTTTCAGGTTTCAGGTTTCAGGTTCGGAAAAGAACGTCATCGGTAGCCCTGAACCTTCGAACGTGGACGGGGTTATTTGTTTCCCGTCAGGACTTGCCTGATTGTCATCAGGAAGGCCGCTATGAGGCTTGTTATGCCGCCGAAGATGAGGAATGCCTTCTGGAGGGACCAGACACTGGAAAACAGTGAGATATCCATCCGGGCGAGAACCGTGTTCACCTCTTCCGACAGGAGGGGGAATATGAATATCCCGAAAAAGAAAACAATTGAGAAAAGAATGGAGGAGTACTTGAGGAACGTGAGGCACATGCGGATGAGATTGGCGGAAAGGTCCAGGACCTCCAGTCTCTTCTCGATCGAGGTAAGCTGGTCCGATATCTCCCGGCACATCTGGTGGCAACCCTCGAACTCCACCGAGGATTCGAAATAGCGCACGTCTCCCATACGTTCCATGGACCGCCTCAAATAAGCCAGTCGGTTGCGGTGTTTCTCCGCCAGCCATGAGTAACGATAGGCCTTCAGGAATGCTTCGGCGTTGTTAAGGCGCGTGCGCAGGTCCTTTATCGTCTCCGTGATCGTCCGTGACTGCTCATCGACGGCATTCTTGCACATCACCCTTATCGAACCACACCGGCGGGGTACGTCGAGGCAACCCAGGTAGCTTTCCGAATGTATCGATATCTCGATCTCCTGCAAGGCGGGCTCGATGGTCTTCAATGCCGGCATCGGCAGGAGGGGTCGACAACGGTTGAGCTCCTTCCTCGCATCCTCAAGATGGGAGACGGCGTCATTCTTCGCTTCAGCCATGAGCTCCGTCAGGTGGGCGTAGATGGTGTTCCTGTGAGGCCCCAGCTCCGGATCTATAAGGACTGTCACGAAGAAGTCGGGGTCGCTCCTGACGAGCTTCACGAGTTTCTTCATGGCCCCCTTCTCATCCTTCTCCCCGAGCTTGAAAAGGATGTCTTCATACGCGGCCTCCCGGCAGCTGTCATCGAGGCGGCCTATCTCGCCCAGCATGTGCCTGAACCTCATTGTGTCCCCCGACAACTTGTACAGCCTCGCGAGAATGAGGGACGCGTAGATCTTATGGACATTCGTCCCGGCGGACTCCAACGCTTTCTTGAAGTCCGAGATCGCCGCCGGAGCATCCCCGAGTTCCATGTTGAGGAGCCCCGATACACAAGAGGCCCTGTAGTCCTGCGGTTTCCTCTCAAGGGCAAGCTTAAGAAAGGACCGTGCCTTGTCATAATTGGAAACACGCAGTGAGTCCTGTGCCAGCCAGGCGAAGCCGCCTTCACTCTCAGTCACGGCAGAGCGGACCAGGTCCCAGGACTCCGCGCTGTTGTTCCAAAGGGCCCGCAGAAAGCGAAGCTGATAGACCCATCGAATGTCAAAAAATGCCAGCGCCGCCAGTTCCTTCCCGTCGGGTGCGGCACCCCCGTGGGAAGGGCCGGGGATCACCTCCACATCGGCGGGCGATCTCTCGAGGGAGACGCCAAGTGCCTCGATCGTCTGCATGGGAAGATATCCGAGGTGCTGGATCCACTTGCCCGCGTCCGTCAGTTCCCGGGAGGGACAACGGCCCACCTTGTGGTGTGTGCTCCCGCAATAGAAACAGGGAGCATGGCTGCCCTGGGGCGAAGGAGCGGCAGTTCCTTCGGGTGCGGGTGCCGGGGGAGGCGTGAGGACCGGTTCGGGGCCCGATATCCTGAAAAACCTGCCCACCGCCTCGAAGGTTACGGCACAACCGGCGGCCTCGTCGAGGTGACGGCTTCGCATATGCTGATATACCTCTGCCGACACGTAGACGGCGCCATAGGGCAGGGGATCGAGTTCGGCGCCGGGACCCTTCGTCAGGATCTCCTCCTCGTCCCGGGCGGAGGCTCCCGTTATGAAGATCTTCACGGGCAGGACGGCCTCGGGCGGGGCCTCACCCCTTCCGGCAAGCCGCGAGAGCACCCTTTTCGATGCCAGAATGGCCGCCGGAAACGTCGCGTATGTGAAGACGGGCTTGTCGCCCTGGCAGCTGGTGATCCGAAGGCATTCGTCTTCGGAAGGATCTCCCTTATCGCCGCGGCACAGGTCGGCGGCGTCAACGACGCCCCGGATCTCCGGGTGAACGGGGTCGGGTATGAGGACCATGAGGACCCTTCTCGCGGGAGCGGCGACCTCCGCGACCTCCCATACGACCTTGTATATGCAAAGGCCGTCGGGCACATTCTTCAAGTTCCAGAAGTCGATGCGTTCGAATTGAACGAGGGGGCTCCCTTTTGTCGATTCATAGACCTCATGGGATACGAATATCTGGTCTCCGCCGGCGAGGTTCGTAAGCTTGGCGGCAACGTTCACCACATCGCCGTAGATGTCCTTCTCCTCCACTATCACCTTGCCGTGGTGCAGGCCTATCCTCACATGGATCTCGTCCTCGGGGCGGCTTTCCCGGTTGTGAAGGAGGAACCTCTGCTGCATCTTCATCGCGGCCTTGAGCGCTTCCAGGGGGTCCGGAAAATAGACGAGGACCGAGTCACCCACTTCCTTTATGAGTGACCCCCCATACTCCTCGACAATGGACATGGCCATGTGATGATGGGTCCTCAGCATCTCCCTGCCGCGAATGTCGCCATGGGTCTTGAAGAAGGTCGTGGAACCCACCACATCGGTGAAGAGCACGGCTATATCACGCATGGACGCGTCAGGATACGCTTCTATGAGGGATGTGAGGAAATTCTGGACGGGTTTCTCTTTCGAGGCGGCATTCAGGCTCATGGCGTACTATAGATTATCGGCGGGGGAGGGCAAATCTTAACGACGGACCGTCAGTCATCCCCGGGATAGTCCGAATGGTCAGGTCGAAACGAGCGGGACCTCTTCTTCTCTCCCGTGAGATGCTTGAGGTGAAGGACCTTTTCCCTGGCCCTTTTTGAGCGCTTCCTCTTTTGACGCCGGATCTTCTCGCGCAGTTGCTGCTCCCTGCTCTCATTGCCGAGGGCAACGCCCTCGATCTTGTCCGCAAGGATGCGCCTTGCCAGGAACCTGTTCAACGCCTGGGAACGCTCCTGCTGGCACTTGACCTCGATCCCTGACGGCAGGTGTTTCAAGTAGACGCACGTGGAGGTCTTGTTCACGTTCTGCCCGCCGTGGCCGCGGGAACGCACGAATTTCTCCACGATATCCTTTTCTTCTATTCCCAGGTGCTCCATTCTCTCCCGAAGGGACCTTTCTTTCTCGGGGGTGACGGAGAATCGCGCTGATAACGTCATCGAAGAAGAACCTCCGTCAAGAAGATACACCATCGAACCGTCATTTCGAAACCCCAAAATATGCGGCTTGCGGGAGGCGGTACCATTTTTCTCCGCAAGAAGTAATATCTCGCTGGTCCCCGGGGACCTGAATGACCTTTTGCAAGGAGTCGATGAATGAAAGGCATCGGAAAGGGCACTGTGCTCTCGATCGTCGTTTGTGCGGCGCTGTGCGGCTGCGGCAGGTACGCGGAGGTCGGACAGGCTGCGAAGGTTCAGCCCGCGGCGGATGCGCGCTACGGGAAGGAATTGGAGGAGATAAGAAAGAGCTTGAGAGGTGACATCAGGATCAAGCTGCGCAAGGACGGAAAGGGTTCGTACTCCTGGGAGATAACAGGCAAGGACGCGCAGGAGATCATCAAAGCCGATGCCGTCCTGACGAGAAGGATCAATGCCGGGAGGCCCGAGTGAGACCCAGGGACAGCGCGTAGCTGACTGCCTCTTCACATTCAGCCGCAGAGGGTTTCCGTGATATCTCGGGGAACTCGCCGGCCCGGTGACAGGGGTAGTACTGGGCCATGATGTTGACGTAGGTATCGGGTGAGATCCCGGCGGCTATCTGTTTGAGGACCCTTCGCGTGTCCGCTGCCGCGCCGGGCATGACGAGATGCCGGATGATGAGCCCGCGCCTCGCGATGCCCCTCTCGTCGATGACGAGGTCCCCCACCTGCCGGTGCATCTCCTTCACGGCTTCCCATGCCACGGTGGGGTAGTCTTCGGCCTGGCAGTACCGGCCGGCCAGGGCCGGATCGAGAAACTTGATGTCAGGCATGTAGATGTCGAAGACGCCGTCAAGGAGCCTGAGCGTGTCAAGAGAATCGTATCCTCCGCTGTTGTAGACGAGAGGAATGGTGAGACCCTTCTCTATGGCCCGCGGAAGGGCTTTGACGATCTGGTGCACGTAGTGGGTGGGGGTCACAAAATTGATGTTGTGACAACCCTTTGCCTGGAGGTTCAGCATGACATCCGCCAGCGCGCCGGACGAACAGCTCACCCCTTCTCCCCGGATGCTTATGTCGCAGTTCTGGCAGAAAACGCATCTGAGATTGCAGTGCGTCAGGAATATCGTCCCCGAACCGCCCGTCCCCACGAGCGGTCCCTCCTCTCCGAAATGGGGTGACGCGGAGGAAACGTAAAGGTCATACGGGGCCTGGCAGTAACCCCTCTCACCGCCCATTCTGTCGGCCATGCATTGCCTGGGACAGAGCATGCAGGGGGAGGCAAGGCAGAGGATCTCCTCCAGCCTGTCCCCAAGCATGTCCTCCTCGTACAGTCTCATGTATGCCGGAAAATCAGTCATGACACTTTAAAAATATCACACAATGGTTTACTATAATAGAGCAAACGATGCGGGGAAGAGGTGGACGCATGAAGAGATTCGAATACACCGTCAAGATCTACTCCGTGGAGGAGCTCAAGGAAAGGGGCGTCGACATCGGTGAGGAGAACAACATCGTTTACGCCTGCAGGCCCGGGGGCGAATGCGAGGTGCACGACGTCGGAACGGAACAGCTCGACGATCTTTCCGGTTTGCTCAATGAGATGGGAGCATCAGGGTGGGAACTCGTGGAGCTTGTCTTCCACCAGTCGGGTATCGTCAGCTTCTGGAAGAGAGAGACCACCGCCCGCGAGTAGTCGTAACAGGAGGTATCGCATGCCTTTGACACCGTGGAAATCTATGTGGGAGACGAAGTTCCCGTCCCTCAGGGAAGAGATGGACCGGGTGTTCGAGGAATTCTTCGGCGAGGCCGGGTTTCCCACCCTTCGCGAGGCGGACTGGCTCCCGGCGGTCGACGTGGTGGAGAGGAAAGATGACATCGTCGTTGTTATGGACATGCCGGCGATAGACCCGGCGGAAGTGAAGATCACCATCCTCGAGGACAAGCTGACCGTGGAGGGTGAGCGAAAACGGGAGGAGGAGTTCCGGGAGGAGGACTATTACCGCTCCGAAAGGGTGCATGGGTCTTTCCTGAGGAGCATCCAGCTCCCGGCGGACGTCATCGGGGAGAAGGCTTCTGCCACATACAACGGGGGAGTTCTTACGATCACGGTACCCAAGTCGCAGAGGCCGGAGGCGAGAGAGATAAAGGTCAGCGTTCAGCAGGCACGGCCGGTCGAGGCACCGGTCCGCCCCAGGCAACGGAGGAAGAAGACATGAAAGAGAAGGTCGAACAGGTGCTTGAAAAGATCAGACCCCTATTGCAGAGAGACGGGGGGGACATCGAGCTTATCGATGTAGTTGACGGTGTCGTGAAGGTCAGGTTGCGGGGTGCGTGCGGAACCTGCCCCATGAGCATGATGACCTTGAAGATGGGCGTGGAGAAACAGCTCAAACAAGAGATCCCGGAGGTCAAAGAGGTCGTTCCCGTTTGAGGGACCCGGCAATACATCGTGCACGGAGTGGTTTGACCGACCTGAAAGTCCCGGTTCAGAATGTCTCCTGAAAAACGTCTGATCATCATAGATGACGAGGTGACGTTGCTTGCCGTTCTGCAGGAGTTCCTCCAGCAGTTCGGCCTCGAGGTGTTCACGTACGAAAGCATGCCCGACCTCCGCAGGGAGCTCGAGGAGAGGAGACCTCACGCGGTCTTGTGCGATATCGTGCTTCCCGGCATCTCAGGGATAGAGATCCTCAAGGAGATAAAGAGGATCGATCGCCGCATACCGGTCATAATGATGACGGGGTACGCCGAGGAGAAGGAAAGGCTGGAATCGCTGAGTAACGGTGCCTATGCGCTGCTCACGAAACCCTTCAAGAGCTTCGAGGAACTTTACCACATCGTCAACAACAGCATGGACCACTACAGGGAAGTGCTCCGAACCGAAGAGCTGACGGCACAGGTCGAGGAACGTTTCCGTCGTGAGACGATCAATATCCTCGAGCTCGAGTTCCTCAAGAGCCTCCAGCACATGATCGGCGAGACCGAGGACCCGGCCTTCGTGCTGAGGAACACTTATACCCTGCTCGGAAGCTTCCTCGAATTCGATTTTTTCGGCGCCATGCTCGTGGGCGGGCAGGAGGCCGATATTCACATCTTTCCCCAGACCGGGGGTAACCCGGAACTCCAGCGGTCAATGGTCTCCGTGCTCGCGGGGGCGGGCGGCGCACAGGGCCGCAACCTGACTCCCGAAGCGGCGTCGGTCGTGTCGGAGCTCAAGGCGACAAATCGTCTCTACGGGTATGCCGCGCTGTACAGGCGAGAGCCCTTCAACGAGGAGGAGGCGTCGATATTCACCCGCTTCTGTTCCCACATCGCCCTTACCCTGGAAAAGATAAGCCTTTTCGAAGAGATCAGGACCCTGTCCCGACATGACGGGTTGACGGGAGTCTTCAACCATGCCTGTATCGTGGGCGAGCTTGCGGCTGAGATCGAACGGGCGAAACGGTACGATTCCCCTTTCTCGGTCATCCTCTTCGATGTGGATGATTTCAAGCTTGTCAACGACCGGTGCGGCCACCTGGCGGGTGACCAGGTCTTGAAGAGCGTCACGAAGACCATGAAGGAGAACCTGAGAAGCATCGACAGGCTGGGCAGGTACGGCGGGGAAGAGTTTCTCGTCATCCTTCCCGAAACGGACATCGACAAAGCGCGTCTGGTCGCCGAGCGCTTGCGCGTTGCCGTTGCCGGCGCTGTCATCGATGACGGTGATGACCGGATCCATGTCACGGTGAGCGCCGGACTGGCCTCCTATGCGCCGGGCCTGCTGGAAAACGACCTCATCAAGAAGGCTGACGACAACCTCTATCGAGCGAAAACGGAAGGGAAGAACAGAATATACTATGAAGACTTTCGATGAAGCGCTATCACTCATCAGGGGATTCCTGCGCATAGACACGACAAACCCGCCCGGAAGAGAGGAAGCGGCGGCGCTCTTTCTCGAGGACGTCCTCAGGCGGGAAGGATTGAGCGCCGAGATACATGTGGCCGCCCCGACACGGGCGAACATCATTTCCCGGATAAAGGGCAGGAGGACGGGAGGACCCATCATTCTCCTCGGCCACACCGATGTCGTGCCCGCCAGGGAGGAGGAATGGACGGTCCACCCCTTCGGCGGCGAGGTCAAGGACGGCTATCTCTACGGCAGGGGAGCGATCGACATGAAGGCGCAGGTCATATGTCAACTCCTCGCTTTTATGGATCTGGCGCACAGCGGGGTCGTTCCCGAGAGGGACATTATCTTCCTTGCCACCTGCGACGAGGAAGTGGGCGGCGCAAACGGCATGGAATTCATGCTCGACAGGATACCGGAGCTCAAGGACGCGTCCTTTGTCCTCAGCGAGGGCGGCTGTCTCATAGAGGAGGACGACGGTCGTGTTCACGCCCAGGTGTCGGTAACGGAGAAGAAGCTGAGCCAGTTCATCGTGAAAGCAAAAGGCACCGGGGGGCATGGCTCCATGCCTCACGGAGACAACGCCAATGAAAAGGTCATCGAGGCTTCGCACCGGATACTCTCCCACAGGTGGCCCCTCAGGGCGACGCCCATAACAGCGGCCTATCTCAAAGGTATACTCGGGGAAAGGAAGATGGGGAGGGCAAAATTCCCCGGTCTCACCAGGGCCCTCAAGATACCGAAATGGAGAAGCCTCTTCGAGGGCAATGAGATCTACAACGCGATCCTCCGGAACACGGTGACGCTCACCATACTGAGGGGAGGCGAAAAGGTCAACGTCATTCCGGCCGAGTCCTCGGCGACCTTCGACGCCAGGCTCCTTCCCGCGGAGACGCATGAAAGGTTCTTCAGGAAGGTGCGCCAGCTCGCGGGAAAGAATGTCGTCATAGAGCGCATCGGAGAGAAGATCAGCGAACCCGGTCCGTCACGGTACAGCACCGTCTATTTCCAGGGAATAAAGGGTTGCGTCACTGCTCTGAAGGGGCATATTCCCGTTCTTCCCTTTATAACGACGGGCGCCACGGACCTCAGGTACTTCAGGGACATCGGCGTTCCCGCGTACGGGTTCTTCCCTGTCACCCTCACAAAGGCAGAACACATGAGAATGCACGCCAGGGACGAGAGGATATCCCTTGAAAATATCAGGGAAGGATTGGAAGGGTGCAGGAGCATCGTTGATTTCCTGGCCTCAGGTAGCGTCGCGTAACGATATTTCTTGACAAAGGACGTTTAATCTGTCGAAAATAATACGTGAATTCATTAACAAGCCTTGGTTAAAATACAGAAAAAAATCGTTCCAAAGGAGGTGAAGCAATTAGTCACTCAAAATCCAGGCGATACGCCATTATGGGGGTAGTATGAAAGAAATAATGCAAGGAAACGCAGCAATTGCAAGAGGTGCCTGGGAAGCTGGTGTGAAAGTCGCTGCCGCATATCCCGGAACACCAAGCAGTGAGATCCTCAAAGACGTTGCCGACAATTACCCGGAGATCTACGCTGAATGGTCACCCAACGAGATGGTGGCTGTCCAGGTAGCCGCGGGAGCGGCCCTTGCCGGTGCGAGAGCGATGGCATCAATGAAGCACGTCGGCATGAACGTCGCGTCAGACGCCCTGATGACCCTTGCCTACACGGGTATCAAGGGCGGTCTCATGATCGTCGTGGCGGACGATCCCAACGTCCACAGTTCCCAGAACGAGCAGGACAGCCGGAACTGGGCCCGCTTCGGCAAGGTTCCCATGCTGGAGCCGGGCGATGCCCAGGAATGCTACGAATTTACCAAGGCATCCTTCGACATCAGCGAGAAGTTCGACACCCCCGTTCTCCTGAGAACGGTGACAAGGATCGCTCACGCCGATTCACTCGTCCAGACGGGCAAGAGGGTCGAATCCAAGATGCCTCTCGGCCTCGACCCGAAAGAGGCACCCAAGTACGTTATGGTCCCCGCCCACGTCAGACCGAGAAGAAAGGCCGTCGAAGAACGCATGAGGAAGCTCGAGGCCTTCGCCGACAAGACGAAGCTCAACAAGATGGAGATCAATTCGAAGAGCGTGGGCATCATCGCCAGCGGTTCCGCGTACATGTATGCGAAGGAAGTGTTTCCCGAATACTCCTTCCTGAAGCTCGGCATGGTCTGGCCGCTTCCGAAGAAAATGATAGCTGACTTCTTCAAGCAGGTGAAGAAGGTCATGATCATCGAAGAGCTCGATCCCTTCTTCGAAACAGAGATCAAGGCGATGGGCTACAAGATCTTCCACGGCAAGGACATCATCCCCAACATGTACGAACTCTCCCCTGAGATCGTCGAGCAGGCCGTGAAGGGCAAGGCCTACAAGGCCCCGAAGGTCAGGGTAAAACCGGAAGACCTCCCGAGAAGGCCGCCGAACCTCTGTGCCGGCTGTTCTCACAGGCCGCTCTTCTACGCGCTGAAGAAACTGGGCGCCTTCGTTTTCGGCGACATCGGATGCTACACGCTAGCCGTTGCTCCGCCGATCTCCGCCCTGCACACCACGATCTGCATGGGTGCCGGCGGCGGTATGGTGCATGGCGCCATGAAGGCGATGGGCAAGGACGCCCTCGGGAAGATGGTCGCCGTCCTTGGCGACTCCACGTTCCTCCATTCAGGTCTTGCTCCTCTCATGAACGCGGGCTACAACAAGGGCAACAGCACCACGATCGTCCTCGATAACAGGATCACGGGTATGACGGGCCACCAGGAACACGCGGGGACGGGTTTCACCGTCCGCGGCGAACTGGCGAACCAGGTCGACTATGCCCAGATCGGCAAGGCCCTGGGGATCAAGAACATCCGCTACGTCGACCCTTACAACATCAAGGAAACGATGGAGGTCGTCAAGGAAGAGATGAACAGGGACGAAGCATCCCTCATTCTCTGCAAGGACAGCCCCTGCATGCTTCTTCGCAGGGCGAAGCCTCTGGAAAGGTTCAAGAATCCTCTCTATGCCGTCAACATGGACAAGTGCCGCGGCTGCAAGATGTGCCTCGAGATCAACTGTCCCGCGATAAGCTGGCGGGAAGGCGCAGGCCAGACAAAGGACGGGCAGAAGAGGAAGGGCACGGCCTATATCAACCCCGATCAGTGTGTCGGCTGCGAAGTTTGCGTGCAGGTATGTAAATTCGACGCCATAGAACCGGCTAAGAAGTGAGGAGGCGAATATGAAAAAAGATGAAAAAACGACAAACATATTTCTTTCCGGTGTAGGCGGGCAGGGTGCCATACTTGCGAGCAACATTCTCGGTGAGGTCTTCATTCGGGCCGGATACGATGTCAAGAAAGCGGAAGTTCACGGCATGGCCCAGAGGGGCGGGGATGTGACCACCCATTTCCGTTTCGGCAAGAAGGTCTATTCGCCGATCATCAAGTACGGCGATGTCGATTACCTTCTTTCCTTCGAGCTCCTCGAGGCCCTTCGCTACATCAACTGGGTGAAACCGGACGGCAAGATCGTCATCAATACCCAGGAGATACTTCCCCCGTCGGTAAGTCTCGGCCAGATGCAGTACCCCAAGGGTGTGGAGGATACCTTCAAGAAGTATTTCAAGAACAATGTCCACGTGATAAATGGTATGGGCATAGCGAAGGATCTCGGTAACCTGCAGGCCCAGAACGTCGTCCTCGTCGGCGCGTTCTCCAATTTCTTCCCGAAGATCAAGGAAGCATATTTCATCGACGCCATCAAGAAGCTCCTGGCGCCGAAGCTCCATGACCTCAATATCAAGGCGTTCGAGGCGGGAAGAAAGGCCCTGTAACAACCGAAGAAGCATATGATCACAGGGTTCAAGCGTTTTAGACAGGAAGAAAGGCCCTCTCGGGGGCCTTTCTCTTTCCTGTTGTTCATTGTGCTCACCGTGAGCGTGATGTTCTCGTTCCCGGGAAGGATGGCAGCGATGGAAGTTCACTCTCTCAAGAACGGCCTCACCTATGTCTTCGAAGAACGCAGGAACACCGGCGTCGTCGCCATACAGGTGTGGGTGAATGTCGGCAGCAAGGATGAGGATGACCGGGTCGCCGGCATAACACATTTCATCGAGCACCTCATCTTCAAGGGGACGGAGAAGCTCAAGGGCAACGCCTTCGCTTCCCGCATAGAGGCCATGGGAGGGAGCGTCAACGCCTTCACCTCCTTCGACA
This sequence comes from Deltaproteobacteria bacterium UBA1386, assembly GCA_002305765.1. Lineage (GTDB taxonomy): Bacteria > Desulfobacterota > Syntrophorhabdia > Syntrophorhabdales > Syntrophorhabdaceae > Delta-02. The sequence goes on from DBQU01000009.1 coordinate 72,741, forward strand.
ACACCGTCTACCACATCGTCATACCCTCCCGGGTCTTTCGGGAAGGCTTCGAGCTCCTCATGGAATCCGTCAGGAATCCGGCCTTCCCCGAGGGCGAGATCTCCAGGGAACGCAAGGTCGTCCTCGAGGAGATAAAGATGGGTGAGGACGACCCGCAGCGGAAGCTCTTCAAGGAGCTTTTCTCCCTGAGCTATCATGGCCAAGCATACGGGAGGCCGGTCATAGGATTCGCCGACGTCGTGGAGAAGATCACCCGGCAGGACATTGTTGAATACTTTCGGTCCCACTATGTCCCCCCGAACCAGACTGTTGTGATAACAGGTGACTTTGACAGCACCCTGGGGCACAGGTTGATCGCCGAACACTTCTCCGGGGACACGTCCGTCGCGCCCCCTCCCGAACGGCATGTGCCGAAGGACGGATCGAAGGGAGAAAAGGAGAAGGTCCTTGAGAGGGACCTCAGGGAGAGATACGTTGCCTTTGCCTACCCGATCCCCAGGAGGACCAGCCCCGATGTGCCGGCCCTCGACGTCCTCGGTGTCATCCTGGGGGATGGGGAGAGTTCCCGGCTTCAGGAATCCCTGAAGAACAGGAAGGGTATCGTGAACGGAATAGCAACGTATGTCTTCACTCCCAAGGAGGAAGGGCTTTTCGTGATCTACGCCAACCATTCGGCCGATGACAGGGACGGGGTGCTCCGGGAGATAGACAGGGAGCTGAAGAGGGTACAGAAGGAGGGCATCAAAGACTGGGAGCTTGTCAAGGCAAAGAACATGCTCAGGGCCTACTATGTCTATGACGCCGAAACAGCGCAGGGCAGGGCCCGTCAGATAGGCGATTCCAGGACCATGACGGGCGATCCCCGCTTCATAGAGAAGTATCTCGCGGACGTCGACGGGGTCACGGCGGATGATGTCCGGAAGATGGCCGCCAGGTACCTTCGACCCGATGGCCGGCGCACCGTCGTCATGGGGCCCCGCAAGGCCGTGAAGAACCCCTACCGCAAGACGTTGGATAACGGCCTGACATGTCTCGTGAATAAGAACGCTTCCTCGCCCACCTTCTCCTTCAGGATCGGTTTCACGGGAGGTCTCAAGGCGGAGGAGGCAGGGAGGAACGGTGAGTTCAACCTCCTCGCACGGATGCTCCTGAAGGGAACGAAAAGCAAGAGTTCCTCGGAGATAGCGAGGCAGATAGACCTCCTTGCGGGAACACTGACACCCTACAACGGGCGAAACCTTTTCGGGTTGTCAGGCAGGTTCTTGAACAAGGACATAAAGGATGTCCTCAAGCTCCTCAAGGAGCTCCTCGTCGAGACATCCATGACGGAGCGGGAACTTACACGGGTGAAGAGGGAGGTCCTCTCGGAGATACGCCAGCGGGATGACGATCCGGTTTCCTTCACCTTCCTGCGCTTCAACGAGGCCATATTCGCCGGCCATCCTTACAGCCGTGACCCCATGGGGAGCGAAAAGGACGTGGAAGCGCTGTCCGTCAAAGACATCGGGGACCTGTACCGCGCGTACGTTACCCCCCGCGGTGCCGTCCTTGCCTTGTCGGGAGATATCGACGAAAAAGAGGTCTTTTCGTACCTCGAAGAGTTGTTTGGCGGCTGGGAAGGTCCGAAGACCGGTCTTGCCAGGGTCGGTGCCGGGCGCGTCGGCAAGGAGATCGCCGTCGAGAAGGAGATTCAGCAGACCCACATGGTCTTCGGCTTTGTCGGGCCGGGGCTGACCGACGGGGACCGGTACGCCGCGGAGGTCCTCGATGCGGTGCTGAGCGGCATGGGGGGAAGGATGCACAGGGTATTCAGGGAGGAAAAACCCTCCGCCTACGCGGTCACCTTCTTCAACCAGATGGCCTACGAGACGGGCGCTATGGGGATCTACATAGGAACAAGCAAGGAATTCGCGAGGGATGTCATTCGGACCGCTCGTGAAGAGATCGAGAAGATCCGCCGGGAGGGGATTTCCGACAAGGAGGTCCGGGACGGAAAGAACTACCTCATCGGCAACCATTATATAAGGATGCAGTCCAACGGCGCCATCGCCGCGTCGATGTGCTTCGACACGCTTTACGGCCTCAACCCGGATCTCTTCAAGACCTGGCCGGGACTCATTGAGAAGGTTACGAAGGAGGATGTCGACCGCGTGGCCCGCACATACCTCACTCTGGACTCAATGGTCAGGCTGGTGGTGGGGAATATAAAGGACAATAACAAATGACCGGGGATGGCCGGGCCTTTCCCATGACCCATCACCTATAACCCATATCCTGCGTTATTACCCTTTTTCTGGTCATTGGTCATCCTCACTACCTTCATCCTGTTTCTCAAAGAATGACCTTATACTCTTGATTATGTAGTCTTTTTCTTTCTTCTTCAATTCCGGGAAAACGGGGATGGCGAGGCTTGTCCTGGCCGCCTCTTCGGCGATGGGAAGATCGCCCTCCTTGTATCCGAGATAAGAGAAGCAGGGCTGGAGATGAAGGGGTAGGGGATAGTAGATCCCCGTCATGATCCCTTTTTCCTTCAGGTGGAGCTGGAGAGCGTCGCGCCGCACCGTCCGGACCACGTAGTGATGGAAGATGTGTGACGTCTCGTCGTCGATGGCGGGAAGCACGAGGGGAAGGTCCCTCAGGTGCATGTTGTAGTAGCCGGCCGTCTCGAGACGCGTCTTGTTCCAGGAGACGAGTTTTTTCAATTTGACGCAGAGCGCAAGGGCCTTGATCTCATCGAGGCGGCTGTTGAAACCTATCATTTCGTGGATGTACGGTTTCTCCCCCATCCCGTGGACACGAAGCTTGCGGACCTTCTCACCGAGGTCGGGACGCCGGGTGAGCACCATGCCTCCCTCTCCGATACCGCCGAGGTTCTTCGTGGGATAGAAACTGGTGGCCGCAATGTCACCGAAGGTGCCCGCCGACGAGCCGCCGCGCCTCGCCCCGAGCGCCTGTGCCATGTCCTCGATGACGGGCACGCCGTGCTTCTCCGCAATGGCAAGGATCCTTTTCATGTCGCAGATCCTCCCGAAGAGATGCACGACTATGATGGCCTTTGTTTTCGGGGTGATCGCCTTCTCGACCTGTCCCGGGTCGATGTTCATGTCCCTGTCCCCAATGTCGGCAAAAACAGGCCGGGCCCCCACGAGAGCGATGGAGCTTGCCGTCGAGAAGAATGTGTAGGGCGTGGTCACGACCTCGTCGCCCTGTCCGATGCCGAGGGCCATGAGTGAGAGGATGAGGGCGTCGGTGCCGTTGGCGCAGGAGATGGCGTGCGCCGCCCCCGTCATCGAAGCCACCTGCCCTTCGAGTTCCTGGCAGTACTGCCCGAGGATCAGTTTCTGCTCGTCCAGTATCTCCCGTACGCCTTTGAGGATATCTTTCCTGACTCCCTTGAACTGCGCCTTCAGGTTAATGGGTGGAATCTTCATATCTGCAGCATCCTTTCGTCATGGCATGTGATCGGCCGGGGGACCGGACTATGTTAGCATATTATCTCCCGTCAACTCAATATTTCGTTCTGTGCTTCCTTGCCGGTCCCCGGCCACTCCCCGTCGCGGGTTCCTCCTCGCCCCGGTAGCGCTCCGCCCACCGGGGGCTTCTTGCGAAAACGGGTGCCGCCCCGGACCACGGGGCCTTCCCGGGAGCTTCAACCGATTTTGCAACCCCCGGGCCGGGATGTCGAAATAGATGCCCGGTCAGGTATCTGGACAACCATTAAAACCGTTGACAAATACTTGGAATTGCGATAAAAACATTGTGAAATTTTTTTCAACTGAATTGAAAGGAGACCTGTATGAAAGAGGCAGTTATTGTTTCGTGCGCCAGAACTGCGATCGGCCAGTTCGGTCAGTCATTGAAGGACATCCCCGTTGTAACCCTTGGTGGAACAGCGATCAGGGAAGCGATCAAGAGGGCGGGGATCAGGCCTTCGAAGAGCAAGGACAAGGAATTTGCCCCTGCGATCTTCGAAGGCAAGACAGATACCGAACTGGAAGCAAAGTTCTACGATTACGACAGCAGTTTGAAAGAGGTCGTGATCGACGAAGTCATCATGGGTAATGTTCTTCAGGCGGGACTCGGTCAGAACTCGGCGCGCCAGGCCAGCATCCGCGGCGGCGTACCGAAAGAAACAGCTGCTTATACCATCAATAAGGTCTGCTCCTCGGGCTTGAGGGCGATAATCGCCGGCGCCGGCTCCATCATGCTCGGCGAGAACGAAGTTGTCGTGGCGGGCGGAATGGAGAACATGAGCCTTGCCCCGTTTACGCTCCCCGGACTGAGATGGGGCGCGCGGATGTTCGACACCAAGGCTGTCGACCTCATGGTCCTCGACGGTGTTTGGGAGATCTTCTACGGTTACCACATGGGCTTTACCGCGGAGAACATCGCCGCGAAGTACGGGATCTCCAGGGAAGAGCAGGACAAGTTCGGTCTCCTGAGCCATCAGAGAGCGAGAGCGGCCATAAAGGCCGGCTGGTTCAAGGACGAGATCGTCCCTTTCAGCATTCCCCAGAAGAAGGGTAATCCTATCATCTTCGATACCGATGAAAGACCGATGGACACCACTCTCGAAAAGATGCTTTCTCTCGCGCCGGCCTTCAAGAAGGATGGCGGGACGGTCACGGCAGGCAATGCGTCGGGATTGAACGATTGCGCATCCGCCGCGGTGATAATGACGCGGGACAAGGCGAAGGAACTGGGCATCAAACCGATGGGAAAGATAATCTCCTGGGCCAACGGCGGTGTGGACCCCGCATACATGGGCTTGGGTCCCGTCCCGGCCATCAAGAAGGCGCTCAAGAAGGCCGGCATGACCATCGATCAGATCGACTGCATCGAGCTCAATGAGGCCTTCGCGTCCCAGTCGATCGCCTGCATCAGGGAACTCGGCATCAACATGGACAAGTGCAATATGTTCGGCGGTGGCATCTCCCTTGGGCACCCCATCGGCTGCACGGGCGCCCGGCTCGTCACCACCGCCCTCTACCAGATGAAGCGGCTCGGCCTCAAGTACGGTCTCGTATCCATGTGCATCGGCGGCGGTATGGGTCTCGCCGCTATCATCGAATGCGAGGCGTGATGATGGAATTCAAAAACCTTGTCGTTGAAAAGAAGGACGGTATAGCCATTCTGAAGTTCAACAGGCCCAAGGCCCTGAACGCCCTCAATTCGGAGACGCTCGTCGAGTTGAAGGCGGCAGGGGAGGCACTGAACGCGGACAGCGAAGTCCGTGTCGTCATAGTGACGGGAGAAGGGAAGGCCTTTGTGGCAGGGGCAGATATTCTGGAGATGAAGGACCTGACGGCCCTCGAGGGTATGGCCTTCTCAGCGAGGGGGCACGAGGCGTTCGCCACCCTCGAGAACATGGAGAAACCGGTGATAGCCGCAGTGAACGGGTTCGCCCTGGGTGGCGGGTTCGAAGTGGCTCTCGCCTGCGACATCATATACGCCTCAGACAAGGCAAAGGTTGGTTTTCCCGAAACGGGCCTGGGAATACATCCCGGGTTCGGGGGAACGCAGCGGACGGCAAAACTCGTCGGGCTGGCTAAGGCGAAGGAACTCATCTTCACGGCAAAGACGATCGGAGCCGCCGAGGCTTACGAGATGGGCCTTCTGAACAAGGTCCTGCCAGATGACCAGCTGATGCCCGAGGTGATGGCACTGGCCGCCAAAATAAGCGCCAACGGGCCCTTCGCGGTCAGACTGGCGAAGGAATGCGTCAACAAGAGCCTCTCTCTCGATAACAAGGAAGGGCTCACCCTCGAGGCAAAGGACTTCGGGCTCTGCTTTGCCACGAAGGACCAAAAAGAGGGCATGACGGCATTCGTCGAAAAAAGAAAAGCCACCTTCAAGGGTGAATAAAACATATAAGGAGGACACTGTGAAGATAGCGGTTTGTTTGAAACAGGTTCCTGATACCGAAGCAGAGATCAAATGGGATATCCCGAAGGGAGCCCTGAGCAGGGACGGAATGGATTCCATCACGAATCCCTTCGATGAGTTCGCGCTTGAGGAAGCACTGCTTACGAAGGAGAACTATGATGGCGAGATCGTGGCCATTTCCATGGGTCCCGAGGGAGCAAAGGACGTGCTGAGGAACGCCCTGGCACTGACGGTAGACCAGGTTGCCCTGTGCACCGATGACGCCTTCGCCGGCTCCGACACCTATTCGACGGCCTCTGTCCTTGCGGCAGCGATCAAGAAGGTCGGCGACGTGGATGTCGTCTTCACGGGCAAACAGTCAACCGACGGCAACACCGGCGTGGTCGGGGCGGAACTGGCGGCCATCCTTGGCTTCAGCCCCCTGACACAGGTTTCAAAGGTCCGTTCCATCGATGCGGCAGGAAAGAAGATCGTAGTGGAGAGGGCCGTCGAAGGCGGCACCGAAGTGGTCGAGGCAAAACTTCCGGCCGTTGTCTCCGTTATCAAGGGTATCAATGAGCCGAGGCTTCCGAACCTCATGGGCATCAGGAAGGCATCCAAGATCGACATCCCTCAGTGGAGCGCGGGTGACCTTGGCGTTGACGCCGGGAAAGTGGGAGTTGCGGGCGCCAGCACGAAAGTGGTCGAGATCGCCGTACCGCCTCCCCGCGGCGCGGGCGAGATCTTGAAGGGCGAACTCGAAGAGATCGCCAACACGATCACCGACAAGCTCATTGACTTGAAAGTTATAAAATAACTTGGAGGAGGGAGAGAACAATGGCTAACGATGTATGGGTTTACATAGAACATAAAGACGGTGCCATTGCACCGATGTCTTTCGAGCTTCTCGGGATAGGCAAGCAGCTTGCCGACGGTTTCGGCTCCAGCGTCTCCGCCTTCGTGATCGGCGACAAGGTGGACGACCTCGCGAAAGAGGCGGGAGCCTACGGCGCGGCCAAGGTCTATGCCGTGGAAGGAGATGTCTTCAAGACCTTCAGGGGCGAGGCATACGCGAAGGCTGCAGCCTTTCTTCTGGACAAATACAAACCTGAGATCGCCCTCTTCAGGGCCACCGTCATGGGTACCGACGTGGCAGCAGCGGCGGCGGCGCAGCTTGGTTTCGGTCTTTGCACGGACACGATCGGACTCGCCGTCGACGGCGGCAAGGCCAAGATGACGAGAGCGGCCTTCGGCGGCAACTACACGGTTTCCGTCGTCAATGAAAAGGCAGCCCCTCAGATCGCCACGGTGAGGCCCAAGGCTTTCGCAATGCCGGAAAAGGACGCCTCCAAGAGCGCCGAGGTCGTGAAAGAGTCTTTTGCGCTCGCGGACGCCGATCTGTCCACACAGGTCGTCGAGTTCATCAAGTCAGCGACCTCCGTCAACCTGGTTGAGGCTGACATCATCGTTTCCGGCGGCCGCGGCCTCGGGAACGAGGGGGGCTTTGAGATCGTTAAGCAGCTGGCAGACCTTCTCGGCGGCGCAGTGGGCGCGTCCCGCGCGGCTGTCGACTCCGAATGGATCCCCTACGAGCACCAGGTGGGCCAGACCGGAAAGACCGTCAAACCGAAGATCTACATCGCCTGCGGTATCTCCGGCGCCATCCAGCACCTCGCCGGCATGAGGACATCTGATTGTATCGTCGCCATCAACAAGGATCCCGACGCGCCCATCTTCAAGGCCGCGACCTTCGGCATCGTCGGCGACTACAAAGAGGTTGTTCCGAAGATGATAGAGAAATTCAAATCCAAACTGGGCAGGTAAAGCAAAAGGGGAGGGCTAAGACCCTCCCCTTTTTTTTGTTTCAGGTTTCACGTTTCAGGTCTCAGGCTGAAGAGCAATACCGGTATGTCCCTCTTACCTGAGACCTGAAACGTTTTTTCTATTATTCCCTTCTTTTCCATTCCTATTATTCATTTGCCCTCAGGGGGCTTTTCTATTAGAATAGCGCCATGGAAAAACTTGATCTGAAGGGGAAGACGTGCCCGGTGCCTGTGATCGAGACGAAAAAGCTTATCGAGAGCAGACAGGTTGATGAGGTCGAGGTTGTCGTGGATGATCCGACTGCCAGCGAAAATGTGCGGCGTTTCCTGGGATCACGGGGCTATGCGACAACGGTATTGCAGGAAGGCAACGTTTACAGGGTCGAGGGTTGCCTGCAAGAGGGCGGGGCGATGGCGGAACAGTCCGGGACGCAGAAGAAGGTTCTCGTCTACGTCGACACCGAGACGATGGGAAGAGGGGACGACGGGCTCGGCAGGGTCCTCATGCGGTCCTTCCTGAGTACCCTCAAGGAATTGGAGGTCCGCCCCTGGCGGATCGTGTTCGTCAACGCGGGTGTCAGGAACGTGGTGGCGGATTCCGAGTACCTGGGCATTCTGAAGGAGATCGAAGCTCTCGGCGTGGAGGTCATCGCATGCGGTACCTGTCTTGATTATTTTCACCTCAAGGACAGTGTTGCCGTGGGGAGGACAAGCAACATGTTCGAGATCATGACCTCATTCAGCGAAGCCACGAACGTGATCAGGCCTTGAGCCGGCACATCACCCGGGCTCAGGGGCCATCAATGATCTATTTGGATAACGCGGCAACATCATTTCCAAAGCCACCGGAAACCATTGAATTTCTCAATGACTTCGTCCTGAATGTTGGCGGCAATCCAGGCAGGAGCGGCCACACCCTGTCTCTCGAGGCGGCGAGGGTGATCTTCGAGACCCGTGAAAGGCTTACTGCCTTCATCGGTATGACCGATTCCGAACGTCTCATCTTCACCCAGAACGGAACGGAGTCCCTCAATATGGCCCTTCTCGGGCTTCTCAGGGAAGGCGACCATGTCGTGACGACGAGCATGGAACACAACTCCGTCATGAGACCCCTCGAGTTCTTGCGTCACGAGCGCGGGATATCGTACACGGCCGTGCCCTGTTCACCCGGGGGATCTCTCGATGCCGGTGACCTCCGGTCCGCTCTCAGGCCGAACACGGCAGTTGTCGTGATCAATCATGGATCGAATGTAACGGGCACCGTGCAATCCCTCGACGGTGTCAGGGATGCCGTCGGCGAGACGGTTCTCGTGGTGGATGCCTGCCAGACGATGGGGTCCATGCCCCTTAACATGAAGGCGATGCAGGCTGATATCCTTTGTTTTTCAGGGCACAAGTCACTTTTTTCAGTCCAGGGGGTCGGTGCCCTTTACGTGAGACCGGGCATCGAACTGACGCCGCTCAAGTTCGGCGGAACTGGCAGTAAGTCAGAATCGATCGAACACCCCTCATTCCTGCCCGACAGGTACGAATGCGGGACACCCAACACACCGGGGATCGCGTCGCTTCTTGGCGGGTTGACCTTCATCCAAAAGGAAGGTCCCGTGAGGATCTTCGACAGGAAACAGACACTTCGGCGCATGCTCGTTGACGGCCTGAGGGACCTTCCCGGGGTCGTGGTGTACGGCCACAACGATAGGGGCGGGGCGACATATCTGGCCACCGTTGCCTTCAACATTGAAGGCAGGCTCCCTTCGGAGGTCGGCTACGAGCTGAACAAGAGGTCCATGTATGTCCGCATAGGTCTTCACTGCGCCCCCGCAGCGCACAGGACGGTCGGTACGTTCCCAAACGGGGCACTCCGGGCGTCACCGGGGTATTTTACCAGTGACGATGACATACAGGCCTTTGTCGAGGCGGTGAGGGACATTGCCGGGGAATAGATACTCCATCATTCTTTTTCGCACTATCCATGACGTCCTCCGGGCAGAGAAGACGCTCAAGAAGCAGGATGTCAAGCATGAACTCGTGCCGGTGCCAAGAAACCTCAGCTCCGACTGCGGGATGTGCATCCGCCTTGATACCGATGAGGTCGATGCACGGCAGTATCTGGAGAATATGGGGGTCGAGAAATGCTTCGTCTTCGACGGAGAGACCTACGAACAGGTCGATCTCGGGATCTGACGGCCTCCAGGTTTTAAGCTGGCGCCCCTCCTCACGCTCCGCGGACTCTCGTGCCGATGACCAGGTTTCTTCCCATCTTCCTCCCCTCATTGCGGCCGCTTTAGTAATCTGATTGGATTCATTCGGTTACAGTCTCTTTCCACCACTTGACAAAAAATATGTGAGTGAACACATTAATTTCACAAAGAGGAAATACCGATAAAGGAGGTTGTTGTCATGTTGTGGACAGATGGTTTTGGCATGTTTGGCAGAGGCCTTGACCCCTGGTCGGAGTTCCAGCGCATCGAGAACGAGATGAACCGCGTCCTGTCCAGATTCGTTTCTCCCTCAACAGGTGACTTCCCCGCGGTGAATATATGGAACGATGGGGAGGAAACCCTGGTGACAACGGAGATCCCGGGCATCGAGGCCGGCGGCATTGACATTTCCGTCATCGGCAAGACCTTGATACTCAAGGGCTCCAGGGAACCCGACAAGGTGGAGGAAGGCAATTCTTATCACCGTCGCGAACGCTGGTACGGCCAGTTCAGCAAGGCCATAGAGCTTCCCTTCACGATCGATGCTGACAAGGTCGCGGCCGACTTCTCGAATGGCATCCTTTCGATCCGGCTGCCGAGGTCAGAGGCGGAGAAACCCAGGAAGATCACCATCAAATCCGCCTGAAGGAGGTGCGCAATGGCTGACAAAACGAAGGAGATACAGAAGAAAGAGGCCGCTGAGGCAGATCTTGTGGAAAGGACGCGGGCAGCGAAGATATATAACCCCGATGTCGACATCATCGAGGGCAGGGACAAGATAGTCGTGATCGCCGACATGCCCGGGGTCGATGAGAGCTCCGTGGAGGTAACCCTCGACGACAACGTCCTGACCATCTACGGGAGGGTCGATTGGAAACTGCCCGAGAAGATGAAGCTTACCCACGCGGAATACGGCGTCGGTGACTACCAGAGGATATTCACCATATCAGGAGAGATCAACAGGGAGAATATCGAGGCTCACGTGAAGAATGGCGTTCTCAGACTGGTCATGCCCAAGAACGATGCCCCGAGAATGAGGAAGATCGCCGTGAAGGCGGGATGAAACATGACGTGAGACACACAGGAGGTACGATCATGACGACAAGAAGGATCTCACCGCTGGCAAAGAAAAGCCGGGACACCATCAGGTCCCCGGAGGAAAGCCCCCTCCTGTCGTTGCGGAACAATATAGACAGGCTGTTCGATAACTTCTTCCGGGGGTTTGACATCGGCCCCTTCACCACGACACCCGCGATGTTCAACCCCAGCATCGACGTGGCGGACAGCGGCAGGGACCTCAAGGTGACCATAGAGCTTCCCGGCATGAACGAAAAAGACATCGACGTGTCCATTACACAGGACTCGCTCACCGTTCGGGGAGAGAAGAGGGACGAAACCGAAGAGAAGGGCAGCAGCTACCATCGGATGGAACGCGTGTATGGCTCGTTCACGAGGACCATTCCTCTTCCCGTGGAGGTGGATGTGGACGGCGCCAAGGCAAACTACAAGAAAGGGGTCCTCTCCATCACGATCCCGAAGACCGAGAAGGCCCTCAAGGAGGCAAAGAAGATCCCGGTCAAAACATCAGGGAAGTAGAGGACCCGTAACACACCGCAGGTCACAGACCCCACCACACAGACAACGGTCACCGCTAGAGGGGTCCGTGACCTGCCTGTGCTCCACCCACACCGACGATCTCCGGGAACCTTCACTCTTAAAGTAACGTCTTTTTTTGCCTGAGACCTGGAACCTGAGACCTGGAACATGCGTCTACGTCCTTATCGCACCATGCGGGCACATCTCCTGGCAGCAGTAGCAGCGAATGCAGGCCTGGTAGTCGAACAGGGGAAACCGTTCGCCGAGGTGTATGGCATCGGCGGGACAGACCTCTGCGCATATGCCGCACAGCCGGCAGGTCCCCGGGTCCGCCTTCGGCTTCCTCGTAAGGAGGTTCCTGAGGAGTCTCTTAACGGGACGGGGCAGGTTCCAGTCGGTATCGCATGTCCGGGGCATGGGGAAACGGGCCGGGGCGGGAGGCGATCCAAGGTCGATCACCTCGTACGGGGGGATGAGGCCGTGACGGGCCGCGCAGGCAGTGATGGGAAGGATCACGCCGGGACAGAGACGGCCCTCTATGAAGGCATCGAGGGCAAAGGCGTCCCGTGACACAGCGACTATGCCGCAGGTCACGGGATCGCCGTTCGACGGCCCGTCGCCGCACATGCCCACGACCCCGTCGAGGACGGTCACCGTTGGGGAAACTAGGCGATGAATGTCAACCAGGATCGACGCGAAGAGGCCCCTGTCCCTTCCGGCGCGAAGATGCCACCGCCCCTTGGCGAACCCCCGGATGAACCCGAAAGTGTTCTTGACCCCGAGGGTCATACCCATCATGCTGTGAGTCTTAAGCTTGGGCACGTTGATGACAACCTCATACCTGTCGGGGTCCTCACCGAAAAGAAAGTCTCTGTAGGGCGATATCCCGCTTCCCCTTTTTACTGCCTCTTTGGTGAAGGGGACCACCTGGACGGCAAGTTCCCGGAGCATGTCGGCATAGCCCCCGTTCCTGAGGACACGGTCCAGCGACTCATATCCCGGGCTGTCCCCCAGACAGACGGTGCAGGAATGGTCGACAAGGAGTTCAATGAGGGCACGAAGAAAATCGGGGTGGGTGGTTACGGCCCGGTCGGGGGCCTTCGAGGCAAGGAGGTTGGGTTTGACAAGGACGCTGCGCGCCGAAATGTCGAGGTCGATCCGGCTGAATGCTCCTTCAAGAAAGCTTTTGATCTCCCGCGGGTCATAGGAGTCACTCCTCCCCGCCACCACCTTTTCCAGATGACTTCTCCCGGGAGAAACTGACCTCAAGGAACTTCATGCAGAGGTCACCCTCCCGAAGTCTCCAGCAGATCCTGTTATCCCTATCGTTCAGGTGATACGATACCGTGTATTCGGGGCGTTCTCTGACGAGATGACCGTCCTCGCTCCCGAGCGGTCCCTTGAGGGTCAGGTCTTCGATTATGTCCGTGATGCGGATGCGGAAGAGCCTGTAGAACTCATTCTCGTCGGTCAGCTCCTCCTCATCGGTCTTCATGATGAAGTGGTCGACGGACCGGTCGACAAAGAGCACCGTGTTGCCAAAAGGCCCGTAGACCTCGAGAAAAAGCCTGTCCGGATACATGGCCCTGAGGGACATATCGCCCGTGTACTGCCGGGTCTTGAGCATGACGTCTATCTCGCAAAGGGCCTCAAGATAGTCAAACTTTTCCGGCCACGATATGGAAACGGGTCTTTTCCCCATATGCGTGCAGGCGATCAATAGAAAAGGCAAGAGGGCAAGAAGAAGGACGCTCCTGCGCATCATTTCTTCTCTTTCAGTATCCTGAGCTTCTGCTCGACGGAATTCTTCTTTGAGGGATCCTTCTCCAGGGCCAGCGACCTCTCGTAGTGATGGACAGCGTTGCCGTAATCCTTCAAGGCCGAGTAGATGTCCCCGAGGTGCTCGTGGATGGTGGGGTCCTCGGGCATGAGATTGTTCGCCTTTCGTATCTCCTCAAGGGCGGCCCTCAGGTCACCCTTCTTGTAGAAGACCCAGCCAAGGCTGTCGATGATATACCCGTCATCCGGCCGCTTGATCAAGGCCCTGCGTATCATCGCCTCCGCTTCGTCGAGACGGACACCCTTCTCAGCGAGGGAATAGCCCACGAAGTTGAGGGCATTGGGATATTCCGGGTCAATGGCAAGGACGTCATTCATGATGGCGAGAGCCTTTTCGGACTCGCCCTTCTTCTCGTGAAGCATGCCGATCTGGTAAAGGACCTCGAGGTTCGCCGGCTCGATCCGCCGCGCTTCCTCAAGGGCGCTGATGCCAGCGGCGAGATCGTTCTTCTCCTCGTAGAGCATGGACAAGAGGATGTAGAGGTCGGGCTTTCTGTCCATGCCCGGCAGGTATCCCGTTATTGTCTTTATACCCTCGTCTATGGTCCCCGACTTGATGTAGATCAGGGTCATCTGTTTCAGTGCCGTCAGGAACTCCTCCGCCTTCGGATCGATCTTGGAGAGTTCATTGAGGGCCTTCCTCACATCCCCCTTTTCCCTCCAGGACATGGCAAGGTATATTCTCACCGTGTAGTTGTCGGGCTTGCTGGCGAGGACCATGTTGAATTCCTGTATAGCCTCGTCGTACCGGGCCTTTTCGTAGTGGAGCAGGCCGATGCGGATCCTTAAGGACAGGTCCTGGCGGTCGAGGTCGGAAAGCTCTTCAAACTTGCCTATGGCCTTGTCGTACTCCTTTTGCCGTATGAATATCGTGGCGAGCCTCGATCGTGCCTTCTTGTCGTTCGGGTCATAGGAGATGACGGCCTGGTAATACTCGACGGCCTTCTCCAGACTGCCCTCGATCTCATATATGGTGCCGAGGTCGAGGAGGGCGGGGGTGAAGTTCGGCTTTATCTCCAGCACCTTTGCCAGGTAGGTCTTTGCCCTGTCATAATCCTTCGCCTCACCGTGCAGCCGGCCTGTGTAATAAAGGGCGATGATATTGTCATCATCATAGGCGAGCACCTTTTCGTAGATGGTGATGGCGTCGCCGTACTTCTTCTCCCCGATATAGATGGAGCCCAGATACATGTAGGCCTCGGTGTCCTCGGGATTGAGCTCTATGCACTTCTCGTAGAGGGCCTTGGCCTTGTATGTGACCCCCTTCGATGCGTGAATGCCCGCGAGGATCATGAGCGCGACGCGGTTCGCGGGGGCTAGTGCTATTGTCTCGTTGAGGAGCTCCTCCGCCTTCTGAATCTCCCCTCGCTTCACGAAAAGAGAGGCAAGGGAAGTCCTGATCTCAGCGGAGCCGGGATCATCCTTCAGCGCTTTGCGGTAGTATTCCCCGGCGTCATCGTATCTCCCGAGTGCCTCGCTGAAATACCCCCTGAGAAAGAAGTATACGGAATCCGAACGGGTTGCCGCGTGGAGCTGGGCACAGAAAAGGAACATGAATGAGACAAGGATCGCCGATATTCTCATCACCCTGAATGATAGCACAGAATGGAGGGGAAATCTAATCATGGGATGGCGTCGAGCCCTACTTTATGAGCCAGCCGATGCGTGACCACCGCACGTATTGGACCGCGCTCATCGCGCCGCTGTCCCAGGAGAAGTAAATGATCAGCGCCTTGCCTACAAGGTGCCGTTTTTCAACAAAACCCCAGTACCGGCTGTCGAGGCTGTTGTCCCTGTTGTCACCCATCACAAAATAGCAGTCCTGCGGTACCTTGACGGGAGGGATGTTGTCCTTGTCGATGAAGGGCAGGAAACCGCGCGAGGCCGGCTCGGGCCTGAAATGTCCCCAGGTATCCTTTATCCTCTTTCCGTCGATGAATATGGCCTTGTTCCTGATCTCCACCGTCTCGCCACCCGTGGCGATGACACGCTTGATGTAGTCCTTGGTGGGGTCCTCGGGATACCGGAAAACGATGATGTCCCCGCGCTTCGGTTTCCCCGTGGTGAAAAGCACGTTGTCGATGAAAGGCATCTTGACCACGTAGCTCATCCTGTTGACGAGCAGGTGGTCCCCGACGAGCAGGGTGGGCTCCATAGAGCCCGAGGGTATCTTGTAGGCCTGGATCACGAAGCTCCTCACGAGAAGGGCGATCAGCGCGGCGATGAGGATCGATTCAATGTACTCTCTGGTCTTGGTCTTCTTCTTTTCCATTAACGCTCCTTATACCTCTTTCCTGCCGGGCGGCAACACGTGCGATGAAAGGGGGGCTCACGCTCACATCTTCTCGGGCGCCGAGACACCGACGAGGCCGAGGCCATCCCTGATCACTCCCTGAAGGGTGGACATCAGGAGGAGGCGGGCGCGGGTCAGCGCGGCGTCATTTCCGAGCACCCTCGTCTTGTTATAGTAGCTGTGGAACCTGCCCACGAGTTCCATGAGGTAGAACGTGACGCGATGGGGCTCAAGACTCCTGGCAGCGCCTTCGAGGACGCTGTGATAGCGAGTTATCCAGCGTATAAGGTCGAGCTCTTCCTTCAGGGTCAAAAGGCCGCAGTCCGCGCCGGCAAGATCGTCCGTGTTGATGCCGGCCTCACGGGCGTTTCGGAAGATGCTCTCTATCCTGGCGTGGGCATACTGGACATAGTAAACGGGGTTTTCGTTGGATGTCTTCTTCGCCAGGTCGAGATCGAACTCAAGGTGGGCGTCGCTCTTCCGCATAAGAAAGAAATAACGGCAGGCATCGCGACCGACCTCATCGAGGACCTCCCTGAGCGTCGTGAACTCACCGGAGCGCGTCGACATCCCCACCGGTTTACCGTCCTTGATGAGCGTGACGAACTGGATGAGCAGAAACCTCAGGTCTTCCTTGTTCCTCCCCAAGGCCTGGACGGATGCCCTGAGGCGGGGGATGTACCCGTGGTGGTCGGAACCCCATATGTCCACGAGGACCTCGTAGGAACGCTTGAACTTGTCGAGGTGATAGGCGATGTCGGATGTGAAATAGGTGTTCTCTCCGTCGGACTTGACGAGGACCCTGTCCTCATCCTTTTCAAAAAGGTCCGTCTTGAACCACAGGGCGCCGTCCCGTTCAAAGGCAATGCCCCGCTCCCTGAGGATGGCAAGGGTCTCATCCACAACGCCTGAGGCGTAGAGCGACGACTCCAGGAAGTAGTTGTCGAAGGCGACGCCGAACTCCCTGAGGTCGTTCTTGATGCCCTCCATAATGTGGGAGCTCGCGTAGACAGACAAAAGATCGATCGCCTCCTCCTCCCCGGCAGGCACTGCGATGCCTTCGTCCATGACCTTGCGGGCAAGCTCCCGAACGTAATCGCCCTGGTAAAGGTCCTGAGGGTATTCCACCGTTTCGCCTTTAAGCTCCTTGAGCCTCAGGAAGGTGGAACGGCCAAGCGTTCTGATCTGTCTCCCCGCGTCGTTGATGTAGTACTCCCTGCCCACAGTGTGCCCCGTTTTCCTGAGGAGATTGGCCAGCACGTCGCCGACGGCCGCACCTCTGCCGTGCCCGATGTGCAGGGGACCCGTCGGGTTGGCACTGACGAACTCGATGAGGACCTTCCTCCCGCCGCCCACATTGGGGTAGAGGCTCTCGATCCCCTTTGAGGCCGTATCCTTGAGAAGCTGCTGCCATAGAGCGCCCCTGAGGGAAAAGTTTATGAAACCGGCCCCGGCCACGGCGACGGATTGGCAAAGGTCGGAGCCCTGCATCCTTTCCACGAGCATGTTCGCGATGTCGAGGGGCTTCTTCTTCAGTTGCGGGGCAAGAATGAAGGCGACGTTCGTGGAATAGTCCCCGAACCCTTCCTCCCGGGGAGTTTCGATGATGAAGTTCAGTCTTGCATCAGGGGGTATCGAACCCGAGCGTTGCGCATCCTCTATACCGTTATTTATTATCTTTGCCGCTATCGATCTCAGCATCCACTTTGTCCTTTTTTATCTGAAGGTCCCGTGTGAAATCGGGGCACCGCAGGGATACGTCTTTCCCCTGGAGATACTTTTTCTTGCACTCCTCGCGCCATGCGCAAACAACACAAAGAGTAGGTTCGTCGCTCACAGGTTGCCTCCAAGGATCTCGCCGTACAATCCGGGCTTGATCTCTTTTAATATGGGCCACTCGCGCCGAATGAGCTTCAGCCGGTCGAGGTCTACGTCGGCGAGAAGGACCGTGTCGGACCTGCCCGTGGGCCCGCCGATCAACTCCCCCTCGGGATTGACGCAAAAGCTCATGCCGTAGAAATCCTGTGCCTCTTCGCTGCCCGCGCGGTTCACGCGCATGACATACACCCCGTTCGTGATCGCGTTGGAAGAGATGACGCTCTGCCAGATGTGCTGGGACTTGAAAGCGCACGAGGTGGGCGCGAAGACCATATCGGCCCCCTTGAGCGCCAGTATTCTCGTACCCTCCTGAAAGAAATTGTCCCACGACATCTGTATGCCGAACTTGCCATGGCTTGTCTCGAAGACGGGAAGTCCCGTGTCCCCCTGTGCGAAGTAGAATTTCTCTTCCCACAGCGGTATGTCCGTCACGTTGAGCTTCCGGTATGTCCCGAGCGTCCTGTCGCCTTCGATGACAACCGTCGAATTGAAGTGATGGTCCTCCACCTTCTCGAAGATGGGCAGAATGATGACCGTGTCCGTTCCCTTCACGAGCGATTTGAAGAGCCCGACGGTGTCGCCACCTGCGGATTCGGCCAGAGCAAAGGCACTCTCATCCCGATCCTTCGGGAACCAGTACTGGTTGAAGAGTTCCTGGAAGCAGATGATCTTTGCCTTTTCGTTAAGGGCTGCATTGAGAAGCTTGATGGCGGTGTTGACGTTCCTGTCCTTGTCCCTGGTGCAGGCGAATTGTATTCCGGCTATTTTCATGAACGTTCTCTGACGACATCCCCCTCGTTCCACCCGGCGGCCCCTGGCTCATCAATCGCCTCTCAGGTCGGGCCGGGCAGGAAGATAATATCACAAAACGAGGAGTTTATGCCGCAAATCTCCTTGGTTCTTCTGGAATTTGTTCAATGCAAAGAAAGGTACCAGATGAAAACGCTCTATGTCAAGGAGAATTAAGGGAAAAGCCCGTGTGCGCGGACAGGGAAGGGTACGGGTCCTCAGCACACGCACACGGACGCGGTGTCAGTAATTCTCGGCCAGGACCTCATAGTGCGCCTGCGGGTGGGCGCACGCCGGGCAAAGATCAGGGGCTTCCGCTCCTTCGTACACGTAGCCGCAGTTCCTGCAGCGCCATTTGACCACGGAGGGCTTCTTGAAGACCTGCCCCGTCTCCACGTTCTTCAGGAGTTTGCGATAGCGTTTCTCATGTTCCATTTCAACCCTGGCTATCTCCCGGAAGACCGTCGCGATCTCCTCAAAGCCTTCCTCGTCGGCCACCTTCGCCGCCTCGGGATAGAGAACAGTGTGTTCCAGGTTCTCGCCAGCCGCCGCGGCCTTCAGGTTCTCCGCTGTGCTGCCTATGACACCGGCCGGGTAGGCGGCGGTGATCTCCACCTCGCCACCCTCGAGGAACTTGAAGAAGCGTTTCGCGTGCTCCTTTTCGTTGTCCGCGGTATCGGAAAAAATGAAGGATATCTGCTCGAAACCGTCCTTCTTTGCCTGGGATGAAAAATAGGTGTATCTCATCCGCGCCTGTGATTCCCCGGCGAAACTGGCCAGGAGGTTCTTCTCGGTCTGTGTTCCCTTTATGCTCTTCATCGCGTCCTCCGCTCTCTAGTTCTTCCACAGGCCGTGGACATTGCAGTATTCCCTCGCCGTCACGGCATCGCCCTTGACGGGGAAAAAAGCCTCGGGCGCTTCGCCCGGTTTGAGAAAACGCCGGTACACCGCTCCGTCGACGATAGCCTCGATCCATTCTATATAATGCTTCTCTTCCATGGGATGGGCGACGCTGCCGACCTTTATCGTGATCCCGTCGGCCCCCTTTTCGGTCACGGGCACGTGCTTCTCCGTCGAAGCGTCGACGGTGTTCTCCATGAGGAGTTTCATGGGCTCATTGCAACAGACGAGCGCCCCTTTTCCGCCATGGAGCACTTCAACGATGTTCCCGCATATCTCACACTTGTATACCTGAAGTCTTTCAGCCATGTGCGCCTCCTTTTTCGATGAATTCGACTGCGTATCACGACGATGATGGTCTCAGGTTAATACACGGTATGGGTGATGTCAATGGCCTTAGCGCCCCATCCGGGAGGGCGACATGTCGCTTTCAATCCCCCGGGGAGACACGAAGGGAGGGCACAATTCTCTTTTAAGACCTCTATTTTTATGATAGTTTATCCCCAATGTTTGGTATTGGTCTCCCCGAACTCATTCTCATAATGATCGTCGCACTCCTGGTGGTAGGGCCGAAGAAACTGCCCGAACTCGCACGGTCCATCGGCAAGGCCCTTCATCAGGTCAAGAGCATGACCGACGATGTGAAGCAGTCCTTCGAGGAGGTCACGTCAGACGATCTTGAAGAACCCCGGAAAGAGGAAGAGGCGCAGACGACGGAAACCGTCGGGGACAGCGATGCCGAGGATGCCGGGACAGAGGGTGCGGGCGAACCCTTCACCGCGGAAGCAGCAGCTTCCAGCGAAGAGGACATGATCGAGTTTCCCGCGAACCCGGAACCCGATGAGGACAAAGAGGTGCAGGCAGCGGGGGTCGAGCAAGGCCCCCGGGAAGACCCGCACGGTCAGCCTGGCACAGGCGAGTCCGGCGGATACGGCAACCTGAGGGGGTAATCGCGCACCTGATCGCTTCCCGGGGCGATAAGACGATGTGTCAGCTCTGCTATGGCCAGGAAAGTAAACCCAGACGAAAAACAGCCCTTTGTCTCGCACCTCAAGGAACTGCGGCAACGATTGGTGATATGCCTGTTGTCCGTGTGCGTCGCCTTCGCGCTGACGTATTTTTTCCGGGAGAGGGTCAACGTCTTTCTCCTGCAGCCCTTCAAGAAGGTCATGCCGCCGGGGAGCAGTTTCATATTCACGGGGGTCACGGAGGCATTTCTCACCTATTTCAAGATATGGATACTCACGGCCGTCACCGTCGCGTCGCCTGTCATCATTCACCAGGTGTGGATGTTCGTCTCTCCCGGCCTCTACGAGAAGGAAAGAAGATACGTCTATCCCCTTATCTTCTGGGGTAGTCTCCTTTTCGCGGCTGGCGTGATATTCTGTTACTTCGTCGTCATGCCCAATCTTTACAGGTTCTTCGTGAGCTACGCCTCGGACTTCGTCATCCCCATGCCCGACCTCAAGGGGTACGTGAGCCTCACCCTGAAGCTCCTCGTCATCTTCGGGTTCCTCTTCGAACTCCCTCTTGTCGCCTATTTTCTCGCCAGGGTAGGGATACTCAACCATCGGTTCCTGGCAAAGAAACGCAGGTACGCGATCCTGGGAGCGTTCATTCTCAGCGCCATCATAACACCGCCGGACCCGGTGAGCCAGATACTCGTGGCAATGCCCCTCTGGGGCCTTTACGAGCTCAGCGTCGTCATCGCCCGCCTCTTTGGAAAGAAGGAGAAGACTGCAGATGAAGGATCTTGATATCGTCATTCTGGCCGCAGGCAAGGGGGAACGGATGGCTTCCCGCAAACCGAAGGTGATGCATGAGATCATGGGAAAACCCCTTCTCGGATACGTTGTGGACGCCGCGCGCACCCTCGAACCAGCCCGGATCGTCGTCGTCACCGGCTACGGGAGGGAGACCGTCGAGGCCTATCTCGAAGAGAAGGACGTGGCGACCGCGTTTCAGGAAACGCAAAAGGGAACGGCCCACGCCCTCGCATCGGCGCGCGGGCACCTTGAGGGGAACGATGTCCTCGTTCTCCTCGGCGACGTTCCTCTCATCGAGGATTCGACACTTGTTCAGTTCCTCGAATTCTGCCGGGCCTCTGCTTCGATCGTCTTTTTGACGACGGATGTCACCGACCCTTCCGGGTACGGCAGGGTGGTCATGGACGGCGACATCATCGCCGACATCCGGGAGGACGCAGACGCGACGGCCGCGGAAAAACTGATCCCGAGGATCAACACGGGGATATGTTACATCCCGTTCCAGGACCTCGGGCTCATCGACCTCATCGACACCGCCAACAGAAAGGGAGAACGTTACCTGACGGACATCTGCAAGGTCGCCAGGGCCTCAGGCCGCCACGCAAAGGGTTTCTGCCATCCCCTGGCGGACGAGGTCCTCGGCGTCAATACCCTGAAGGGCCTGCTCGAGGCGAATACGGTGATGAGGCAGCGGATCAACGAAGGACACATGGCCCGCGGCGTAACGTTCCTCGACACCGACATATACGTGGAAAGCGACGTCGTGATCGGGCAGGGCACGGTCATCGCGCCCCACTGTCACATCGCTGGCACAACGGTCATCGGGGAATGGGTCTACATCGGACCCTCATCGATCATCAGGAACTGCAGGATAGGGAACAATGTGACCATCGCGGGTCTTGTCTTCATGGAAGGAGTGGAGGCGAAAGAGGGTGTCAGGATTGGCGCTCTCTCCCGGTTCAAGCAGGATATGGTCATCGAAGGAAGGGCGTGAGGACAAAAAAGGGAGGAAACAGCAGTGTGCGGTATTGTCGGATACAGGGGTAGGGAAGGGGCACGGGAGATTCTCATCGATGCCTTGCGGCGCCTGGAATACCGGGGTTACGACTCGGCAGGGATAGCGATCTGGAACAAGGGGACCGTGAGGCTCGCCCGCAGGCAGGGCAAGGTGAGCGACCTGGCCGAAGCCATCGAAGCGGACGGTTTTGACGGCCCCATGGGGCTCGCCCACACCAGGTGGGCGACCCACGGCGTTCCCTCGGAACGCAATGCCCATCCTCACACGGCCGCCGACATCACCGTCGTTCACAACGGGATCATAGAGAACTACCTCGAGTTGAAGGAAACCCTGAAAGGACAAGGACACACGTTCACATCGGACACCGATACGGAGGTCATCCCCCATCTCATCGCCAGTCTGCTCAGCAAGGCGGGAAGCTTTGAAGGGGCGGTCAGGTCAGCTCTCAGGATGCTCAAGGGCTCCTATGCGGTCGGGGTCATCAGGGAAGGGGAGGACATCCTCATCGCGGCAAAAAAGGAGAGCCCGCTGCTCGTCGGCCTGGGAGAGGATGGCGAGCATATCATTGCCAGCGACGCCCCGGCCATAATCAACAGGACCAACAGGTTCATTTTCCTGGAGGATGGCGATATCGCGGTCATACGGAAAGGTGATCTGAAGATAACGAACCTCGACGGCGACGAGGTCACGCGCGAGGTCCGGTCGGTCCAGTGGTCGGGCGCCATGGCGGAGAAGGGCGGCTACAGGCATTTCATGCTCAAGGAGATCTTCGAGCAGCCGAGGGCCATATCGGACACGCTGATCGGAAGGATCGAGGAAGAAGAGGGCGAGGTATTCTTCGAAGAACTCGACCTCCCCGACATCGCGAAAGTGAGAAAGATCTGGATGGTCGCTTGCGGAACCTCGTACCATGCCTGTCTCATAGGAAAACACATCTTCGAGGCAAACCTGAGGATACCCGTGGAGACCGACATCGCTTCGGAATTCCGATACCGCGACCCCATCCTTGATAGGAACGACCTCGTCATACTCGTTTCGCAATCGGGCGAGACCGCTGACACCATAGCGGCCATGAAAGAGGTGAAGAAGAGGGGCCTTCACACCCTGGCCATATGCAACGTGCTGGGCAGCACCCTGTCGCGGGAATGCGACGGTGTCATTTACACCCACGCGGGTCCCGAGATCGGGGTGGCCTCGACGAAGGCCTTCACCACCCAGGTTTCCGTCTTCTTCATGCTCATGATCTACCTGGGTAAACGTCTTAATGTTCTCGACAGTGACGATGCCCGGCGTCTCATCGGCGAACTCAGGAAGATCCCCCATAAGATCCAGACGATCCTCGATGCGAGTTCCTCCATCGAAGACACCGCGAGGGAGAACATGCACTACCGGCACTTCCTTTACCTCGGCAGGGGCATCAACTTCCCCACCGTCCTCGAGGGTGCCCTGAAGCTCAAGGAGATCTCCTACATCCACGCGGAGGCGTACGCGGCAGGAGAGATGAAGCACGGCCCCATCGCCCTCATAGACGAGAATATGCCCATCGTGTTCGTCTCTCCGAGAGACCAGACATACAAGAAAACCTGTTCCAACATGGAAGAGGTCCTGGCACGCAACGGAAAGGTCCTCCTCTTCACCGATGACGCCCGCCATGACATGGCCAAGAGGATCGACGCGCTGTTCGTCGTTCCCGAAAGCATCTACGAACTCCAGCCCATTCTCTCCGTGGTGCCTCTCCAGCTCATGGCTTACCACATGGCGAACCTTCTCGGCACCGACGTGGACCAACCCCGGAACCTGGCGAAGAGCGTGACCGTCGAGTAACCTCTATCGGGCGGTTACCAGAGGGACAGTGAGGAGTTCTCCCCACCTCTCCAGCCAACCCCGGGAGTGTGAGACGCCCTCAACAATGACGAGCCCGCGGCCGTCTGCATCCCCCGCCCGTTCCAGGAAAGATCGTGCAATGAAGGGTGGTACCACGGTGTCTTTTGCTCCGGCGAAATGACGCTGCGGCAAACCTGCCAGCCTTCCGGCCTCGTCGATGGGGTTCAAGGACCCGGTCAGGGGACTCACCCCATGGTGCCCGTTCACCGCCTCGGTGTCGAGATTGCCGGCCACCGTCCTCAAGCTTGCAATACCACCCCGGCGAGAGGCGACGAGCACGGCGATGGCGGCACCCCCGGAATATCCGACGAGATGGACCCTGCCTGAGCCCGAGAAGGCGCGAAGCCGGTCTATGGCCTCGTTCATGGCCTCTACGACCTCGGGAGAGAAGCGTTTCTCCGACCAGTAGAGGGGCTCGCAGGGCGGCGCGAGGCCTGCGGCGTACTGACCGGGACGGGCCAGGTACGCCACGTTTGCGGCCGGATCCATTGCCGCCATGCGCAGGACAAGTGGACCCGCCGGCGTCGGGTCAGGGGAGAGCAGGGCGGGAGAGAGCCACGCCGACCCGTCCCCCTCGATATACACGGTCAGATCCTTCCCCGGCCGGGAAAAACGCCCGTAAGCGATGAGTGCGAAGCCCTTCGCTTCGAGGGAGTATTTTGTGAGATCCCCCGCCGCCGCGGCCCGCGCGGCCGCCTCGTACCTGTCCCCCGGGTATCCCATGGAGGCACAGCCCCATGCCGCCCCGATGAGGAAGACCGGAAGCAGGATGATCAAGACGCGTCTAAAAAACGAAGCGAATGTTGGCATAGCCGGCATGGCTGTAAAAATCCTTCTTGAGTTCCAGGTCATAATTGACGGATACCGTGACGCCGTATCTGTTGGTCAACGTCAGCCGCGCTCCGGCGTTCAGGCTCGACTGCGGCGGATCGTACCCTCCGGTGGAGAATGAGGCTCCACCCCCGGTGAAGGTGGACGTCGTCTGCTGACGGTCCCCGATGAAATCATAGAGCCATTTCACGTGCACTTCAGGCATGAGCCGCGAGTCCTGCCACAGGAAGGGCCGTGACAGGCTCGTTCCCAGACCGGACTGAAACATGTCATAGTTCCGGGAGTCGATGGAGAGGTTCAGTGAACCGGCCCCTTCCTCCGTGTAACCATCGAGATGGAGATGGGAATAGCGCAGGGAGACAAGGGGAGTGATGTTCCATCCCCCGCCGGTGATGGTGTATCCCCCTTCGATATACCCGGAATACTGATATCCCCCGTAGCTGGTCGTTGCGAGGCGATCGACGCCGCCGAAGGCGATATGTCTCGACCCGTCGTACCGGTTGTACGCGCAGGAAACGGTTCCGTCGACACGCCAGGCATTCCTGAAGAAGCTCGCGTACAGACTGCCCTGGTAGCTGCTGGCGTCGGTCGCGGTCCCGCTGTCACTCGTCCGGATATGGCTCCTCGCAAACCCGCCACTTACACCGAACAGGGAATGGTCGGTCACGAGCCTGTCGAGACCCAGCGAGGTACCCCATATATGCGCCGTGTAGCCCATGGAGCTATCCCAAGGGTCCTGTTTCAGATAGCTGCCGAACCCCTGTGCCCACATGCCCCACTTCAGGGCCTCGTCACCCGTCGATATTCCGGTCCCCGCGCCACTTGAGCCATTCCCCGCTATGACCTGAGAGATGCGGCTCGTCGTCGTCTCCAGGAACCGGTTGACAGCCCCGAAACCCGCCTCGACAACACCCTGGTTCCCGTCAGCCTTTGGCTCAAGCTGCAGGGCGTTACCGGCGCTCCCCGATCTGTCAAGAGCTCCCAGCACGTCCGCCAGGTCTCCCGTCGCCGAGTTGGCGAGACCGTCGAGGGCTGCTCCCAGGGACGGGTTGCCGCTCATGTCCCTGTAATAGGTGTTGTTCCTGGAAGCAACAAGGTAGAGCCTGCCCCCGTCCTTTGCGGCCGAGAACCTGACCATCGGCGCCGACGCATCGCCCGCCACCACCAGGTTCGCCGGTGTGGTGGTCAGCGTGCCGGCATCGACGACAAGAAAGCGGTCGTTGTTCCGGACGGCCGGTCCGGCAAGGGTGACCCCGAAGTTTGTGCTGTCGGCGATGGTTACGGTCTCAACGTTGATGACGCTCGCCGTGTTCATCGTGTTCCTGTTGAGACTGACGTCGAGGCGCGCGGCGGCGCCACCTGCCATGTTCATGCTGTCCGTCCCAGCGCCGAGGTCGATGGTGCCCGAGACGCGGCCTCCGTTTATCGTTACCGTATCGTTCCCGGAACCCGTTTGGATGGCGATGGCACCCGAGATGGTCCCGCCCGGGTTGTTGGTGATCACCGTGTCTCCCGCCTCGGCCTTGATGGCCGTGCCGGGGCTCGAGATGGTCCCGGCGTTCGTGAGACGGTTGACGGCACCGGCGGTGGTGACGGGGGTCCCGTAGGCGACGCTCGTATCCCCTTTGAAGAGGACGGCGATGTTCGACGTCCCGGCGAGGCCGAGTTTGTCCGCTGTCGCCCCGCTGATCGTGCCGTTGTTGATCACGTCGTAGTTGAGGGACCATACCAGGAGGCCCTGACCCCCGGTAACGCTCCCTCCCGGTTCGATGATGATCTGGTTCGGTGTCGCAATCGCGGTGCGCACGTTCTTCTGGAAACGATGGCCCGCCCAGACGGTATCGCAGGCCCCGTCTATCTTGAAGCTGGCAAAACCGTTCCCGTAAGAGGCGTTTGCCGCCGTGCTGAAATCGGTCCCGTCGTTTCGGGTATAGATGTACGACCCCGTGGCGTAGATCCCGTAGATGTCCACAGGGGTCTGGCCGAGAAGGATGAACTCCGTCATGCCCACTATGTCGGCCGGGGAAGTGCCGTTCCCCCAGAAGAACGTGTAGCCGAGTTGCGTGAAGGGAAAAGGAGATCCACCGTACGCCTGGGCCAGCCAGTTGGTGTAGTAGGCCTTGAAGTTATTGAACGTGTCGTCGCTCATCCCTGCCGGTTTCTCGAAAGGAAGGTTCTGACCGTACTTGGCCGGCGTGTACGTGCTGATGTCGGGGTTTCGTGTCGGGCGCAGAAGATACTGGGTGTTCACGGCGTACTCGATGATGGCGTCATGGGTGCCCGTCGTGTCCATCCCGAGCCCCCTCTCGAGAAGGGTGACCACGTTGCCGCCGTTCACACCGTTGGCAAGGAGGAACCGGGTGGCATCGTTGCCGACCGTTACCCAGGCGGCATCTGTGGAAGCACCCCCGAAGATCTTGTACCCCGCCTGCCCGACGTAATTACCCTTCACGTAGCGTGATCTCGTGGCTGTCCGCACCACGAGCTTTCCCGCGTCATAGAAGAGGCCCTCCGTGCCTCCCCCGTCGGGTATGACATAGAGCGACGCCGGTTGCCAGCCCGACGGACTGGAGGCGTTCCGGATCGCCATCTCAACGGCCTCGCTGTAGCTCGGGCTGAGGTCGGCGCCGGAAACGGTAAGGGGAAGGCTCAAGAACACAATAATAATGGTAAGGAACGTTAGGGATGCCCGCGGTCCCCGACGGGTCGGGGCGGTGGTCTCACGCTCCGCTCTGCCGCTGTCAGCACAGGTCATAGCTCCACTGTCTCCTGATGGATAATGTGGGCTGGTGGGACACACTTTTCAGCCGGGATAATACTACAGGGTTTGGTGAAGATTGTCCATACTGAACTCCATCCGGAAGTGAGTGCGAATGTCGTGCCCGGGGGCAGGCCTGCGGCCTCGCCTCATCTCCTACGCGTTGCCCGCGGATGAAACCTCACCACTATCCACCAGCGACGCGTCGAACTTAAGGACCTCGAGAAGCACGTCGACGACCTGGGGATCGTAGAACCCCTTTTCCGTGTTCTTCCTGATCTCGTTCAATGCGAGCCGCACGTCCCAGGGACCGCGGTAAGGACGCCAGGACGTCATGGCGCTGTATGCTTCGGCGACGGCCGTTATGCGCGCGCCGATGGGTATCTCCTCACCTTTGAGACCGTCGGGGTAGCCATTGCCGTTCCAGAGTTCGTGGTGGTGCCTGACGATCTCCAGGAACTGATCGTTGACATAACCGAGCCGCTTCAGGGAGGCAACGCTTTCGAGGACATACTTCTCCACGAACTTGATCTCCTGTTCCGTGAGGCTGGCCTGGCGGTTCAGGAT
>DBQU01000072.1 GCA_002305765.1 Deltaproteobacteria bacterium UBA1386
GTCTCGAAGGCCGGAATCCAGGAAAAAGTCTGTCGCAGCAGAAAGCACGCAAAAGATAATACCCTTAAGAGTCCGGTATGAGAGATGCCGCGGAACCCGTTCCTGTGAAATGGTCGTTCGCTGACAGTCTTTCCTGGATTCCGGCCTTCGCCGGAATGACGAGAGAGCACGAACAGCCTTGAGAAATCACTTTGTCAACAGTCTGTTGAGGGTTAGAGGCCAAAGACGAAGGCAAATGAAAAGGGCCATCTCCGGAAGGGGATGGCCCTTGTGTTCTTGTGCTCGTTATGCTTTTTCCTTGGCTCCGTTCTTGCCTGCGATACGGCCGAAGACGACGCATTCGGTTGTGGCGTTGCAGCCCAGACGGTTCGAACCGTGGACTCCTCCGACCACCTCACCGGCGGCGTACAGACGAGGTATCACCGCGCCGAAGACGTCGATGACCTGGGAGTTCGTGTTTATCCTCAGGCCGCCCATGGTGTGGTGGACAGCCGGCCACATCGGCAGGGCATAGTAGGGCCCCTTGTCCATGGGGACCATCGTCTTCTTCATGGGTTTGTTGAACTCGGCATCCTTTCCCTCTGCTATGTACTTGTTGTGGTCGTTGATGGTCTTTTCAAGGACATCGGCAGGAGCCCCGATCTTCTTGGCGAGGTCGGCGATGGTGTCACCCTTGATGAAACGGCCTTTTTTCATGCCGGCTTCTATTTCCGCTGGTTTGCCGCCGAACTTGGGCGGTATCGCATCCGTGAAGATCGCATAGGCGGGTTTCGTACCGAGAGCGATCTGGGCGAAGGCGCATACGTCCCTGCGGTCCAGTTCGTTGACGAAACGTTTCCCGGCCTTGCTCACGTAGATGATCCCGACGCCCGGACCGCTGAAAGCGTATACGGCAGGCCTGTCGAGGATGCCTGCTTCGGGTTCGGCGAAGGGGAAGAGCTGTATGAAGTTCATGTGCAGCGCGTCCGATCCTACGGCCTTGGCATAGCGTATCATCTCGCCCGTCGCACCCTTCTGGTTGGTGCAGTTGAACTCTTTGACAAGCTTGGGCCATTCTGAAAGCCGCATTTCCACATCGTTACTGAAGCCTCCCGAGGCAAGGATGAGGGCCTTCTTGGCCTTTATGTTCACGATCTTGTTGCCTCTTTTGACCTCAACCCCGAGGACAGGACTCTTGGGATCGGCGTCCTTACGCCAGATCCAGGTGACCTGGGAATTGAGCACCATCTTTGCCCCGTTCTTCTCGGCGATCTTCTTGAGTGCTTCGGTATAGTCCTTGCCGGAATTGTGCTTGGAGAAGTGAGCGCGGTATGCTGTATGTCCGCCACCGATGACGAGGACGTCACTGAGTTCGGCGCCACCCTGATTGATCATCCAGTTGAGGGCATCCGGAGCCTCTTTTGCCATGATCTCAACGAGCTCCGGCATATTGTAGAAATCGCCGCCCTTCAGGGTATCCTGGATGTGCTGCTTGACGCTGTCTTCACCGAGATTCTTTTTCTTGCGAAGATGCAGCTCTTCATCCCACGCAGCATAGCCGCCGCCGTTGATGATGGAGTTTCCACCGTAGATGGGCATCTTCTCGAGGATGACGGTCTTTGCTCCGCTGCCCGCCGCCTCCGCTGCTGCCGCAAGTCCTGCAAACCCCGAGCCTATAACGACAACATCCCATGTCTCGTCCCATTTCTGGGGCAGCTTTTTCGTGACGGCCTCAGCCGAACCGGGAGCCGCAAGGTTCAACGCCATGCCGCTCAAACCCGCCACTGCCCCGACCGCCGCAGCGCTTTTGAGCAGAGACCGCCTGCTCACGCCTTTCTGTTGCGCATCTCCATCTTTCATGTCTCCTCCTTGTGATGTTCCCCGCTCCCACCGTAAAACATCTCCCCGAGACACTATTAATGATGTAATAGAATTTTCAAATTTACTTGACATTTGTTGTTTTTGTCAAGAATTCTTTTTGATTTTAAGGCTGTGCGCGGGGTAGGGAGGGGAGAAAAACAGTCTCAAATCCATAAATTCAGCAAAACATGTGGAGTTAGAATCCACAAATTCAAGAAAAACGGATCATAGGTAAGAGGTGATGGGTCATGGGAACTTGCGGCTCATCCTGTTCCAACGGTTCCAAAGGTTTTCGCCCCGATTCCCCATCACCCATCACCCGCCTTTTTCATTTCCCTGTTGGCATTGGGCTGCCGATTGTTTAGAATAGAAATTGAGAAGAACGATGATACTGAAAGACCGGATAACCGTTTCCAGGGAGAACCTGGAGCAATTCTGCAAAAAACACAGGATCAGGAAGCTCTCTTTCTTCGGCTCCGTTCTTCGGGATGACTTCCGGCCTGAAAGCGATATCGATGTGCTGGTGGAATTCGAAGCAGGTGCCAGGATCGGATTTCTCAAGATGGCCCACATGGAGAATGAGCTCTCGGAGATACTGGAACGGAAGGTCGATTTGAGAACGCCAGCGGATCTGAGCCGGTATTTCAGACAGGAAGTGATCGAGAAGGCCGAGGTCCAGTATGCGCAAGGATGACCTGATCCGTGTCCGCCACATGCTGGATGCGGCGCGAGAGGCCATGCTGTTTGCGCGGAACAAGTCGAGGATCGATCTTGACGAAAACCGGATGCTCGCTCTTTCGATCATAAAGAGCATTGAGATGATCGGGGAAGCAGCCTCCAGAGTAACGAGAGACGGCCGCGAAGAACACCCGGAAATACCCTGGACTGATATCGTTGCCATGAGGAACAGGCTTATCCACGTTTACTTCGATATAGACCTCGATCGGGTGTGGGATACCGTTACTGACGACCTGCCGGGGTTGATCACAATGCTGGAGCGGATTGAGGTCACCACGTGATCAGCAAAAAAGTGGGGCAAGCGTCTACGGTTTGAAGGTGAGCCTGAATTTCCACACATCCGCTTTCTGGGTGGCTCCACCCGATGCGGTCGTCCAGCCGAAAAGAAATCTGTCGAATGCGGTGTTGTAGGTTGAATCGAGCGTGATGGTCCTGTCCAGTGTGGGGCTAGCGGCCGTGTAATCGGATTGCACATAGCCAAGAGCCCCGTTCGTAAATTTGTTGCATATGCCCACTTGATAGGGTAGCCATGTGACTGTCCCGTCGGTGACTCTCCCTTTGTCAGGCCAGGCCGGTTCGGCAGTGCCGCTTGTTCCGGCTGTTCGCGCGGAATAAAAATAGCCATTGCTTGCCGTGGGCCTGATCAGC
>DBQU01000108.1 GCA_002305765.1 Deltaproteobacteria bacterium UBA1386
GGGTTTATCAACAGGCTGTTGAATGGTTCAGGTCGTGTCACGGGTCATCCGTCACGGGCCACACATCAAAATCAGGCATAGCAGGTCTTTGTTGTTACCTTGTCTTCACCAGGCTCCTGACCTGCGGGTTGGGCTGTGTTATGCGGGGTATTTCCAACACTTGACAGGCTGTTGACAAAGTGATTTCTGAAGAGGATTTGTGCTCTTTCGTCATTCCGGCGAAGGCCGGAATCCAGGAAAAACGAGGGGTTAAAGAAACCTCTGGATTTAAGGCCTTCGCCGGAATGACGTAGAAAATGGGTTTATCAACAGCCTGTCAAGCGACTCAAGCCATTCAAGCGGTTCAAGCCGCCTTTAGGTATGTATACAAAAAAATTATTGAAAACGGCAAAATGCTGTGCTATAAAAACAAAAGGTCTTAAGAAAAGGGGGTAACATATGAAAAAAGCTGCAATATTTATTATGATCGCTGCCTTTTCGTGTGGTCTTTTCGTGCTTCCCGCTTTTGCCGAGGATGAGAACGAGCGTTCCTGGCGGGGGTCCGGCAAGGGGGAGGCCATGTTCTTCGACCTTGTACTCTTGAGACCTATCGGCATTGCCAGCGTGGGAGTCGGTTTCGCGGCAACCATCGTGGCCCTGCCTTTTTCCATAATAGCGAACAACACGAGGGAGGTCGGGGATGCCATGCTGACCGAGACCGTCAACTATACCTTCGTGAGGCCTCTCGGCGAGGTCTTTGAGCCGGCATCGATGTTGGATCGCTAGGATGGTCGCCCCGGGCAACACTGAAGATGGTGTCCTGGGGCCGGGGACCGCTGGAAGGGCGACGTCCCGCCGTGTTCGATCACGGTCATTCCTTACCTCCACCGCTAAAGAATCTTTAGTAAATATCGATAACTATAGGTATCGGAGCTTCGGCTCCGTCATTATCAAAGGAGATGTCACATGAGTCAAACCTCTGATGGCGCCGGCGCGACACGGTTAGATGGCCGGTCCGGGGATGATTTTCGCAGGATCCTGACGAACCAGCTCACCTATTCTCTTTCGAAAGACATGTATTCGGCGACGCAAAGGGACAAGTATACGGCCACGGCCCTTTCGGTCAGGGCCCGCATAGTCAAGAACTGGATCGAATGCCAGCAGAGCTATTACAAGCACGATGCCAAGCGCCTCTACTACCTTTCCCTGGAGTTCCTCATGGGGAGGCTTCTCAAGAACTACCTCATCAACATCGACCTTCTCGACGAATACCGCGAGGCCATGGACGTGTTGGCTACCAGGCTGGAGGACACCCTGGAGTACGAGTGGGACGCGGGACTTGGCAATGGCGGTCTGGGCAGGCTTGCGGCCTGTTTCATGGATTCCATGGCCACGCTGAACTACCCGGCCTATGGCTACGGGATCAGGTACGAGTATGGCATTTTCACACAGAGGATCGTCGACGGGTATCAGACGGAAGCCCCCGACAACTGGCTGCGGTATGGCAATCCCTGGGAGTTTCCGCGACCTGAACTCATATATCCCGTCCGGTTCTACGGGAGGGTGGAGACGCACTCCGCCAGGACGGAATGGGTCGACACGAGCGAGATCCTCGCCATGGCCTACGATTATCCCGTGCCCGGCTTCCGCACGAACACGGTGAACACCCTGCGCCTCTGGGCGGCGAAATCGACGCGTGATTTCGATTTCGAGTACTTCAACAGCGGCGATTATGTCAGGGCAGTGGAGAACAAGAACAGCAGCGAGAACATCTCGAAGGTCCTTTACCCCAACGACCTGTCGCTGGCAGGCAAGGAGCTCAGGCTCAAGCAGCAGTACTTTTTCGTGGCGGCCACCCTTGCCGACATCATGAGGCGGTTCGGGAAGGCATACAGCGATCTCAGCATGTTGCCGAGCAAGGTCGCGATCCAGCTCAACGACACCCATCCCTCGATCGCGATCCCCGAAATGATGAGGATCCTCATCGATGATCACGGGCTCTCCTGGGATATCGCGAGCAAGCTTACGCGTGAAACCTTTGCCTACACGAACCATACCATCCTTCCCGAGGCGCTTGAGACGTGGTCGGAGGACCTCATCGGGCATCTGCTTCCCCGCCACCTCCAGATCATCCAGGAGTTGGACAGGAAGTTCCATATCCAGGTGGCCCGGCGCTTTCCCGAGGAGTTCGACAAGGCCTACCAGATGGGGATCGTCACGGGAGATGGAGGGAAGGTGGTCAACATGGCCCGGCTCGCCATCGTGGGAAGCCACGCGGTGAACGGGGTGTCCCGTCTGCACAGCGAGCTCCTGAAGAGCCACGTGTTCAACGATTTCTACCTCATGTACCCGGAGAAGTTCCGGAACGTGACGAATGGGATCACGCACAGGCGGTGGCTCCTCTCCGCGAACCCGGGTCTTGCCTCGCTCATCACGGAGGCGATCGGCGATGGGTGGACGCATGACCTCGAGGAGTTGAAAAAGATCGAGCCCATGGCGGAGGACGCCGCTTTCAGGGACCGTTTCAATGCGGTCAAGAAAGAGAACAAGCTTCGCCTCTGCAGGGCGATGGA
The DNA here is from genome assembly GCA_002305765.1 of Deltaproteobacteria bacterium UBA1386. Classification (GTDB taxonomy): domain Bacteria; phylum Desulfobacterota; class Syntrophorhabdia; order Syntrophorhabdales; family Syntrophorhabdaceae; genus Delta-02. The sequence goes on from DBQU01000108.1 coordinate 2,553, forward strand.
GAGGGTCTTCAACTTCACCCTTGAAACGGATCTTCTCCTCGATTGCCAGGTGAAGAGATTCCACGAATACAAGAGGCAGCTCCTCAACGTCTTTCACGTCATCACGCTGTACAACCGTCTCAAGGAAGGACGGGTGCCGGAGGGTTTCGTGCCCCGCGTGGTCCTTTTCTCGGGCAAGTCGGCGCCGGGGTATCTCATGTGCAAGCTCATCATCAAGCTCATACACAACATCTCCGAGATAGTCGCCGCCCATCCGCTGGTGAAGGACAAGCTTCAGGTGGTCTTCGTCCCGAACTACGGTGTAACGATCGCCGAGGTCACCATACCGGCGGCGGACCTGTCGGAGCAGATATCGACGGCCGGCTACGAGGCGTCGGGCACGGGAAACATGAAGTTCGCCCTCAACGGAGCACTCACGATAGGAACTTACGACGGCGCGAACATAGAGATACGGGAAGAGGTGGGGGAGGAGAACTTCTTTCTCTTCGGACACAGGGCCGAGGAGATCTTCGAACTGAGGAAGCAGTATGACCCGAAGAAATACATTGAAGAGAACAAAGAGCTTGCCCAGGTGATGCACCAACTCCAATCGGGGTTCTTCTCACCGGAAGAGCCGGCCCTGTTCCAACCCATCGTGCAGAGTCTGATGGACGGCGATCGCTACTGCGTCCTGGCCGATTATTCCCTGTATGTGGCGTGCCAGGAGGAAGTGGCGCGGGCATACAGCGACAGGGACGAGTGGACGCGCAAGGCGATCCTTAACACGGCAAGGTCGGGCAAGTTCTCAAGCGACCGAGCCATACACGAGTACGCCCGCAACATATGGAGCATCTCGCCGGTAACCCGGTAAAGACGGTTTCAAGTCTAAAGTTCCAGGCTAAAGGCCAAAGAAGGGATGTTTCCGGTTCGCGTCTTTAGCTTGAGACCTGTAACCTGAAACCTGAGACGGTCTCTTTTGTGTCTTGACTCGTTTCCGGTGGTGTGTTACTCAATTCACTGTTTCTTCACTTCTGAACACAACAGGGTGGCGATCATGGAACGATATCCGCACATCTTTCAACCGGGCACCATCGGCAACCTGACTGTCAAGAACAGGATCAAGTACGCGGCCACGGAGACGAACTTTCCGTACGGCGACGGCTATGTGAGCGACCGCGAGGTGGCCTACATGGAGGCCCAGGCCAAGGGCGGGGCAGGCATAGTGACGACCCAGGGAGCGTACCCCGACAAGAAGGGGGAGGGCAAGGGTTTCAAGGGGATGATGTCGATCAATGACGACAGGTACATCCCCGGTCTTAAGCGGATAGCCGATGTGATCCGTGCCAACGGGGCCCTTTCGAGCATCCAGATACTCCATTGCGGCAGGGAGGGCGGGATCGAGCTCGACTACTGCCTCATGCCGTCCGTTGTCCCCCAGAAGCTCTCCTACTTCAAGCCCCCCCGCGAGATCACGAAGAAAGAGATAAAAGAGGCCGTGAAGGACCACGTGGCGGCTGCGCGGCGCGCGAAAGAGGCCGGCTTTGACATGATAGAGCTTTCCGGCATCGTCGGTTACCTCATCTCCACGTTTATATCGCGTTACACGAACAAGAGGACCGACGAATACGGCGGGGATCTGAGACAGCGGTGCCGGCTGATGGTGGAGGTCATCGAGGGCGTGAAGGCCGAGGTGAACGATATGCCCGTGGGCATCCGGCTCTGCGGCCACGAGCTTCTCGACGACCGGGGTGGCAACACCTTCGAGGAGAGCGTCGAAAGCTTCAGGATAGCTGAGGACGCCGGGGCGGATTACCTGAGCGTCACCGTTGGGTGGCACGAGTCCTCGCAATCGGTCATCACGAGGGACGTTCCCATGGGTCACTGGCTCTACATAGCCGAAGCGGTGAAGAAGGCAGTCCACGTTCCCGTCATGATGGCCTTTCGGCAGTTCCTCCCTCATATCCCCGAGAAGGCGATATCCGGGGGGCAGATAGACTTCGTGGAGATGTGCCGGCCCATGATCGCCGACCCCGAATTCCCGAAGAAGGTCAGCGAGGGCAGGGAAGGGGAGATAATCCCCTGCATCGCCTGCAACGTTTGCTTCTCGCGGCTTTACTACCACCAGCCCATCATGTGCTCCGTCCGTCCCAGCCTGGGACAGGAGGGCGAAAAAGGGTGGGGATACTATGGGTTTGAACCGACGGAGAAGAGAAAGAAGGTGCTCGTCGTCGGCGGCGGGCCCGCGGGCCTCCAGTGCGCCGAGGTGGCCGCGCGCAAGGGCCACGATGTCACGCTCTTCGAGAAGAACGACAGGCTGGGCGGTAACATCCTTATAGCCTCCAGGGTTGATACAGGCGCCGCAGAGCTGATGCGGCCGATAGCGGCCCTCGATCAGCTCTGCCGCAAGGCCGGGGTTGACATCAGGCTCGGCGCCGCGTGCGATCCGGCCACCGTCGGCTCGGAGGCGCCCGATGTTCTCGTGGTGGCGTCCGGGCCCTCCATAAAGGGTGTCTCCAAGGGTGTTTTGACGCCGCACGGTGTGATGGCGGCGGGGGAGAAGGTTGGACCGAGGGTCGTCATCATGGGTGCGGGCGGCGTAGGGCTGGGTGTTGCCGTTTACCTCCTTCGCAGCGGTGAGCACGAGATCACCGTCATAGACGAAGCGGGAAAGCCCGGCAGGGATGTCAATCCTTTCTATTTTTGGCAGTATATGGCCCTCATGAGAAAGCGAAAGGTGAATTTCATGATGCGCACTGTCGTCAATGTGGTGGAGGACGACCGGGTGCGTGTCACGGGGCCCTCGGGCGAGGGGGTTGTCGAGACGGACAGCGTCATAACGTCGCTGATGGCCCCGGAAGAAGACATATGGAGAAATACCGCGGGGTCGCTTGCGGGAGAGGCGTATTTCATCGGGGACGCGAAGAAGCCGAGACGCCTTTTGAACGCGATCCGCGATGGATACCGCTTAGGGATGGTGCTCTGATGATCCCCGTTGTCGACAAGGAAACATGCACAGGATGCGCGACATGCTGGGAGGTATGTCCCCCCGGTGCCATACTGTTCAGGGATGGTAAGGCCTGCATCGACGAAGACCTGTGCGAGGAATGCGGCTTCTGCGCCGCCGAATGCCCGGTAAAGGCGATAGAGATACCCTTTCCAAACAGTAATACGGCTTGAATTGCTTGAATGGCTTGAGTCGCTTGAGGGTTAAAGGCGAAAAGAACTTGAATACCTTGAGCTGCTTGCGAGTGAGATGAGAGCAACTGGATCTCGAAGTGGGTCTTTTCGTTTCTAACTTTCAAGCCATTCAAGCGACTCAAGCCATTCAAGCTGCCTTTTCTTCCCCTTAATATATCCCCAGATCCTCCGATAATAGAGAAAGACGCGTGTATTCTCATTACTGTGCTGACACAGCCAAAGGAGGGATTATGGCTCAGGGGACGTCGAATATTCTTCTCGAGACGGGGACAAATGAGGTTGAGATACTGGAGTTGTATATTGATGAGGAAGGATATCGCGGCTACTACGGTGTCAATGTCGCGAAGGTCATAGAGATCATCCCCGTCCCCAGGAACAAGATAAATCCGCCCGATTCGAAGAAGGGGATGGTGTCGGGTCTTTTTAACCATCGGAACAAGGTGGTGGTCCTCATAGACCTCGCTGTCTGGCTCGGAAAGACGAGGGTGGAAACGAAACCCTGCAACGTCCTCATAACGGAGTTCAACAACGTCGTGACGGCCTTCATGGTATCGGGCGTCACGCGGATACACCGCGTCACCTGGCAGGACATCAAGCCTCTCGATGGGTACATGGAGAACGTGAGCGATGCCGTGACGGGGGTCATCGAGCTCGAGAATAACCTCGTCTTTCTCCTTGACCTCGAAAAGGCCATCGCCGAACTGAATCCGGAACTGGCCCTGAAGGCCCCTTCGGCGGCCGCGGAGGGACGCCTGGAATTCAGCCTCGACAGGCCCATCAAAGTGCTCCACGCCGACGATTCCAACGTCATACGGCACAACGTGCGGGCCCGCCTGGAAGAGAACGGGCATTTTGCCGTGCATTCGGTGGGCAACGGCGAGGAGGCATGGAACCATCTGATGAGCCTCAGGGAAAAGGCCCGTGCGGAAGGAGCGGCCCTGACGGACTTCGTGGACGTGGTTCTCACGGACATAGAGATGCCTGGCATGGACGGGTACCACCTTTGTAAGAGGATCAAGGATTCGCCGGAATTCAAGGACGTTCCTGTCATCCTATTTTCTTCGCTCATAACGGACAAGCTTATCCACAAGGGCCAGTCTGTCGGAGCCGACGGCCAGTTCTCGAAGCCGGACCTCAGCCTGCTGTCCTTCATGAAGGAACTCGTGGAAAAGAGACAGAAGGCAGCGTAAAGACGGTTCCAAGAAGAGAAGAGGGTTTCAGGTAAGAGGCAGTTGCGGGTTCCGGGTTGCGTGTTTCGAGTCAAGGGCTAAAGGTGGACCGTCCGCCTACGCTTCGGCAAAACACATCGGGAATCCTCCAAGATGCCGACATACAGTTTCCAGCCATGGTCTTATCCTTTTCCCGAAACGTGAGATCGTCTTTTTTATCCTTTTCCTGAAACCTTCTCTGAAACCTTCTTTATCCTTGACACCCGGGTGGTCGTTATATAATCTGCATCTTAAGGTTTCGACGAGTGGCGGGCCGGTAATTTTTTGCCCAAGACCGTGAAACCCATCGTCGTCAAGCACGCACACAATGATCAAGGAGGGGTAATGATGGGTAACACTGATCTTTCCTGGAAGGCCGTAATATCAGGTGTCCTGTGTATCTTCGCGCTGGTTTTGTGGTCAGGGGTGGCGGATTCGGCGGAGAAGACCCCCGTGACACGTTACTGGATGAGCGTTTCAACGGAGAAGAGTGGTTTTCCCGGAATGCCTTCTGGTGCCGGCGGCGGGATGTCGGGCATGATCGGCGGTATGCTCGGCATGGGAGGAGGCGGCGGTTCGGGGAAAAAGCTTGAGCTGCAGGTGGTCTCTCCGAAGAGCACCCCGGCTGACCCTCAGGCAACCCACGACATCCCCCCGGGACAGAATATGGGGCCAACGCTCCCGCTCATGACGCCCGAGCCGGTGCGTCCGGGCCGGGCGGAAACGGTTGAGAGGGCTGAAAGGCCGGAGAAGATGGAGAAGCCTAAGATGCGCATGCTCATGTACTGGGGCTGCTCGGAAACGGTGAGACCTGGCCAGCCTTACGTCATCGACACGGAGAAGATGAACCCCGCCGATTTCGGAAGGGCGTTCCAGGGACGACAGGTATCGGTGCAGAACCCGCCTTCGGCCCGTTCGGGTTGGACGTACGCGGATTGGCCGAACAGGAAGGATTCGAAACAGGTCCCGGCCGATAGCTCCCTTGCGGGCGACCATTTTGTTCATGGCAACTACCTTCCCGACATACGCTTCCCCATAGGCCCCGGCCATGATTTCATGTCCCCCGTGGAATTTACCTCGACAAAGGGCAGTCCCGAGGACAGTTTCCAGTTCCAGTGGAACGCCATCCCCACGGCGACGGGGTATTTTGCGACCGCCATGGGAAGCGACGAGAAGACGGGAACGATGATCATCTGGAGCTCCAGCGATGTCCGGGAGGCCGGGTACTCGCTCATGAATTTCCTTTCCGACGAGGATGTGCGGCGTCTCGTGAGGGACAAGGTCGTCATGGCGCCCTCGACGACCCAGTGCGCCGTACCGAAAGGCATCTTCAAGGACGCTCAGGGCGCGATGATCCAGTTCATAGCCTACGGCGACGAGCTGAACATCTCCTATCCGCCGCGACCGAAGGACCCCATCTGGGCCGTGAAGGTAAGACGCAAATCAACGTCGATGCTGCCCCTTATGGCAATGGAAGGCCGCGGAGGACCCGGCAGGGCACCCCGTGACGAAGGTGCTCCTCCCCCCGAAAAGAAGGAGGATGAGGGGATAACGCCCGGCAAGTTGCTGAAGGGGATATTTAAGTGGTAATGAAGAGGGATGATGGGTGATAGGTGATAGGGGAGAGTCATCCCCATAACCTATCACCTGTGACCCGCGCGGCACGCGTATGAAAACCTGGAATGAAAAAACAGCTGAATTCGATCTCGCGGGCAAGCCGCTGACGAAGGCGCTCCTCGATAAGGCGGCGGTGGACCTCAGCACGATGGGGGAAGCCTGTGTTCTTGCCCTGGGGCCCTGCGAGGGCCTTGATGAGATGTTGAGCAGGGCGGTTTCGGCTGATATCTCCGCGCTTCTCCTTCCTTCGCTCATGGACAGGCTCAACGCCTCGGGCGAGAGTCTTCCCTTTCCCAGGGACAGGGTCCTCACCTTCGTTTGCGGTATCTGGTTCCTGACGGCAGTGGTCCCCCGGCTCAACGATGAAGGGATCCCCGTGGATATGCACGACGTTGCGCGGGAATTGGGGAGGTTCTTCTTCATGCCTTACGACGAAGAGAACAGGGAGGGTCTGGTCAAGATCGGCATCCAGTACTGGAAGGAACTGCGGGCTCAGCCGCCCGTCTCGGTCATCGAGTGGGACCAGGCCTTCTCCCAGATGGTCTTCATCCACTACGAACAGATGACGAACCGCACCATCGAGCTTGGGGACTTCGACCTCGCCGGGAGCATCGGCAAGATGCTGACCATCTTCCTCTCCTCGGCCTTCACCCTCCCATCCCCGCCGGACAACGGTTCAGACACCCCGTAAGGGGCACCCTCCGACTCACCTGTACTGTTTCATGCAATTGTCGTAACATTCACCGCTTACGGGTGGCTTTCTTCTGAAACATCCGGCTGCCTGGCAGAGACAGGGTCCGTTGGCAAGATCGCGGCAGGAAGGAGAATTTCCCCTGTTGTGGAGATCATACCGGCAGTGAAACCTTCCCCCCTTTGGTTCAAGGCACTTGCACAGACAATCCTTGATCTGCTTGTCATCGCCGCCCCTGAGGTCTTTGAGCGTTACGCTGCTCTTATCGATCGCCGGATCGGCCGCATAGTACCAGCGATTCTGGAGATTGATGTCGGCGAGTTTCTTGCCCGCAAAAAGGGAGCCTAGAAGTCCATTTGTGTCCTTTGCGGCAACGAGCGGGTTGATTTCACAGCCGGGCGCAAAGAGCGTTTTCGCGTTGAAGATAGACCGAAGTCCCTCTATGTCGTTCTGAGTGGCGTGTTTGTATCCGTCATCGCCTTCAACAGACATGCAGCCCGCTATGACAACGGTTGCGAGCCGGGGCGGCCTGGCAATGCCGAAGGTGGCCCAGAACTTCGACCAGGGAACCCTCATTTTGCCCAGGCCGAAAATATTCGGATTCGAATGGACGGAAAGCACCAGAACGTCTCCATCGCGAAGCTGTCCCAGGGCCCTGCGTATGAGAGCCGCATCATCGGAGTCTTCCTGCGCTTTGAGCTGAGCCAGTATCTCCCTGCTCAAAGATTTTGTCTTTGGATAGGAGCTCGATAGTGAGGTCTGGATCGTGATACCCGTATCAGCGGCCGAAAGAAACAGCGGGCTGAGCAGGAAGAATGCCATAACCGCCATCCCCTGCATCATGGTCATGCATCCACGTCTTCTTTGAAGGTGTCCTGGCATATGCTTTCTCCTCGACTGGAAATGGGTGCAACAGAGAAACGAAATCTGCCTTAAAGGCTATCCCTGTCCGCAGCCTTTGTCAATTGAAGGGTATTCCCTGGAAGTGTTACCGGAGGTAAAGACTTGAGTGAAGAGGGCGGATAGAGAAATGAGGATTACGGTTCGTTGAACCGCGCTGACGACACTCGCCTGATAACGGTGACCGCCTGAAGCAGAACGATCCGCGAATTATCCTCGAAAAGCCGGGCTTGGCGAGAACCAGTACGGGTATTGGTAAGTCTTCTCCGCGAAGGTCTGAAAATATTGGAGCCGACGATGGGAATCGAACCCGCGACCTGCTCATTACGAGTGAGCTGCTCTGCCTCTGAGCTACGTCGGCGTTGAACTTTATATAGCACAACCTGCTGTTTTCGCACAATACAAATTTGTCTCCCTAACGGCTCTGGCCGGGCCTGTCGCCGGCAGATGACAGGTCCGTCAGAAGGGAGGCCATGCGCTCGAGAAGGATGTCGTTGTCCTTCCTTTTCCTCACCGCCACCCTTACGTAGTTCTTATCGAGTCCCCTGAAGTTCGAGCAGTCGCGCACGAGGATGTTCTGCTCTTTCAAGCCTCTCAGGATGTGAGGGCAGTGACGGGACAGCAGCAGGTAGTAGTTCGTCAAAGAGGGGATATAGTCGATGCCGAGCGTCTTGAAACCTCTTTCAAGACGCCTCTTTTCCTTGGTGAGGAACGCCTGGGTCCGTTCCCTGTGGACGGTGAGGGAGAGGGCCGCGACGCCCGCGGCCTGGGCAAGGGTGTTCACGCTCCAGGGTTCCCGTATCGTGTTGAGGGCCCGCGCCACTCTCGCCGGGAAGACGCCCCAGCCCAGGCGAAGGCCGGGAAGGGCGTAGAACTTGGTCATCGACCTCAGGACAACAAGGTAGGGATTGCGCCCGGTGAGGCCGATGGCTGACCCGGCGGTGGTGAACTCGATGAATGATTCATCTATGATGAGGTAGATCCTTTGATCTGCCGCGAGGGCCGCCGCCTCCTTCAAGGTGTCCATCTCAACGGTCCTGCCCGTTGGATTGTTGGGGTTGCACAGGAAGACGGCGTCCGCCTTTGCTCCGGCTGCCTCGCGCAGAACGGCGGCGGGATCGATGTCGAAATCGTTTCGTGCCTGCAAAGGGTAGGGGACCACGGCGCAGCCGGGGCGGGCCATTGCGCATGCCCGTTCGTATTCATTGAAAGTGGGCTGGGCGATGAGGATCCTTCCGAGGGATAGAGCCCTGGGCAGGAGGTAGATCAGTTCGGTGCACCCGTTTCCGCAAACGATAACGGACGGGTCGAGGTCAAAAGTTGCGGAGAGCCTGTCTCTCAATGCCGTCGAATCGGGGTCCGGGTAGTGCTCGATGTCGTGAAGGCGAGCCCTGATGGTTCGCAGGACCTCCCGCGGGGTGCCCAGGGGATTGATGGAAGCGCTGAAGTCGATGATGTCGTCCCGGCCGACTCCGGCGCTACGGGCCCATCCAAAAACATCTCCTCCGTGGCGGTTCACAGGACCACCCCGAGGGATATGGCTGCTATGGCGCATAAGAAACCGATATAAGACGCGACGCGAATAACACTTACCGTCCTGAAGGACGCCGTCAGGCAGTCTGCTCCGCCGGGGATCCCGATATAGGGTTTCTGGACCGTGATCCCCCCGTACGTCACCAATCCTCCCAACCTCACGCGCAGGGCACCCGCTATGGACGCCTCGGGGTAACCGCTGTTGGGGCTCGAGTGCTTGCGACCGTCGCGGCGGACAGTGGCGAGGGCGGCCCGTGCCCGCGCGGGGGAGTGAAGGACGAGTGCGGCGGCGAAGGCGATGAGGAGGGCCGAGATCCTTGCGGGAAGGTAATTTGCCGCGTCGTCGAAGCGGGCCGACGCCCATCCCAGGTGGATGTATCGCTCGTTCCTGTGTCCGACCATGGAATCGAGGGTATTGACCGCCTTGTATGCCAGGGCGCAGGGGACCCCACCGAGGGTCAGGTAGAAGAGGGGCGCGATGACTCCGTCGGACAGGTTCTCCGAGAGGGTTTCGATCGTTGCCCTCAATATGCCGTCCCTGCCGAGTCTCCTGACATCACGGCCGACGATGAAACTGAGGCGATGCCGCGCAAGCGGCATATCGTCGGTCTTCACCGCCACGATCACCGATAACCCGGCCTTCAGGAGTTCCTTGAGAGCAAGCGTCGATGCCGCGAGATATACGAGGAACAGGACGCCGACAAAACGGACGGGCCCCGATGGGCAGCGCAATACCCCGGACTGCACCGCAAAGGAGAGGGCGAACGTGAGGCCCACAATGACAACGACGAGGACAATACCGGCCGAGCGCTCGAAATACCTGCCGCTGCCGATCCTTCGGGTGATGCCCTCAAAGGCTTCGATGGCCCATCCCATGAGCCTTACGGGATGCGGAAGGGTGCGCGGATCACCAACGAGTGAGTCGAGGACCATCGCCGACACGACGATGATGAGGAATGTCTGGTAGTCAGTCGTCAAAAGCATAGGGTTGCCGTTATCAATAAGAGGGTTTCGGCCGCCTCGTGTATGGCGCCGAGGTTGTCCCCTGTCAGGCCGCCGAACCGGACCGTACAGAGACGCCGCAGCACCAGGCCCCCGCAGAGGGCGGCCACGGAGGCGGCCAAGAAAAAGAGGGAATAACGCCCGGCGCTGTCATATCCGGAATAGCCGCTCATGAGGTAGCCGATTGAGGCAAGGCAGATAAGGAGGATGCTTGCCAGAAAGGCATGGCCCACTTTTATCCTGCCGAGGAAGATCTTCCCGAGCCCGTCACTGCGGGCGCTTCCCGCGCCGGGCATCATCATCGTCATGGACCAGGCGGCGACGGCGGGCATGAGGAGCATTGCGGGGCTCAGGAAAGAGTATCCCTGCTGTGCCTTGAGGACCTCGTTCAGGAGAACGAACTTGAGAAGAAGATTGATGACGATGGCCACGACGCCGATGGGGCCTGCCGTCGGATCGCGCATTACGGCAAGCCTCTTCGCCCTGTCCTTTTTGGTGTCGCCCGTGGACTTGACGGAAAGCGCGTCCACGGTGTCCGAAAGACCGTCTTGATGGAAGGCTCCGTTACTGAGGAGGTAGACCGCTATGACGAGGACGGAGGTGACCGCGGGGGAGAAAACCTTGAGACAAAAGAAGGAGATGGCGGCGAGGACCGCTCCCTGGATGAAGCCGACGAGGGGAAAGAAAACGGCTGACAGAGATATGTCGTTCTCGGACAGTCTTCCCCCGACGCGTATGGGGATGATGGTCAGGAACTGAAAGGCGATGAGTATCCTCTTCATGCGGTCACGCCAGCTCCTTCGACACCCCGGCCTCATCGAATGTGGCCATCTCACGGTAGATCTTGAGACCTGCTTCGATGAGGGTGATGGCGAGGGCGGCCCCCGTTCCCTCACCCAGGCGAAGACCCATGTCGAGGATCGGCTCGAGCCCCATCCTTTGCAGCATGACCCTGTGTCCCTTTTCCACGGAATTGTGGGCCGCGAACATGTAGTCCGCGGCGGCGGGTTCCAGGGCCCAGGCGATGATCGCGCCCGCCGTGGATATCAGGCCGTCGATGACGACGGGTATTCCCAGTGACGCCGCACCCAGGACAAGGCCGGCTATCCCGCCGATCTCGGCGCCTCCCACTTTCGCGAGAACATCGACCGGGTCGTTCGGGTCGGGTCTGTTAAGGGCTATCGCGTCCTCGATGACGGTGACCTTACACGTCAGGGAATCATCGGAGATCCCCGTGCCCTTTCCCGTGACATCCGCCGCCGGTGTGCCGGTCATGACGGAGGCGATGGCGCTCGAAGGGGTCGTGTTGCCGATACCCATGTCACCGGTGCCGAAGAGCCGATATCCTCTGTCGGCGTATTCCCTGGCGAGGGCGACGCCGGTCTCTATGGACCGGGTGGCCTCGTTCCTCGTCATCGCAGGGCCTTTCCTCATGTTCTTTGTTCCCCGGACGACCTTTCTGCGGATGAGCCCCGGCTCGTCGGCGAAGTCGTGGTCTACGCCCACGTCGACGACGACAACCTCGGCGCCGGCGTGGCGGGCGAGGACGTTTATTCCCGCGCCGCCGCTGAGGAAGTTGTGCACCATCTGCACCGTCACTTCCTTCGGGAAGAGGGAGACCCCTTCGTCAACGACCCCGTGGTCGCCGGCAAAGACGAATATCGCCCTTTTCTCAAAGAGATGCGGCATCGGGCTCCCTGTTATGGCGACGATCCGCCTTGCGAACTCCTCGAGCCTTCCCAGGCTCCCCTGGGGTTTTGTCAGGCTATCGAGGCGCTGCCTGGCGATTGCGAGGAGGGAATTATCGACCCCCTTGATGTGTATTCCTTCCACTATCGCATCTCCTTTATCTTCATGGGTATCCCCGCAGCAAGGAAGTAGACGTCGGTGGCGGCGGAGGCGACTCTTGCGTTCAGGCGCCCGAGGTTGTCCCGGTATTCTCTCCCCATCGGTGATTCCGGTACGAGCCCGAGGCCCACCTCATTAGAAACGATATAGATAAGGGGCGCTCCACCGGGGTCGGAAAGGGCGTCAACGAGGCCCTCCTCGTATCGGTCAAGGGGAAGCCCGCGCATCATGATGTTCGAGACCCAGAGCGTCAGGCAGTCGATGAGGACGACCCCATGAGCGGGCCCTATGTTCCTGATGAGGGAGGGGACCTCCACCGGTTCCTCGAAGGTCTTCCATTCCGGTCCCCGTTCTTTCCTGTGGTTGTTGATCCGTGTCTTCATCTCATCATCGAGGGCCTCGGCGGTGGCGACGAAGGCCCTCTGCCCGGGCACGAGCGATGCCTCGCGAAGGGCGAAGGAGCTCTTCCCGCTGCGGGCGCCGCCAAGTATCAGGACCGTCCTGCGCATTTATCCTTTACCTCCTCTGATACGATCATGACGAACGGTTTCCGGGAGAGGGGGTTCGCGCGGACGACGACCACCGTCCTGTAGACCTCCTCTATGGTCTCGTAATCGAGCACCTCCGCCGGGGTGCCGATCTTCCTTATCCTCCCCCGGTCCATGAGCACCAGGCGGTCGCAATACTCGGAGGCGAGGTTGAGGTCGTGGAGTATGATCACGACCGTGAGCCCTTCCTGCCTGTTGAGACGTTTCACCAGGTCGAGGATGGCCGCCTGGTGGGTGATGTCGAGATGTGACGTCGGTTCGTCGAGGAGGAGGATTTGAGGCTGCTGGGCAAGGCCGCGGGCGATGAAGGCGAGTTGGACCTCGCCGGCGCTCATCTCCGACATGAGGGCCGCCCCGAGGTGATGGATACCCGTCATTTCCATGACCTTTTCCGCTATGGCGGTGTCCTCCTCCCTTTCGAAGAACTGGAGCTTGCTGTAGTAGGGTATCCGCCCCAGGAGGACGAATTCCCTCACCGTTATCTCAATAAGGGGCATGCTTTGGGATACGACGGCGACCTTCCTTGCCACATCCGCTATGTGAAGGTTTTTCATGTCGACGCCGGCCAGGAGGACCGCCCCCTTCGCCGGTCTGACAAGGCGCGTCATCGCCCGGAGCATCGTCGTCTTGCCCGAGCCGTTGGGGCCTATGATGCCGAAGAACTCGCCCTTTCCAACGGACAGGTCAACGTCGTGAAGGACAGTCCTTTCACCGTATCCGCATGTCAGTCCCCGGATCTCGATCACAGGGAACCTCCCGGCCGGGCTGATCCCTGCCTCCTCGCCAGAACGTAGATGAAGACGCTTCCCCCCAGTATCCCCGTGATGACGCCGACGGGAAGCTCGATGGGGGAGATCACCGTGCGCGCGATGGTGTCGCAGAAGATGAGGAACCCCGATCCCACGAGGAAGGATACGACGAGGAGCCTTCTGTGGTCGTAGCCGGTCAGCATCCGGACGAAGTGGGGAACGATGAGGCCCACGAACCCTATGATGCCCGTCAGCGAGACGCTGATCCCCGTCAGGAGGGATGCCATGAGGAAGAGCTGCTTCTTGGCCTTTTCCGTGTCGATACCCAGATGGACCGCCTCCTCTTCGCCGAGCGAGAGGGCGTTCAGGACGGGGGCGAAGAAGAAGGAGGCAAAGAGACAGACGACCACGATGGCCGTGAGGATAAGGATGAGCGTCCAGTTCGGCTCCTCCAGGGACCCCATGATCCAAAAGACAATGCTGTGGAGCTCCTGTGTCTTCGATATGGCGAAGATCAGAAAGACGAGGGAGGAGGAGATGAAGCTCATCATGACACCGGTGAGCAGGATACCCTGCATCCTCAAAACGGTGCGGCGCATGTTCAGGAAATAAAGAGGAAGGATGACGAGGCAGGACCCGAGAAAGCCCGAGAGGGGCAGTGCCGTCATGGGCAGAATGTAGTGGAGCTTCAGGATGATGCACAACGCCGCCCCAAGGGCAGCTCCCCCGGATATGCCGAGGGTGTAGGGCTCGACGAGGGGGTTCCGGAACATCCCCTGGAGGATGACCCCCGCGATGGACAGGGCGCCGCCGACGGCAAAACCGAGTATGATCCTTGGCAGCCGGATGTCCATAAGGATCCCGAATTCCGGTGTCGCCTGCCCCTCGAGGATGGTGGTGATGACCCTCAGCAAGGGTATGCCTGCCGACCCGCTGGCGATGGCGGTGACGGCCGCCGCCGCAAGGAAGAGGCAGGCTGCGGGCAAAAGGACCCTCATGGACCGTCGCTTCATCTGAACTCCTTCGCTTCACGGGGATGGAGGAGCACGGCTATGTCGCCGAGGGACTTGGCGAAGCTCACCGGCGTCGGACTGCAGACGTCATCGGAGTCCACGACGTATATCCGGTCGTTCCTGACCGCCTTCACCGTCGGGAACCTCTTCCAGACCAGCCGTTCGTTCTCGGCGGAGAGGCCCATGGTGACGATGAGGATCACGTCGGGGTTTCGAAGGACCGCCTCTTCCCGGCCCACGCTTCCCGAGGCCACATCCCTGAATACGTTCGAGGCCCCGGAGAACTCTATGAAATCATTCATGAAGACGTCCTTCGTCGCGACGAAGAAAGGCCTGGAGCCTATCTGAACGAGGACCCCCGGCTTCGGCAGCCGGGCAGTTCTGTGCCTGATGTCGTCAACGCGCGCCCGTGCGGTGTTGACAAGGCGGGCCGCCTCCTCCGACCGGCCCGTGGTCTTCCCTATCTGGAGGAATACGTCGCAAAGATCAGAGAAAGTGTCGGCTATGGCGAAGGTGACGATGTTGAGGCCAAGCTCCTTCATCTTCTGAATGCTCTTGGGGTCGGTCAGGGTCATGGCCAGGACGAGGTCGGGGCGCAGCTTCAGGATCCTCTCCAGGTTCGGCTGCATCACGGTGCCCACCTTTTCCTTTGTGCGGGCCTGACCTGGCTTGTTGCAATAGGTGGTCACGCCGATGATGTTATCCCCCAGTCCGAGAAGATAGAGGGATTCCGTGATGGCGGGGCTTAGGGAGACGATGCGAAGGGGTTTCGGCGTCTTTTGCGCCGTGGCGGCCGTGGCCGGCAGGGTGAGGCACAGGATGATGACCGCGGCGGCCATGACGGGCAAGGCCCGGCACGTTCTTTTGGTGAATGAATGGGTCACCGGCCGTCCTTCAAGGGCAATGCCTTGATATCAAGGAAGAAATAGTCATCTGTCGAGCGGACGCCGCCCCTTTCGAAAGGGACGGGTCTCTGGAATATGGGACCGTCGTAGACGAAGGTGTGGTATTCCCCCTTCTCGCCGCATATGTCCACGTCGCCGCCAAGGGCCCGGATATCATCGACGAACCCCCGGTCTATCTCCCTGCCGACCCACCTGTCGTCGAGATAACGTCTGTCGACGGCCACGATGACCGCCTTGAAGCCTTCGTCTATGAATTCCGAGAGGATATCCTCCCTCTTTTCGAGCCACAGGGGGAGGGAAGGGCGCACATCACAGTCGGAGCAGACCCTTTCCACCCAGGCCCTATGTTCTTCCATGTCGATGTCCCCGAAGACCCCCTGGAGTATCCCTTCGGCGTTGAGCAGGGACAGCACTTTCTTGAATTCCTCTTCATAACCATTCCACGTGGTCCTGCGCTGCGTGAGAGGGATGCCGATGGCCCGCGCCTGAAGGTACAGGAGGTCCGCCTCAAGGCCGTGCGTCCTCGAGTGCGTGCCGTCCTCAGTCACCATGTTGATGAGCCTGGTTATGGTGAACCCCGACCTTCTGGCCCTGAAAAGAGCCAGGGCACTCTCTTTTCCACCGCTCCAGGAGCAGAACGCATCCTTGCGATCGTTCATTATTGAACAGCCTCCTTGACCCATCCGCATACCCTGCAGTGACCGCGGCCTGCCTTTACTCCCGCGCCGCATCCCTCACAGGCCTGTTCATGCGGCCCGGGTGGAGGGATATCCCCCACGGTCTTCCTGTAGACCTCGTAATAGTACAGATGGGCCTTGTTGTAGAAGCGCATGCCTGAGGAGTGCCTTTTGTCCTCAAACTCCTCGTCGGATATGGTGGTGTCCATTATGGCGTTGAGCCTTGTCATACCCGACCCTGTCTCAAGCGGTCTCTTTCCCTGCCAGAGAATACCGGGTGGCAGAAGCCCTTCACAGGCGCGTCGTAAGACCCACTTGCCGTGAAGGACGCCTTTTTCTTCCCTGATCTTCCATTTTCCCTGTATTTGCAGGGCGAAATCAAGGATTTCTTTGTCGAGGAAGGGCTGTATCACCTCCACGCCCAGGTGTCTTCCAAGAATGGTCGAGTTGAAGGACATGGTCTGTGAGAGGTAACGGATGTATTCTTCAAGATCCCCGATCTCTGCCATGTAAGAATAGCCGCCGAAAATCTCGTCGGCGCCGTCGCCGGTCATGACGGAACTCATTCCCAGCGCCTTTGCCTCCTTAAGGGCGAACCAAACGGCGAGGTCGTTGGGGATCGCGGGGTCGAAGCTGCGCAAGGTGGCGATGACCTCGGGTATGGCGGCAAGGGCCTCATCGACACTTACGGCCTTGTGGATGAGTTTGAGGCCGATGGCGCCTGCCGCCTCGCCAGCGTACCGGAGATCGGGGCCGTCCCGGTCGAGGGTTACCAGGATGCCTTTCTTGCACCCGGAAAGGACGGCGGCTATGGAAGAGTCCAGGCCGCCCGAAAAGAATACGCAATCAGCGGCAAATCGGGCAAAGAGGCTCTGGAGTGCCCGACGTAGCATTAGTATGACGATGTCCTCTGCGGACCGCGTATCGCTAGAAACTGTAGCTATACTGCACCCCCAGGATATAGTTTCGTTCGGGTGAGGGGTAGTAGTTCCGCGCACCCGTAGTGTTGTTGACCACGGCGTACTCGCTGTATTGCTTGTCGAAGAGGTTCCTGACCCCGCCCGTGAGCTTCAGGCCCTTCCACGCATACACCGCTGTAAGATCGTAAACGGTGAAACCCCCCATGGCGGAGTAGAGGTTTCTCACGTCACTCGTCATGTAGCGGTCTCCGGTGTACAGGGACGAAAATGTAAGGGTCAGGTCCTTGAAGGCCCAGGCGACAGCGGCGCTCAGTTTGTTCTTCGGAACCATGGGAACACGGTTCCCGTCGAGGTCGTCCCCGTCAAAGCGGGCGTCCATGTAAGTGTAGCCAAGGTCCAACCTCAGGCCAGGGACAACGAGCCAGAAGAAGGAAGCCTCGATCCCCTCCCTCCGTGTCTTTCCGTAATTGGTGTTCGTGAATGTCAACGGGTTATAGTATATCTCATTCTTGTGACGTCCGGAAAAAACGGTTGCCGCCCCCCCGATATTCTTCGTGAATTTGAACCTGATGCCGAGGTCGATCTCTTTTACGGTGTGGGGCTCGAGGGCCTCATTGATGGGGGGTACCGCGAAGGGACTGAAGTATTCGTCTGTTGCCGGGAACCGGAAGCCCTGCGCGTAATTGAGGAAGATGTTCCCCCTCTCGGGAATGATGAAGTTGAGCCCCAACCGTAAGGCATCCTTGTCCTTCTTTACAAAATCGTTTATGGGAGCGAGAAAACCCGTGTTGTCGGTGTAGTCGAAATCGTATTTTACCTTGGCCAGACGGTAACCGGCGCTGAATTGCAGGTTCTTGAAGAGGTATATCTCGTCGTTGATGTAGAAACCGTACTCCGTCTTGTTGATGTTCGTGTCGGAGTCGGTGCCTGTGCCGAGGTCGTTGCTGCGGCTGGGGGAGTAATAGTAATCGAGACCAGCGACGAGAGTGTTCCTTAGGGAAAAGATATCTTCGCTGACGGTGACCTTCGGGGTGAAAGATGTTGTCTCGAACCTTCTCATCGAATCCCAGGGCCCGCCTGTCGTGTCGTAGTGGAACGAGGTATGTCGTTTCCGGTAGGCCATGCCCAGGGAAAGGAGCACTGTGTCGGCAGGCTTCGCCGACACCTCGACATCGATGAAGTTGTCCTCCGTATTGCCTTCATCGGAAGGGGTCTTCGAGTCCTTCCTATCGTATCTGCCGGTGAGCAGGTCCGCCTGGGTCAGAGGTCCGGGCAGGTCGTAGGTATCCCTGTGGTGCCCCGCCTTCGCGCTCACCGTGAAGCCTCTGGGAAGGTCGAAGAAAAAGGAGCCGAGAACATCCCGGGACCGCACGTCGTTGTTGTGCCTGTAGCCGGTCGTGTCATAGGAGGAGGTGAGAAGATTGTAAGAGAACCTGCCTTGTTTGCCCGAGGTGCCCAGGTAGGGATTGTAGAGGTCGTAACTGCCCGTATTCAGGCCTGCTATGATCGATGGTTTTCCCTCACCTTTTTTCAATATGATGTTGATAACACCGCCAATCGCATTGTCCCCGTACAGGACGCTCGCTGGTCCCCGATATATCTCTATGCGCTCGATCATTTCCACGGGCACCTGCATGAGATCTGTGCCGGACATGTCGATTTCGTTGACCCTCCTGCCGTCTATCAGGAAAAGGGAGTTCTGGGCGGCCGTCTCGCCGAAGCCGCGAATGTCGATCGTGGAGTACTTGGGGTTGCCGAGGAGACTGCGGGTAAAGACACCCTGCTCGTCCTTGAAGACGTCCGTAAGTGTCCGGACGCCCTTTTCCTCTATCTCCTGACGGGTAATAACGGAGATGTTCGCCGGCACCTCCCGGATCTTCGACTCGGCGCGTGTGGCGGTGACCACGATGCTGTCTAGCCTCTGAGGTGTCAACTCTTGCGAAAAACCTGAAAATGCCCATAAAAAGCACAGAAACAGAAGTAAAACGGGAAAGAAACGCTTCATGAGAACCTCCTTATGCCTCGTAAGGATAATTTCCCGAAGAGTTCAACCCAAGGTTTCCTGACTGAGGGAGGTGCTAGCCAGCGCGCCTTCCCGTTCCTTACTTCTCTGGAACAGTGGCCGGCAACAAGCCATGCGCTGCTTCGATCCCATCACAGTTGCGGGACAGTGGAAGGTTCTCACTTCACTTCCCTTGAAGGCTGAACCGTAACGAGTATATGATTCTGTTTAACACGAAGGGCCGGCAAAAATCAAAGATATCTTTATCTCCACGATTTGGAGCAATTGTGATAAGGTATAGCGGAGCGGGGGCGGGACATGGCCAAATGTGACGAAATCCGAAGGAAATTCAATGAATGCAGCGTGGGACGCCTCCTCGGCATAGAGGTGCTCGAAGTGGAGGAGGGCATCGCCCGGGGCAGGATGACCGTCAGGAAGGAGCACCTCAACGTGTTCGGCGGTATCCATGGGGGAATCCTCTTCGCCTTCGCCGACCACGTTGGCGGCGCTTGCGGGAACAGCATGGACTACAAGGCGCTGCTTGTGGAATCAACGGCGCGCTTCAAAAAGAGCGCCAGGGAAGGTCAGACGATATACGCGGAAGCCCGGCTCGTTCACTCCCGGAAGAAGGTGGACAGGATAGACATCACCGTGACCAACGGGCACTCAGACACGCTGGCCGTTCTGCAGATGACCTCCTTTGTTGTGGAAAATGCGCCAGAGACTTCTTAAGATCTTCGATATCCTCCTTGAGACATTCGGGGAAAGGCACTGGTGGCCCGGCGAAACGGCCTTGGAGGTGATCGTTGGTGCCGTTCTCACCCAGAACACCTCCTGGAAGAATGTCGAGAAGGCGATAGCCAGCCTTAAATCCTCGGGGCTCATGGACGTTGACAGGCTCTACGAGGTGGAGGACGCGATCCTTGCTCAGCACATTCGTTCTTCGGGATATTACAATTTAAAAACAGCACGGTTGAAGAATATAATTAATGTGATACATGATGAATATGGGTCATCTATAGAACAATTAAGGAACAATGGAACTAATAAACTACGCGAGAAGCTGCTCGGCATCAAAGGGATAGGGGAAGAGACGGCCGACAGCATCCTCCTTTACGCGCTTGAGAAACCGGTCTTTGTCATCGATGCCTATACAAAGCGCTTCCTTGCCGGCCACGGGCTTTACGACGGCCCATACAGGTACGCGGACATGCAGGCATTTTTCATGGACAGTCTGCCGTCGGACACCTATCTGTTCAATGAGTACCACGCGCTCATCGTGGCACTCTGCCAGAGCCATTGCCTGAAGAGGGCCCCCCGGTGCACGGACTGCCCTCTGAAGAACCAGTGACCAATTGCCAAATTACAGTGGCGGCACATGGGATGTGAGCGGAAGGGCTGCAATCTTCCGAGACAGTCTCGGACCCGGCATTGTGGTCACGACGGTGACCGAGGAGAATGAGGACCGGCCTTTGCAGCGGACAGGGAAGGGTGGGTCAGATATTCAACAGTGGTCGATCGTTCATGTCGTTAGGAAATGATCGTCACTTTGGCCTCGCCGGTGGCCTTTTCGATGGTTCCCATCCTGGTGGCCCTCTCGCCGGCCTCATTGAGGGATGTGACGACCTTGTCGGCGTCCCCACCGTTAACGATGAGCACAAAACCCGTGCCCATGTTGAAAGTGGTGCAGGCGTCGTCCAGGCTGAGGTTGCCTGCCTCCATGAGGGCCCGAAAAACAGGGGGGACCGTCGCGGGGTCGAGATGGAGCGTTGCCGCCATGCCGTCGGGGATGATGCGCGATATGTTGCCGGGAAGCCCTCCGCCGGTGATGTGGGCCATTCCTTTCACGGTGTAGTGAGCAATGACATCGAGGACGGGTTTGACATAGATCCTCGTAGGTTTCAGGAGTTCCTCGTAGAGCTTTCCCGGTATTCCCGGGACCTCTTCGTCGACTCGGTAGTTCTTCACGTCAAAAAAGAGCTTTCTAACCAGGGAGTAGCCGTTGCTGTGCAACCCGTTGGAGCGAAGGCCTATGACGGCGTCTCCTGCGGCTATCGTGGAGCCGTCGATGATGGAATCCTTCTCCACCACCCCCACGGCAAAGCCGGCGAGATCATATTCATCGTCCTTGTAGAAGGAGGGCATTTCGGCGGTCTCTCCTCCCACGAGGGCACAGTCCGCCTGGAGACACCCGTCGCAGACTCCCCCGACAACGGCAGGATAGACATTCTCATCGATCCTTCCGCAGGCATAATAATCAAGAAAGAAGAGGGGTTTGGCGCCGAGGGTGAGAATGTCGTTGACGCTCATACCGACAAGGTCGATGCCCACCGTATCATGTTTCCCGGCCATGAAGGCGACCTTCAGCTTGGTTCCCACGCCGTCCGTCGAACTCACGAGGACAGGGTTGCTGTAGGATCTCGGGACCTCCGTAAGGGCGGCAAAACCGCCTATCATGTTGAGGACACCGGCATTGTGGGTTGACCTGATGCGTCCTTTCAGCCCATCGATGAGACGGTCGGCCTTTGCGATGTCAACGCCCGAATCTTTATAGGTTATAGTCTTCACGGCTCTAATGTAAGATCATTCCCGAAGAATTGTCAATCGATAAGGTTGTCCGGCGAGATCTGCATGCCGATCCTCAGCCGGGACGACCGCTGTTAAGCCATTCTCGCGATGAAATCCTCTACAGGGATGGCGGGAAGGGTTATGATCTGGATAGTGCCCCGGGAGCCGAGTTCTATCGAGACCTTCGCTATCGCCTCGTTGTTGGGGGCCTCAAGGATGTTCAGAAAATCGTACTGGCCGAGAATGGCGTACTGTGCGAGGACTTTCGCGCCCATGCTCTCGATCTCCCTGTTGACCTCTTCGATCCTCTCGGGATGTTTCTTAATGGTCTTGCGTCCCTCGTCGGTCAGCGTGCTGATCATGATATAAATTGGCATGTGAATACCCCCAAATGGTTTTCGATGATATATAGATTCCAACATCGCCAAGCTGTTTGTCAATACTATTCGTCGGTGTCGATAGTGGTTTCACTACAGGGTGTTAGAGAGGGTGGCATGTA
The DNA here is from genome assembly GCA_002305765.1 of Deltaproteobacteria bacterium UBA1386. Taxonomy (GTDB): domain Bacteria; phylum Desulfobacterota; class Syntrophorhabdia; order Syntrophorhabdales; family Syntrophorhabdaceae; genus Delta-02. The sequence continues at coordinate 24,410 of DBQU01000108.1, forward strand.
CGCATTTTCACATTATTGGACATAAAACATGGTATTGATTGGGTGATGGAAATGTGCTATCATCTACCACTTTTAATATCAAAGAGTTTGTATGAGCCACATTGTTCAATGTTTCACATATAGACCCACATTCGAAGCAAATCATCAGTGTTCTTTATTCTCTTACAGAAGGGGGATCTATGGCTAAACCTATGGATCAATACAAATGGCATGAACTAACAGTAGGTTGTGTTATTGAGGACGTTGGAAATGCGATGGAGTACAAAACAGGCGATTGGCGTTCTTCCAAACCGGTCTGGAACCGGGAAAAGTGCACCAAGTGTGGCCTTTGCTGGCTTTTCTGCCCAGATGCGGCGATTCGCCAGAGAGAGGATGGCTTCTACGAGGCGGACCTGGATTATTGCAAGGGATGCGGTATCTGCTCCGCAGAGTGCAAACCCGGCGCGATCACAATGGTCGAGGAGGAACGATGAGCACGAGGAAAGGTATCGAAGTCTCCATAGCGGCGGCGGAGGCCGCCAAACTCGCGCGTGTTGAGGTTGTCGCGGCTTACCCTATCACGCCCCAGACCCACATAGTGGAACATCTTGCCGAGATCGTCGCCAACGGTGAACTTGACGCGTCCTACGTCAACGTCGAGTCGGAGCACTCGGCCATGTCGGCCTGTGTTGGGGCCAGCGCCACGGGTGCCCGCACATTCACGTCAACGAGCGCTCAGGGCATGGAGCTCATGCATGAGATCCTCTTCATCGCGTCGGCCATGAGATTCCCCATTGTCATGGCCGCAGTCAACCGCGCGCTGTCATCGCCCCTGTCCATCTGGGGAGATCACTCCGACATCATGGCGGCCAGGGACACGGGATGGATCATGCTCTTTTGCGAGAATGGCCAGGAGGTCGTGGACTCGATCATCATGGCTTTCAAGATCGCGGAGAGCAGGCGCGTGCTTCTACCGGTCATGGTGAATCTGGACGGCTTCTCTTTGAGCCACGTTATCGAGCCCATAGAATTTCCCGCGCAGGCGGATGTGGATCGCTTCCTGCCTCCCTACGAGCCTTTGTACACCCTCCACCCGGACAAGCCCATCACAATGGGAGCGTATGGTATGCCTGAGCTTTACACGGAGGCGAAGTACGCCCAGGAAATGGCACTCCTCAATTCGAAGGTGGAGGTCAAAGAGGTGATGGCCCAGTTCTCGAAGGAATTCGGCAGGTCATACAGCATAGTGGAAACATACAATATCGAAAAGGCGGACACGGTTTTCATGGCACTGGGGTCCATAAACGAGAATATCAAGACGGCTATAGACAAGCTGAAAGAAGAAGGGAAAGAGCTTGGCCTTGTTTCCCCGAGGCTTTTCAGACCGTTCCCCGCAGCTGAGCTCCTGGACGTCCTGAAGGAGAAGAAGAAGGTCGTAGTGCTGGAGCGCGTAATGCCCGCCGGCGCGACGAACGGTCCGCTGTTTAATGAGATGGCCAGCCTGGCCGTTACCCATGGGCTTGAGGCTCAGCTCGAAAACTTCATCTTCGGCCTTGGCGGCAGGGACGTGGAGCCCGAAGAGCTGATGGAAACCTACGAGCAGGTTGTGTCTTCGACAAAGGTGTCCCACGCAGACAACAAGAATTACGGTGTGATAGGGGTGAGATCATGAGAATGAAGAGTCTTGAGAGATATACGGACAGTCCCGACTTTGAATACGCAACGTCAGGACACAGGGCCTGTCAGGGTTGTGCGGAGATACTCGCACTGAGGCTGGGCCTCAAGGTCTTCGGCAAGGACACCATCGTGGCCATGGCGACGGGTTGCATGGAGATCATCTCGACTCCCCTCCCGACGACGTCCTGGCGCCTGCCATGGATCCATGTTGCCTTTGAGAACACGGCGGCGGTAGCTTCCGGAATCGAGTCCGGGATAAAGATCCTCATGGATAAGGGAAAGATTGCCAGAAAGGATATCAGCATCGTTGGCATAGGCGGTGATGGAGCAACGAGTGATATCGGGCTCCAGGCTCTGTCCGGGGCAATGGAGAGGGGGCACGATTTCACGTACATCTGTGTCGACAACGAGGCATACATGAACACAGGGATCCAGCGCTCGTCATCGACTCCCTTCGGCGCCATGACCACCACAAGCCCTCCGGGCAAAAAGAGCATCGGTCAGGCAACGCAGAAGAAGAACATGCCGAAAATAGCCGTTGCCCACAATATCCCGTACGTTGCCACGGCTTGCCCTTCCTATCCCTTCGATTTTCTGGCAAAGATCAAGAAAGCGAAAGCGGCCAAAGGACCGGCGTACATTCACGTGCTCTCCGTGTGTCCCACGGGATGGAGAATACCGTCCGATCAGGCCATTCATTACGGGCGGCTTGCCGTCCGGACAGGCATATTCCCGCTTTACGAGGTCGAGAACGGAAGATACAGGATCACCTACAGCCCGGAGCCATTGAGGCCGGTCACTGAATATATCAAGGGGCAGGGGAGGTTCCGCCATCTGACGGAGGACCTCATTGCCCGGATACAAGAACAGGTCAACCGTGATTGGCAGGACTTGAAGAGTCACAGTGAGATGAAGTAAAACCTATTTGGTATCGGAAGAAATAGCGCCTCCGATTCGTGCGGAGGCGCTATTTTCTTGCTCCAAATCCTGTCTTGCCCGGCATTTCTGTGACATACCTCACAGAAAAAGCTTGTTTATTCTGATATCTTAAAAAAAATACTTGAAATATGAATGGGAAAGTATACAATATTATATCCAAATCTCCCCTACACCGAGGTGCTTTTCGCTTTAGTCGGTCCAGATTTGGACGATAAACGTCTTGAGGGACATATAAATGTTATTAGACCTTCAGAAAATTGGTGAGACTCTCCGGGAGAAACGGGAAGAGAAGGGATTGACGATCGTCAACATATCCGACTCGTTGTGCCTGCGCAAATCTCTGGTGCAGGCAATAGAAAAGGGTGATTGGAGCGCCCTTCCTCATGAGGTTTACGTGAGGGGTTACCTCAAGGAATACGCTCATCTCCTTGATCTGGAAGATGATATTCTAGGTTTGGACCTGCCCGTCGAAGACCTGGCAACGCCCGAGGTGCCCGCGAAGAAGGAAGTGGCAAAGTCTGAAAGGCGTGTCGGTAAAAAGGCCATATTCTATCCGCTTATATTCGTTCTCATAATCGCGTTCTTTGTTCTGAACCAGATCTACAAGGAACGTTCCGCCTCCAAAGCGACGCCGAGGGAGGTCGCTCAGCCGGCGTCCGTGAATGTCAGATCGACGCCGGGAGAGCAGTCCACGCTTCCGGAGTTCGTTGAGGTCAAGAAACTGATGGTGACCTGCCACGAAAGGACCTGGGTCAGCGTGGTGATCGACGGGACGGAAAAGAAGGAGTTCATGCTGAACCCCGAGGATATCATCATTCTCAACGCGAAGGACAACTTCGACCTTCTCATCGGCAATGCGGGCGGGGTGAAGCTCAACTTGAATGGCAAGGAAGTAGAATTGACCGGTCAGAGCGGCGAGGTCAAGCGCGTAAAGGTCTCATGATCTTGCGGGCACGTCGGCCGGTTACGATGTGAGCCGTTCCATCTCAGCGGAATCTATATCGAAATTCGCGTAAACCTTCTGAACATCGTCTGAATCTTCAAGGGCATCCATGAGTTTGAGCATGGTTTCCGCGTTCTTGCCCTCAAGCTTCACGTAGTTCTGCGGGATCATGCTGATCTCGGCCACGATGTGGGGTATCTTGTTCTCCTCAAAGACCTTCTTCAGACCCTCGAAGTTGGACAGGTCGGTGTAGACCTCGATCTCGTTCTCGTCATCCATAATATCTTCGGCTCCTGCCTCAAGGGCGAGTTCCATGATCTTGTCGCCGTCAACGACCTTTTTGTCGAAGGACATGAAACCTTTCTTGCTGAAGAGCCAGGAGACGCACCCCGCCTCTCCAAGGTTGCCGTTCAGGCGGGAGAGGATATGTCGTACCTCCGCGGTGGTACGTTTCTTGTTGTCCGTCAGGACCTCGACGAGGATGGCGACCCCGCCGGGACCATACCCTTCGTAGTTGTATTCCTCGTAAGCTTCGGCTCCCTCGAGCGCGCCGATACCCTTCTTGATGGCACGTTCGATGTTGTCCTTGGGCATGTTCTCGGACTTGGCGTTGTCGACAGCCACGCGCAACCGTGAGTTTGACTCAGGATCGGCTCCCCCAATGCGGGCCGCGGTCGTGATCTCCCTGATCAGCTTCGTGAAGATCTTTCCGCGCTTGGCATCGGCTGCACCTTTTTTGTGTTTGATGGAACTCCATTTACTGTGTCCTGACATCGTGCCCCCAGGATATCGAATGGTGGGCGATATTGGATTCGAACCAACGACCTCTGGTATGTGAGACCAGCGCTCTAACCATCTGAGCTAATCGCCCGTGCGTTTCTTTTTATTACATTCTTGTGAAAAAGTCAACCCAAGACAGGAAGGATTTCTGTTCAAATCTTCGATGGGATCGTATAATATTCTGCATTATGCGACATGTTTTCGGTCCGGTCCCTTCGAGGAGACTGGGGTACTCCCTCGGCGTCGATATCATCCCACCCAAGCACTGCACCTACGACTGTATCTACTGCCAGATCGGCAAGACCACGAACAGGGAGATAGGGCGAAAGAGCTTCTACGATGCCGGGTTGATAGCGGACGAGGTGGCACGGAAGGTTGGCTCAACGCGCGTGGATGTGATCACATTTTCGGGTTCCGGCGAACCCACCCTGAACTCGGATCTGGGCACCATGATCAGGAAGGTCAAAGAGAGGGTCGATACGCCCGTGGTGGTCATCACCAACGGATCTTTGCTGTACGAGAAGGATGTGAGGTCGGACCTTGGGGAAGCCGACATGGTCCTGCCCTCACTCGACGCCGTTACCGAAGAGGTCTTCCAAAGGATCAACAGGCCCCATCCGCTCCTTGATATCACGAGGATCATAGAGGGTCTGAGGGAATTCAGGGCGGAGTATACTAAGCCGATATGGCTCGAGATCATGCTTATCAAAAATGTCAACGATGACCCCGATGAGTTGAAAAAGATGGCGCAAATCGTCTCGACACTGAATGTTGACAGGATCCAGCTCAACACCGTCACGCGGCCGCCGAGCGAAGAGAGCGCGCGCAGGCTTGAAGAGGAAGACCTTCAGGCGACATGCCGGCTCTTCGGCCCACGGTGTGAGGTGATATGCTCCTTTGAAAGAACAGGGGAAATACCCGCTCAGGCTGACTGGACGCGGATCATCCTGGAAACTTTGAGGAGACGTCCCCTGACTCTCGACGATGTGGTCAGGACGACGAGTCTTTCCCGTTTGCAGGCAGAAACGAAGCTGAGAGCGATGGAGGACGAGGGCCTCGTCAGGAGCTACGTCCTGGGCGATGACCTTTTCTATGTTGTCGCATAGCCGCTTTGTCCTGCTCCCCATCCCTTTTTCCGCCCCCAAAATCATGTTGACAAAGGAGTGAGCCAGCATTTACTATTACAGCTTAGAGAGCGGCAGACGCGCAGTTTTCCCTTGTCTTTACCCGTATATTCTTGATTATATCGCGCGAAGGAGGTTGGTATGAAGATCAGGCGTGCCGTGGTCAGCGTTTCCAGCAAGGAGGGTTTGTCTGACCTGGCGTTATTCTTGAACAAGCTCGGCGTCGAGATACTGTCGACGGGGGGCACCAGAAAGTATCTGGAAGGGATCGGACTTGGCCCCATCGAGGTCAGTACCTACACGGGTTTTCCCGAGATCATGGACGGCCGGGTGAAGACGCTGCATCCCAAGGTCCACGGCGGGATCCTGAACATCCGTGACAACGAGGAGCACCAGCAGGCAATGAGAACGCACGGGATCAGTCATATCGACATGATCGTCGTCAATCTCTATCCTTTTATCGAGGTGGTGAGCAAGGGGTGCACCTTCGAGGACGCCATCGAGAACATAGACATCGGGGGCCCCTCGATGATCCGTGCCGCCGCCAAGAACTTCAAGTATGTCACCGTCGTCGTCGATCCCGAGGACTATTCGAAGGTTATGGAGAACATGGCACAGAATGACGGCGCCACGACGGAGGAATTGAGGTTCTACCTGGCGAAGAAGGTCTTCGCTCTCACAAGCGCCTATGATAAGGCCATCACCGATTACTTGTCGAAAATCTAACTGAACCCGGGGGTTGGCGTGAACGTTCTTGTAATAGGATCAGGAGGGAGAGAGCACGCGCTGTGCTGGAAGCTCTCCACGTCGACGGGCGTCGACAAGCTTTACTGCGTTCCCGGTAACGGCGGCATCTCGGACATAGCCGAATGCCATGACATTAATGTGGGCGATACGGCCGGGCTTCTCGAATTCACGAAGAGGATGAAGGTCGACCTCGTTGTCGTCGGTCCGGAGAACCCCCTTGCGGGGGGGATCGTCGACGCCTTCGAGGCGAAGGGTATCCCCATATTCGGTCCTGTTGCGCGGGGCGCCGCCATCGAAGCAAGCAAGATCTTCTCGAAGGAGCTCATGAGGGACAGTTCGGTGCCCACGGCGCCCTTCCAGGTCTTCGACGACCACAAGAACGCCCTGGGATACATACGGGCGAAGGAGCCCCCCTTTGTTATCAAGGCGGACGGCCTCTGTGCGGGGAAGGGCGCTTACGTCATCAAGGATATGGCGGAGGCGGAATCGGTCCTCACAGAGCTCATGGTCAACGGTATCTATGGCGAGGCCGGCAAGAAGGTGGTCATCGAGGAATTCCTGCCCGGTGTGGAGGCGTCCTATCTGGCCTTTGCAGACGGCAACACGATCCTTCCCATGCCTGCCTCGCAGGACCACAAGCCTCTTCTCGACAACGACCTCGGGCCGAATACGGGGGGGATGGGCGCGTACACGCCGATACCCTTCCTCAACGACGGTCTGGAGCGTGAGATACGTGAGGGGATCATGCTCAAAACGATAGAGGCCATGCGCGAGAAAGGCATCTCCTACAAGGGGGTTCTCTACGGGGGATTGATGCTCTCGGGCGGAAGACCCTACGTTATTGAATTCAATGCGCGTTTTGGCGATCCGGAGACGCAGCCGATAATCTTCAAGATGGAGAGTGATCTGCTCCCCGTCCTCGTCGCCTGTGTGGAGGGCAGACTCAGCGATGTGGGAGAGATACGGTGGAAAGAAGGAGTGAGCGTGTGCGTCGTCCTCGCCTCAAAGGGATACCCGGAGAAGCCGGAGAAAGGCAAGGTGATCCGGGGCCTCGACAGGCTGGCGGGGAAGGAGGACATCATGGTATTCCACGCCGGCACGAAGAAGGCGGGTTCGGAATACGTGACCTCGGGTGGCCGTGTCCTCGGTGTGACGGCACTGGGGTCAACGTATGAGGACGCTGTCAATAAGGCCTACGAGGCCGTGAATCTCATTGATTTTGAGGGGATGCACTACCGCAGGGATATCGGGAAAAAAGCCCTGACGGTGGGGCGGACGCTATAAAGACAAGAAAGGCAGGAGGTTTCAATGTCGAAGGAATTCAATATCGGTGTGATACCCGGCGACGGGACAGGCCCTGAGGTTGTGGCCGAGGGTGTCAAGGTTCTCACGGCCGCATCGAAGAAGTTCGGTTTTTCGCTGAAACTCACATATTACGACATAGGCGGGGAACGCTACAAGAGGACCGGGGAGACGCTGCCTGACAGTGTCTTGAGCGAACTGAAGCAGTTCGACGCACTCTATCTGGGGGCTATCGGCCATCCCGACGTGAGACCGGGTATCCTGGAGAAGGAGATCCTCCTGAGGACCCGCTTCGAACTCGACCAGTATATCAACCTGAGACCGGTAAAGCTCTATGAGGGCGTGGAGACGCCGCTGAAGGACAAGGGGCCGAAAGAGATAGATTTTGTTGTCGTCAGGGAGAACACGGAGGGGCTTTACACCGGTTCCGGTGGCGTGCTGAAGAAGGGAACGAAGGATGAGGTGGCCGTACAGGAGTCGATCAATACTCGCAAGGGCGTCGAGCGGTGCCTGAGGTTCGCTTTCGAATACGCCCGGAGAAGGAACCGGGAGAAAAAGTTGACCCTGTGCGGCAAGACGAACGTGCTCACCTTCGCCTTCAATCTCTGGGAACGCGCCTTCTACGAGGTGGCGAAGGACTATCCTGACGTTACAACGGATTACGCCCACGTCGACGCGACGTGCATGTGGATGGTCAAGAACCCGGAATGGTTTGACGTCATCGTGACGGACAATATGTTCGGCGACATAATCACCGATCTGGGGGCGATGATCCAGGGCGGCATGGGTGTGGCCTGTGGCGGGAATATCAATCCGGAGGGTGTTTCGATGTACGAGCCTATCGGCGGGTCGGCGCCCAAGTACACGGGAAAGAACGTGATCAACCCCATGGCGGCCATTCTGGCGGGCGGAATGATGCTGGAGTTCCTTTCCCTGGGCGAGGCATCCTCGGCGATCGAAAGCTCTGTTCAGAGGGCGATAAAGAACGACCTCAAGTCGATGGAAGCGGGTAAGATGGGAATGGGAACGACAGAGGTCGGTGATCTCATCGCGCGGTACGTCGCGGGATAGACACCGGGGTCTATCGGGAATTATCTGGAGACACCCTGAGCTTCTTGCTCAGGGTGTTCCTGTTCATGCCCAGAAGCTTGGCGGCTCGTGATATGTTGTTGTCGGTAATCTTCAGGGCAGCCTGAATGAACACGTTCTCAACGTGGGCGAGGATCTTGGAATATACCTGGTCGCTGTCATCTATCTTAGATAACAATATCTTTTCAGCAATATTATCAAGTTTTAGGTCAAGTAAGGAGTATAAGTCTTTGATATGTGAACTCATAAAAGCTACTCACAGAGTGTGGACGTTAGTTTGTCTATATTAGAAGGGAAATGGTGGTCGCCTGTCAACAAGAATTGTTTACGAAAATATACATTTTGGAGGGGTCGTGAAAAGTACTGGAATATCTTTTGGTTACGAACAGCGCCGTGTTGGATGACCTTTCTAGTAATACTGATAATGGATATTATGTTAACT
>DBQU01000089.1 GCA_002305765.1 Deltaproteobacteria bacterium UBA1386
AAGTATGTCCATACCACGTGCCATATCCGGGATACCCCTTGTTGAGGGCATCCCGGATAAAGAGTACAAAAACAACACACCATCGAAATGGCCAAGCAGTTCTGATGAGAGTCCTCGAGCAGGTCCGACCGCTTGTGTGGTGAGGCCTAGTTTCTCGTGTCCACCGGTATGGTGTAGCCGCCGTAATCCTTGGAGTCGCCGCCCTGGCCGCCGGTCACGTCAACGACCTTTCCCATGTAGGTGAGGTCCGCATTCTCGGCGATGCGCTTTGTCGCCTCTCGTCTTGTCAAACTTTTCTTTTCGTCTTTTTTCATGTGTGTACCTCCTTATAACTATGTTGCTATACGGGTGATTTTAGTTCCATTTTTGTTTTCCTGTCAATAACAAACTGGAGACCTCTGTCCGACAATGTCGAAAGCCGCGAAAGAGGACTTTCCGGGGCGGCGAGACGGCCGGACTCGAGGTCTTCGAGCTGCCGCAGCCACATCTCCAGGGATGCCACGGCCTCGAACTGGGGAAGGGAATGGGTCCGTCCCATGCGCGCCTGGGCAACGGCCTCCCCCCACAGTCCGGGATCGACGATGCCGCGGCGCGCGACGAGGGGATCTTCCGTGAGGAGCCCGACGAACGACCTGCCCTGGCGGAGCCCTTCGTAGCAGGGCTGGTCGTAGATCGTCTTCGTCCTCCTTAAGCGCACCTCGTCGGGGAGTATACCCGCGAGGGCGGCGCGCTGGAGGGGGCGGTCGGTCGCGGGGTCGAACTTCTCTTCCCAGGGCAGGGAGAACATGAATTCCACGAGGGGCCGCGAGAGGAGGGGGTGCCTGAAGTCGAAGGATCGCGGTATCTGGTTGACGCGGGCGGCCTGCCCGCATATGGCCGAGAGCCTCTCGAGGAACCAGGAACCCTCGATCGTCCCGGCGCCGGATATGGCCTTGCCGAGACCCCTCTCGCGAAGGGCCATGCGCTTTGCGTAATCGGGACGTATCCAGGGGGAAGGGTCCCTGTGCCACGCAGGCACGATGGGCTGTCCGCAAAGACGGGACAGGAGGGGCCGCATCACGTAGTTGACGAACCAGTAGAGGCGGCTGCGCTGCCTGCGGTCGCGGGAGCGCCAGCGCTCCATTTCCGCGAAGAGCAGCCGGAGTCTCAACGTACGGGCAAGGTCTGCGAGGTGATAGGGTTCCGCGCCGATACCGAGGAACACCGCGTCACCCCCCTGGCCCGTCAGGACCGCGGCGACGCCATGCTCGGCGGCCATCTCCTCGTAGACCCTCCTGCCCGCCCAGTCGACGAGGTGGAGCCCGGGTTCCGGACAGAAGCGGTCGGGCACCTCGGAGTAAGGCAGGGCGCTGTCGCCGTCAAGGATGTGCCAGGGCACGTCAAAGCGCTCGAGGACGAGGCGGATCCACCTGGCCTCGTCGGCATCCGCGTATTGCCTGTAGAGGATGGAGAAGGCGCCGAGGTCCGCCGTGCCGGCCCGCGCCGCCATGGACAGGACCGTGGAGGAATCGAGGCCGCCCGACAGTTCGCACCACACGGGTCCCGTCGCCCGGGCAGCGGCCTTCACTCCCTCCTCGAGGAGGGCGAGGAACTCCTCCGGGCATCCGCGTACCTCGCTGCGCGTGCCCTTCGGGAGGCCGAACCCCTTCCCTTTCACCTCCTTGAATTCCCGGGGGGTCCAAAGGATGGACGCGTTGGGCTCAAGGCGCTCGAGCCCCCGGTAGGGGGTGCGCCGGGACGAGAAGAAGGCGTTAGCGATGTGGTCGGCGATGAAATCCTCATCGAGGTTGCTTGTGCCCGTGACCGCCAGGAGGTCCTCGAGATGGGTGGCGAAGAAGAGCCCCCCGGGTGTCAGGCCCCAGAAGAGGGGCACGAGCCCGAAGGCGTCGTGGGTGAGGAGCGCGGTCCCGGTTGCGTCGTCGAAGATTGCGACGCAGTACTCTCCGAGAACGTGAGAGGACAGTTCCTGACCCCAGCACCGGTAGGCGGCGGCGAAAAGCCGCCCCTCGGGGGCGCCGCGCACGTTCATGCCGCGACGTTCGGCCACGGCGGCTATCTCCTCCCCGTTGGCTATGTAGCCGCGCCACAGGATATGGCAGCCTTCGAAGGTCTCGGCGTCGGGGCCGAAATGGGCCGCATCGTTATGGATCGCGCCGGCGAATCTTCTCATTGAGGTATTCTCGCGATGACGGTGAACCTGTTCCTGTTCAATTCGTCGTCATGGACGACGCGCCCGCGGCACTCGGTCCAGGCATGCGCGGAAAAAGGGAAGGGCCTCACGCCGATGCAGTGGCACGCCGGCAGCCCTGAGCGCCTCAGGAACGAGAAGAGCGCCAGCGACCGCGGAAGACAGTCGAGGGGCGCCTTCCTGAGGTAGAAGAAGTTTTCAGCCGCCGCGAAGGCTGCAAGAGCGCGCCGCTCGAGCGCCTCGTCCCCGGCATCGTCCCCGTCGGCCTGACCGGCGAGCGCCATGGTGAGGGCGCTGCCGTAGGTGGTGCAAAAGCCCTTGCGCGAGAGGGCGAGTTTCGTTCTCGCGAGGCTCCACCATGCCCGGAGGGTGAGCAGACGCTTATACGTGCGCCGGGGCCGCCGCGCCTCGTCCCTGGCCGCCGCGCCGGGCGATCCCGTCAACAGTCCCCGGGCAAGGCATTTCCCCGTGAACCCGGCAAGGTCGTCCTCTATCTCCTCCGGTGTGGCGGCGATCTCCTCCCCGAGCTTGTGGAGGTACTCGTCCCTGTCGTGCCCGGCGGTGAGCTCGTCCCACATGAGCGAGGCGACGGGGTCGAGGGCGAAATAGGATTCCGAGCGGATGTCGAGTATGATCACCCGGTCCCCGACCCTGACGTGGCGGATATGGGAGGGCACGTGATACCTCGGGCTCATGTCACCTGGCGGCCTTGTTGCGTTCATCACCCTCCTCGATGAGATCCATGTTCTGTATGGCGCAGAGCCGCGCGTAAACGCCCTCGCGGGCGAGAAGCTCCTCGTGGGTGCCCCGTTCCACTATCTCGCCGCGGGCCAGGACGAGTATCTGGTCGGCATTGATGATGGTGGAGAGGCGGTGGGCTATGACGAAACTGGTGCGGTTCACCATGAGCCGCTGCAGGGCCTCCTGTATGACCCTCTCCGTGGCCGTGTCGACGCTTGCCGTGGCCTCGTCGAGAATGAGGATGGGCGGGTCCTTGAGGAGGGCGCGCGCTATGCTGACCCTCTGTTTCTCTCCGACACTGAGTCTGACGCCGCGCTCACCGACGCGGGTGTCATAGCCTTCGGGCAGGCGGGTGATGAAGTCATGGCAATTCGCCGCCCGGGCCGCCTCCTCCAACTCCCGCCCGGAAGCGTCCGGTTTTCCATAGAGTATGTTCTCGCGCACCGTGCCGTTGAAGAGAAAGGCCTCCTGGCTGACGATGCCGACAAGAGAGCGGAGGGAGGCGAGGGAAACATCGGCGATGTCCCTCGAATCGATGGTTACGCGGCCGCCCGAAGGCCTGTAGAACGCGGGGATGAGGTTCACGAGGGTGGTCTTCCCGGAGCCGGTGGCCCCGACGAGGGCGATCATCTGCCCCGGCCGGGCGGAAAGGGAGATGCCCCTCAAGGCGTCGCCCCTGCCGTCATACTTGAAGAAGACGTTCTCGAAGCGCACCTCGCCGCGGACGGGCCCGTCGAACGTCCCGGTCCCCGCGCGCTCGGAGTCCTCCTCCGTCGCGTCGAGGATGTCGAAGACCCGCTCGCCCGCGGCCCTGCCGGACTGGACAAGCTGGTTGAGGCCGTGCAGCCTCCCGATGGGTTCGTAGAAGAGGGAGAGGTAGAAGAGAAAACCCACGAGCTCGCCGAGGGTCATCGACCCCGCCGTCACCATGGGACCGCCCATCCACAGGACGAGGACCATCCCCAGCGACCCGGCGAAGGCCATCGCTGGGGAGTAAACGGCCCAGACCCTCATGACGCCGAAGGTGCTGCGGCGCAGCTCGTCGGCACGCCGCGCGAAGCGGTCGTCCTCGTACCGTTCGCGCCCGAAGGCCTTGATCTGGCGGATGCCCTGCAGGTTGTCCATGAGAAGGGCGTTCATCGCGCCGATGGCCTTCCTCTGCCAGCGGTAGCGCCGATGGGCCGACAGGGTGTACCAGAGGGCTCCCGCGACGAGTATGGCGAGTGGGATAAGGGCGTACATGGTGAGCACGGCGTTCTTGGCAAAGAGGATGGCGGCGACGGCGATGAGGGTCACAATGGCCGTGGCGCCCTGCTCCGTGCCGTCGATGAGCACGCGGTGGACGCCCGTGATGTCGTCGGTCACCCTCGTCATGAGGTCGCCCGAGGCCCGGCCGTCGAAGTAGCCCACGGGCAGCCTCATGAGCCGCGCGTAGACGTCGTTGCGCATGTCGAAGATGACGCTCTGTTCGAACCGGGTGTTGAGCATGATGCCTATGGCCCTGAAGATGCCGCACAGGAGAAAGGCCCCCGCGAGGCCGGCTATGACAGGGAGGAGCAGGTGCATCTTCTTCCCGCCGATGATATCGTCGATGATGTACTGCGTCACCTGGGGAAAGATGAAGTAGAAGCCGAGGGAGGCAAAGGCGCAGAGGATGTCCGCGGCCGCGATGCCCGCGTAGGGGCGAAGATAGCGGGCGGTGCGTGCAAGATACCCTGTGGTCGTGGCCCTCATTCCTCCATCATCCGAAAGCCCTGTCATTGTACCACATCCAGCCGTGACTGGCGATCCATAACTCTACGGGATGTTGCAAAGACAGGGGGAAAACTGGTATCATTCCGATACGATCAATGGTCCAGATGGTTCGACGATCTTGACAGGCCCGTCAGTCTTTACGGAGGAGATTGGATATGGATGTTCAACCTCGATGCCACGATAAGGTTGTGCAGATGATCAGGAAGGGTATCGACATCCCGAACCCGCTGACCCTGGATGTGGGTGACGAGGTGAACATCGACCACATATCGGGGACGGACGTCAGGATCTACCCGGGGTGCCGGATCTACGGCGACAAGACGGTCATTTCCAGCGGCGCCAGGATCGGATACGAGGGTCCCGTCACCATGGACAATTGCCGGCTGGGGCCGAAGGTGGAGCTGAAAGGGGGCTACTTTGCCGGGTCCGTCTTTCTGGACAAGGCGAACATGGGCCTCGGCGCCCACGTGCGCGAAGGCTGCATCCTCGAGGAGGAGGCAGGCGGGGCGCACTGCGTGGGTCTCAAGCAGACCATACTCTTTCCCTTCGTGACCCTGGGGAGCCTCATCAACTTCTGCGACTGCCTGATGGCGGGAGGGACGAGCCGTAAGAACCACAGCGAGGTGGGAAGCTCTTACATCCACTTCAATTTCACACCCGACGGCGACAAGACGACGGCATCCCTCATCGGGGACGTCCCCCGCGGGGTCATGCTCAACCAGCCCCCCATCTTCTTAGGCGGTCAGGGGGGTCTTCTCGGTCCCCTCAGGATGGGGTACGGGAACGTGGTGGCCGCCAATTCGGTGCTGAGGAGCGATTTCCCGGAAGACAACAAGCTCATCGTGGGAAAGACGCATGCGGCGAGGACGATCGATGTCAGGCCGGGGACCTATCCGAACCTCCACCGCATCGTGGGGAACAACATTATATATATCGCCAACCTGATGGCGCTGGAACAGTGGTACCTCCACGTGCGCCGCCCCTTCCTCGAAGGGCACGAGTTCGGGAGTCTCATCTTCTCGGGGCTCATGGACACGCTGGCCCTGGCGAAACAGGAGCGGCTCGGGAGGCTTCGGGCGCTCTCGGAAAAGGCCCGAAGGCCGGAGCACGGAGCACGGTCACCAAAGGATGGCGACGGCAGGAACGAGTTCTACGAAAGGTTCGCGGAAATAAAGGCGGTCTTCACATCCGTGCCGGGGGATGACCTCGCGGCGCGGTCCCGCGAGGTTTTTCTCTCCCTTGCGGGCAGCCTTGGAGGCGGCGGGGACTACATAGAGGCCATACGGGGACTTGACGCCGGGACCTCGGCGAAGGGCACGGCATGGCTGCAGGAGGTCGTCGATATCCTCTGCGGAAGGGTGCAGGAACTCCTGCCGTCCCTGAAGATGTTCGGCAGATGACATGGAGAAGGCGTGAGACGAGTGAGGGATGATCATGGGTAAACTTTTTGGTACCGACGGCGTCCGGGGGGAAGCGAACCGGTATCCGATGAACGCGGAGATAGCCTTTGCCATCGGGCAGGCGGTGGTCTATCTCCTGAAGAAGACGCACGATCGTCCCCGGATAGTGATCGGGAAGGACACGCGCATCTCCGGGTACATGCTCGAGGGAGCGCTGGAGTCGGGGATAACCTCCATGGGGGGCAACCCCTATCTCGTCGGTGTCCTGCCGACGCCGGGGATAGCCTTCATAGCGCAGAGCATGCGCGCCGACGCGGGGATCGTGATCTCCGCCTCCCACAACCCCTATCAGGACAACGGAATAAAGATATTCAACGGCAGCGGCTTCAAGCTCTCCGACGAACAGGAGGAGGCCATCGAGGAGCTGATGATGAGCAATACGCTTCACGGCCTCGTGCCCCCCGTCCGGGAAATGGGGCAGGCCTTCCGCCTCGAGGACGCGCACGGCAGATACATCGTTTTCGTGAAGAACAGCTTTCCCCGGGACCTCTCCATCGAGGGGATGAAGATCGTCCTCGATACCGCCAACGGCGCCACGTACAAGGTTGCCCCCGATACATTCTGGGAACTGGGCGCCGACATCGAGGTCATCCACAATACGCCGAACGGCATCAACATCAACGACAGGTGCGGTTCGCAGCATACGGAGGACCTCAGAAAGAGGGTCGTGGAAAGCGGCGCGGCTGTCGGGCTCGCCTTCGACGGGGACGGCGACCGCCTCATCGCCGTCGATGAGAAAGGGCGGGAGATGACGGGCGACCAGATCCTTCTCATCTGCGCGAGGATGCTCAAGGAGCAGGGTAAACTGAAGAACGACCTTCTCGTGAGCACCGTGATGAGTAACCTTGGGCTAAGGGTCGCCTGCAGGAAATACGGCTTCAGGTACCACGCGTCAAAGGTCGGCGACCGCTACGTCCTCGAGGAGATGATGCGCCTCGGCGGCGTGGTGGGTGGCGAGGATTCGGGGCACATGATCTTTCTGGACCATCACACCGCGGGCGACGGCATCATCACCGCCCTCCAGCTCGTCGCCGCCATGGTCAGAACGGGCAAGCCCCTGTCGGAGCTGGCGAAATGGATGGACATCTATCCCCAGAAGCTCATCAATGTCGATGTCAGGACCAAGCCCGATATCGCCACCATACCTCAGGTGATGGCGGTGATAGATGGGGTCGAAAAGGAACTCGGCGACGAGGGGCGTGTCCTGGTGCGGTATTCCGGTACCCAGAACATGTGCAGGGTGATGGTCGAAGGGCCGTCAGACGCGGTCACGGAGAAGCACTGTACCGAGATCGCGGATGTGATCAGGGCCCATCTCGGCTAGAGAAGCGGGAGCTTCCCGCGCGTGGCGCGGAAGATCAAGGAAATGAGCGGTATTGAAGAAGCAATTGTGGGTCTCATCGGCGCGAGAGGCCCCCTGACGGGTTTTGAGATCCAGAAGGAGATACGGACGGACAGCCTGCTCCTGTGGAGGGCTTGCAGGACCTCCGGCAGACTGGAGGTCCGCTCCGTGGGCACGCGATACATGAGGCTCGATCGCCATGTCGACGGTTTTGCCCGCCTTTCCCCGTCGATCCTCCGGGAGTTCCTCACCTACTGCGTCATCGGCCTGCCGGATGACAGTTCCGCCCTCGACGACAGGTGCCTCGCGGTGGGCGACCGGATCCGGGAGATAAGCAGGCTCAAGTTCGACCGTGCCCTCCAGATGGTCCTCGATGTGATGGAGGAATACGAAGACGCCGCGGAGATGGCTGGCCGGATGTGTTTCATCATCGCCGGGGACATCGTGTACAACATGGCCCACGATGTGCCCCGTCCGGAGCGCAGCACGGGTAAGCTCGTCAAGGGGTCCGACATCGACCTTGTGGTCGTTACCGATGACGACGTGGCGGACGGCCCCATAGGCAGGCTCGATGAGCTGATATACCGCAGAAAGTACAGGATGCTCATCGACCCCGCCGTGAACGAGGAAGTGGACTACAAGATAAAGAGGCTCATGCGTGTCAGGGAGCAGGCGGCCTTCGACGACTTCAAGCGCATGGTCGCCGTCAAGATCCTCGACGAGGGAGTTTTTCTCCACGGGAGCGAGGAGATCTTCCGCGCCGTCAAGGACATCATTCGTGAGAGGGGCCTCGACGGCCGCCTCGCCGAACTGGAAGCCCGGGCACACGTGTTCAGGTCCAGGGCCGAGATGTCAATTCTCGACGGCAGCCTCAACGGGGAAAAGATAAAGGAGACCCACCTTTTCTACTCCGCGGAGGAGTTCGAAGAATTTGAATGACCCCGGACGGCCGGGGAAAGATAAGAGGTGAACAACATGCTGATCGGTATCGATGTGGGCGGCACATACACGGACGGGATCCTTTTTTCGGAAGGGTCGGTCCTTTTGAGCGTCAAGCACCCTACGGACGAGAACGATCTCGAGGGCACCCTTCTGTCGGTGCTGGACGAGCTCCTCGCGCGCGGGGATGCGAAGGACGTGCAAAGGATAGTCCTCTCCACCACCCTCGTCACCAATCTCCTCGCCACGGGACGGGGGGAGCGCACGGCGCTCCTCCTCCTTCCCGGCAGCGGGCTGCCCTTTTCAGCCTACAGGATAAGCCCCGACACCTATTTCCTCAAAGGGGGCATAGACTTCCGCGGCAGGCAGATCGAGGCTCCCGACGCGAAAGAGGTGGAGGAGGCCCTGAGGAAGGTCCATGATTCAGGCATCGACAGGGTGGCCGTCGCGGGGAAGTTTTCCAACCGCAACGACGCCCATGAAAGGATGGTCGAGGACCGCGCCCGGTCCCTGTACCCGCACATGGATGTGTGCACGAGCAATGAGATCGCGGGAAGGCTAAACTTTCCCCGGCGCGCCGTGACCTGCTACTACACGGCGATGACCATGAGGGAATGGAACCGCTTCGCCGACGGCATCGAGGCCGCAATACGGGCGCGCGCCCCCCGAAGCGAGGTGCATATCCTGAAGGCGGACGGCGGCACCACCACCCTCGAGGCCAGCCGGAGGCGGCCCTGCGAGACGGTGTTCTCGGGGCCGGCGGCGAGCACCATGGGCACCATGGCCTTGAGCCGCGAATCCCTCAATGCCGTGTCCGTGGACATCGGCGGGACCACCTCCGACATCAGTCTCCTCATTGAAGGGTCGCCTCTGTATGCCTCGAAGGGCGCACTCGTCGGCGGCCACCTCACGCACATCAATTCCTTCGCTGTAAGGTCCATACCGCTCGGCGGCGACAGCCGCGTGTACGAGGAATCGGGAGAGCTGCGCGTGGGCCCCATGCGGATGGGCCCCGCTGCATGCCTGGGGGGCGGGGAGCCGACGGTGACGGACGCCTTCAACCTCTTGAACGGCCTCGGCCTTGGAGACACCGGTGCCTCCCGGGGGAAGCTCGAGGCCGTCGCCGGGCGTCTCGGCACGTCCCTCGAGGAGCTGTGCCAAAAGGTTGCCGATGAGGTGGTCGACAGGCTGGAGTGGAACATCGAGGAGATGTTCGGCCTCTGGGAGGACGAGCCCGCCTACAAGGTCTGGGAGGTGGTTCACAGGAGGAAGTTCGAGCTCCACCGTGTGATCGGGATAGGCGCGGCGTCCCCGGCGATCATCCCCCGGCTGGCGGCGAAGATGAACGTCGAGCACTTCCTGCACCGGTACTCGCCCGTCGCCAACGCCCTCGGCGCGGCCGTGGCGCGGCCGACACTCGCGGTGGAGGTCCACGTCGACACGGCACGGCGGACCTACACGGGTTCGCCGGGAGGGTTGAGGGGTACCGTCGAGAAACGCAGCTTTCAGCTCGAAGACGCAAGGGAACTGGCGCTGAATTGTCTCAGGGAGGCGAGCCGCGAACGGGGGCTTGCCGATTATGCGGACGAGGCGCATGTGTATCTGGAGGAGCAGTTCAATATGATCCGCGGCTGGGAGCAAGAAGGCAAGCTCTTTGACGTGGGGATACAGATCGCCCCCGGATTCATTCATGAATACAAGGGGGTGGCATAGATGAAAACGACGGACAGACCCACGGGGGTCATATTTTTTCCCGCCTTTGACTGGGCCATAAGCCCCACCCATCCCGAGAGGGAGGAAAGGCTTCTCTACACGCGCGACCAGATCTTCGAGGAAGGCATCATGGACCTGCCCGAGATAAGGGAATACCATCCCCGGCTCGCGTCTGCAAAGGACGTCTCGCGCGTCCACTTCTGCGTCCCCGACGTCGAGAGCCGCGTGACCGAGGCGCACATGGTATCGGCGGGATGCGCCATGGTGATGGCCGATGCCTTCATGCAGAAGGAAGTGAAGAACGCCTTCGCCATCATCCGCCCGCCCGGCCACCATGCCATGACCGTCGTTCACGGAAATCGGGGTTTCTGCGACATCAACAACGAGGCCGTCATGGTGGAGTACCTGCGACGGACATACGGCGTAAGGCGCATCGCCATCGTCGACACCGACGTTCACCACGGGGACGGGACGCAGGAGATCTTCTGGCACGATCCCGACGTCCTCTTCGTATCCTTCCATCAGGACGGGCGTACTCTTTTTCCGGGGTCGGGTTTCACGAACGAGCTCGGAGGGCCGCTGGCGTACGGCACCACCATCAACATACCTATGGCGCCGAGGACGACGGACGAGGGCATCCATTATATCATGGACAACCTTGTCCTGCCCATACTCGACGAGTTCAAGCCGGAGCTGGTGATAAACTCGGCCGGACAGGACAATCACTACAGCGATCCCCTGGCGAACATGAGCTTCACGGCAAAGGGGTATGCCATCCTCAACCAGAAGCTGAGGCCCGACATAGCGGTGCTGGAAGGGGGGTACTCCGTCGAGACAGCCCTGCCTTACATCAATATGGCCATAATAATGGCCATGGCGGGGATCGACTTCTCCAACCTGCGCGAGCCCGATTACAACCCGTCCCGCTTCAAGGAATCGGCGAAGAACATGGACTACATCAGGGCCCTCGTCACGCACCAGCTTGCCACTTTCCGGGACAGGGAAAGGGTTGTGGAGGCGAACCGAAAAGAAGGCCGTGATTTCTACGGCAGTTCCCGCAGCACCTTTTACGATACGGAGTACCTCCAGGAGGAGCAGCGTCTCGACCTCAGGATGTGCCCCGACTGCTGCGGCTACCGCCGTATCTCGTCATCATGCGCCCACCACAGCGGCCGCAGCTATTCCGTCTTCTGCGTCGCGCTCCCTGCCGCCTGCTGTCCCGACTGCGCGGCACGGGCGCGGCAGGATTACGAGGACATGAAGAAGAAACCTGGTTACGGCTACCTCTACCTCCAGGACAGGATAGACGACGAATACAAGACCTTCGAAACAAAAACCGGACGGGAAAACACGTTATGAAAGTGTTGCGGGTTGCGCGTTCCGAGTTGCGGGTTAAAAGCCTTGAAAGCAACTTCAAGTTTCATTGAGCAAAGGTCGTTGCGGGTTTCACGTCAGAGACCTGACAGGTTGTTGATAGAATCGCTTCCCGTCCGGTCCGTCTGCCGGCCTTTGCCGGAATGACGCAGAAAGGGACTTTGCCAACGGTCTGTCGGGAACGGCCTTTAAGGTTCTTGACTCGCAACCCGGAACCCGCAACAGTTTTTTCTGGAACTTTTTTTCCTTCCCCTTGTCTCACCTTGAAAAATGATAAGGAGACCGAAAATGAAAAAGATCCTGAGCGCAGCAGCTATTCTGACCCTTCTGGCTTCTACCGGTCTGTGCTATGGTGCGGATACCGTCAAGACGACGCCGCAGGAGTACTTCAAATATGCGGGGACAGCTGCCGACCCCTCCTATCAGGACTACGTAGCTACGAGCTCCCGAAAGACAAGCGGCAACACTGGCAACAATGCCGGCAGCTACACGGCGCAGCGGGAGAGAACGCAGGAGCGCATGAGGAATTCCCCGCGGTACACCGTGCCGCAGATCAACCACAAGGGAACCTACGGACAGGCAAAATAGAACGTAACACTATAAGGATAAAGGAGAAAGACCATGAAGAACGCAGCATTGAGAACCGCCCTGGCAGTTGTGACGATCTTTGCACTCGTTATCTGCAGTTTCGGCATTACCTCGGCGCAGGAGAAGAAGAAAGGCCCGGCACTCCAGCAGCTCGAGCAGGCGGCGGGGAAGAAGATCGAGGACGTGAAAGTGCCCGCAGTGTCTGCACCCACCCCCGTCAATACGAACGAAGTCCAAAAATCCACATCCACGACATCCTCTTTCGACGTAAACACATCCACATCGACGCCGAAGAAGAAATAGCTTCAGTGTGGCAGAAAAAAATGGCGAACCGGAAACGGTTCGCCATTTTTTTGACTTCTTTCCTTTTTCCGGTCTATTACCCGGCGATCTTCATTTAGCGGTGCCCTGTCCCCGACCCGTACGGCAATATCCCCCCCGTGCAGGCGGGGCATATGTCACCCCGTCCCGAGGGATAGGGCTCCCCGCAGGAGGGGCAC
>DBQU01000077.1 GCA_002305765.1 Deltaproteobacteria bacterium UBA1386
GTATGTCCATGCCCAACTACTTTCGCAGTCGCCTTTAGCCTTGACTCTTTTTCCCGGGTTCTGTAGACTGAACGCGGGTTCACATGAACAGGCGTTCATCTGAAGAGACTCGCGGTATCATTAATGATGCGGCGCTCCGGGTCTTCTCGCGGTCGGGCTATGATGGAGCCAGCATGAGGATGATAGCGGGGGAGGCCGGCATCAGCGTGGGGGCGCTTTACCTTTATTACCGGAGCAAGGAGGAACTCTGCTCCACAGTTTTCAAAGGTCTTTTCAATGAGTTCCGGGATGCCATCGCGGAAAGGACCCGGGAGATCTCCGATCCCGCCGAACAGATACGCACCTACATCGGAACATACATGGAAATGGCCAGGGTCCATCGCGAGTTCATTTACACCTTCAACAAGGACAAAGGATTCGCCTTCGGTGTGGAATGGAAACAGAAGTTTTTCGTGGAGCTCCGAAGGTTCTTGAACGGTATCATCAGACGGGGCATCGATGAGGGGATATTTGCCGATATCGAGGAGAGCGAAGCGACAAAGATCGTCCTCAGCGTTCTCAGGGGGTATGTCGTTTCCATCGTGATCGACCCCGATAACCTATTTACCGCCGACGCGTGCACGGACATTCTTCTCAACGGCCTTGTCAAACGCCGGGGCCCTCAAAAAGGAGCGGACGTTCCCCGGTGAGGATACCTGTCGCGATAGTCACGATGTTCACCTTCCTGTGGTTTGTGCCGACGGGGCACTGTGCGCCCTACACACTGGACGACCTCTACGCGATCGCCCTGGAGCGGTCCGAGAGGGTGAAGATATCCGAAGAGGACCTGGCCATTGCCAGGACGGGAAAGGACAAGGCCATGTCCGCCCTGTTGCCGAAGGTATCGGGCCTCGGCAACTATACGGGCTACAAGGACCAGAAGATCTCCGACACGGGGAGCCTGACGCAGCCCGATGAGGCCTCCGCCTGGAGCCTGCGACTCGACCAATCCGTGTCCATGTCGGGCAGGGAGATCACGGCCTACAAGGCGGCGAAGGACAACATAAGGAAGACCGACCTTGATCTCTTTGCCGTGAAGGAGCAATACATACTCTCCGTGACGAACGCCTACTATGATGTGCTCAAGGCGTCCCGGCTCGTGGAGATACAGAAGCAGAACGTGGAGCGCCTGACGAAGCACAGGGACGCGGCTTCGATCAGGTTGAGGATAGGGGAGGTCACGAAGACGGCCGTGTTGAGAGCGGAGGCTGAACTGTCGGGGGCGCGTTCCGATCTCGTCAAGGCGCAGAACCTCCTGAAATTCACGAAGGCCGTCCTGAAAAGGATCGTCGGCCTCGAGGACGAGTTCGATATCGTCGATACGCATAATGGCGGGGCCGCGGGCCTCAAGGACATAAGCGAGGGCAATACCGACCCCGTTATCGGGAATTGCCTTGGGCTCGAGCTTGAATGTTTAAGACAGATGGCACACGTGGAACGGGCCGAGGTGAAGTCGTCAGGCATCCAGAAGGACATCGCCTCTTCCCAGGTTGCCATTGCCAGGGGCTCCTACTGGCCGACCCTTGCCGTTGAAGGGGTGTTCGCGCAGAGGAAGGAGACCCCCGAGACCAGCGGTCTTGTACGGGATAATCTCTATGGGGGCGTCAGAATAGTGTTTCCGTTCTTTGAAGGGGGCTTAAGGGCCGCCGAGGTGAGGGAGGCGGAATCGAAGAAGAGGCAGACCGACTACGCCTACGAAGACCTGAAAAAGACAGTCACCGTCGAGGTTGAGAGCTCTTATCTCGATTTCGTCACCCAGAAGGGTATCCTGAGATCGCTCGAGGACCAATGGGTGTTTGCCGATGATAACTACAAGGCCGTTTCGAAGCAGTTTGAGTTCGGCCTTGCCCAGAGCGTGGATGTCATGGACGCGAACACGCTCCTCGTGACGGCGGAGCGCCAGCTCATCGACGCCCTGTACCAGTACCAGCAGGCCGTTGTCCGTCTGAAACGCTCCACGGGTACGCTGCTCGCGTCGGTGAATAAGAAGGCCACCGGTGCCCCCGGGGTCGTGAAGGAGAGCATGGCGAAATGAGAAGAAGGACCATAGGAATAACAGGCCTGTTCCTGCTGATGCCCGCGCTTATCCTTCCGTCCTTTGGCTGCAGGAAGAAGAGCGTCGAGGAAAGGACCGTGAACGTTATCATGCAGGCCGCGGAAAGCCGCAAGCTGCGCCCCTACATAGAGTCGACGGGAACCTTGAACCCCAACGAAGAGATCGTCATGGGCGCCGAAATAGACGGGATAGTCCGGAGCGTGAAGGTGGACGAGGGCACCATCGTCAAAAAGGGAATGCTTCTTGCGACGCTGGATGACACGGAGCATGTACACGAAGTGATACGGGCAAAGGCGGCCCTCAAGCAAACAGAGGCGTCGCTGGCGAACACGAAGATGGAATTCTCGAGAAAGGACGCTCTCTACAAGGAACAACTCGTTACGAGACAACAGTACGATGATGTGTTCACGCGGTTGACGCTTGCCGAGTCAGAGGTCGATCGGGCCAGGGCGGCCCTTGTCATAGCCAATCAGAAACTGGCGAAGACGAAACTCCTCGCGCCGACGGCCTGCCGGGTGAAGGAGAAGAAGGTATCCGTGGGCGATTTTGTCAAGAACGGTACCCAGATGCTTATTCTCATTCAGCCCGATCCGCTGAAGCTCCGTTTTTCCGTTCCCGAGCGTGATATTGGAAAGATGAAGGTGGGCCAGGAGGTCCATGTCAGGGTCGACGCCTTTGCCGGACGGGAGTTCGTCGGGAAGGTTTCCATAGTCTTTCCGGCCGTCGAGGAGAAGACACGGAGCCTTACGGTGGAAGCCCTTATCCCGAACGGGCAGGATGAGCTCAAACCCGGCCTTTTCGCGAAGGTGCGCCTCTACACCGGGCAGGAGCAGGACATGGTCCTGGTCCCCGTCACCTCTTTGTTGTACGAGGGCGACAAGATACGCCTCTACGTCGTTGAGGGCGCCACCGCCCGGGAGCGACCCGTGACGCTCGGTAACAAATACGGCGAATTCATGGAGATCTCCTCTGGTCTGAAGGCAGGGGAGATGGTTGTCGTTGCCGGGCAGCAGAACCTTTCGGAGGGGGCGAAGGTTTCCGCGGAGAAGTCGCCGGGGCGGGAAAACGACAGGCCGGGGACAAGAGATAACGGGGAAAGGAAATGATGATGCCTGGTATGCTTCGTGCCGGGGTGTTCCCCGGCTGACCTATGTGGCTTTCAGATACATCCATTAAGAGACCCGTGTTCGCCACCATGCTCGTCATGGCCCTTGTCGTTCTCGGCATCGTCAGCTATCCGAGCATCGGTGTCGACCTCTTTCCCAAGGTCGATCTGCCCATGATCAACATCAGGACGGAGCTCAAGGGGGCGAGTCCCGAGATCATAGACATCGACGTGACGGACAAGATCGAGGAGTCCGTCAACACCATCAGCGGTATCAAGACGATCACCTCATCGAGTACGGAAGGGGCATCGAACATCACCGTCGAGTTCGTTCTCGAGAAAGACATCGACCTGGCCGTGCAGGATGTCAGGGAAAAGATATCCGTGATACGGTCCAAGCTGCCCCACGATATCGACGAGCCCATTGTGGAGAAGGTCGACCCCGACGCGACACCCGTCCTGTGGCTTGCCCTGCACGGGCAGAGATCGATGCGTGATCTTTCCACGTACGCGGACGAGGTCCTCAAGGAACAGCTTCAGCGGATAAACGGGGTCGGTGCGATCCGCCTGTATGGAATGAGGCTCCGCCAGGCCCGCATATGGCTCGACAACGACAGGTTGAGGGCCTATGGGGTGACGGCCCATGACGTTATGAAGTGCCTCCAGAGGGAGAATGTGGAACTGCCGGGAGGAAGGATAGAGAGCGCGACCAAGGAATACACCATCAAGGTCAAGGGCGAGTTCCCGACGATCCAGGACTTCAACGAGATGGTGGTGGGCTATTACAAGGGAACGCCCGTGCGCCTCAGAGACATCGGCCGCGCGGAGGACGGCATGGAGGAGAAGCGGACCATTTCCCGGTATAATGGAGCTCCCACCATCGCCGTCGGCATCCAGAAGCAGTCCGGGACGAACACCGTCGAGGTCATAGAGAGGATAAAGAAGGAACTGGAAGACATATCACGACTGCTGCCCAACGGGATGAGCCTGGACATCGCCTTCGATCAGTCGAGCTTCATAAAGAGGTCCATAAACGATGTTCGTCATCACCTCATATACGGGGGGTTCTTCGCTATTCTGGCCGTTCTTCTCTTCCTGAGAAACTTCAGAACAACGATAATAAGCGCGCTGGCCATCCCGGCCTCCGTCATCTCCACTTTCGCGATCATGAACGCCTTCGGCTTCACCTTCAACAACATGTCCATGCTGGCCCTGTCCCTTTCCATCGGCATTCTCATAGACGACGCCATCATCGTCATCGAGAACATCCAGCGCCATATCGAAGACGGAATGACGCCCAGGGAAGCCGCCTTTTTCGCCACTTCCGAGATCGGCCTTGCCGTTTCGGCGACGACGCTGGCCATCATCGTCATCTTCATACCCGTGGCCTTCATGAAGGGTATCATAGGACGTTTCTTCTTCCAGTTCGGTATGACGGTGGTCTTTGCCGTGATGGTCTCCTGGTTCGTTTCCTTCACGCTGACGCCCATGCTGTCCTCCCTCTACCTGAAGGGCAGGGACAGTGTCCGGCGGTCCTTCCGTCTGCCCGGATGCATCCTTAAGGTCAAAGAGCGCTGCCGGGTGTCCCATCGTCTGCAAAGATTCTCGGAGATCCTCGAAGGGGGCTATGAAAGTATGGAAGGCAGGTACCGCGGGGTTCTGACATGGGCCCTTTACCATCGAGCGAAGGTGCTTGTCTTTGCCGGGGGGACGTTTGTGGTCGGTCTTTGCCTCATGTTCTTCATAGGAAAGGAGTTCGTGCCGTCGGAGGACCAGAGCCGTTTTGTCATCCGGCTCCAGACGCCCATCGATTATTCGGTGGATGAAGTGGACCACATGAACATGAGGGCTGAAGAGATCGTCAAGAAGTTCCCCGAGGTCCGAAGCGTCCTTTACACGCAGGGCGGGGGACGAACGAAGGAAACGAACAAGGCGAACCTGTCCGTCAATCTGGTCCCGAAATCGGAGCGAGGCAAGACCCAGGAGGAGATCAAGGCCGAGATGCGCAGGGCCCTGAGAAAGATTCCGGGGCTCAAGGCCTCCGTGGAGAACATATCCATGATAGGGGGCGGGCAGAGGCAGGTGGCCATCATGTACAGCATCCGCGGGCTCGAATTGGACAAGTTGGAGGCATACACAAGGGAGATCCGGGACCGCTTCGGCAAGTTGCCGGGGATAGTGGACCTTGACACGTCCCTTGAAAAAGGGAAACCGGAGGTCCGCGTTTTCATCGATCGCGACAAGGCTGCCGATCTGGGGATCGATGTCGCCACGGTTGCGGAGACCGCCAATTTCCTTCTGAGCGGCGAAGTGGACATCACCAAGTTCAAGGACGAGGCCAGGGGCAGGCGCTATGACGTCCGGGTGAGGCTCAACCCCGAGAACAGGAGCGACCCTGAGGACATTGGCGAGATCTACGTCAGGTCGAAGGAGGGCAAACTGGTCATGCTTTCCAACATCGTGAGCCTGAAGGAGGGCGGTGGCCCCAGCGTCATCAACCGCGTCGACAGGCAGCGGGCGGTGACCCTTTTCGCGAATCTCGAGAAGAAGCCCCTGGGACAGGCCAGATCGGAACTCGACGATATATCCTCGAAGGTCCTCACCTCGGGGTATTCAGGCAGCTATAAAGGGCAGGCCGACACGATGAAGGAATCCTTCGGATATCTCCTGTTCGCCGCGATCCTGGGTGTGATCATGGCGTACATGGTCCTCGCCGCGCAGTTCGAAAGCTTCGTGCATCCCTTCACGGTCCTTCTGTCGATGCCCTTCTCCCTTATCGGCGCATTCGGGGCGCTCTTCGTGACGGGTAAGACCCTGAATATCTTCAGCATCATCGGGCTGATCCTTCTCATGGGTCTCGTGAAGAAGAACGCCATCCTTCTCGTGGACTACACGAATATCCTCAGGGAGCGCGGTGCCGTGCGGCGGGACGCGCTGCTCGAGGCAGGGCCCGTCAGGCTCCGTCCCATACTAATGACCACCTTCGCCATGATAATGGGCATGATGCCCATCGCCCTCGGGATCGGTGAGGGCGCCGAAACGCGGTCGCCCATGGCTCTCGCCACCATTGGAGGCCTTATCACCTCGCTGCTCCTCACGCTCGTCGTCGTTCCCGTCGCCTATGATCTCTTCGATGAGATGAAGGAAAGGTACTTTCCCCGGAAGGACGGTCGATAATGAAGATGCTCATCATCGTTTACAACGACGTCGTCGACGAGGAACTTGTCGCGATGTTAAAGAAGGCAGGCGTTTCAGGATACACCAAGTGGAAGGAAGCTCTGGGTGAAGGGCCGGGGACGGGGCCCAAACTCGCCACGAACATCTGGCCCGGCAAGAACAATGTTATCGCTGTTGTTGTGAACGACGAGGAACTTCCCGCGGTTTCGGGGCTCCTTCGGGACCTGAAGGGGTCCCATCCGAAAGGGGGCATAAAGGCCTTTATCCTTGAGGTCGAGGGAACCATTTAGCCCCGCCCCTTTACCGGGATGGCCCGTCGTGCTTATCTTATGAACCATGACCTGTCTGGATGAAGGTAGAGATTGTAAGGATATGAAATGAGCCTGTTCTTTGTAACGTTTTTCACGCTCTATACGGCCCTTCACGCGTACGTATTCATAAAAGCGTGGTACGCCTTTCGGTTCCGCCCGCTCACGGGTTGTATCCTCGCCCTCTTTCTCGTGTTCTGCGTCTTCATGCCCCTCTTTGTGCGCGCCCTCGAACAGGGAGGGCAGGAATCCATCGCCCGCGTCTTCGCCTATGCCGGTTACATCTGGATGAGCGCCATTTTCATCTTCTTTGCCACATCGCTGGTCATCGATATCGGCAGGTTGTGCGTTATCATCGCGTCGTCGCTGTTCAAGGTGGGGCTGCCGGCGACGATGCGCTCGAATCTGGTGCTCTTTCTCATACCCGTCGCCGTGTCGGTCTTCACGGTGGTATACGGTTACCACGAGGCTCTTTCGATCCGCACGGAGAGGATACGCATCGAAACGTCGAAACTCCCCGCCGGGATAGAGAAGGTGACGATAGTCCAGGTTTCGGATGTCCATCTCGGACTCGTGAACAGGGAGAGGGTTCTGAACAGAATAGTTGCGGCTATCAAGACAGCCCGTCCCGACGTGGTCGTGTCGACAGGCGATCTTGTGGACGGACAGATCAACAATATCAACGGCCTTTCTGATATGCTCAGGGACATCAAGCCCCGGTACGGAAAGTACGCGATAATGGGAAATCACGAGTTCTACGCGGGGGTGGGGGTTTCGGAGGATTTCACCAGGAAGGCGGGCTTCAGAATGCTCCGCAACGAAGGCATCACCATCGACGGGGTCATGAACATGGCAGGCGTCGACGATGCCGGGCACAGGTCGACGGATCGCCACTCGCCGGGGGACAGGTCCCTGCTCGAGGCATTGCCGCGCCATCTCTTCACCGTGTTCCTGAAACACCGTCCCCTCGTGACAGCCTCATCCCGGGGGCTTTTCGATATCCAGCTGTCCGGCCACACCCACGGCGGACAGGTATATCCTTTCAGGTACATCACGCGCATCTCTTTCCCCATGATCGCCGGCCTCTACCCGCTGAAGAATGGTTCCTTCCTGTATGTAAGCAGGGGGACCGGGACCTGGGGCCCCCCGATACGCTTCCTCACCCCACCGGAAGTGACGGTTATCGAGGTGGTGAGCAAGAGGTAGTCTCTCCCTCTTTACTCTTTTTCTTTTTTCCATTAATCTATCTCTCATGGAAAACACAGACACTACATTTAAATCCACGGCATTGGAGATCAATCTCGAGCGGACGAGGGCCACCGTCGAGATACCCGAGAAGTACCGGGTCCTGATGGAGGTCATGGAAGGGCATTACGGTATCCTGAGGCGCCTCGAAGACCTGCTTGTCGAGCTGAACCACCCCTTCGTCAACTGGGAGTATGTCCTGGCGCAGCTCAAGGGGCTTTCCATCGGGGACTTCTACGATTTCAACCGTCATGACGACGGGCTTGCGGCGCTGACGCTTCTCTCCGATATATACACGGACACGATCTCCTCGGCCCGGGACGAACGCGTCCAGGACAGCGCGGTCAGATACCTGTTCGAGTTCGTCAACACGGTCATCGGAAAGAGCGGCGTGAACCTGGAAAGGAACCTGAGCCTGATCTCCTCCATTTTTTCCTCGCTCCTCGAGTACGCCCGCAAGGGGGAGCATCCCTTTCTGAGGAAGTCCTCGACGTATCTGAAGGCGACTCTGGAACTTCTCCGGGAACACCAGTGCTCCGTCGACTTCATTGTTCTCAGGGACCTCCTTTATATAATGTTCCGGGAGACCTACGATTTCTGGACGACACAACCGGACCCTACAGACTGGTACGCCTCCGACGGCGATGATGAAATGGCCCTTGCGGAGTTTGAGAGGCTCGTCTCTCCTCTTGGCCACGCGCACATGAATGAGCTTCTGGCGCGGGTCGATGAACTCCATGGCGCGACGGTCGCCGGAACGGATGGTGTGTGGGACTATCTCCATATGCCCGATTACTTTCAGGTGGTGAACGGGTATCTCCTCGTAGCCGATGACCTGGAGCGGTCGGAGGTGTTTCTTGGCAGGAGCTTTCTCGTAAAACTCGACTTTCTCTTTCACGTCCTCAACGTCCCGGGCCTCATCGACATCCACGCGTCAGGCCTTATAGAGATAAACCGATGCCTGGGGAAGGTCTTTCAGCAGACGCAGGACCAGGATCTGCACGAGTTCGTGAAGAAGGTCTTCTCCTCCATGAAGCGGACCATCGGGCGCAGCCAGTTCCAGTCGAAGATCATAGACTGCATCACGACCCTCGCCAGGGGCGTCTTCGACCAGAACAACCATCCCCTCGTGGATGCCTTCATCGAGGAACTCATCGGGTTCGGGTTCCAGTACCCCGACATCACCGGTTCCACGTCGGAATGGCAGATCAAGGCCAACCCGTCGCATATCGAGAATATCCGGTCCTGGCTGAGGATAATCGGCTTCCGGCCGCGATGGACGAAGAGGCTCCTTTCCGCCCTCGTCGTCAATCTCCAGCTGCAGGGTGTCTTCGTCAAGGACACGGACCTCTTCCAGAAGGAGATATCGGCGTTCTTGAACTCCGATATCACCCCTTCCTATAACCTGGTGAAGCAGCTTCTCAGGCTCTTTCCCATCTTTTTCACCGAGATAGGCGCGGAGGGCGAGCTCAGGGAGACGTCAACGAACGTCGACGAGCTGTCGGCGCGCAACGACAAGCTCATATTCTTCCTGAGGAAGCAGTCCCACGTGGAGAGCAACAGCCTCCTCGTTCCCTTCACCGAAGACATCTTCCGGTACTGGGCCACGGGCGACAAGTCCTACATCAAGCCCCATCTGCCCGAAGAGGTATTCGACCAGGTCCGTAGCGAAGGGGAGTTCTTCGACGATCTCCACATCGCCTTCAAGAACCTGCTCATCCGGGCGAAGGAGGACCCAAGGAATTTCCTGGAATGGGACACGGCGAGGATAGCAAAAGAGACCAAGGGGCTGCGCAAGATCAGCGAGAGAGAGCGCGAGCGAGCCCGGCTCATGCTCCGGTACTACCAGCTCATTTACAAGAAATACAACCATCAGCACATCGACCTGCTCAGGGACCTCGAGATATCCTGCATCGTCGAGATCCCCAGGATCCGGTCGCTGAAAAGGGCGCTCAAGAGGAAAGACCACTACACGGCGCTCAACGTCACACTGGACATGCTGGCGGGTCTCAAGGCGAAGATCCTCTCTCCCGTGAAGACGGACTATTTCGAGAACATATACCACAAAAGGCATATCGCGGCCGGCATACCGTCCATGTACGGGACATACCGCGAAGAGAAGTTCGAGGCCATGGGGCTTACCTTTCGTCTTGAGAGCCTCGCGACGATGCTCTTCGACAAGCTCATCCAGTCCCTCAACCTGAAATTCATAACGAAGAGCACGCTCATGAGGATCCATGAGTATCTCTGGCTCTACGTGAAGGCCCTGGACGCGGACGGTATAGCGACGGAGGGCCTCGTGTCGAAGATGAGATACATCACGGCCGCCCTCCAGATACGGCAGTTCTCGATAGACCAGTACATAGACATATTCCAGTTCATCTCGAAGCAGATACAGGACATCATCAGGGATTACTACATCAACGCCCACGCGATGAACCTGCCCATCATCATCGGCCAGATCATGGCCTTGAAGGATGATGGCGACGGGACGGGACAATCGAAGCAGGAGGTCATCTACCGCAATTCGGAGAACTTCATCCGGTCTCTCATAGCCTCGGCTTTCGGGCTCCAGGTCTTCGACAATTTCATCAACTCGATCACCCGGGCCCTGGGACAGGAACTGGAGAAGTTCAAGGACAACAAGCAGATCCTCAATCTCGTCATGGCCTACATCCCGGAACTGACCATCTCTCCCATCTACGAGAAGAAGAAGGACATGGACAACCAGGTCCTTATCGGGAACAAGGGGTATTTCCTGAAGGAGATGGCGTCCCTGGGTTTTCCCGTGCCGCCCGGCTTCATCATCACGACGGAGGTCTTCCGGGGATACGAGGCGGTCACCGGGTACAAGTACATCTTCAAGGACTTGAGCGCCCGCATCTACAACGAGATACAGGCACTGGAGCGCGTAACGGGGAAGAAGTTCGGCAACCCGCGCAACCCGCTGCTCCTGTCCGTCCGGAGCGGCGCCACGATCTCCCTGCCCGGCATGATGCACTCCTTCCTGAACGTGGGGCTCAACGAGACGATAGCCGAGGGTCTCAGCAGGTTCAGGGAATACCGCTGGGCCGCCTGGGACTCCTACCGGCGGTTCCTCCAGACATGGGGCATGTTCCAGGGCCTCGAGAGGAACATCTTCGACGAGATCATGAACAGCTACAAGCTGAAGTACAGCGTCTCCAAGAAGATACAGTTCGAGCCCGACCAGATGAGGCAGCTTGCACTTTCCTACAAGAAGGCGATGGAGGACAGGGGCATCGTCATCAGCAACGACCCGCACAAGCAACTCCAGGAGGCGATCATGCTCGTTTTCGGCTCCTGGTACTCGCAGCAGGCGCGCATCTACCGCCACCAGATGCACGTGTCCGATGAATGGGGCACGGCCGTCATCGTGCAGACGATGGTCTTCGGGAACCTCAACGAGAACTCCGGGTCCGGCGTCATCTTTACCCGCGACCCCCGGGGGTCCTCGCAGAACGTGGTCCTCTACGGTGACTTCATATTCGGCGTCCAGGGGGACGATATCGTTTCCGGCCTTGTCGAGACCTATCCCATATCGGAGAAACAGCGGGTCTCCGAGAAGAGACAGTCCCTCATATCCCTGGAGAAGCGTTTTCCCGAGATATTCGGGGAACTGGTGCGCGTTGCCGAGTTCCTGGTCTATGAGAAACGATTCAATCACCAGGAGATCGAGTTCACCTTCGAGACGGCAAGCCCGAGGGGCCTTTTCATCCTCCAGACACGGGACATGGTCCAGCGGGGCGCTGGCAAGGTCGTTTCATTCAAGGACAGCCCGGAGCTCGAGAGGTCGCAGCTCGGGATAGGGATCGGGGTAAGCGGAGGGGCCCTCTCAGGCCGCGTCGTCTATTCCGAGGAAGAGATAGAACGCTACCGGCGTGAAAATGTGAAGGAACCCCTCATCCTCATCAGGCCCGACACCGTGCCCGATGACGTGGGTATCATCCTCAAGGTCGAAGGCATCCTAACGGCCCGAGGAGGAGGCACGTCCCATGCCGCCGTCACCATCCCCCAGCTCAACAAGGTGGGGGTCGTCGGTTTCTCGAAGCTCCACGTCTACGAGACGGAGGCGTACAGCACCTGCGACGGCAATGTCATCAAGGGCGGGGACCACATCAGCATAGACGGCTGGACCGGCGCCGTCTACCTCGGCAAACACGACATAGAGAAAGAGGAGTCGTACAAGATAACACTGTAGAGAGACGGTTTTAAGTTTTAGGTTTTAAGTTTTAAGTGAAAGACGAGAAGAAAAGAGCGGCCCCGGTTGTTACCCTCCGGAGCCGCTCTTTATGTCTTTGTTTTTGTTGTTCTGCTTAAAACTTAAAACCTAAAACTTAAAACTGTTTCTAAGCCATGCTTTTGTGTAAGTAAACGGCCAGGTCGCCCATTCTGTTGGTGTAGCTGCCGTATTCGTTGTCGTACCATCCGAAGATCTTCGCGTGGACGACGGGTACCCGGATGTTCCCCTTGGGAGCTGCCTTGAGGAGCTCCTCCGGTACGTTCGGGATGCCGGCGACGTCGACGTCGATGAAGGCGGTTCTCGTGTGGTTGAACTGGCCCTCGATGACGATGGCGGCGTCCGTGCCGATGAGGTCCGTGGAGACGTTCTGTTCCGTGGAGAAGATGACGAGGTTTTCGGGGTCGTTGTCCGCGGCCTTCTGGTAGATCTCGTTGAGCATCCTGGTGGTCACGGGCTCCTTCTTGCCATCCGCCCCCGCCCGGGTCTGGAAGGTGCAGTTGAGAACGATCAAAGACTCCGTGTTCGTCGGGACGCGGATCGAATCGGCCATGAACCCGATGTCCTTCACTTCGGGTATGACCTGGATGAGGGCCGCCGCGGCGTTCGTGGAGGTGAGGATTATGTTGTTCAAGGTGCTGCGGTTCTTCCTCATGTCCTTTTCCCCGGCCTTCGGCGTCTTGTCGAGGATGCTCTGGGAATTCGTCACGGCGTGCACCGTGGACATCGAGGCGGTGAGGATCTTGCTCGTTGCCGCGTTGTTGAGGAGCGGTTTTATCATGTGCGCGAGGCCCGTCGTGGTGCAGGACGCGGCGGAGAGCACCTTGTGCTTTTTGAAATCGAAGGCGGTGTGGTTGATCCCGTAGATGAGGGTCACGCAATCGTCGGGCGCCGACAGGGCCTTGTTCTTGATCTTGAAGGCCGAAGAATTGATGACCGCTTTGGCTCCGCTTGCGAGGTGCCCTCTTATGGACCCGCCCTTGTCGTCAGCGGCGATGGTGGGGTCCTGGAACTTGCCGGTGCACTCGAGGACAAGGTCGACAGAGTGGTCGCGCCATCCGATCTCCGCGGGATTGCGGTTCTCCCTCAAGATGGTGACGGGGATGCCGTCGATGAGCAGTTTTCCCTTCTTCTCGTCCACGATCTCTATGATCCTCTTTGACTTGATGCCATAGAGGAAACGATGGATGCTTCCGTACGTTGCATCCTTCTCGATGATCTGGGCAATCGCGGGAATGCCGTTGCCTACATCACGACCGAGGTTGACAACGATCTCCTGAAAGTATTTGCGGCTGACGTGATGCCACAGCGACAGTTTTCCTATCCTTCCAAGGCTGTTGATTCCAAGAACGGGGCGTTTGTTTTCGAACACTTCAACTTTACCCATGGTGATACCTCCTGTGTGTAGTGCGAAACCTGAGTGATGTGGGGTGTATACTCATTCCAAGAAAGGATTCTCCCTTTCGAAGCGAGAGGCACGCCCGGTGACGGAGACTAAGAGAGAACAACTGGGTGCCTTCTCAGAAATTCAAATATATCAAAATTTTACGACCAAGTCAACGATGGGAGCGGTCGTGTTAACCATTTGTTCGGCGCCGGAAAGCCGCCTGCGCCACCGGCAACGGTTTCTATTGAAAAGAAGGCGTGAAATGTTTATAATCAAAAACCTTGCCCCCGTAGCTCAGGTGGATAGAGCAATGGATTCCTAATCCATGTGCCGCATGTTCGAGTCATGCCGGGGGCATTGATATAAGCCATTTTACGAGGGGCCTCATATTGAGGCCCCTAATTTTCTACTCTCCTGATACCGATTCGTTGAGATAAGTTGAGAGTAGGGGATTGACCACCAGCGTTCCTCGCTCGTTTGGACTGATGCCTATCTGCATGACTTCCTTCGTTAACGTGAAAGCTGCCCCGAAACAGCCCGCAGCGTCAGGCTGACTACCTTTTGTTGCGGCGCTCCAAATATGAAAGTAATCTCGCCGCCTTACACGAAGTATGTCGAACAGCCTTGCCTGGTCGGAGGTAATGGCGCCGAATGTCCGAAGCACCTCGATCCGCCGTTCCTGACCTAGCTTTTCGAATGTCCTTCCGAAGAGACCTTTTTCGAATTCCTCTGTTACTCGGCCCTTATTGTGGTTGATCGGGGTGATTTGCCAGACGAGCTGCGCCAGCATCTCTCCGATATGAGCACACAGTTCGATTGCTGCCAGGAATTCGCCGAGGCAATAACAACGTTTCGCAGACCTCAAGGGCGTTATCAGCTTCTCATAAAGCTTTTCGCTATAAGGAAGAATTGGCATGTAAAGCTCGGGTGTAGACAAATCGCAGTACCGTTCAAGGATTTCGCCAGGAAGGTGCTCCAAGGGTAGCCCGATAACTGATTCTATGTGTTCCGCCTTCATGTCTGCGACGGGGCCTTTACCCTGCAGAAGGGCCGGTATCTCACCCCGATCTAGGGGAATACCAAGCTGGTTGAACATCACTTGAATCTTGTTCCTCCTACTTTCGGTTACCGTGTCATTCATTGGATAGCACCCTCTCTTTTGCTCCTATTGTGACATAGGAGAAGGTTTCTTGAAAGAAAACTCCCCTGGTTTCCCATGGGACCGCGCCGCGCTAAAGGTTTCCGCAGACAAACTTCGCGATTTCTGCAAGGCGTTTGCACCTGTACGAAGTGGCCGAAACACTGATCCACTCCTCTGAACCATCAGGCTGAAATCTTAGGGTGATTGATGAATTCTCGTTGGTTTGTCCGGGGCGGATGGGTGAATAGTCATCTAGATTTACTTCGATGTGCCCTTTGAGCCTAGGCACCTTATATATGCTGAACGCGCTGGATTCTCTTATGGCGTTCGATTGTATGTCCGCGATTGAGGCGATAAACCTCGACGAGAATAACCACAGGTCTTTATCCCAGTAAAGATAGTACGCTGCCTTGTCGGTGGTGATACTTTCGAAGATATCAATGCAGTGGAGAATATTAATCCTCGCAAGGGACCCATGGTTCAACTTGAAATCCTCCTCAACGTCGTTGCGGACATCTCTTACCAGTGCTTCATCGTTCATGACCAACCCCCTTAATGTTTCTCACATTCTCACAAATTGTGTGATTTATGGCAACAAAAAGCCCCCCGGTTTCCCAGGGGGCAAATGCGGTGGCGGTGAAGGGTTTGACACCCTCAGCCCCCTCGAGTACATACAGTATCAACGGTTGCCGATCGGCGCGATGTTCACGGTCCTGCCTCCCTGTTCGACCGCATCGCCGGCAAGCTCGAAGATCCTCTCCATCGCCTCTTTCGCCGCGGTGACGGCCTTCGTCAGATCGGGTATGACGTAAGTGGCTTGGTCGGCGCTCCCGTCCCAGCCTTCCGTAAGCCATGTCTCGGCCAGGATGAGGCCGCCCATGACGTTCGTTATTTCGACCTGAATTTCTTCCAAAACGTCTTTCCTTTCCTCTGCCATGGTTTCCTCCATTACGGCGTGACAGGTTCACTGATCGCGTTCTCGATGTCCTTAGCAATATCGTGCAGGGTCCAGTAGAGGCCGTCACGTCCGTCGTCTGTCAGTTCAAAACTGCCCGAAGAAACGCAATCCGCTAGAAAGATCAGCTTGCTCCTTACGTTCTCCAAGAGATCCCCGGTCCCCACCTCCACACCTTTGAACCGCGTTGCCCGTTTCTCCTGTTCCTTTTCCTCTCTCTTCTTACCCATGTTACCCTCCTTGATTGGTTTATTATTGTTCACTACTGTTCCATACTATACAGCCCCTTTTGGAATGTCAACACATTAATGAACCATTATTGACATTAGAGAACGATATTGATGTATAATGGACATATGGAGAAATTACACTCGATCAAAGAGACCTTGCAGATATTGAGCATTTCCAGGACAAACCTCTACAATCTTGTGAAGGCAGGGAAGATCGTCCCGGTGAAATTGGGTAAGCGAACACTGTTCACAGAAGATGAGCTTACCCGGTTCATTGGTGCCCTGAAAAAGTAAGGTTTTAACGAGTCACCCATACCCCGAAAGGAGGATTGAATGAAGGCAAGCGTTGTTTGCTGGGTACTTGGGTTCTTGATTGTCGCTCTATTTATCAAGCCAGTATATTCACAAAATGTGCTCAATTCTGATAAGGATTACAGCGTAGTAATTGCCGTCACGATCAATGAGAATGAGCACATAGTTGGAAAGTTGGAGTATTCCAATCATGACCCTCAGTTCCCTCTTCAATTGGTGACTTTTAATTCGATCGGTGTCGTAATCCACGTAGAGCCTTACGTATTTGAGCTCCTTGAAAAGACGATCATTTCAAAAAACGTTCACAGGATTAGACTCCGTCCCGTAAACGACAAGTACGGCGACGGTTCCGAGATCATCGGAACGATTGATTTCAGCAACGAAATAGAGCCCAAAATAAGGCTTGTAAACCAGAACGGATTCACATATATCCGTAACATATCCGAGAAAGGTAAGGCCATGCACATGAAATACCTT
This sequence comes from Deltaproteobacteria bacterium UBA1386, assembly GCA_002305765.1. Lineage (GTDB taxonomy): Bacteria > Desulfobacterota > Syntrophorhabdia > Syntrophorhabdales > Syntrophorhabdaceae > Delta-02. The sequence continues at coordinate 16,691 of DBQU01000077.1, forward strand.
CCGAAAGTTTGGTTGGGACAATAAGGTTATAATAGCCCTTTTTTCGCGCTGTCCCTTTCCCCCGCGGCCTTACCCCCCTCATCGTACCCGGAAAATGCAACAGGACCCCACTTTTAGGGGTCTGGCTGGGGAATAGAACTGCCTCATTCGTATCTTCCTGATAAAAAGATACTCTTCACCTTCCCCAGGGATTGTTATAAACTGTAAAAAACGAAAACGAGGGGTGCTCTATGGGGGAGGTATCGAACATAGTCCGTTACCTGTACAGCAAGTTTCTGATGAGGGATTTGCTTTCGTTCATCTTGCCGGGTGCTATTCTCATAACATCCGTCCTTTTACTCTTCTTAGGTCCATCTCAGTTATTCGGGTATGTCAAAGAGGTTCCACTGATCGCATACGTATTGCTCTTCGGCTTCTGTTTTCTTGTCGGCTTTTTTATCCAGTGTTTCGGCACCCTCGTTTGCACATGTCACCCGCTGATTAAGTTCTATTCTCCCAGATGGTTGGACGAGGAAGAAAGAACGCAGACAGAAGATGATAAGGGAAATGATATCAAGGACGGGAGCAAGAGAGTTTCTGCTATACGGAACATCCGTCGAATGAACCTGCAAGACGTGTACAAAGAACACTGGGAACGTATAGCGGTGCTGAAGCAAATGTGCGGTAACAATGCCCTAGCCTTGTCGTTCTCGTTTCTCATCTACGTGGTCAGTGCGCTAATTCAATCTGGTTTCGGCACGTTCCTCACATGGCCTGGAATTGTGGTGTGTATTCTCTACATCTTGACCATACGTTTCCTGTTCGCTGGCCACAAGCAACAACTTGACAGACAAATGGCCTTTGAGAAGGAAGTGCTCGATACGCTGAAATAAGTCCTCGATCCCCGCAAGAAGTAATTCATACACCGGAGTACGGTCTCTTGTCTCTGCTGCATCAGTAAGAAAGCGGCCCCAGGCTTGCGCTCCCGGGACCGCCCGACCCTGACGTCCTGGCCACCGTCACGGTCTACCGCTTTGTCACTGTTCACATGTTGGGTGGGGAGGATGGGCCCGGCCCTTGGCCGTCCGGACCCACCTCAATGAACGAGGCGCTAGCCGCTGTGATGCCCGGGGCGCCAATCAGACATGTTTACGTTGCCAGCGTTACCCTGGCGAAGGCCTCTTCAAGAACCGGCATACCGTCGGACTCGATTCTTCCGATGAAGCCGACCTGGTTCGTTGCCGCGTAAAGCTCGATGAGCCGCTGGATCTGCATGCTGAGTGCATCGGCGATCCAGTAATGTGAGAAATCCCCCACGATGCCGACGTACTGCCCGCTGGTGAACGTGTTCGGGCAGTATTCGCTCTCGCAGTAGGGTGCCCCGAGAATGGTATCCGGCTTGTTCAGGGCAATGCCCAGTTGCCAGATGTAATTTCCTTCACCGTCTTTGAGCTTGCGGATCTTCTTAACGGCATCACGATGAAAGATCCATGTTGCTTTCTTCCGATACTGTGCCTTGAGACTGTAAAAGGTGTCGATCAGATTATCACTCGTAATCGCCGTCGTGCTATTCCCCGTGGAAACGTCCCGGCCGGTCGTTATTCCGAAACCGGATTGTGCCGCGGTGAACACGCCCATCGGTTTACCCTGGCCGTCACCCAGGAGGAAATTGTATTCCTGGATGGTCCCGAATTTATACACGAGCCTCTGGATCACCACGGACTCAGCGTCGATGGAGGAGCTTCTGAGGAGCTTGTTTGACACCTTGATGAGCCGGGCGGCGGGGTGGGGAGTCAATTCCCTTTTCCCGAAGGACATTTCATTGTCCTCGTTCCCCGTGGCGATCTCGGCGGTCCACGTCGGGTCCCCTATATCGTTGTCGAGGACCGGAGCTCCCAGGGATTCGGCCTTGGGAAGCGGATACACCGTCGCCAGTTTGCGGATGAACACCTCGTTGTCCATCGCCTTGATAATGGCGTTCGACATTGAAAAAGGCATGACGAGGAAACCGCCGGCGGTGTCCGAATCGGCCTGCAGTGCGCGGAAATGCTCGGGGCCCATAGCGGCCTGGCCATATCTCAGGTAGTTTCGGAACGCTTCCCGGGTTTCTTTCTTTTCATATCGGACGTCCCTTAACTCCATGGGGTTTGTCGCCCGTTCATGTATGCCCATCACCTCGTTGAATGTTTCCGTTCCGTAGAGTAGTGAACGAACGTCCCGCGCTTCCTCGCACACTTCCCTTCTTATCAGTTCCAGTGCGCGGTCAATCCTACCATATTCGTCGTCAAGCTTTTCATACTCCTCTGTCTCTGAAGCGTTGAGGCCTCTTTTCTGGGCGTCACACTTATCGAGGATGGCGCGCTGGTCCTCAATGAGCTTCGCGCGGGCTGCAAGTAAACGTCTTTCTTCGCTGGTCATAATTTATTTTCTCCTTTGGTGTCGTCGTTATGTTGTGAATCGCAGCTGTATTGGATCTTCTCGGTCTTGTCGAGAAGTAGTTTGATCGCGTTTCCGATGGTCACACCTTGAATGGCAGCATAGGCCTTAAGCTGCCGGTGGGTTTGATCGTCCATAGGAAAATTGCGGTTACGAGCCATTTCTCTTACCTCTCCTAAAGTTTAGAAAGAAATCTATAGGACTGCACGGAAGGAACAGGACAAAACGGGAGTACTGCTAGATATCGGAGTCTTTTTTCATCGCCTCGATGACGGCGGCCCTGGGTATCCGAAGCGTGCCGGCTATCTTGATGCTGTCAACCTGTCCAGTCTGACACCAGGAATAGACGGTCTTGATCTTCACATCGAACAATACTGCGAGATCGGCGGGCTTGAAGAAGAGCTTGTCGGGAAGGTCGTCGGTCAATGGTCCATATGCTCCATTGTTTTGATTTTTATGTATGGGCAAAAATCAAAAATCAAAATTAATTCTCCGCGTGAGAGCCTCAGGGGTTTCGCGTTTGACGGGATGTCTAGAGAATGGACACCCCCTATACACTCATTGATCGGGTCCATGCTCATGCGTCCAGATACCCCTTTTGACGGTAGTACATGCGGGTTTCCTCTATCAGGGCGCCGTCATCGAAGAATCGGGATGTGTAGAGTTCCCAGGCAGGCGTTCCCCGTTCTGGCTTATTCCCGGTCCGCAGGAACTCGAGCACGGTCTCGTCAAAAACAATGTCGTTTTTGCGGTTTCTGACGGTCCGCTTCCTATTTGTCGGCATCTTTGCCCTCCTCAAACTGAGTTTGTGCCCATGGCTTTCCTGGACCCTTCCACGCCTTTAGGAGTTCATCCCTGTGGCGATTCCACAGGGTCCGCAGTTCTTCACGGCCTGCGGGTGATGCGAGCATAAACGGTCTTACCCAGCCCTCGCCAATGTCGCGCCAATCGCCCTTTGGTGGCGTACATTCCCCGGTCAAGAGAAGGTGCCTCTCACTTGCGAGCAATCCCGGGATCTTCCGGCCCCTCGTCTTTCGTTTTCTGTTCGTCGGCATGTTATCTCCTTCCCGCCGGCCTTCCGGGCCCGTTCTGTAAGGGTTCTATATCCAGATTAAGATGCTTCAACGCTGCCAGGAACTGAGCCCGGGCGTCGCGCTCCACGGAGCAAAGGGGATGTGCCTTTACCTGTCCCCAGCGGTCCGTCACCGTCATTCCATCCCGTCGTATTTCCTTCTGTGCCGCCCTCATCCTGTCGAAGGCCTCACAGGCGGTTTCAAGGATCCGAAGGCCTGCCGCGTCGTCAATGGAATACTCCTCGAGGATGTCTTTTTTTACCTTTCTTGCCTCTGCCGATAACCTCATATTCCCCTCACTTTTTGAAAGAAAAAACTTAATTTCGAGTAAATGAATGTGCCAGCTCGGTTCACAGAATGAGCAAACTCGAGGATGTACATAGGCATACCCCTACGCTCCTTCCTCATTCCTCCCACCCTGTCCCGCGGACACTTGCCCCTGTTTATCTCCGTGAGTGAAGGGAAGAAAGCCGGGTCTTCCAGGTGTGCCCTTGTCGCGCTGTCTCTTGTTCTCGTAAGCCTTCACCTTACCCGCCCGCTGCTTGTGGTTCATCCTGTGTTTATAGACCGGCATCAGTTCACCCTCCCTTCTTGCTTTGCCATCTCCGTTTCCCCGATGAGCTGGAGCGCTCGCCCCAGGATGGCGTCGCAACACTCGATCAAGAACCGGATACCGACGATATCCTGTTTCGCGGTCAGTTCGCCTGCTGCCTTTGCCAGCGACATGAGGGTGTCGCCGTACTCCTCTTCATAGTTCATTGTGGTCTCCTTTGAGGTGGTGAGTGGACCCCCGTCGAGGGGGCGCGACCGTGTTTCTCTGTGTTTCTATCTGGTAGGGACGGCCTTGAAAAACCGGGGTACACTGGCTAACTCTAGAGATGTGCGCCCATTTGGCCCTTAGGCAACGGCGGCTTTTCGGTTCTACATATGCCAATTTGGCCCTTATGGACATCACACCGCACCCCCTCTAAGCGCCTTTTTGGCCCGTGTAGGTGGGCAATTTGGCGCTTGACCATGAACGCCTTCGGTGCTGAATGATTGCCAGCGAATATTCACAAAGTCAGACTGTCCGAATCTCTTCCACCTCAGCGATAGCCTAAACTTGCTCGTACTCAGCCCATACCCCCTGAGGCCGCCCTTCTCCACAGGATCGATGAAGCCGCACGCCATGAGATCCGCTATGACCCGGGGAAAGTTTCTTCGAGAACAGCCAAACCTTTCAGCGTCGCCATAGGTGAAAGAGAATGTCGTCGTATAGTAGGCTGGTTCAAGGGTCCCCTTCTTCGGTTTTCCTAGAAAGTGAGGAAGGAGTTTCGCGGACATTGGGCGAATGGCTCGGTAGGCTTCGCTATTCAGAACGTCCCAGGGGATTACGACGTAACCCGGTTTATTCTTTTGCCTGCCCATCTACTCGTTCCCCTCGAGCATCCCCGGAAAGAGGGCCGCGGAAGGCCGGCGGGGTGTCCGGCTTTTCGGGAGCTACCCTATCCGCGGTTTGGGGTTCATCTTCGATCCATACGGCCCGCTCCGCCTTACAGGTCGGGCAGCGATAGAAGAAGTAGACGCCGTGAACGCCACAGAACCGCATGGTGCGGCCACAGGACCAGCATTGCATTTCCTTTACCTGGGGCGCCTTCACTTTGAGGCCTCCATGCTTGCCGTTGTCTTAACGGGGTTTGAGAAGAGCCAAGCCTCGAAGTCCTTGACAGGGTAGAGGACCTTGCGGCCAACTTTCAAGTATGGCGGGCCCTGTTTCCGATTGCGCAAATTGGCAAGGGTGCCACGGTTGGTTCCATACCTTTCCTCGGCCTGTTCGGGAGTGATGGTGATGCTCATATTGTCCTCCTGCTTGATGTTGTGATGTCTCATGCAAACAGGATAATCAACGTTATATTAGGTTGTATTCCCGAAAGTTTTGAGATTTTTATGGGAGGAGTTAGCTATTGAGTTTATTGGCCATTCTTATTATGAGCCCTTTCCTTGTCCTCGCAAGAATGGCAAAGACCGTCCTTATTAATCTCGTGCCAATAGGCGAATCTTTTTTCGCAACGACGGCATTGGTGAGGCTTTCTGAATTTCAATTCTTTATAATAATAACTCTCGGTAAGTGTTTTGGCCCCGATACCAAGTTCTTTCCCCACGCGTTCAAATAGATCCCCGTCAATCGCGGTGAGGGGTTCGTTTTTCCTTATCTCTTCAATGCGACGATAGACCAAATGAGGCTTTTCGCGTTCCTGTCTTTTGGTCTCAAGGTGCGTTCCTTTCTTATGAGGCCGCCCAAATACATCATCCCAACTCTTTGCCCTATATTGCCGTACTTTCCGGTATGCTTTCAAGAAACCCATTTCACACCAGCGGGGCAAGGGAAGAGAATTAAGCGAACAAATATGTAGTACCTCGATAATTAACGCCGGGTTCTTTTTCTCCTTGTAGGTCTCGTAAAGTCCTTTGAGTTCCTCGGCTCCAATCCAGCGGAACAAAGGGCCTCTTCCTGCCCCGTTGTTGTCTTCCCATTCGTTCTGAACCCGACATGCCGTTTCAAGGTCCCAGGAATAAAGCTCTAGCATATCTTTGCGGCCGGGGCCTTCGGTAGGCAACAATTCGTTGTCAATCATCCTTCCTTTCCTTCCCCTTGTTGAAAGCCTTCTCGAGCCGCGCTGTTGCCTTCTTCTTCTCGTCGGGCACAAGGTGAGCGTACCTCTTGACCATCTCAAGGGTCTTGTGGCCCAGGAGCTCCCGGATCGTCAAAAGGCTTTCGCCCTGGAGCGCAAGCCATGACGCGAATGTGTGTCTCAGCGTATGGAAGGATACCCGCTGCCGGGGATCCGTGACACCCTCGTTAAGTTTGAGATCATCCCTGACTACCCGGAAGAACGCCCCGGTAATGTGGGCTACCTTGCCCTTGTGCTTGCGGTCGACAAAGAGAAAATCCCCGTTGACCGCCTTATAGCTGGCCAGGATCTCTTTGACGGCCTCCGTCATGAACGCTTTCCGGGCCGTTTGGTTCTTCGGGTCCGATACGTTAATGATGCCGTTTCTCAGGTCGATGTCGTGCCCCCTGAGGTTTGCTATCTCTCCGAAGCGCAAACCGCAATGGAGCGAAAGCAGCGCCATGTCGTGAGCCGTCTTCGACTTCTCCTTGAGCTTATCCAGAAGCTCCCCGGCCTCTTCGTAGGAAAGGAACCTCTCGCGCTGGTTCTGCAGGGTAGGGAGCTTAACCCCCTTTATGGGATTCGGGCCCTTGTAGAGTCCCCAGGCAATGGCCTTGTTGTAGATCATCCGCACCAGCACGAGGCAGTGCCGGACCGATGCCGGCGACAAACCTTTTTTGGAAAGATCTTCCTTGAGGTCCTCGAGGTCCCCTGCGGTGATCTCGTTGAGCTTCTTTTTCCTCAAGGCGGGGTTGAGGTGAATGTCTACCCGGGACTTGTCACCCTGCCATTTCTTGTTGGTCATGGCCCACTTAATGTAACGGTCTGCAGCATCGTTGAAATAGGGCGCCTTAACCTTTTTCGGGAGCTCCTCGCTATGCCTTATGGACCTGATCCTCTCGGCCCGTACCTGATCGGCCAGGGTCGCAGTATACCCTTCAGACTTCTTGCCGACCTTCTCCCACTTCTTTTGACCGTCGACATGGTAGGTGATATAATAGACCAGATCGGCCTTGCCGCCCCGGGACATGGACCGCTCATAAACGCCTTGGAAGGTGGTTCGCTTCATGATTTTCTACCTTTTTCTACCGGGCCGGGCAATCCGTTGACAATCAACGCTGTATAAAATCCATGAGCCTTAGTTTCTACCCTCCTTATACCGGACAGAAAATCTATAGTGATTTCTGGTGATGTTTGGTAGAACGGAATGAACATAGAAACATCTTAAAATCATAGGCTGAATGATGTCAAGTGATTTCTGGTTAATCCAAGTGCCGGAAGCTCATTTTATTATTCCTAATCCATGTGCCGCATGTTCGAGTCATGCCGGGGGCATTTTCAGAACCAGCTTGAATGGCTTGAATCGCTTGACAG
>DBQU01000118.1 GCA_002305765.1 Deltaproteobacteria bacterium UBA1386
ATTCAACACAGTTGCTGGAACGGTTTTCTTCACCTTCTTCTCCTCAGATAGTCCTCGATGACCACCCGGCCCAGATCGCCGGGTTTCGCGAAGAAGACCCGGCCCGTGTTGCGCCTCGCCAGGGCGGAGGCGAACTCGGAGAGGTGTTTGGCCTCGTCGAGCATGACGATGTTGAGGGTGATGCCGGCGAGGCGGCAGTAGTGTGCCTCCTCGAGGACGCCGGGGACGGCGCGCTCGAAGCCGACGTACTGCCCGTTCTCGCTGTTGGGGGCCGTGTCGGTTATGAGGTAGACCTGCTTGTCGCCGCGGAACGACTGCGTTCGTGTCCTGAACGTCTTGAGGGCGCCCCTCATGTCGGTGATGGTGCCCGAGAATTTGCGGTTCGGTATCTCCCAGTAGGGGACTTCCTCGACAGTGTTGGAGAAGACGTAGATCTTCAGGGTGTCGCGGGCGCTCCTGCCGATGAGTTCCGTCAGGGCAAGGGAGATGTCCATGGCAGAGTGGAGCTTGTCTCCCTCCATGCTCCCGCTCGCGTCGATGATGAGGCCGTTCACCATGCGGGACATGACGACGGTCTCGCGGACGCGGACGTCCTTTTCCTCGAACCGGACGGGGCAGGCGCCGGGCCTGCGCGTAAGGGCGGCAAGGAGCGTCGCCTGCGTGTCGATCCGCGCGAACTCGTCGCCGAACTCGTACCTGCGGGTGACGAAACCCTCGCTGGTGCCGAACCCTTCGTCCCCGGTGGGGTTTGGTCCCGAGGGGCCCGCGCGCACGGTCTCCATGATCCTCCTCAGGATGTGGCCGGCAAGACGCCTGCAGCCCCTCGGGGTCAGGCGGTAGGCACCGTCGAGGACGTCGATGAGCCGCGCGTCGACGAAGGCGGAGAGGGCCTCCCTGACATCCTTTTCCTCGATGTATTCCCCCGACATGTCCTCGTGGGCAACCCGCTCTTCCAGGGCGTGACGGGAGCTGTCGTTAAGGTAACCGTCGATGAGTCCTTGCGCCCCTCCGCCCTGGGAGATCTCGTCGAGAAGGTCGTCGAAGAGGTCGTCCCGCATGCGGGAAAGGCTCTCGCGGTCCTCACGGGACGACTGCCTCTGCGCCTCCTTCCGCCGGCTCGCGGCATCCCTTACCTTTTCGAAGAAGCTGTCCGCCTGGTGGCGGCCGAGACCGGCAAGGGTCCGCAAGTCCCTGTGATGCATGTGCGCCATGTCGTAGAGCATCCTCTCCAGGCTGTCATCGGAGCGGACGCACAGACTGCAGAGCTGCCGTCGGTTCATGAACGTCCCTTGGTCCAGGAAACCTCGCGCGGCACGTGGAGGTCCGCCCCCGCGGGCGCGGTGAGCGAACCGTTGACGATGAGGATGTTGGCGATGAATTCGGCGCAGGCGCTCAAGTATTCCCTCCGGACGCCCGCGCGCCGCCCAGCCAGCTTCATTATCATGGCGTCGTCGGGAAAGGACCTGCCGCCGTCCGTCTCCCCGCCCGCCCTTTCGAGTTGCCCGATGATGTCGCGGACGGCCGGGGCTTTCTGCGCTACCCTGTCCGCCCACAGGTTTCGCGGAAGGGGAATGATGTCCGTCAGCTCCCGCGCAGCCTCCGGCACCATCCATGTCGGGGTCATCTCCCGCGCCATGAAGATGAGTGCCGTCCGCATGAGGTCGTCCGAGAGTTCGTCGACCCTGCGGAAGGTCTCCCCGGGGTCCTCCGGTTCGACGAGGTCCTGCCTGAGATGCATCCTCCCCCTGAGCGCAAGTCTCATGCCGCGCGCGGCGTCCCCCATGGAGGCCACCTGCGAGCCGCGCATCAGGGCCGAGGAATATGTGTGGTCCAGGGAATGCGTCGTCCCCCGTATGCTCGAGCTCCGTTCCAGCCACCGGCACACCCTGCTCTGCCTGACGGACCTGTTGATGAGCGTGAGGAGCCACCAGGGGGCAAAGGTGTCACGCTTCACGGAGTCTTCCGGCGGCATGTCGAAGGGGGGCTGGGGCTCCTCCCGGGCCGAGGCGGAGTTGCCTCCCCGGGACATCCTGCCCATCATGATCCCCAGTTCCACATCCTCTTCGGGCAGGTCGAGGTAGATCGTCTCGAGCCTGTCAATGAGTGGCCTCGGAACCTCGTTGACGTGGGAAAAACCCTCGGGGTTTCCCGTCGCCATGACGCAGAGATCGAGGGGATATTCCCAGCCGTACTCCTCGAGTACCGTCTTCTGCTCTTCCAGGATAGGGTGGAGCAGGACCTGCACCTTCGTCCTGATGGCGGGCAGTTCGTCGACGAAAAGGAGTCCCCTGTTGGCGCGGAAGACCCCTGTGCCCGTGAACGTCCGGGGATCGTCGGGGCTCATTCCCGAGGCTATCGCCTGAATGTCCTTGAGGCCGAGGAGCTTCGCCTCGTTGGTGTATTCGTTGCCCTGAATGCGGGAGAAACGCTCCGCGCCCGTCACCCACTCGATGCCGAACTCCTTCACCGGGTCAGAAACGGAGCCGCAGCGCGGGCAAAGCTTCTGTCTGCCCCAAGCCGGGTCGTCATTGTAGGGGCAGCCCGCGATGCGCGGCACCGGCGGCAGGAGGTCCACTATCGATCTGACGAGCCGCGTCTTGCCCGTGCCTTCCTCGGAGACCAGGTACGGGTGCGCGCCGGAAAGGAGCGCCCGTATCACGTCCTCTTTCGCCGCCGCGCGCCCCTGGATGAGTGGTATGACCTCCTCGCCCCTTTTCATCCTCTCGAGAATAGCGTATCTTAATTGGTGGAAGACGGAAGAAGGACGATACCCTTCCATCAGTTCGGCTGTCTTCGTATGTGAGAAGGTGCGGACCATAGTTGTGAGCAGCTCTTATATCATAGCGGAACATCGGAGGTTACGCAACCCGTGAGCACCTTCGAGATGCTCCTTTCCATGCCCGCCGTCCCCGCGATCATGACGGCCCTCATCGAGAACCCCGGAGGGATAGAGGAGTCGTCCATCGAGCTTGCCGAGGGCGAGCCGGGACGGCTCGAAGAGGCGCTCAGCGCCCTCATGCAGCAGGGTCTTGTCGTCAGACACTTTGGGTTCGTCTCCCTGCCGCCCGGAGGCAAAGCCCTCGAGTTGGCGCGCAAGATCGTCGCCGCCTTCCACGACCTCAAGTCCCTCACGGAGACGTCCTTCCTGATCCGCGGGGTCCTCACCGCCACTGAGTACTACCGGTGCCTCGTCCACAGGGACACGATGTTCGCCATCCTAACCGAAGACGGGGCCGACAGGGACCATCTCGACAAGGTCCTCGCCGCCGAAGAGAGGCAGGGATACGTGGAGAACGTCGACATCGCCTACCGCCTGCGGGGCAACCTCAAAGAGAAGTTCTTCCCCTTCATCCCCCACCACCATTACGACGATTTCGTCTACATGCATTCCCGGGCCGTAGAGAACGGACAGGGCCTGCTCGGCGGCCCCGCCGTATCCGTCGTGAAAGAGCGCTACCTCCTCGCCAACCACCCCCCATCGATAGCCGAACAGGCACGCCACTACATGAGAGCGAACAAACCCCACATCCTGAGCAGAGTCCGCAACGAGGCCTTTGATATTATCTGGTGGTATGACAGGTACTGAGAACACGCCAGTAGATCGCGAAAGACAGGTTCAAAGATATTATCTCTCGCCCGTTCGTCGCGTTCGCTCCTCTCTCGAGTTCGCAGAGGACGCAGAGAGAGGAGAAAAGAGAGAAAAGATTGCCGCCGGATCTCGGAGCCTACCAAGATCCGGCGGCCTTCTCGTCCCGCCGTCCCGGCGGGAGAGAAAAATAAAATATTCTTATCCTTAACAACCTGTCCCTCCTCATCCTACCTGTAGTCATAGGTCCTATGGGTCCTATATGTCCTATAGGTCCTATACCCCATCCTCCAAGCCCTATACTACCTCACCCTCCAGTTCCCATCCCTCCACCTGTAAAGGATCCTCTTCTTTTGCCTCCCGTCGAAGACGGGATGCAAAGCCGGCCGGATTTTGGGAGGCTTCGAAATCCGGCCGAATCTTTTCTCTGTGTGCTCTCCTCACAACCTCTGCGCCCTCTAGCGAAGCGGGCGTGAGATAAGGTCTTTTCCCTGTTGCATTTGACTTTCGGCGGGGGATTAAGTTAGATTAGCTATTATTCAAAAAGGTATGAGGAATATGTACAGGACAGCATATATACTTCCACAATCAGGCTGAGGAACATATCGGGAGCCCGGGTGGCTTTCCGTTGTGACCGGGTTCGCAGTTTCTCCGCCGTAACCTCACAATTTGCCTCTCCAGGGGTCCGGCGCAGAAGTCTGCGGCCGGGTCTTTTGTTTTAGGGGAGGTCTCCATGCCGGATACGCCCGCGGATGTGGTCGGGTCCGGACCCAGATCTCAAGATCAATGACGCGCTTCCTGCCGGCCTTTTCGGTGTTCACCGGGATGTCTCTCTTTCCTGGGGCAACCGGCAGGAAGGTGTGAAATCCGGAGCGGCGGCACGCCTTCCAGACCTTTGTCGAACATAACCCGGTCGTACGGGCACAACATTCTTGCGTGAGGTGACAGACGTGGAAAAAGAACTCTTGGAAAAAGGACAGGGCAATTTCGGTGACGTCATGATCGTCGGCGGGGGTATCAGCGGCATACAGGCGGCGCTCGACCTCGGCACCGCCGGGTTCAAGGTCTACTTTGTGGAGAAATCGCCGACCGTCGGCGGCAAGATGGCGCATCTCGACAAGACATTCCCGACCAACGACTGCTCCATGTGCATCGAATCCCCCAAGTTCGTCGAATGCAAGAGGCATCCCAACATAGAGATGCTGACCTACTCCGAGGTGGAGAAGGTCGAGGGGGAAGCGGGGGATTTCACGGTGACGGTGGTCAGGAAACCGAGGTACGTGGACGAGACCAAATGCACGGGCTGCACCGTCTGCGTGGAGTATTGCCCCGTCAAGTACCCCGACCAGTTCAACCAGGGGATCTCGAACAACAAGGCCATCCATATCTACTTCGCGCAGGCGATCCCCCTCGTAACGTATGTGGATGACAGCTGCCTCTATCTCAAGGAAGGCAAATGCCGCGTCTGCGAGGCGGCCTGCAAGACGCACGCGATAAACTTCGACCAGAAACCGGAACGAATGGAGATAAAGGTGGGGGCCATCATCCTGTCGCCGGGCATCGAGCCCTTCGACGCGCGCGTGAGGGAGGAATACCACTACGGCGACTTCGTCAACGTCGTCAACGCCCTCGACTACGAGAGGCTCCTGTGCGCCACCGGGCCCTACGAGGGGGAGATACTGCGGGCGTCCGACAGGAAGCACCCCCACAACATAGCGTGGATACACTGCGTCGGCTCCCGGCAGGTCACCGAGGGGGGCAACAGCTACTGCTCGGCGGTGTGCTGCACCTACACCCAGAAACAGGTGATCCTCACGAAGGACCACGACGACGGCGCCAGGTGCACCATATTCCACAACGACATCCGCTCCTACGGCAAGGACTTCGAGCGGTTCTACCAGAGAACGGAGAACCTCCCCGGCGTACGGTTCATCAGGAGCTACGTCTCCATAGAGCGCGAAGACCCGGTAACGAAGAACGTGACCGTACGGTATTCCACCCCCGACGACGGGGTGAAGGAAGAGGAGTTCGACATGGTGGTGCTCTCCGTCGGCCTCGCTCCGCCCGCCAATCTGAAAGGCATCGCGGACGCCTTCGGCATCGAGCTCAACTCCCATGGATTCTGCAAGATAAACCCTGCCAATCCGCTGCTGACCACCCGCCCGGGGATATTCGTCAGCGGCGCCTTCCAGGGGCCCATGGACATACCCGAATCGGTCCTGAGCGCGAGCGGGGCTGGGTCCCTCTGCGGGGAGATCCTCTCCTACAGGCGGGGCAATCTCTCGAAAGAGAGGGTCTATCCCGAGGAGAGGGACGTCTCCGGTGAGGAGCCGAAGATAGGGGTCTACGTGTGCCACTGCGGGGCCAATATCGGAAGGATAGTGAACGTGCCGGAAACGGTGGCATACTCGCTCTCCCTCCCCAACGTCGTCCATGCCGAGGAGAGTCTTTTCATCTGTTCCACCGAGGCGGCGGCCATGCTCGCGAAGGACATCGAGGAAAGGGGCCTCAACAGGGTCATCGTCGCCGCCTGCACCCCGAGGACACACGAACCCCTCTTCAGGGACACCCTGCGCGAGGCGGGGATCAACCAGTACTACTACGACATGGCGAACATCAGGGAACACTGCTCCTGGGTCCATTCGAAGGAAAAAGAGGCCGCGACGCAGAAGGCGAAGGACATCATCAGGATGTCCGTGGCGAGGTCCTGCCACCTCGAGCCGCTCCAGGAGTTCGACCTGCCCGTCGACAAGAGGGCGCTGGTGGTGGGAGGCGGGATCTCGGGGATGACGAGCGCCCTGTCCATCGCCAAGCAGGGGCACGAGGTCTGGCTGGTGGAGAAGGAAAAGGAGCTGGGCGGGATGGTGCGGAAACTCCACTACACCCTCGAGGGACTCGACGTCCAGGCCTTCCTCAAAGACCTTGTCGCGAAGGTCTACAACCACCCCATGATACACGTCTACACCGGCGCCACCATTCCGGAGGCAACGGGCTATGTCGGCAACTTCGTGACGAAGATAGAGTCGAGCCGCGGGACCGCCGAGATAAAGCACGGTGCCACGGTCGTCGCGATAGGCGCCGACCTGTACACGCCGACGGAATACCTCTACGGGGAAGACGACAGGGTCATGAACCACCTGGAGCTGGAGGAAAGGATCGCCGCGGGTGACGAAAAGGTCATCGGCGCGAAGAGCGCGGTCATGATCCAGTGCGTGGGCTGCAGGAACGAGGAGAGGAACTACTGCAGCAGGATATGCTGCAGCGAGTCCATCAAGAACGCCCTTCTCCTGAAGGAAAGAAACCCCGACATGGATGTCTGCGTCCTCTTCCGGGACATACGGACATACGGGTTCAAGGAGGACTACTACCGGGAGGCAGCGGGGAAAGGGGTCAGGTTCATCCGCTACGAGCCGGACAAAAAACCCCTGGTGGAACCCGGCAAGGCGGAAGACGGCCGGGACGTCCTCAAGGTGACGGCCCCGGACTATGTCCTCGGGAAAGGGATCGAACTCGATGCTGACCTCCTTGTTCTGGCGGCAGCAATCATCCCCTCGGCGGCAAGCCAGGAGGTCTCCAAGCTCTTCAAGGTGGCCCTCGGGCCCGACGGCTTCTGCCAGGAGGCCCATGTGAAGCTAAGACCCGTCGACTTCGCCGCCGAAGGGGTATATCTCTGCGGGACGGCCCACTACCCGAAGCTAATGTCCGAGGCCATAAGCCAGGCATACGGGGCCGCGGGCCGCGCCCTGACCCTTCTGGCGAACGATACCGTGGTGGCCTCCGGCTCCGTCTGCGCCGTCAACGAGAAACAGTGCATGGGATGCGGGGCCTGTGCCCCGGCCTGCACGTACAACGCCATCGAGCTTCGTGAGACAAAACAGGGAAGAAAGGCCGAGGTCATCCCCGTTCTCTGCAAGGGATGCGGCCTGTGCAACTCGAAGTGCCCCACGGGGGCGATCCAGCTCAAACATTATACCGACGAGGAGATCTTCAGCCAGATACTCGCGGGGCTCCACAAGGGCGACATCATGGAACAGCAAGATGAGGCGGTCGGAAATGCTTAAGAGAGTGCATCAGCGTACCGCTCGAATACAGGATATGACATCAGGGAGGTAAGAGAGGATGAGTTCAGAAGGCCAATTCAAACCGAAGATGCTGGGCATCATATGCAACTGGTGCTGTTACGGCGGGGCTGACCTTTGCGGGGTCTCCCGCTTTCAATACCCCACGTACATAAGATTGATACGGGTGATGTGCTCCGGAAGGGTCGACCTCAAGCACATACTCCTCGCCTTCGCGAACGGGGTGGACGGAATGTTCGTCGGCGGCTGCCACATCAACGACTGCCATTACAACCCCGAGGGCAATTACGACGCGATGAGCATGGTGAACCTCTGCAAGAAGCTCCTCGAGCACATCGGCATCAACCCGAAGAGACTGCGCCTCGAATGGGTCTCCGCCGGCGAGGGGATCCGCTTCGCCAACATCATGAACGAGTTCGCCAGGGAGATAGAGGAACTGGGGCCCCTCGGAAAGAGCGAGGGGTTGGAGACGGCGGAACTCAACGCGCGCATCGAGAAGATGGCGAAACTCGTCCCCTATATAAAACTGGAGAAGATGGAGAAGCTCGCCCTTCACGACATAAACGGGGACTACACGAAGCTTTACACCTCTGAGGAGATAGACGGCCTTATACGGGAGGCACCGTCGTACTGGATAGATCCGGACAGGTGCCAGGCGTGCATGACCTGCGCTCGGAGATGCCCGGCGGACGCTGTCATCAGCGCGAAGAACCAGGTCCACGTGATCGACCAGGACAAATGCATACGGTGCGGGACGTGCCTTGCGGCCTGTCCGGAGAGGTTCGGCGCGGTGACAAAGATCGTCGGCGAACCCGTCCCCCCGCCTCTTCCCGAGGAGAAGAGGGCCATAGTCAGAAAGGGGAAGGAAGGTGCCGGGGAGAGCAGCCCGGTTGCCGGGTGAAAGGCGATCCGGGAGCGTGCCGCACATGTCCGACTATATAAACGCGAAAGGCCTGGGTTGCGCTCAGCCGGTCCTCCTTGCGAGACGATCCATCGAACTGCATCATGAGACCACGATCGTCGTGGATACCCGGGAATCCCTGGAGAACATCCGGGTCCTCGCCATGCATACGGGATCCGCGATGGAGATCGCAGAGGAGCCGGGAGGCATCTACTCGATAACGCTGAAGAGGAGACCGGACACCGCTGGATACACCCGCGGGTCCGAAAAGAGCAGCAGCAAGGGGAACGACGGGTCATGACATATTCAGATCAGCCGATATCCCGATCTCACGGCGAAGGGCCGGGGGAATTCACCGGCAGCCGCACCGTTTGCGGTATCTGCAGCGGCACGTGCGGAATGACGCTGAGATTGGAGAACGGGGAGCTCTCCGCTATCGAAGGCGATTCAGAACACCCGGTGAGCAGGGGACACATTTGCCCCAAGGGACGCGCCCTGCCGGAAATGTTCAGAACACCGGACCGACTGAGGCATCCGGTCAGGAAAGCGGAGTCCGGCTCCTGGGAAGAGATATCGTGGGACGAGGCTTTCGCGGTCCTTTCGGAAAAGCTGGACGGGATACGAAGGAAATACGGACCCGAGGCGCTGGCGGTCCACGTGGGACACGCAGGGGTGGGAAAAGAGTTCCTGCCGTATGCCGAACGTTTCTGCGCCCTCTACGGCACGCCCAATTTCTCGACCTGCGGCAGCCATTGTTACGAATCAAAATCGATGGCCAACATGGTCACCTTCGGCAAGATGCCCATCGGTGATTACGCGCGGAGCAAATGCATTGTCCTGTGGGGGAAGAACCCGGGCTCATCCGCCCCCTCCCTCGTCAACGAGATCGCCGAGGCAAGAAGGCGGGGGTGCGCTCTCATCGTCATAGACCCGAGAAGGACGCCCCTTGCCGAAAAGGCGGACTTCCATCTCCAGCTGAGGCCGGGCACGGACGGCGCCCTGGCCCTGGGCTTCCTTCACGTGATCATCACGGAGCAGCTCTACGATAAGGCTTTTGTCGAAAGATGGACGGTCGGTTTTGACGCTCTCTGTCAGGCTGTCGAGGCCTACCCGCCGGAGGAGGTCGAGAGGATCACCCGGGTGCCGGCGGGACGGGTACGGGAGGCCGCCCGGCTTTACGCGTCGGCACCGGCTGCCTGCATATCCCTCGGCGTGGCCGTCGAATTGAGCACAAACGGTTTTCAAACCGCCCGCGGCGTTGCCGCGCTTCAGGCGATCACGGGCAATCTCGATATCGCCGGCGGTGCCGTCTTCCTCAGCGAGGCACCGCTCTCGGACCTGCAATTGACGCTGCCGAAGGGAGTGAAACAGGCCATCGGTGCCGATGAGTATCCGCTCTTCCACAGGGTCTCGCGAAACGCGCAGGCCAATCTCTACGCCCGCGCCATCCTGGAGGAGAAGCCATATCCGTTGAAAGGCCTCGTGGTGGCCGGAAGCAACCCGGTCCTCACCTGGCCCAATGCCGGGCGGGTTCGGGAGGCGCTGTCAAGGCTTGAGTTCCTGGCCGTCATCGACCCCGTCATGACAGCTACGGCAAGAGAGGCCCATCTCGTCCTGCCCTGCGCGTCCTTCCTCGGCGGCGACGAGTTGTGGGACAGTTCCCACCTCTCTCTCGCGCCCCGGATCGGACTCGCCCCGAGGATATGCGATGACGGGGGATTGCCCACACACTGGGAGATATGGAGGGAGATCGCGGTCCGCATGGGCCATTCGGATTTCTTTCCCTGGGGCACGGAAGAAGAGGCCATTACCTTCAGGCTTCGGACCCTGGAGCTCACCTATGATGACTTGAGAGACATGCCGGAAGGCTACACCTATCATCGCTGGACGGCGAAGAAATACGAAAAGGAAGGCTTCAACACGGATTCGGGCAAGGTAGAGATCTATTCGGACCTGCTCAAGCGCCACGGTTATGACCCGGTCCCCGCCTATGCCGAACCCGCCGAGAGCCCACTTTCGACCCCGGACGTAGCCTCCCTGTTCCCCCTTGTGCTCACAACAGGAGCCCGAAGGCTCGAATATCTCCATTCCCGCTTCCGCAATGTCGACTCTCTTCGGACCCGCGTCCCGGAGCCGTACGTCGAGATCCATCCTTCCACGGCGGACGGTCTCGGGGTGATGGATGGAGACAAGGTGGTCGTCGAGACGCCAAGGGGGGCCGTCGCGATCAAAGCGAGATGCACCCCGTCAATACTCCCCGGCGTTATCTCGATGTCTCACGGCTGGGATGAGGCCAATGCCAATATACTCACCGACGACGCGTGCCTTGACCCCATCAGCGGGTTCCCCGGCGGACGCTGCCTTCTTGCCCGGATCGCCCGGGAATGACACCTCCCGACCGCCCCCCATCCGCACAATCCTTGACATTGCCACGTTCATTCAGTTACATTATTTCAAAAATAACCAGAAAGACTATGTACAGAAGAGCGAACATATTCATTCCATTGGGCTGAGCGGTGCACAGGGGACCCGGTGGGTTTCCCGTCACAACCGTGCTCGCGGTTTCCCCGCCTTAAGTCATCAATCGCCTCCTTGAAGGGTCCGGTGCGGATGTCCGCGGCCGGATCTTTTGTTTTCAGGAGGTTTTCATGTCGGATTACACACGGATGTGGTCGGATCCGGGCCTTGACCTAGTCGAGGCATTCCCGGAGAGGATGCACGGGTGATGAGGGCCGCCGGCCTCGACATCGGTTCACGGACCGTAAAGCTCGTGGTCATTGAGGGAGGCGAGACGGTCCTCACACGCAAGGACCTCACCTCGCACGACCCCCTGGAAGCGGCACGCGCCCTGATGAGCGGGGTGGAATACGATGTGATCGTGGCGACCGGATATGGGCGTCACCTCCTGAAGGGGCACCTCGATTGCCCCGTCATCAGCGAGATCAAGGCCTTCGCCCTGGGGGCGAAGGCCATTCAGACGTCCTGCAGGGTAGTCCTTGACATCGGAGGACAGGACACGAAGGTCATCTCACTCAACGAGGGCGGCGAGATGAGCAAGTTCGAGATGAATGACAAGTGTGCCGCCGGAACGGGCCGCTTCCTCGAGATCATGGCTTACGCCCTCGGTTATACCCTGGAGGAGTTCCCGAAGGCCGCGCTGTCAGCGGAGCGTTCCGAGAAGATAAACAGCATGTGCACTGTCTTCGCGGAGTCCGAGGTCATCTCGCTGACGGCAAAGGGCGCCGCCCGATCTGAGGTTGCCCTCGGCATCCACAGGGCGATCGTGAGCCGGTCGACGGCTTTGGTCAGGCGGATAGCGCCTTCGGGCGAGGTCTTCTTCGCCGGTGGGGTGGCACTGAACAGGTGCGTCGAGGCACTGCTGGCGGAAGACCTCAAGCGTCCCGTTTTCGTACCCCCGGACCCGCAGATGGTGGGAGCCTTTGGCGCGGCGCTCCATGCTGACAGATCGATCATGAAAGGAACGAGCCATGCATGAAACTGTTGAGCCTCTTATCAACGACGAATACACGGGCGGGCCGCCCACGAAGAGGGTCCTTGCCCGCCTCCAGGAGAAGCGGAAGGAGGGAAGGAAGGTCGCCGGGGTCTACTGCGGGTACGCCCCGACGGAGCTGATCCTGGCCATGGGCATCTCGCCCGCCACGCTCTGCGCCTTTTCCAACGGCACAATAGAGGCCGCGGAAACGGTCCTTCCCGCGAACCTCTGCCCCTTGATCAAGTCGAGCTACGGCTTCATCATCACCGACACATGCCCCTTTTACGGCCTCGCCGACGCGGTGATAGGCGAGACGACCTGCGACGGGAAGAAGAAGATGTTCGAGCTGATAACGGACCTGAAACCCACCTGGATCATGGACCTGCCCCAGGTCCCGGACCAGGAGGAAGCCATAACCCACTGGACGGCCATGATCCGCAAGCTCCAAGGGTTTCTCGAAACAACCTTCGGGGCCCGCGCAACGGACGACGGGATCGAGGACTCCATCAGGGACATCAATCGCAGGAACGCCATGATGCGGGAGGTCTTCGAGTTCGCGGCGCTAAGGCCCGCCATCGTGGACTGGCGGGAGATGTACGACCTCACCTTCCTGGCCCAGGGGTCATCGGGAAAAGACATGGAGCCCGTCCTTTCAGAGGCCCTGAAGAAACTTGCAAAGCGTCGTGATGACGGGTATTCTTACGGCCCGGCCGGCGCTCCGCGCGTTATGGTCACCGGCTGTCCCGTCGGGGGGGATGCCGAGAAGGTCTTCGCCATCATCGAGGAGGCGGGCGGCGTGATCGTCGCCCTTGATGCCTGCTCCGGGTTCAAACCCTACATGACGGATACCGCTGAAGGGACGGGTGACCCCGTGCGGGCGCTGGCCGAGCGTTATCTCAAGATACCCTGCTCCTGCATGACGCCCAACGCACGGCGCCTGACCGAAATGACCCGCCTCATCGAGAAGTTCAGGCCCGACGCCGTCATCGACGTCGTGCTCCAGGCGTGCCATTCCTTCAACATCGAATCCCACAAGGTGGGGGAACACGTTGAGAAAGTCCACGGCCTGCCGTTCCTCAAGATCGTGACGGACTTCTCACTGGGTGACGTCGAGCAGATACGCACGCGCGTGGAGGCCCTGCTTGAGTCCTGCTGAGCCCTGTCGCACGTTGGTATCGATCCGGTAAAAGGCAGCGCTTTTTCCGGTACAGAAACATCACAATAACGAGGAGGTATGAATGCACCTGTTCAAGAGTCTGAAGCTGATGTCCTTTGTCGCGATCTTTGCGGTTTTCGTTCTTGTCTCCGGCGCCCTGGCCGCCGACGTCCCGAACCTGAAGGTGGGATATATCTTCACGACCCATCACACATCGTTCATCGTGGCGGCAAAAAAAGGGGAGGTCTTCAAAGACATAGGGGTCTACCTTCGGCCCGTTGTCGACAAGGAGAAGTACGAGCTGGTAGCCAATGGTAAGCCCATAGCCGTCTTCCAGCTGATCGTGGCGAAGAGCGGATCCGAAACAGCCGCCCTCTTCGCGCGCAATCAGCTCGATCTGGCCATGGCCTCGGTGACCGCCATCATGGCCGGTATCGACAAGGGCACCCCGATGAAGATCTTAAGCCCGCTGCAGACAGAGGGCATGGGTCTCGTGGTCCCCAAGGATTCCCCGCTCACCGATTGGAAATCTTTCATGGAGTACGTAACGAAGGCTGTGAAACCCGTCAAGATAGGGTACCACTCGCCTACGAGCGCCCCGAAGATCGTCCTGGAAGCGGCGCTGAAGAATGCCGGCATCAAGGTCACGGAAGACCCCAACGACCAGTCGGCCAAGGTCCTTCTCGCGGACCTCAAGGGCACGACGAACATGATCCCCGCTCTGGCGAGCAAGCAGGTCGACGCGATAGTGGGGCCCTCACCCTTCCCTGAGGTCGCTGTCAGCCGGGGGGTGGGAAAGATCCTCATCGACCTTAAGGACCTGCCTCCCAAGGGCTACTGGCATGACTTCCCCTGCTGCGTCACGGCGGCGAGCGACCAAACCATCGCCAAACACCAGGAGGTCGTGCAGAAGTTCGTGGAGCTCATAGCGAAGGCCAACGTCTGGTGCAACAAGAACAGGATGGAGGCGGCAACCATCACCGCCGAGTGGATCGGCCTGCCCGCTGACGCGGCCAAGGCGTCGACACTCGTCTTTCTGGCGAAGTTCAACAAGAGCTGGATGCGGGGCGCCGACAAGCTGATGGCCGTCCTCAACGGGATGGGGAATTTCAAGGGCTCGCTGAAGGGCAAGAAGATCGACGAGGTGAAACCGGTGCTCTTCGACACGCGCTTCATCGACAAGGTGAAGATGTAGAATGGGCCTGAAGAGCATGCTTGTCAGGGCGGGAGCCTATCTGCTCGTGCCCTGCCTCTTCCTTGTGTTCTGGGACATTATGGCCCGGCAGCTGAACAATGAGGTCATCCTGCCCGGTGTCGGGCAGGTGACCGAATTGTTCGTGAGGCCGACGGAGAGTCTCATCGCGATGGGTTCCCTCGCCATCAACGTCGCCATCAGCCTCGTCAGGGTGCTGGCGGGGTATCTGCTGGCTGTCTGTATCGCAGTGCCCCTGGGGATCCTGATGGGGTATTACGCGACGGCCTTCAGGCTCCTCAACGGCTTCGTCGCGCTTTTCAGACCCATTCCGCCGCTGGCCTGGGTGCCGCTCGTGCTTGCCTGGTTCGGGGTGGCAAGCCTGGCGACCCTCTTCGACGTGCAAAAGGGATCGGGCTACGTCTATCTCAACAATCTCAAGTTCTCGATGGTCTTCATCATCTTCATCGGGGCCTTTTACCCGATCCTGACGAGCACCATACACGGCGTGATGAGCGTTCGCAGCACTCTTCTCGACTCGGCGCGGGTGCTGGGGGCAAGCGAAAGGGACATCTTTCGGAAGATCCTCCTGCCCGCTTCCTCTCCGTCCATCGTAAACGGCATGCGGATAGGGCTGGGCGTCGCGTGGATGTGCCTTGTGTCCGCTGAGATGCTTCCGGGGAGCCTCTCCGGCGTCGGCTACCTGATCACCCACGCCTACACGCTGGCGAGGACGGACATCGTGATCGCCGGCATGATAAGCATCGGGGCCATCGGGGCCTTTCTCGACCTCTTCTTCCGCGTGATCGAGAACCGCAAGTTCGCGTGGACAAGGCTGACACGATGACGGCCGGCCCCATTCTGAGCATCGAGGCCCTGCGCAAGGACTTCCGGACAAACAATGGCGCGCCCGTGGAAGCTCTGGCAGGGGTGACCTTCGACATCCCCGAGAATGATTTCGTCTGCATCGTCGGGCCCTCGGGATGCGGCAAATCCACCCTCCTGAGAATGGTCGCGGGCCTTGAAACGGCAACGGCCGGCAGAATAGATTACCGGGGTGAAATGGTCTCCCGGCCGCGCAAGGAGATTGGAATGGTCTTCCAGGAGTACTCGCTCCTGCCCTGGAGACACGTCCTTGACAATGTCGCGCTGGGTCCGGAGTTCCTCGGAACACCGAGGGCCAGGCGGGAGGCGAAGGCCATGGAGTACCTGCGCCTTGTGGGTATGGAAGACTTCTCGCGCGCCTTTCCCCACGAGCTCTCGGGGGGCATGAGGCAGCGCGTCGCCATCGTCCGGGCCCTAGCCAACGACCCCGACGTGCTTCTCATGGACGAACCTTTCGGGGCACTCGACGCCCACACGCGCATCCTCCTCCAGAAGGAACTCCTCCGCATCTGGGAGAACCACCGCAAGACGATCCTCTTCGTGACCCACGGCGTCGACGAGGCCATCTACCTCGCCGATCGCATCATGGTCATGTCCGCGCGCCCGGGCAGGATCCTCGATGTCATCGACGTCACCATGGAGCGTCCCAGGGTCCGCGCGCATCCCTCCTACGGCCCGCTCGTCGAGAGGATCCTCGCGATTCTCGAACAGGAAGCCGCCGCCTCTTTTCGCGACACAGCCGCGGCGCAGCATGGACAAGAATAGAAAACCGTTCAGGGGTTCAAAAGTTCAAGAGTCCAACGTTAGAAACAAAAGACCATGATACAGGGCTTCCTTTTCCACCTTGAACTCTTGAACTTTCTCTTTCCTTGCCTCGCGATTCTGGATTAAACTAGCGGCGGGCGCGTCAGGTGGACGCGGTCCAATACACCAAGGCGGGTGAGGTTATGGCAAGGCATTCCCATCTTTTCGTCGAGACCTTCGACGGGTTTCTCGGTTACGGCATGGACAGGAAGACCGACGAGAACACGCTGCAGGTCTACCTCCAGAAATTCTCCGACGACGCGCTCATGAAGACCATGCTCAAGAGGATGTCCGACGACGACCTGGCGGAGGTATTCGAGGTCCTCAGCAAAATGCTCAAGAAACACCTCAGCGAACCCGAATACCACCGGCTTTTTCTGAAAGAGGACTGAAAGGCTGAAAAACGTTATCTCTCGCCCGCTTCGCTCGAGGTCGCAGAGGTCGCAGAGAAAGACTGAAAAGAGAGAAAAGACTGCCGCCGGATTTCGAAGCCTCCCAAAATCCGGCGGCCTTCTCGTCCCGCCGTTCCGGCGGGAGAGAAAGAAATAGTTTTTTTCCTTATTCTGAAAAAGTTGTCTCCCCTCATCCTTCCTGTCGTCATAGGTCCTATAGGTCCCATACTACATGCTCCATCTCCTCTATCCCACGCTCCATGTCCTCTACTCTCTCCCAACCCCCATACCACCTCACCCCCCAAACTCCCATCCCCTCCCCATCACTCCCACCTGAAAAGGATCCTTTTCTTTTGCCTCCCGTCGCAGACGGGATGCAAAAACGGCCGGATTTTGGAAGGCTTCGAAATCCGGCCGAATCTTTTCTCTGCGTCCTCTGCGGGCTTGAGCGAAGCGGGCGAGAGACAAGGTCTTTCGCCTTTCGCCTTTTACGGAAGCTTCAGCAGTTCTTCCGCCAGCGCTCGTGCTTCTTCTTTCGTGAGTTCCAGACGGGACTTGCCGCCGCCGGGGTGGGCCGTGGTGAGGGTTATGGTGGTGCCGGAAGGGGTGATCTCCCATTTTTTGCCTTCCGGGAACCTCAAGGGCTCCACGAGGAACTCCTCGGGACGGAATTCGGCTATCTGGATGAGGACGCCGAAGGCGTCGCGGGGGTGGATGAAGAGTTCCTTCCAGTCGCCCTCGGTGCTGTAGCCGAAGGTGGGAACTCCCTTTTCGTCGAGGTACTCCTTCGCCTTCGCGATGTCGAGGGTCTGAAAGCACAGGTGGTGGACACCCTCGCGGTCGGCGAGGAACCTGTCGAGGAAGCTCCCCGGGCCCGTGGGCGTTATCATCTCGATCCTCGTCAGGTCACCGGCAGAGAAGACCTGGCCCAGGTACTTCATGTCCTCGATGGCGGACCAGGTGCAGGGGACAAGGCCGAGGATGTCGCAGAAAAACTCCTTCGCCCTTTCGAGGTCCTTCACCGCGAGAGATATATGGTCGATCCTTTCGAGCATGGCAGCCTCACTGTAACCCGCAGGTCTCTTTGGAATGGGGAAGCGGTATTCGCGGTCCCCCTATGTTAATCACGGAAGCCTCCTTCAAGGCAAGGAAATGTTTAAACATCACCCCGTTTGTCCGATAACCCTCACAGGCACCGGCACAGAGTGCCCGCGGCAAAGGAGGTCCTGGCAATTGCCTCGAAACACCGGCAGGGGTCGGAAGTGTGGTCTTGCGGCCCTCGTTCTGTCCATTATCATTGTGCTCCTGACCTGTCCGGTCGTCCACGCCGCAGAGGAACAGCCGCGGTCCATCCGGGTCGTCATGGACAACAACTACCCTCCCTTCGCGTTCCTTGACAGCCGGGGAAAGCTGCAGGGCGCGCTTGTCGACCAATGGGCCCTCTGGGAGAAAAAGACGGGGATCAGGGTCGAGCTTTCCGGCATGGACTGGGCCTCTGCCCTCAGGCACATGGAGGAAGGTGCCTTCGACGTCATCGACACCATCTTCTTCAACGAAAAGAGGGCGAAGGTCTTCGACTTCACCAGGCCCTACCAGGAGATCGAGGTGCCTATCTTCTTCCACGAGAATGTCTCGGGGATAACGGATGCCTGGTCACTGCGCGGTTTTTCCGTGGCGGTGAAGAAGGGTGACGCCGCTGTGGATTTCCTCAAGGCCCGGGGCGTCGACAACCTCGTCGAATACACGAGTTACGAGGCCATCCTCAAAGCCGCCAGGGACCTGAAGGTCAGCATCTTTGTCGTCGATAAACCCCCCGCGCTCTACTACCTGTACAGGGAAGGAATATACGGGCTGTTCAAATACTCCCGACCCCTTTACGTGGGGGCCTTCCATCGCGCCGTAAGGAAAGGCGATTCCGCCCTCCTCGCGATGGTGGAGCAAGGTTTCTCCAGGATAACGGCGGAGGAATACAAGGCGATAGAGCGGAAATGGCACGGTGCCCGGGAGTTCCCGACACACTATCTCCGGAACGCAGGCATAGCCGCCGCGCTCCTTGCCGCCCTCCTCCTTGGCCTCGCGATATGGAACCGGGCACTGCGACGCGCCGTTCGCCGTAAAACGGCGGAGTTGAAGAGGGAGATGAGGTTGAGCGAGGAAAGGGCGGAGGCCCTCCGGGAAAGCGAGGAACGATTCGCCCTCTTCCTGGAGCATTGCCCTATCATGGTCTTCCTCAAGGATAAGGACAATCGCGCCATCGCCCTGAGCCGAAGCTTCGAGAAGCTTCTCGGGCGCCCCTTAAGCGAGATGCTGGGGAAGACGTCGGAGGAGCTGTTCCCGCCCGAACTCGCCCGGAGTATGCGCGCCGACGATGAAGAGATCCTCCGGACAGGGAATCTGAGGACAGTCGAGGAGATATTCGAGGGACGCAGTTATATAACCTGCAAGTTCCCCCTGCACCGGCCCGACAAGACAGTTCTTCTGGGGGGTTTTACCATTGAGATCACGGACCGCAAGAGGTTCGAAGAGGCTTTGAAGAAGAGCGAGCAGCAGTACAGGGACGTGGTGAATAACGCGAACAGCATCATCCTGCGCTGGGACGGGGCGGGCAATATCATCTTCATGAACCCTTACGGCCTCGGGTTCTTCGGGTATCGCGAAGAGGAGCTGATAGGAAGGAACGTGGTGGGAACCATCGTGCCCGAGCTTGAATCAACAAGCTCGAGGGACCTCGCGTCCCTCATGGAGGAGATACGACTGAATCCCGACGCCTTCAAGAGCAACGAGAACGAGAACATGAGGAAGAACGGGGAGCGCGCCTGGGTCTCCTGGACGAACAAGGCCGTCACGAACGAGAACGGCGAGTGCGTGGAGATCCTGAGCATCGGCAAGGACATGACGGAGAACAAACTGCTCGAGGCGCAGCTCCTCCAGGCGCAGAAGATGGAGGCTATCGGGACCCTGGCAGGCGGCATCGCCCACGACTTCAACAACCTCCTCATGGGCATCATGGGCTACGCGTCGGTCATGCTTCTCACGACGAAACCCACGGACCCCAACTACGAGAAACTGAGGAGCATCGAGGACCAGATAAGGAGCGGCGCGGACCTCACGAGGCAGCTTCTCGGTTTTGCCCGGCGGGGGAAGTACGAGGTGAAACCCACGGACTTGAAAGACCTCATCGAGCGTTGCGTCGACATGTTCGGGCATACCAACAGGGAGATAACGATACACAAGGGATTCCCGGAAGACCTCTGCGCCACCGAGGTCGACCGCAGCCAGATGGAGCAGGTCTTCCTCAACCTTTTTGTCAATGCCGCGCAGGCGATGCCGCTGGGCGGCGACCTCTTCGTCGATGCGCGAAATGTCTCCTTCCGCGATACCCGGATCGTGCCGAAGGAAGGGCTCTACGCCAGGATATCCGTTACCGACACGGGCGTCGGCATGGATGAGGCGACGAAGGCCCGCATATTCGACCCGTTCTTCACGACCAAGGACCTCGGTATAGGGTCCGGCCTCGGCCTGGCATCGGCGTACGGTATCATAAAGAACCACCAGGGGGCCATAACCGTCGACAGCAAACCCGCCAAAGGGACCCGGTTCACCATCTACATACCGGCATCACAGAAACCCGTGAAAGAGGAAGAGCCTGCCGCCGCCGAGGTGGTCCGGGGAGCGGGAACGGTGCTTCTCGTCGAAGACCAGCCGGCGGTGGCCGAAACGGCGCGGGAGATGCTCGAGGCCCTGGGCTATGACGTCCACGTGGCGGGAAGCGGCGGTGAAGCCCTGGAACTCTTCGCCAGGCACAGGAACGGGGTGAGCCTCGTGATCCTCGACATGATCATGCCCGGGCTAAGTGGAAGCGAGACCTATGACAGGCTGAAAGAGATGGACCCGGGCATCAAGGTGATCCTTTGCAGCGGGTACAGTATAGAAGGACAGGCGGCAAGGATACTCGAAAGGGGCTGCAACTCTTTCATCCAGAAACCCTTCACCATCTCCGAACTATCGGAGAAACTGATGGAAGTCCTGGGCAGGAGCTAGTTGAGGATGTTGAAGCTTGCCGGGATCTTACGCTTGCATATGGGGCAGACGGGCTCGATGAGAGTGTATGTCTTCCCGAAAACGTCGACGCTCTTGAAGAATACTCCCGGAGCGTCGCAGAGGTTCTTTTCACTGAAGATCTTGCCGCATTCACACACGGGGTATTCCTGCCGTATCGTCGTTCCCCTGAATGCCTGATCAGCGTACCTGATGACCAATTTTTCTTCTTCCGTCGTCATGGCTTTAATATAATCTCCTTATCCCTCTTTGGCAACCTTGCCCCTGATGCTTCGGCATTCTCGACACTGACTCACGGGCGCCGTCCTACAGATATGTTCGGTATGGGGGAGGGAAACTTAAAGAAGACAGTTGCGGGTTGCGGGAAAAAAGACGGTGAAAGCCGGCGCACGTCAACACGGCTGACCTGTCAGGGTCTCAACGCTTCGTCGTTTCGGCGAGGGGAGGACGTAAAAGGCCTGCCGGGATACGGGCGGGATGGTGTGCATTCCTGTGGAATTTTCCGGGGAATCCATATATCATATCCTTGCCATTTAAACGCGTTATCGACAACTGATCAGGATGCCACCAGGGAGGGCGTATGAGTGGAGTTTTCGGCATAGTATCGAAGAAGAATTGCGCGAGCAACCTCCTCTACGGTACCGATTATCACTCGCATATGGGAACGGAATATGGGGGGATGGCCGTACTGGGAGACCGGTTCCATCGCAGCATTCACGATATCAGCAAGTCGCAGTTCAAGTCGAAATTTTTCGAGGAATACAAGGAAATGAAGGGCAATTCGGGCATCGGGGTCATCAGCGACCGGGACGCCCAGCCCCTTATCATCGGCTCCAAGTTCGGCACCTTCGCCATCGTTTCCTCAGGCATCGTGGAGAACACGAACGAGCTCGCCAAAGAGCTTCTCGACAGCGGCGAGACATTCAGCGAGATGTCCGGCGGCGGCATAAACTCCGTCGAGCTCATCGCGAAGTTGATCACCCAGGGCAAGACCCTCATCGACGGTATCAGGGGCGTATACGAACGCATTGAAGGTTCCGCTTCCATTCTGCTCCTCACGGAAAACGGGGTCTGGGCGGCCAGGGACCGCCTGGGCAGAACGCCGCTCGTCGTTGGTGAGAAGGACGGCGACTATGCCGTCGCCACCGAGGACTGCTCCTTTCTGAACCTGGGGTTCCGGAGGGTCAGGTTCCTCGACCCCGGAGAGATAGTGAGCATCCGCCCGTCGGGTCTTCAGAGTGAGCTCCCGGGCACGGACCGGAACCAGATATGCGCCTTCCTCTGGATATACACGGGATATCCCGCCTCCAGTTACGAAGGGATCAACGTGGAGGTGGTCCGGGAACGCTCGGGAAGGTTCCTGGCAAAGGGCGACAAGGTGGATGCCGATCTCGTCGCCGGCGTCCCCGATTCGGGCGTCGGCCATGCCATCGGTTACTCCATGGAGTCCGGGCTCCCCTACCGCAGGCCCCTGGTCAAGTACACACCGGGGTATGGCAGGAGCTACACGCCACCCTCCCAGGAGATACGGGATCTCGTGGCCACCATGAAGCTCATACCCGTGCGCGACGTCATCGCGGGCAACCGCATCGTCCTGTGCGAGGACTCCATCGTGCGGGGTACACAGCTCAAAAATTTCACCGTCGTCAAGCTCTGGGATTCGGGCGCGAAGGAGATCCACATCCGCCCGGCGTGCCCGCCTCTCATGTATCACTGTAAGTTCGCCCTCTCGACCCGGTCCGTCGACGAGCTCGCCGCGCGCCGCGCCATAAACGACATCGAAGGCAGGCGTACGGACGATATCACCGAATATCTCGACGACACCTCGGAAAAATACCGGAAGATGGTCGACTGGATCGCACGGGAGATAAACGTCACCACTCTCAAGTTCCAGAGGATCGACGATATGATAGAGGCCATCGGCCTGCCCCGGGAGAAGCTCTGCCTCCACTGCTGGACCGGGGAAGGCGGCTCGGCCTGCTGCGCGCGATAACGCTTCACACGAGGTGATATGAGGGGAGACGAACTCTTTCGGCGGCTTGCCGTGCGGGAACCCTTCACCGGCATGCATCCGTCCGTGGGGGCCTTCTTCCGGGACTACCTTTCCGGTGAGAAGGCGGTCCGCTTCGGGGACCGCTTCGTCATAAACACCCACTTTCCTCCCTTTCCGAGCGGCGCCTTCGACAACCTCGCCGAACACTTCGGCGCCTTGGGGCAGCTGGACAACCGCAGACTCTATTCGGTCACCTTCGGCGTCACCAACCGCTGCGGGTATCGCTGCTGGCATTGCTACAATGCCGGCAGACAACAGCAGGACATGACCCTCGACGAAGTGAGGCGGATCGCCCGCCAGCTGTCCGATCTCGGAAGCGTGATGGTCACCCTCTCAGGGGGTGAGCCGCTCCTGAGGAAGGACCTCGAAGAGATAACCGGTTCTTTCGGCGACAGGTCCTGCCTCATGCTCAACACGACCGGCGCGGGACTGACGGAAACGCGTGCACGCTCCCTGAAGAAGGCGGGGCTTTTTGCCGTCGGCGTCAGCCTCGATTCCCTCGACCCCGAAGAGCATGACCGCAAGCGTGGCAAGAAAGGGGCGTTCCGCACGGCCCTTCGCGCCCTCACGCTCGCGTCGGAGACCGGCCTCTATCCCTATATCGTCACGGTGGCCAGCCGGGAGCTGCTCGCACCGGAGAGGTTCATGAGGTTCATGGAGTTTGCCGGTTCGTCCCGCGCGCGGGAGATCCACCTCCTCGAGCCCTGTCCCACGGGAAGGCTCGCGGGCAGGGATGACGTCGTGCTTGGGTCCGCCGAGAGGAAACGAATACTCCAATACCAGCGCGAGGTGGCGGCGCGAGACGACCTGCCCGTACTCTCCACCTTTCTCTATCTCGAGTCCCCAAAGGCATTCGGCTGCGGTGCCGGGCTCACCTATCTTTACATCGACGGCAGTGGAGAGGTCTGTCCCTGCAACCTCATACCACTGAGTTTCGGCAACGCCCTCGAGGAACCCCTCACGGAGATACTCGACCGCATGGGCAGGCATTTCGCGAAGCCCCGCGTATCCTGCGCGGGTCACACGCTGGCAGGACACATCCCCGCCGGGCCGATGCCTGTGCCACGGGAGACATCGGAGAGGATATGCGCCGAGAGCCTTCCCCGCAGGCACAGACTGCCGCGCTTCTTCACCGTGAAGGCGCGGGCGACGGCGACCGTCGGCAGTGCCGAGCTGCGCGATGCCTACGACAGGATCTTCAAAGACTACGACCGGCACTGGCTGAGGGAAGCGGGCAAACCGGTCCGAAAGCTCATCGGGAAGATCGGGCACCCAAACCCGCGCACCATATTCGAGGCGGGGT
Organism: Deltaproteobacteria bacterium UBA1386; assembly: GCA_002305765.1. Classification (GTDB taxonomy): domain Bacteria; phylum Desulfobacterota; class Syntrophorhabdia; order Syntrophorhabdales; family Syntrophorhabdaceae; genus Delta-02. The sequence goes on from DBQU01000118.1 coordinate 23,904, forward strand.
GCGGAAGCGGGTACGCCACAGCCCTCCTCGCCGAGCGGTTCGGCCCATCCTGCCTGATAACGGCCGCCGACATATCACGGGAGATGATCGGTCTGGCCCGCAGACGGATCCGCGGAGCGGGTCACGACAATGTCAGGTTTCGCCGGCAGGACGCCCTGGGTGCGCTCACGCGGCTTGGCCCCTTCGACCTCGTCTTCTCTAGCTGGGTCCTGGGATACATCCCTCTCAAACCCTTCTTTGAGACCGTTTCGGCCTCTCTCGTCGAGGGAGGCCGCCTCGCCTTTGTCGTCCACCGGCAGAACTCTCCCACCCGGGAGTTGGAGATCTTCCGGCAACTCGTCGCCGACGATCCATCGGTGCTAAAAAAACGGATCCACTTCGATTTTCCCGACGACCACCGGCACGTGGAAAGGCTCCTTGCTGAATCAGACCTTGTCCTCGAGGAATTGTCCGAGAACCGCATCACGTTCAGGTGCGTCTCTCCCGAGGATGTCATGGAGCATCTCATAGGGTCCGGCGCCGGAACGGCCTTTTACGACGCCCTCGACCCGCGCCGCAGAGGAGAGATGGAGGAGCGATTCAAGAAAACACTGTCCCGCAGAACGGGAAGGAAAGGCACCTTCGACGTGGCGCATGAATACGTCCTGTGCGTCGCGCGAAAGCCCGCCTGAGTCCGCGGAACGCATGGCGCGCGAAAAGGAGGGAAGACCATGGAGAACATCATCGCTGTCGATATAGGAGGGACGAACAGCCGCTTCGCCCATTTTACCGTCGACAACAACGGGGGTCTGTCGTGCGTCGGCACGGTGAAACTGAAGACGGCAAGCACCTCGTCCCTCGACGACCTTATCGACAGGGCCCTCGCTTCGGGGTCCATACCGGCGGGGGTTCACTGGAACACCGTGGTCCTTGCCGTCCCGGGGGCCGTCAAGGAGAACACCTACGCCTCACTGGCGAACGTCCCCTGGGAGGTGGACGTATCCGGCCTCCGGGTGCGCTGGGGCGCCACGAGAATATTCCTCATCAACGACTTCGTGGCCCAGGCGTTCGCCTGCCCCCTTGCGAAAAGACTGGAGACGGAGACGGTGCAGACCGGGGTCGCCGAGCCCCGCGCCGCCATGGCGGTGGTGGGCGCCGGAACCGGCCTCGGACACTGCGCCCTCGTGGCCACGGACGGGGGGGACTTCCTGCCCCTGCCTTCGGAGGCCGGCCACGCCGCGTTCCCCTTCTACGGAAAGACCGAAACGGCATACCGCGATTTCCTGATGGAAAGGACCGGAGCGGAGTATCCCTATGGCGATATCGTCGTGAGCGGACCGGGTCTCACCAACCTCCACGCCTTCCTGACGGGACGGGAGATACCCCCGAAAGACATCGTCGCCGAGATCGCCCCGGAATCGGAGACAACGGTCCTCTTCGCGCGCTTCTACGCCCGCGCCTGCCGCAATTACGCGCTGACGGTCCTCGCGCTGGGAGGGCTCTTCATAGCCGGCGGAGTTGCCATGAAGAACCCCTTCCTCGTCGTGAACGACCATTTCAGGAAGGAGTTCGGTGAATCCCGGCACTACGGCCCGATGCTGAGACAGATCCCCGTATCCCTCATAGCGAGCGAGGACAGCGGTCTGTGGGGGGCGGCAAATTATGGAATGATGAAAGGCAAAGGCGGGTAACGAACGGGTAATAGACAATAGGTCATGGGTCATGGGAAAAGAAGGAGGAAGCCAGGGGCGGGTGATCGCCGACTGGCGTGAAAGATAGTCTCAGGTTTCAGGGAGAAAAAACATCAAAGGAGGGTGTTCATGGCGGGTGGTAGAGAGATCAAGGCGAAGGGAATGAACGTGAAGAAGTTCATCGAGGAAAAGGCGGCCGAGATACAGGCGGCCGTCGGCAAGGGGGTGGCAATCAACGCCCTGTCGGGCGGGGTCGATTCATCGGTGGTCACCATGCTGGGCCACAAGGCGCTGGGTGAGAGGCTGAAGACCTATTTCATCGACACCGGCCTCATGCGAAAAGACGAGCCGCAGCGCATACAGGCGATATTCAAGAGCCTCGGCGTCACCATAGAGATCGTCGACGCGAAGGCGAAGTTTTTCAAGGCGCTCAAGGGGTTGACGGACCCGGAGGAAAAACGCGAGGCCATAACCCAGACATTCTACAAGGATGTCTTCGGCAAGCTCGTCACGAAGAGCAAGGCGAAATACCTTCTCCAGGGAACGATCCTCACCGACATCGACGAGACGGTCGCGGGTATCAAGAGGCAGCACAACGTCTTCGAACAGCTCGGCATAGACCCTAAGAAGGCCTTCGGCTATCATATCCTGGAACCTCTCGTGCAGCTCCGGAAGGACGGCGTGAGGAAGGTCGGTTCGGCCCTGGGTCTTCCCGCATCCATGTACAAGAGGATACCTTTCCCGGGTCCGGCGCTGGCCGCCCGTGTCGTCGGTGAGGTCACACCGGAAAAGGTGGAGATCGTGAGGCTCGCCACGGTCGTCGTCGAGGAAGAGCTTGCGAAGGTGAAGGCCTTCCAGTACCTCGCCATCCTCCACGAGGACAGGATGACGGGGATGCGCGATGGGAGAAGGGACTTCGGCCGGCAGATCGAGGTCAGGTGCTGGGATTCCGTGGACGCCCGCAAGGCCACGCCGACGAACCTCCCCTTCTCGAAGCTTACCCGCATAGCCTCGAGGATCTGCAAGGAAGTTCCCGGTGTCGTGAGCGTGACCTACAACATCGCCGCGAAACCGCCTTCAACGATAGAGGCGATATAAAGAAAGTTCAAGGTTCAAGGGCGAGGAGAAGGAACGGATGGTCGACCGGGGATTTGTCATCAGGCAGATGACGCTCGAGGATGTTGAGGTTGCCGTGGAATGGGCGGCTGAGGAGGGGTGGAACCCGGGTCTCAGCGACGCCGCCTGCTTTTATCACGCGGACCCCGGTGGTTTCTTCATCGGGGAGGTGGACGGCCGACCGGTAGGATGCATCTGTGCCGTGTCCTATGGAGAGGCCTTCGGTTTCATCGGCTTCTACATCGTCAGGAAAGACCTGCGCGGGAAATGGTATGGCGTTGAGCTCGGAAGGCGGGCGATGACCCGCCTTGGCGACCGGAACGTCGGCATAGACGGGGTGGTGGCGAAGATCCGGAACTACGAGAAGTTCGGTTTCGCGCTCGCCCACAGGAACATACGGTACGAAGGCCGGGGGGGAGCGGTATCGGGTTTAGCGGGTATCGTTGACCTCGCGACCCTCCCCTTCGATACCATCGTCTCCTATGATTCGGCCATCTTCCCCGCGCCCCGGGCCACATTTCTGGAGAAGTGGGTGATCCGCCCCGACGGGGCCTCCATGGGCTTTACCGAAGACGGGGAGCTCAAAGGTTACGGCGTCATGCGCCCCTGCAGGACGGGATTCAAGATAGGCCCTCTTTTCGCGGATTCTCCGGACATCGCCGAGCGGCTGTTCGACGCTCTCAAGGCAAGGGCGCCGGAAGAGGCGCCGGTCTTCCTGGACCTTCCGGCGATAAACCCGGCCGCTGTCGCCTTTGCCCGGAAACGAAACATGACCCCTGTGTTCGAAACAGGCAGGATGTACAGCAGGGAGGCACCCGCCGTCCCCATGGAGAAGGTCTTCGGCATCACAAGTTTCGAACTGGGCTGAGAGGACCGGGGATACCTCACCAAATCCGTTGAAAAGCAGCTATACTTGAATTAGGCAGAGATCATGCGCGAAGGAGATGATGTGCGATGCTCATGCCGACAAAGATACTCGTGCCCACCGATTTCTCGGAGCATTCCGACAGGGCGCTGGAACAGGCGCTCGATATCGCAAGAGAGTACCAGGCCAAGGTCTTCGTCACCCATGTCATAGTCGTCGTCCGTCCCGAGTTCGAGAACGCGCTCCGATGGGAGGCGCAGGAGAGGCTGAAGAACCAGCTAGACAGGTTCCCCCGGGCCAGGCACCTCGATGTGGCAACCGATGTCCGGACTGGTATCGTCTATGAGGAGATCCTGAAGGAAAGCGAGGAAAACGGGATCGATCTGATCGTGATCGCCTCCCTCGGTCAATCGGGTATCGCAAAATACCTTGTCGGTGGCGTGGCCAGGAACGTGCTGAAAGGCTCGAAATGTCCCGTGCTGTTGACGAAGTGAGAACGTTGGGAGACCCTGCACGGGGCCAGGGTCAGGCTTAGGCGGGCGAGCAGGCATGTCCTGGCGCCGTCGACATACACAAGGGGGTGTGCCAATGTACACACGACTGATCCTGGTGAACTTTGGACCGGGAATGCATTCAACGGGGGAGATGGTCGCCGACACGTTCGCGCCTATATACAAGACGATGAGGGGCTTCAAGGGCGCGACATTCTTCGCCGACCGCGAAACGGGAGAATGCGGCGCGCTGAGCCTGTGGGAATCGAAGGAGGACGCCGAGGCCGCCACGGTGAGCCTGTGGCCAAAGCTGCAGGAGGTCGCGGGCGGCCTGCTCAAGGGGCCACCCCTCGTGCGGACCTTTGAGCTGTACGAGCCCAGGGAACTGCCGCCGGAATAGGACTTGACAGATGGAAAAGGCGTGCTAGTATTGTACTAAAGGGCGGATGAGCCCAGGCAACGAGTAAATGAAGGGACTATCTGAGTCGAAGGAGCCTAACTTCGAACCTCTTCATTGAAAGTGGAAGACAGGATTCAAACGCGCGTGAACCTGTTGCAGCTTGGGAATCCACCCTCTTTTTTTGTACGGCGGTCACAGTCCCCCCGGATTCCACGCGTCGAGGTCACGGCAAGGGGCATCGCACGCATCTCACCTCGCTCATGTCTGCAGGACCGATGGCCGCAGGGGGAGTGGCGGGTCAGGTCACCATGCCTTTGACACTCAGGTGCTTTTATGTTAACTTTTGTCATGTCCGACACGTCAACAGGCCGGCTCCGTTTCATCTGCCATCTTCCCGTGGACATTCCCAGGTTCGCCTTCAAGACAGTTCTTTAAAAGCAGACAGCGACCGCATCACCCGGGCAGGAACGTCACCCGGTTACTTTTCCCCAATACTCAGAGTGGTGATGCCAGGGTGTTCGGCTTCAAGGACACAGGGAAGAACGGGACGGGCCTCAACGCGACCGGATAACGAAGGGAGATTCCTTCGCCAGAGAACATCCAGGGGGTGATGTTGTGAAGACAGGCGAGATCTACATAACAGAGCACGACATGCAGAGACTTCGGGCGTTGATCGAGATATACGGCGGGGGTGACGCGCCCTATCTTGAGCGCCTGGAGGAGGAACTCGACAGGGCGAAGGTGGTGGGCCCCAGAGAGATCCCCGCCGACGTCGTCACCATGAACTCCGTCGTTCGCATCAAGGACCTCGATACCGGGGAAGAAAGGTCCTTTGCCCTTGTGTTCCCCAACAAAACGGGCATGGGGGAGAAGGCCGTCTCCGTTCTGGCGCCCATCGGATGTGCCCTCATCGGCTGCCGTGAAGGAGACAGTCTCAACTGGGAGGTCCCGGCAGGGACGAGGAGGATACAGATAACCCAGATCGTCTATCAGCCGGAGCGGATCGGCAACTACGAACTGTAGCCGAAGTGGAAAAGATCCTTCGGTCTATGATAGATTTTCAGCCAGGGAGAAGGCATGGACACTGAATCCGCCATATGCGACCTCGACGTAGTTCTCTTTGACTTTGGTGGCGTTCTCGCCGACGAAGGGTTCGCGAACGGGCTCCGGGCCATCGCTGAGTCGCACGGGCTCGACGAGACGGGCTTCCTCAACCTCGCTCGCGATCTCATTCACAGTACCGGATACATCACCGGCCACGGCCGTGAGCGAACCTACTGGCAGGCCATCCGCAGGGCAACGGGGATCACCGGCGACGATACCACCCTTCGCAACGAGATCCTCTCCCGATTCACCCTCCGGCCCTGGATGTTCGCTATCGTGAAGAGACTGCGAACGTCCGGCATCCGCGTCGTCATCCTCAGCGATCAGACCAACTGGCTCGACGAACTGAATGAACTCCACCGTTTCTTCAAAGACTTCAACATTGTGTACAATAGCTACCACCTCGGTAAGAGCAAAGCCGACCCCACCCACTTCTCCGACACCATCTCCAATCTCAAAGCGCCCCCCGGCCGCATGCTCTTCATAGACGACGACGCAGGCCACTGCGAAAGGGCCCGTATGGCGGGCATGAACGCCATCCGCTTCGCCGGCCGCCAACAATTCCTGGAAGACCTCTCCCAATACTGCCCCGGCGACTGGGCGGAACAACGACAAGACACAGTCTGAAAGACCTATCTCACGCCCGCTTCGCTCGAGCACGCAGAGATCGCAGAGAAAAGATTCGGCCGGATTTCGAAGCCTTCCAAAATCCGGCCGGCTTTGCATCCCGTCTTCGACGGGGGGCAAGAAGAGAGTTTTCTTTTCAGGTGGAACTGATGGGGAGAGGAGAGGAGCTGTGGGGTTGGGTAGTGTAGGGGTTGGAGGATGGAGCATAGGACCTATAGGACATATAGGACCCATAGGACCTATGACTACAGGGGGGATGAGGGGGGACAGGTTCTTTAAGGATAAGGATATTATTTTCTCTCCCGCCGGGACGGCGGGACGAGAAGACCGCCGGATCTTGGCAGGCTCCGAGATCCGGCGGCAGTCTTTTCTCTCTTTTCTCCTCTCTTTGCGATCTCTGCGGACTCGAGAGAGGAGCGCAAGCGACGAACGGGCGAGAGATATGTCTTTGTCTTCCGCCTACCCCGCCTGCTCTATCGCCACCGCTACCGAGACGGTCGCGCCGACCATGGGGTTGTTGCCCATGCCGAGGAAGCCCATCATCTCGACGTGCGCCGGGACCGATGACGACCCCGCGAACTGCGCGTCCGAGTGCATCCGGCCCATCGTGTCCGTCATGCCGTATGATGCCGGGCCGGCGGCCATGTTGTCGGGATGGAGCGTCCGCCCCGTACCGCCTCCTGACGCGACAGAGAAGTATTTCCTCCCCATCTCGATGCACTCCTTCTTGTACGTGCCGGCCACGGGGTGCTGGAAACGGGTGGGGTTCGTCGAATTGCCGGTGATGGAGACGTCGACCTTCTCGTGCTGCATGATGGCCACGCCCTCACGGACATCATCGGCGCCATAGCATCTGACGGCAGCCCTGTCACCCTTCGAATAGGGCCGGGTTTCCGCGATCTCGAGGTTTCCCGAGTGGTAGTCGAATTTCGTCCGCACGTAGGTGAACCCGTTTATCCGGGAGATGATCTGTGCCGCGTCCTTCCCGAGACCGTTCAGGACGACCTGCAGGGGCTCCTTGCGGACCTTGTTGGCTGATTTGGCGATGCCGATGGCGCCTTCAGCGGCGGCAAAGGACTCATGCCCCGCCAGAAAGGCAAAGCACTTCGTCTCTTCCCTCAAAAGCATGGCGGCCAGGTTCCCGTGTCCCAGGCCCACCTTCCTGTCGTCTGCCACGGAACCGGGGATGCAAAAGGCCTGCAGTCCTTCGCCTATAGCCTCAGCCGCGTCTGCCGCCTTTGTGCACCCCTTCTTTATCGCGATGGCCGCGCCGACGACATACGCCCATCCGGCGTTCTCGAAGCATATCGGCTGGGTCTCCTTCGCTATCTTGTAAGGGTCTATGCCTTTGGCGTCACAGACAGCCTTCGCGTCCTCTATCGACTTTATACCGTACTTGCCGAGCGCGGCGCTGATCTGCGCGATCCTTCTATCGTAGTTCTCGAAAAGTGCCATGTCGTCATCCCTCCTTATTCATGCCTGGGGTCGATCAGCTTCACGGCTTCGTCGACCCTTCCGTACTTCCCGGAAGCCTTCTGAAGGGCCTCGTTGGCGTCCATGCCCTTCGCTATCATCTCCATCATTCTGCCCAGGCTGACGAATTCGTAGCCGATTATCTCGTTGTTGTCGTCGAGAGCTATCTTTCTCACGTAGCCCTCGGCCATCTCGAGGTACCGGGGGCCCTTTGCCACGGTGCCGTACATGGTGGCCACCTGGCTGCGCAGGCCCTTTCCCAGGTCCTCGAGCCCGGCGCCTATCGCCAGACCGCCTTCGGAGAATGCCGACTGGCTCCTGCCGTAAACGATCTGGAGGAAAAGTTCCCTCATCGCCGTATTGATCGCGTCGCACACGAGGTCCGTGTTGAGCGCCTCGAGTATGGTCTTGCCCGGCAGTATCTCGGCGGCCATGGCAGCCGAATGGGTCATGCCCGAACATCCGAGCGCCTCGACAAGAGCCTCCTCGATGATCCCGTCCTTTACGTTGAGCGTCAGCTTGCACGTCCCCTGCTGGGGGGCGCACCAGCCTATGCCGTGCGTGAACGCGCATATATCCTTAACTTCCTTTACCTGGGTCCACTTGCCCTCCTGCGGTATCGGCGCCGGGCCGTGGTCCGCCCCTTTCGTCACGGAGCACATCTTCTCCACTTCCTGAGAGTACATCATGAGCGTATATCCTCCTTGGTTGGTTTCTTGCGGTTAGTCAACGTGAAAAGACGAAGCGCCTATAGTATACTACCTTGGCGGGGCTGATGTCATGGGGGAAAGAGGGGGAAACGGCTTTAATAGCTTGACGGCTTGAGTCGCTTGAATAGCTTGAATGGCTTTAAAGGCAAAGACGAATAACCTTCTTCTTTCAAAGAAGAGGTCTGGAAGCCCTTGACTCTCAAGCGACTCAAGCCATTCAAGCGGTCTTTATCTTTTTGTTCTTCTTTTCCGCTCTGGCTTCTTTTTCCTGTTCGTAGATGTCCTCGGTGAGGGTGGCGACGCGTTCGCGCCAGCGGGGGTCGTTCTTGTTGAGCTCGACCTCTTCGTAGAAGTCGGATATGCTGTGGTTGAGAAGCTTGTACGGGTTGTCTTCGGACTCTATGTCAAAGAAGGTGTGCCGCAATTCGTGGCGCAGTATCTTGACCCTGTCGAGATCGGTGGTGTTGTCCCAGCATTTCTTGTCGAGGGTGATGATGTAATCGTACCCTTCGATGGCGTCGCCCCCGTTCTTCGTGAGGTGGCGCATAAGGTCGTTGGTCTTTATGATCCGGGCGAGGACGATCATCCCGCCCGACTTCCTCTTTTTCAGGTCAAAGAGAACCTTTATCTTCGCGTTGACCAGTTCGGGGAAATCCTGCGACCTCACCTCCCTGAGCAGGCTCAGAACGTGGTCGTTCACTTCGTCAAAGCGCAATCCCATGGTGCCTCCTGAAATACGTACGGATCTTAAGCGGACGGGGAAATTTACCATGAGGGGGTGCCAAAAAGCAAGGGACCGTTCCCCCGGGTGACATTCTTGACACGGAAGGGGTTCAACCGATATAAGGAACATGACGGGCACACCGCTAAAAAAGGGAGGACATGATGATGACAGGTGCACAGACACGAGGCAGGCCGCGGGCGATCAGGGCCTTCGTCCTATGGTTTACGGTCCTGACCGCGCTCTTTCTCACCGCCTGCTCCACTCCTCCCTCCCTTGCTGAGCGCGAGGGGTTCATAGAGGTCACGGGTGGCAGGGTGTGGTACCGCATCGTCGGCTCCGGCGGCGCCACCCCCGTGGTCGTGCTCCATGGCGGGCCGGGAGCCGCGAGCGACTACCTCAAACCCCTTGAGAAGCTCGCCGTCGACAGACCGGTCATCTTCTACGATCAACTGGGCTGCGGCAGGTCGGACCGACCGACGGACAGGACGCTCTGGCGCATCGAAAGGTTCGTCGAGGAGTTGGCCCAGGTGCGCGAGGCGCTGAAACTCAAAGAGATCCACCTCTACGGACACTCCTGGGGAACGATGCTGGTCGTGGACTACATGCTGACGAAGCCTTTCGGGGTGAAAAGTCTTATCCTCTCAAGCCCGTGCCTCAGCGCAAAGCGATGGGTCGAGGACGCGGATGTCCTCATCGCGCAGCTTCCACCCGATACGCAGAAGGTGATCCGCCACCACGAGAAAGAGGGCACCACGGACTCGAAGGAATACGACGATGCCGTCACGGAGTACCTCAAACGGCACCTGTGCCGTCTCGACCCCTGGCCGGAGGACCTGACACGGTCATTGGCCTCGTCGAACGCGGAGATCTACAAGAAGATGTGGGGACCAAGCGAATTCCACCCCACGGGCGACCTCAGAACATACGACAGGGTGGACCGGCTCCGGGAGATCACGGTGCCCACCCTCTTCACCGCGGGCCGGTACGACGAGGCAACCCCCGGCGCTACAACCTGGTACAGCTCCCATCTCCCGGGTTCCACCGTGCGGATCTTCCAGAAAAGTTCCCACATGGCAATGTTCGAAGAGCAGGAAGAGTACATGAGGACATTACGGGAGTTTATGAGACAGTTTTAAGTTTTAAGTTATTACGTTTTAGGTCAAAGACCGGGAAACCGCTCCGCGGGTCACGTTGAACGTGCGAGCATCCGTTGAACGAAGGCTTTCACTTAAAACCTAATAACTTAAAACTTAAAACGGTCTTCATTTCCTATACCAGTTCTTCCCCGTTTCCTTCACGTAGATCCGGGTGATGGTGCCACAGTCGTCGCAGACGTCGGCATAGAAAGGTTCCGTGCCTCCCAGCACGAATTTGGTCTTGTAGGCGAGCCCTATCCTGCCCGCGTCCGCCGTCTGATCGACCCTTACGCCAACGATGATGTTGCCGCCCCCGCAATGGGGGCATTTGCCGTTCTTCTCGTCCATAGCGCCTCCGCTCTTTTCGTCCAGTCCCCTGATGCGGGGAGTTGAAACAGCCTAGAACGTCGGTTGAGGCATGTCAAGCTCTGCAAAGCGGGAATACTCTTTAAAGCTCCTCATCATTGAGGATAGCGATCGTTTCGTCTCGGTCTTCCCATTCGTCCGGGCACTCTCGCATCATTCCTCCTCTCCCCCTCCGTCGTTCCCCAGACTACGGTGGCTTATATCGCCGGCGACCGCCTCCTCGAGGATGAGGACCTCGTTCCTCTTTCTCTTTTCCATCCGTTTCAGGAGAGCCTCGATGTTCTCGACGAGTTGGTCTGCCGTGATCTTGCCGGCAGTGTATTCTTCTTTCTGCGACGCGATGGAGGAGGCGAGGTCCACGGCGACTATCTTCTGCGCGAAGAAGAGGTCGTAGGCGGCAACGGTGGCGGCTGAGCAGGTAATGCACGAGCCTACCACGATGATGAGCCCTTTCACGCCGAGGCCCTTTCTGTCAATTCCGCCCATCCGCACAGATGCCTCCCTCCTTTGCTCCCGCTTCCTCCCCGGCGCTCTTTATCATGATCCTGACGTTGAGAAGCTTGGCGGCAGTGGCCACGTTCGTACCCCCTTTCCCGACAAAGAAGCCGCAATACCTGGGGTCGACCCTGACGATGGCTTCTCTCAGGCCCCGTGAATAGACCACCTCCACCACCTTATCCGGCGGCGCGGGAACAAGGGAATTGACTATGTATTTCTCCATGTCCGTGCTGTACCGGACAATGGTGATGGTATCCGCGGTGTACGCCTTCACCCCCTCCAGGTAGGGAAGCGACGCGGAGAGCGGATCCACGTCTCCGAGGCCCTCGACGGAAACCTTGGCAAAGGGGCCGTTGATCACGCTCGCCGCCCTTCGCACCCGAACCCTGCCGTCGCGTATGATGGGCGACAGCGCCTCCTCCGTGATCCGGCGGAAGTACTGCGGTGACCTCTGGCTCAGAAATATCTTCCCCTTTCCCATCATGAACACCGCGGCCACCGTCTCCTCCCCCTGCCTGTATTCCCTGCCCGCGAACCTCTTCGGAAGGTAGGCCAAGAGGTCCGTCCCCGTCACAATGACAAGGTAGACGTCCCTGTCGGCAAGGTCCTTCACGATAGCGCAGCGCACAAGGCGACCTATCTTGATCGTCGTCGTCATGATCTCCCCCCTGAGATATACTCACTGCACAGGTGTATTACTTCCGGGAGAGAAAAAAGGACCCGAAAAAAAGCAAAAGCGGGTTATGGGTAATAGGTCATGGGTGTTGGGGAAATGCATCAATACCGGCAAACATTCCAGGGTTCTTCCCATACCCCGTGACCCATTACCCGCTTTTCGTAACCTTGAAACTACGGGGTCTTCCCTATATACTGTTCGTCAAATATCCGCGCGAGGTGAATGAGATGGAATGCACGATAGAGAAGAACAAGGCCGCCTGCGCCTGTACCTACGATCCCTGCCCCCGGAAAGGAAAATGCTGCGAATGCGTCGCCTACCACCGGGCCAGGAAACAGCTGCCCGGCTGCTTCTTTTCAAAGGAAGGCGAGGCCTCCTACGACCGGTCATACAGGCGGTTCGTGATGGAAAATAGTTGAAAAAACAGTTTTAAGTGTTAGGTTTTAAGTTTTACGTGAAAGACCTTTCGCTTGAGAGGATCTTTGTACGTTCAACGGAATGCGGGAAAGTGTCCTAAGGCTTTTAACTTAAAACCTAACACTTAAAACTTAACACCGTCTTTTCTATTCTTCCAGTTCCTCGATCACTTCCTGGGCCTTTATGCGGACCTCTTTTATCTTGTGGGCCATGGCGGCGATGGAGATCTTCCGCCTGGCGTCCTCCTTCTGACGCGGCGGCAATGACGCGTAGAGTTCACGGAGCTTGTCGAGGGTGGAGTTGCACACATCTGCGTCCTTCAGGTCCAGGAAGAGAATGAGCGTGGGCCCGTCGTCGGGCAGGCCATACTTTGCCATGTATCTCTCGGCCTGCTTCGGAAAGGCCTCCGACCCGTAGGCGTTGTGCAGCCTGGCAAAGAGCTTGTCGTGCTCGGGCGTTCCCTTGTCGCCCTTGAAGAGCCTGTCCAGGGCATCCTTCACTCTTCCCTGTTGCCAGCGGTCCTTTGGAGCTTCCTTCTTTTTTCCGGCACCCTTTTCCTGCCTGCCGTAAAAGGTACTCCTGTCCCTGCGGCGGTCCAGTTCCCGCCAATCAGGTCTTTCGTCGTCGTAGTCTCCCATAGCTACCTCATCGAGGGTTTTTTTCTTTATTATACCCCTTCCCTATCGAGATTCCACCCCTTTCTCCGATAGAACCCCGGAGCCGAAGGAACTCCACCTACCTCCCACGACAGGCGCAACGCAAACGAATACGGAACGTTGAAGCGGTTCAAGCGGTTCAAGCGGTCTCCAAATCCCTTGACAAAGCTCGGCGCGCCATGATGAGATTGTCTGAAAAGGAAGCCAAGGAGCGGCCATGTTCATATGGCTTTTTCACCGGATAAGCGGCGTTGCCCTTATCGTTCTTTTCGGCATCAAGATACTCACGAGCTATTTTCTTTTCACTGAGGACAAGAAGCCCGATTGGGCGCTGAGCCTCCACCGGCAGCCCGTTCTCGACGTGCTGATCCTCCTTCTCTTCACCTTCCACAGCATCTACGGCATCCGCACAATAGTCATGGACCTCGGCTACAGGAACGAAAAGAGGCTCTTCGTGGCCTCCAACGTGGTCGCCTCCGTCATCTCGGCGGTCCTCCTGTATCTTTATCTCGTGATCTCATGACGGGCCTCTCCCACGATGTGCTGATAGTCGGCGGAGGCCTCGCGGGATTGCGGGCGGCCGTGGGTCTCTGCGACAAATATGACGTTGCCCTGCTGTCCAAGGTCCATCCCATACGGTCCCATTCGATCGCGGCCCAGGGCGGCATCAACGCGGCATTGGCCAACAACCCCGACAGCAGGGACGACACGTGGGAAAAACACGCCTTCGACACCATCAAGGGCAGCGATTACCTTGCCGACCAGGACGCCGTGGAGGTCATGTGCCGTGAGGCGCCGGGCATCGTCTACGAGATGGAACACTGGGGCTGCCCCTTCAGCCGCTTTCCCGACGGTTCCATAGCCCAGCGGCCCTTCGGGGGAGCGGGGTACCCGAGGACCTGCTACTCAACGGACCTCACGGGCCACGTACTCCTCAACACTCTCTACGAACGGGCCGTCATGAAGGGCGTCAGGGTCTACCCCGAATGGTACGTGACGGCCCTCGCGACCCATGACGGAGTCTGTCACGGCGTAGCGGCCTTCGACCTCATGAACGGCGAGATCGTCCCCATCACCGCGAAGGCCACGGTCTTCGCAACGGGCGGGTACGGGCGGGTCTACTTCTATTCCACCAACGCGCTTATCAACACGGGAAGCGGCATCGGCATCGCCTACAAGGCGGGCGTGCCCCTGAAGGACATGGAGTTCGTGCAGTTCCACCCCACCGGGCTCATCGGCACCAACATCCTCATGACGGAGGCCTGCCGCGGGGAAGGCGGGTACCTCGTCAACAACAGGGACGAGCGCTTCATGGAGAGATACGCCCCGAAGGCGATGGAGCTCGCACCGAGGGACATCGTGTCGCGAAGCATCCAGACGGAGATCAACGAAGGCAGGGGCTTCGATCACCCCCTCGGCACGTACATCAAGCTCGACCTCACGCACCTGGGAGAGAAGAAGATCCTTGCCAAACTCCCGGGCATACGAAAGATCTGCATCGATTTCATCGGTATCGATCCCATCAGGGAACCCATACCCATCATGCCCTGCCAGCACTATTCCATGGGGGGCATCGATACGAACGCGAAGACCGCGACCGAGGTGCGCGGGTTCTTCGCCGCCGGCGAATGCGCCTGCGTGAGCGTCCACGGGGGAAACAGGCTCGGCGGGAATTCCCTCCTCGAGACGATCGTCTTCGGGAAGATGGCCGCCGGCGCCGTGGATGAATACCTGTCGCGCGAGACGGTGTCGCCGAAGGATGAGATCGTCCTTCGCGCGGCCCGGGAAACGGACGGGAAGATGACCGCGCTGACTGCGGGAGGAAAGGAGAAAACCTTCGCCCTTCACGGCGAGCTCGCCAGAACGATGAGCACGAATGTGGGGATCTTCCGTGAACGGGCGGAGATGGAAAAGGCCCTCGAAGAGATCGGCCGCATCGGGGAGCGTTACCGGGACATCGGCGTTTCGTCTCCCGACAGGCACATGAACTACGAGCTCATGAACGCCGTCGAGCTTGAATATATGATCGAGGTGGCCCACACGATAGCCCACGGGGCACTTCTGAGGGAAGAGAGCCGCGGGGCCCATTCCAGGAGGGACTTCCCGAAACGCGACGACGAAACGTGGCTGAGGCACACCATAGCCCGCATGAACGGCGACGGGAGCGTCGGCATCTCCTTCCGCGATGTCACCATCACGCGCTATCAGCCCATGGAGAGGGTCTATTGATAACGACGACGGCATATACCTTCAAGATACTGCGCAGCGACAGGAAAAGGCCGGACGAAAGGCCCTGGTTCCAGACGTACCGCGTGAAGGTCATCCCCGGCCTCACGGTCCTTGCCGTTCTCAACAGGATCCGCGACGAGATCGACGGCACCCTGTCCTTCCGTTCGTCCTGCAGGTCCGCCGTGTGCGGCTCCTGCGCCATGGTCATCAACGGCAGGATCGACCTCGCCTGCAGGACACAGGTGGCCTCGTTCGGCGCGAACACCATCATCCTCGAACCCCTTCCCAACATGGAGATCATAAAAGACCTCGTCGTCGACATGACGCCTTTCTGGCGCATGTACGAGAAGGTGAGGCCCTGGCTCGTGCGGCGGACGCCGGACCCCGGGAAAGAGATAGAGCAGAGTGAGGAGGAAAGAAGCCGCATCGACCAGTTCGTCAACTGTATCCTCTGTGCCTGCTGCTACGGGGCCTGCCCCGTCATAGCCCGCGATCCCGAATACCTGGGACCCGCGGCCCTGGCAAAGCTGGAACGCTTCATACTCGATTCGCGGGACGAGCGGCCCGATGACTTTCTCGATACCGTGAACGATGAAAAGGGCGTGTGGGGATGCGACACCGTGCTTCGGTGCATAGAGGCCTGCCCGAAAGACGTGCGTCCCACCGACTCCATCGTGGGCCTCAGGAAGGCCCTCGTAAAGAAGAAGGCAAGACAACTCCTGGGGATGAAGAAATGAAGCTCGACCATTCAGCGGTGACGCGAAGGACATTTCTCAACACCCTCCTCACCGGATGGGCCGCTGCCGTCGCCTCCGGGACCCTCTGGGCCCTCATCAAGTTCGCCTTTCCGACCCTCGGGAAAGAGCCTGACTTCGTCGTCCTCAAAAGGGCCGACTTTGAGGGCATCCCCCTCAACTCCGTGAAGCCCTTCGCGTGGGGAGGCAAACTGGGCCTCTACTTCAAGAAACAGAATGGCACCGTCGAGGCCCTCAAGGGCGTCTGCACCCATATGGAATGCAACATCACCTACAAGCCCGATGAGAAAAAGTTCTACTGCGCCTGCCACAAGGGGTGGTTCGACGAGAACGGCAGGAACATAGAGGGGCCTCCGCCGAAGCCCCTCGAGATCTTCGACATCATCGTCGAAGGCGACAAGCTCATCATAGCGAAAAAGGGAGTAAAGGTTGAGCTGCCGAAGGCTTAAAGACTGGTTCGGGGAACGATACGACATGGAGACGCTGGGGGCCCTCGCCCGTTCCAAGACCGTGCCGTCCCACCGGTTCGACGTCTGGTATTTCGCAGGGGGGCTCACCCTCTTCCTTTTCGTCTTCCAGTTCATAACGGGGATGGCGCTCGCCCTCTATTACGTCCCCCATGCGGAGCACGCCCACAAGAGTATTGTCGACATCGTCACCAAGCTCAACATGGGATGGCTTTTCCGCTCCCTCCACCACTGGGGCGCGCAGCTCGCGATACTGGTCCTCTTCGCCCATGTCTTCAGCACCCTCCTTCTCAAAGCCTACCGGAAACCGCGGGAGCTCGTCTGGCTCACCGGTTTCGTGATGCTTGCCATATCGATCTTCTTCGGACTCAGCGGGTATTTTCTCCTCTGGGACGAGAGGGCCTTCGCCGCGGTGCGCGTGGCGACAGGCGGGGCCGGCAATCTTCCCCTTGTCGGCTGGGTGATAAAGGGTTTCCTGCGCGGCGGCCTCGACGTGACGGGCGAGACGCTGACACGCTTCTACGCATTCCACGTCGCCATCCTGCCGCTCGTCACGATCGCGGTGGCGGGGCTCCACATCCTCCTCGTCCAGATCCACGGTATGAGCGTACCTCTCTCACAGGAAAGGAAACAGGGAGGACCCGAGCCTTTCTTCCCCAACCTCTTCTACAAGGACCTCATCGTATGGCTGGTCTGCCTCGGCGTCGTCGTCACCCTGGCCGTCCTCCTTCCGCCGGAGATCGGCAGGAAGGCAGACCCGCTCGCGCCTGCGCCGGAGAACATCAAGCCCGAATGGTACTTCCTCTTTCTCTTCCAGACCCTCAAGCTCTTTCCCGGCGAGATGCTGGGCATGAACGGCGAGACCATCGCCATCGTCATCATCTCCGCGGCCATACTCTTTTTCTTCCTCATCCCCTTCTTCGACAGGAGGTCGGCGATGGGGCAGAGGAGCCCTCTCTTCACGTGGATCGGTACGTTCTATCTTGTCTATTTCACGGTCATGACCGTCATCGGTTTTCTCACATAGGGGTGACAGCGATGCTCAGGGTGTTTCTCATCGTCCTTTTCTTTCTCATTATCGGGACAACGGCGCTCTGCGCCGGGGCCGAGCCGAAGGTCGAGGTCTTCCCCCCGGCGTCCTACGACAGGCACATCATCTACCAGGCGCTTATCTTCTTCTGGATAGGCATCATCGGCCTCATCGTCATCATCGCGATGAAGCTGAGGGAGATAAAACGCGTTCAGAAGATGGGCATCGACGAAGAGGAAGGGAACGTTCCTTTCCTTGACTAAGCAGGCCCAAACCTTTATTATGTAGCATCAATCCTATGCAAACGATTGTTCGTAACTCGCTTATATCCCGCCGGGGGCTCCAACAAATCCTCAGCCTTCCCGAGGAGGATGTCGTCTACGTCTCCCTTCTCGAGATACTCGCGAAGTTCCAGGACATAAAGCAGTTCGCAAGCGAGATACACACCGAGATCCATCTGATCAAACCGACCCTCAAGATACTCGGCTACTCCTATGAATCGAAGCCGAAGTACTTCAATGATTCCATCAAAGGCCCCGATGTCGCCCTCTTCGCGACGGAAGCCGACCGGGACAGGACGTCTCCCCTGTGGGGGACGCCGGAATATTACATGAACACGCTGGGCGTCCTTCTTCTGAAGCGCTTCGGGAGAAATCTCGAAGAGGGTGTCAGCGGTTTCTATCTCGAGTTCGAGAACCGGATTCCCTCGTACCAGCTCTTCTATTTCCTGAAGAACACGAAGACCCCCTGGGGCATACTGACCAACGGCAAACAGTGGATGCTCATGAAGAAACCTCTCGCCTTCGAGACGCGCGTGTTCTCCGTGGACCTCGAGGAGGCCATCGAGACGAACGACAGGGACGCGCTCCATCTCTTCTGCAAGATCTTCTCCGTCAACGGGCTCTCGACGGTGGTCCCCGAACTCCAGGAAGCCGAGCGGCAATCCCTCGTCGACAGGCTTACAGATAAGAAGGCGTCCCTGCGCAACACAACGGCGGGCTTCAGGAAGAAAACGGAGGTCTTTCCCAGGATCGTGGGCGGTCTTTCCGACCTTTTCGCCGAGGATATCTTTACCTCGACCCGGGCATACCTGACTGAGAACGACGTCTACGTCGCAAAGAGGACTACACCTCCCAACACCATCGACGAATTCAACATCGCCGACATAACATCCTACCTTCTCAACAAGAAAGGTTCCTCTCCCGTCATCGATCCCGAAAGGATATTCCTCCACGCAAGGCCGGAGGAATTGACAAAAGACGACCTCCTCGCGATGAGAGTGCTCGACATGACGCCCGGCTTCGGCAACGTCACGACGCAGCTCGTGGACGGCATCGCCTATCTCTCCTTCATCCTTCCCTATCGCGACAGGAACACCTTCGTGGCGCAGTGGGAGAATGAAAAGGCCCTCAAGCGGTATATCCTTCAGAGGATCCTCTATGGTATCGAGAAGTCCCACGTCGCCTACGATATCCTCCAGTATGCCATGCAACACCGTTACGGAACGGAAGCCGACAACTACAGGTTCGGCAATCCTCTCATCGGAATGTCGCTCTCCGACATTGCCCCCCACGTGGATACGCGCAACCAGATGGGGCTCTTCTCGAAGAACCCTCTCGACATCCTCAAGGACGTCAGTAAGATGTACCGGCAGTATTTCTCCCTTTCCGACAAGATAAAGGAAGACATGGCGGTAAAAGAGGAGCTTGCTTCACAGCTCAACGTTTACTGCCAACGGATACGGGACGTCATGGATCTCATAACGGCAACCTACTTCAGCAAGGCCATCGACGAAAGAAAGATACACGAATCACTCCTCATGCTCGATTCCGACAATGCCTCCTGGGACTCCCACGTGTCCCGGGACTGGTTCGCGGAGGCGAAACGCATCGCCAGGCGAAACGGATTCTTCCATCTCGAGATCGAGTTCCCCTTCCTCGTCGACGGCGCCTTCGATTACATCTTCGTCCAACCCTCCCTCACCCACATATGGGAAGACCCCTTCCCCCTCCCCGAGGTCACGAAGGCCCACATCAAGAGGGGAATGACCTACCTCAAACCCGAAGGCACGATGGTCCTCATCCTCGACCGACCCGATGAAGGCCTCCTCACCGAACTCTCCCGCTCCAAACGCTACAACACCCGCGCGGAAGAGAACATCATCCTCCTCAGGAAGAAAAAGATGGCTTGAACCGTTTGAGCCGCTTGAGGGTTGAAGACAAGAGACATCCCTTCCTGTGTCCGAGAGGGTGGAGGGATCGTGTTCGCACCGGTACACAGATACGAGCAGCAGTATTTCTCTATTCTGTAACGTTCAAGCGGTTCAAGCCGTCTTTAGAATACCAGCGTTTTGAGCAGGCGGTAGGATCTGAAGTCCACGTCTATGTGGTAGGCGAGGAAGCTTTCCATTATTTCCTGGGCCTCGCGTTCGAGGGCGCGCGTGGCGAAGCCGCCCTGCATAGCCCTTGCGGAGAGGAAAGCGGGGATGAGGCCCTGCGTGCATTTTCTATGCGGGAGAGACCTTGCGCAGACGGCGCAGAGGATGCCGCCGCGCTCGCGGGAGAAGTGGAGCCTTTCGGATTCCTCCATGGCGGCGCCGCAGTGGACGCAGGTGTCGAAGTTGGGGTGGTAGCCGAGGATATCGAGCATGAGAAGTTCGCAATGAAGGATGTCGGCGTAGACGGGATCCCGTGTACGGGCGAGGCCGATGAACTCCTTCAGGGCGGCGAAGAGTGCGCTGTGGGGCTCCCTCTCCCGCGTCAGCCTGTCGACGAATTCGGTGAAGAATGACGCGCTGCAGGCCCTTCTCATGCTCACCTCGATGCCGCTGTTGGCTCCGACGAGATCGGCGTTCTCTATCCGCACCATCCCCCGGCCCTGTTTTTCGAAATACTCGAGGCGGATGTGATTGAAGGGCTCCAGGGTGTTCATGAACCTCTTCTGACTCTTGCCGGCACCTTTCGCGAAGGCCGATACCTTTCCCGCCTCACGGGTGAAGAGATGGATGATCCTGTCCGATTCACCGTAGGCGCGCTTGGAAAGGACTATCGCCTCATCTTTGTGAAGGGACATCGCACCTCCACAAACAGGCTGCAACCGTGAAGACGGTTGCAGCCGCTTGAACCGTTGGGGCCGTTGGGGCCGTTGGGGCTGTTTGAACCCTTGAACCCTTGAACCCTTGAACTTTCATGAGATGTCTCTTCCCAGAACGCGCGTCGTCACGAATCGGGCTATTGCCGTGATGTCGTCGCGGGTGAAGCGAGGAAGGGGAGTGTCTATGTCTTCGTCCGTGACGATGGCGATGTACGTTTCGTCACCGGAGAGGCATAGCGGGGGTTCGCCGCGGTCGGCGCTGAAGACCTCTATCTTCGGCGCCCTTTCATGCTTGAACCCTTCCACGATAATCATGTCGCAGTCCGTGGCATAGCGGGAGATGATCTCGTCAAGGGAGGGTTCTTCCCGGAAGTCTTTCACGATCCCCAGTCCCGTTGGGGAGACGAGAACGGACGTGACCGCTCCCGCCTGCTTGAAACGGTAGGAATCCTTTCCGGGAACGTCGAACTCGAGGTCGTGATGGGTGTGCTTGATGACGGCGACGCGAAGACCTTGACCCTTGAGCAGGGGAAGGAGCCTTTCGATAAGGGTGGTCTTGCCGCTGCCCGACCTGCCCGCGACGCCCAGCACGAAGACCTTTTGCGACCTCGCACTCATTGGGAACAGAGTTTCTTCATGAAATAGAAATGAAAGGCGACTATCACGAGGGAGTGGTTTATGCCGCCGCCCGCTATGATGGACGGTATCTCGTCGGCGGACATGAGCACCACCTCGATATCTTCATCGGGGTCAAGGGCCTTCTCCGATATTTCCCGCGCGTTCTCTATAAGGTACGTGTGGCAGCGGTTGTTGAATATGGCGGGGTTCGGGTTCACGAACCCGAGGAGTTCGACCCTGTCGCCGGCATATCCCGTCTCCTCGAGCAATTCCCGCTGTGCCGCTTCCCGGGGGTCTTCCTCATCCACGAGCCCCCCCGGTATCTCGAGTGTCACCTCCTTGGAACCGTGCCGGTACTGCTTGATCATCACTATCTGGCCCTCGGGTGTAACAGGGATGACGTTGACCCAGTCGCGGGTGTCGATGGTGTAGAACTTGCCCACCTTCTTCGTTCTCGGAGACATGGCAAGCTCCGACTGTATGCGGAACACGCGATAGTCCCTGTCCACCCTGGATTCAAGAAGTTCCCATTCCTCGATCATAACGGATAACAAAATACCACGCGGCGGGAGGTAAATGCAACATGCAAGGCCGGATCTGACGACCCGGCCTTGCATGCAGTGTCTGTTTGGCTCAGGGCGCGAGAAGTATCGTGACTGTCACCGATGCCTCCTTGCCGTCCCGGGTCGCCGTGAATTTGAGCTGTTTCATGAGTGACCTTATGCACTGCTCCTGGGAATTGTTCTTCCCATCCTTGAACTTCGCATCCTTCACCGTGCCGTCAGCATTCACTATCAGGGTGACAACATAGCTGACGGGGCTGCTTATGCCGGCGGCACATGCCGCAATGTCGCCTTCGATCTTCCGCATGGCTTCCAGCACCGCCTGCTTAGCGATGCCGCCCGAAACCGTCACGTCACCGAGGGAGACCCTGGGGCCGGCAGGGGCCTTTCGTTTCCCGCTGTCCTTCATCGGGGCCTCTTCAGCGCGGGCCGCTCCCATGTAGCCCGGGCGCATGTACTGCGACGGAGAGGGCGGGGCCATCGCCATGGTCTTCATCATGCCGGAGCCGCCGACCGCATAGTCGGAAACGCCTTCGGGCAGGGGCAGCGGCTGGTTCACCGTCTGGGGTTTGTCCCCGGTGTTCCTCACCTGGTTGTCGACGGCCACGAAGGATGTGTAGGCCGTGAGGAGGTTATATGCGAGGCCGAGCCCGGTCACTTCCTTGACACGCTTGTCACTGGAATGAAGCTTGTTGTAGTCCGAGAGGAGCGTGATCCGGTGGCGCGCCCAGAGATACCGCAGCGCGACGTTCTCCTTCAGCGGTTTCGCGGCCGCCACGTTGATGGACTCCGTGAATCTCCCGTTCCCCGAAACACCCGTCACCATTATGGTGCCTTTAGCTTCTCCCCTGTACTTGCCGAAGACCATCACGGGGCGGTCTGCGAGAACATCGGGAATGGAAACAGGCTCCACGTCATAGGTGGAGAACCCCTTGAAGCTCACCTTGACCTTTGTCAGGACAGGCGACTCTATCATCGCCCGGAAGCGGTCCGCCTGGGCCGGTGCGTCAGCAGGCTTCGTGATGACGAAGGGCTCGCCCATGCCCACACGGGCCATGCCCTCGATGATGTGGCGGTTCACGGAGCTGCCTATCCCGAAGGCGAACACGTTGGCGTCGTTGAGGTGGGTGCGGATGAGGTCGAACACCTCCTCTTCGACCATGACGTAACCGTCGGTCACGATGATGATGCTCCGGGAGTAGTTGTCAAATTTCGGGAGCTTGAGGACGCGGTCCAGCGCCGGGAGAAGCTCCGTCCCGCCACCGCCGCGCTGGCGGTCGATGACGTTGATGGCGTTGTCCACGTTTTCTTTTGTTGCCGGGAGGGACTTTTCGGACATGAGCCTCGATGCGCCCGAGAAGAGCAGGACGTTGAAGGTATCCGTCGAACGGAGGTTGCCGATAAGGCTCTTGAGAACCCTCTTCGATATGTCGAGAGGAAAACCGTGCATGGATCCGGAGACGTCGACGACGAAGATGTACTCCCTGCCGGGTATCTGCGCGCTCTTCACCTTCTTCGGGGGCTGCAGCATGCAGAGGAAGAAATTCTCCTTTTCGCCCTCATACAGAAGAAGCCCGGACTGTATCCTGTCCCCGGCGAGGCGCCAGCGGAGTATGTAGTCCTTGTTGCCGCCTGACTTCTCGAATCTGTCGAGGGTCACTTTCGCGTTCGCGGGACCGTTGAAAGCGGTATTCACCTTGTGGGAGGTGGAACCAAGTTCCTTGATGGGCATACCGCCCGCGACGGTGACCGTCATGTCGAAGGTGCTCGTCGGTTTCTCTCCTTCGCGCAGATAGGGGTTCTGTACCCATTTGTCGGAAGGCAGCGCGCCGTCGGCGGGTTTGTTCGAATAACGGGGACCGACCACCGTGGGATAGACGAACTCGTATATCCTGTCCGTCGGGACGAGGACCTCCGTGTACTTCAGCTCCACCCGTATCTCGTCACCGGGCATGATATTGGCGACGTTCATCTGGAAGACGTTCGGCCTTTGCTGCTCGAGAAGGGACGCGCTCTTGCCCTGCTTTTTCGCGTCCTCGTAGTCCTTGCGGGCCTCGTCGCGCTTCTTGATCTTCGCCTCGATGACACGTTTGCCGATGACCATCTTCATGCCGTACACGGCGGCCCGGGTGGAGGCGGGGAAAACATAGATCGCCTCGAGGGCCTTCTTGCCCTCATTCTTATACACCTGGGTCACCACAACGTCCGCGATGACACCGGAGATGTTCGCTACCGCGGATGTGGCCTTGAGCGGCAGCTGGTCGAGCTTGGGATCGTCGCTTTTCACGAAGAAATAGGGGGACAGCGTCTTGTCGCCGTCCTCCGGTTTCTGCGTGTGCGAAAGCCCCGGCAGAAACAGGATCGAGCAGATGACGGCAAAGATAACAACAATGACCGGAACACCTTTCATGGACAACCTCCTTGAGATAGCTGTTTTCATTCTTTTTGATGAGACACGGGAGGGCGGGAAAAAGTTCCAAATGGCGCTTGCGCGTCGGCACTTCGTGCCAACGGGTCGGCGCCTGAGGCGCCTAACGAGTGGACGGGTCTGCCCTTCGGGCAAACGGGCGGACGGGGTAAAGATAAAGAAAAACACGTGCACGAAGCATTTCCGTATGCCCGTTAGGTGCGTCAGCACCGACCCGTTGGCACGAAGTGCCGACCCGTATGCGCACTTACCAGGCTATCTTTCTCGCCATGAGGATCCCCTGCGCGCGGGGATTGCCGAGGCGGGCCGCCGCCTGATAATCCTTCACGGCCTGCTCCAAGTTCCCTTTGGTTTCCCAGGCCTGGGCCCTGTTGAAACAGGCGTCGCTGTTGTGCGGGTCTATCTCCATAGCCGTCGAGTAGTCCAGTATCGCCTTGTCCTGATCCCCTTTGAGGGAGTACGCAAGGCCCCGCATGAGATAGAGCTCGTCATCCGCTGGGTCGAGCTCGATGGCCTTCGTGTAATCGGCAATGGCCTCATCATGTCTGCCCATCTTCTGATAAAGATACGCGCGCGCCGCCCGGGGCACCGGATCTCTCGGCGCGTAGCGGATGGCCTTCGTGAGGTCCTGCACGGCCTCCTCGTAGTTCCCCTGATGGGCGTCGAACTGGGCAAACTTCTCGAGATAGGCAACATTGCAGGCATAAAGAAAAAAGAGGGCGACCAGCAGAAGAGAACCGGCACAGCGGATCAGGGCCTTCTGCGTCTTTCCTTTTCGGATAGCCATGGTGTCTTCTCCTGTCTGATGGTATTTGAGCCTCATTCTATCACGCGGTCGCAGGTTTTTCACCAGCAAAAGGGAAGGGGTAGGCTGGATGGGACGTATAGCGCCTGTAGGTCCTATTGGTCCTGGTCGTACTATCAGCTGCTCCCTGTGAGGGTCTTTAGCCTGGAACCTGGAACTTTGAACCTTTGAACCTTTTTTCAGGTTGTCAGTATCTTTTCCATCTCGACGATCTCCTCATCGACGGTTTCGAGGTCGCACAGGAACTTGAAGACGTCCACGTTCGCGATGGTGGGCGAGATGGTGTGCAGGGACCGGAAGGCCTCGGTTTCTTCGAGAACGATGCCGCTCCTGTCACCGCCGAAACCGAAGTACCTCACCCGCGCCAGTTCGTCGGCGAGGGCACACACGGCGACTGTCGGGCGCGTCTCTTCGGGGCACAGGGCAATGGCGTGATGATACCGCGCCACGTCGGCGAGGGCGAAGGGGAATTTCCACCTCTCCATAATCATCCCGCCGATGGTGTCGTGCGACTCGCCGATGATCCTCTTCTCGGCCTCGATCATGGGAAGACATTCTTCGTGCGTGACCTGGATGACGATCTTGTAGACCTCATGGGCAAAGCGGTCGAGGACCACCTTGCCGATATCGTGGAGGAGACCGCCGAAGTATATCGTGTTTTTGTCGCCGACGGACAACTCCGCGCAGATCTTCTTCGCGATCACACCCGTCGCGACGGAGTGTTTCCAGAACTCGTTGATGTCGAAGGTCTCCGAGTCCGCCGGCGGCTTGAGGGCCTGATACGCCCCGCAGGAGACACAGATCATTCCCAGCTCCTTCACGCCAAGCATCCGCACGGCATGGTCCACGGTGGCAACCTTGTTCGTGAGGCGGTAGAATGCGGAATTGGCCACCTTGAGAACGTTCATGCTCATCGGTGGGTCCTTGGCGATTATCCGCGCGATGTCGTTCATGTTCGCGTTCTCATCGTTGAGCGCCTTCAGGAGTTCGACGATGACGACCGGAATGGGAGGGATGAAGTTGATCACCGTCTCGAGCTTCTTGGCGAAATCCGCTATCACAGATCCCAGACCTCCATGGATTCCCGCAGGACCATCTCTGCCGGTAATAGTATCATCGGATAAAGGCATCATCTCTTAAGGTCTCCCGGCCTGGCGGCCTGGCGGCAACCTTTTTTCTTTGCAATCGACGTCACGGTGCTGTAAAACATCTAAAAATCTACCTCATCGCGTCGCGGCCGAATGGAAACTA
Organism: Deltaproteobacteria bacterium UBA1386; assembly: GCA_002305765.1. GTDB lineage: Bacteria > Desulfobacterota > Syntrophorhabdia > Syntrophorhabdales > Syntrophorhabdaceae > Delta-02. The sequence goes on from DBQU01000118.1 coordinate 50,072, forward strand.
TAGCCCTCATATGGCACAACATTATATCCCTGATAGCCAGGGACGGAACAAAACCACTCGCCGGGCTGTCTCATACGAAGGAAGGGCGGCATGAGAACAGGGACGAAGACGCTCAGTACGTCGCGCTGTGCCAGGGAGGCGAACCGGCGGCTTTCGAGGTCCTGGTGAGGAGACACCAGAAGAGGATGTTCAACATAGCGTATCGGATGACGGGAAATTACGAAGACGCAGGCGACGTCGTGCAGGAGGCCTTTCTCTCCGCATACAGGACGATAAAGCATTTTCGCGGTGAGGCCATGTTCTCGACCTGGCTCTACGGCATCGTGGTAAACCATGCCAGGAACCGCATGCGTCAGACAGGGAGCAGGTCGTACCATGAACCGGTGAGCCTCGACGATCCGCCTGCCGGAGGAGAAGGCGGTCCCGCTTTCGATCCGCCCTCGCGGCAGACCCCCGCCCTCGATGTGCTCGTGCGGAAGGAGACCCAGGAGAAGGTGCAGGGCTGCATCAACGGCCTCGAAAAGGAACACCGGGAGATCATCGTCCTCAGGGACATCCAGGGGTTCTCCTACGAAGAGATCACCGGGATGCTCGGCATACCCGACGGCACGGTCAAGTCCCGGCTTTCGAGGGCACGCAACGCCCTCAAGGAAGGCTTGAAAAAAGCGCTCGGTGACCTATGAGAAAATGCCGCGACATAGAGGACCGTTTCACCGCCTATCTTGACGGTTATCTCGAGACCGCGGAACGCGAGATCGTGGAGGAGCATCTTTCCAGGTGCCCCGATTGCCTTCATAAGATCGAAGATCTGAAGAGGATACGGGCGATACTGGCCGACCTCGATGAGGTCGACCCCCCACCGGGCCTGACGGCAAAGATACTGTCGCGGATCCACGAAGAGGAGAAAACGAAGGCGGGCATCTTCCACAGGCTCTTCTTCCCCCTCCATATAAAGATCCCCGTGCAGGCACTGGCGACTGTGTTTGTCGTCGTCCTGACCGTTTACGTTTTCAAGTCGACCCTTCACGAAACGGCAAACCTCGAGAGGCCTTCCGCGGCTCCTCCCGCCGTGGAGACAGTGCCGGATGCAGCGAAGAAGCAGGCGGCACCTGCCGTGAAGAAGGAAGCGCAGCCCGGGAGAAGACCCGGATCCATCTCTCCCAAACCTGCGCCGCCCGCGACACAGACCCCGAAGAAGGAAGCGGCCGCTCCGCCTGCGACGGCACAGGCGACCGACACCGCCGCTCAGGCGTCGCCGCCGGTCCGCGCCTACAAAGCAGCTCCGCATCCCGCCCCGGCTGCGGAGAGGGCATCGAGCCCCGAACGGCATACAGATGACTACCTGTCGTATTCGAAGGCCCCTCCGGCACCCGAGGCAGGGCGTATCAAGACGAGGGGCACGGTGATGGAGGAGAAGGGCAGGGCTGCAGGGTCCGCGCCCATGGCTCCCGCCCGCGCCTCGGTGCCCGACGTCCGAAGCCGCATCACAATGATGTCGAAGGACCCCCGTCAGACTGCGATCCAGGTGAAGACGATCATGCGCTCTCTGGGAGCCACGGGGATCGACGAGAGCGCGGCCGACAACGTCGCGACGGTCTCGGGATGGATCGACGCAGCCGCCCTCAAGGAACTCATGGCCCGGCTGAAGGAGATCGCTTCGGTTGACGAGCGGAACAGTTCCCTCCTGTCAGGTCCGAAGTCCTCTTTCGTCGAGATCGCCATACGGGGATCTGGGAACGACGACGCCGTGAAACCTGTCGACAGGTGATGCTCCTCCCGCAGCGGCAGAGCCCTCGACAGGACGAAGCGGATGAGGTCCCCTGCCTGATAGCCGATCCTCAACACATACCGTCATTTCCGACCCTTCACACAGAGGATCTTCTGCGAAAAGCGTCGCGCTCACGGGCGTCGCAATACAAATGGGCAGGCTCGTGTATTTCCTGTTGACAACTTTTCGAACAGCCATGTAAGGTATGGGCGAGTCGGGGGCGGCTCGCGGTTTCACTACCCGCATCACGGTGTGTCGCAAGCATGAAGACGCGTGTCGGAAAGACCGGCTCTGGCGTTCCGCCCTGATGTTGAGCACATTGAATATGTCAGGCAACCAACTGGTTATCAATAACGCGGGTCCCAACCCGACGATCGATGTTTCCGAGACACCGGTACGACTCGGGGTGACGGCTCTTTCCATACAGGAGACGGTACGGTCCCGGGTTCCCCCGGATAACAGCAAGTACGACAGGAATGAGAAGGTCGATGAGCTCTATCGTCGATGGTCGCAATCGCCCGCCAGCTGCCCTGAAGACCGGTATGAGGCCGTCGTTCTCCTCTTCTGGGAGCTCTACAGATCAAGGATCATGGCGATAGCAAAGAAGTACAGGGCCTTGAGCCCCGTCTTCGATGATGACGATCTCCAGCAGATAGGGCTTCTCGGGATCTTCCAGGCATTGACCAGGTACGAGCACGCCGAACACATAGATATGCGATTCTCCACGTATCTCGAATGGTCCGTGCGAAATGTCTTTCAGCGCACCATCGGGTACACCGATAAGTTTGTCGAGATCTACGACAGAGATGACGGTTTCCTGCGCGTCATCAGTTACCGGGAATTCCTGGTGAGGAAGAAGGCCATCGTAGCCGAGGGGCTGCAATACATCATCAGGTCGAGGCAGTGTTACCTTTCAGACATGCACCACCCTTCCGACTGCGACACGCCCTTCTGCCTGACAGCAGCCGGACACGACGAGTGGGATGAAAGCGACGACTGATCATGAAAGGCGAAAGTCCGATGGATAGAGAAAGAGAAGAAGCGATCCGGGAACGCATCAGGTGCTCCGGGAAAGCCCGTACAGAAAACGCCGCGGCTGCCGGAGACCTAGAAAACATCAGGGAAAGAGCGCTGGAGGTCTTCGCCAATTACAGGAAGACAAAGGCGGTTATCCGGAAGGAGGTCAGGAAGGAATGTGCAAGCGAGATCCGTCATCTCGAAAACGAGCGTTCACAAAGAGAGATGGTCATCAAGGAAAAGATGATGGAGATCGACCGGCTGCAGGAGAGGATAGGATCACTCAACAACGAGGTCTTCGGGCTGCGGTCGAAGAGCAAGCTGTGGGAACACGAATGCGCGAGGATATCTGATACCTATCACAGGATGGTCCTGTATTATTCGAACCCCGGGCTCGTGGAGATACAACTCCAGGTTGTCTCCGAATACGTCGACGCGCTCGTCAGGTTTGTCAGCGTACACAAATGGGACAGGGAAACCGCGGACATGGCGGAGAAGTACTGCGACTCCATTCATGCAAAACTGCGCGAAGTCATTCGTGGGATCGGCGTGAACCCCAAAGAGGACACGTCTCTCGTCTCGGCACGAAAGAACATCGACACAGTGCCGGCAGATAGTGACACGAAAATATAGCTGACGGGCTCTAAAGCTTTACTTCTTCAACACCTGCATCGGTTTCGAGCAACACACGAGATCGCAAACTTCGACACAGTTGCATACAGTATCCACAGAAACGACAAGCCCACACACACCGCACGAATACCTGGTCCCCTTCTTGTTGGCGGTTTTCGCCGCCGCAGGTTTCGCCTTCGCGGGTGCGGCCTTCGCGGGTGCAGTCTTCTTCACGGGCTTTGCCGTTGCCGGTTTCGCCTTCGCGGGAGCGGCCTTCTTCGCAGCGGGTTTGGGTTTTGCGGCTACACCTTTTGTCGCCATGGATGACCCCCTTTTTACTTTTTTGCCGGCGCCTTCTTCGCCGCGGGTTTCTTCGCAGCGGGTTTCTTCGCCGTCGTTGTCGAAGCCGCGGGTTTCGCCTTCGCCGCGGTTGCTTTCTTCGCAGCAGGTTTCTTCGCAGCGGGTTTCGCCTTCGCGGGAGCGGCCTTCTTCACTGCGGGTTTCTTCACTGCGGGTTTCGCCTTCGCGGGAGCGGCCTTCTTCACTGCGGGTTTCGCCGCAGCGGGTTTCGCCTTCGCCGCGGTTGCTTTCTTCACTGCGGGTTTCGCCTTCGCGGGAGCGGCCTTCTTCACTGCGGGTTTCGCCGCAGCGGGTTTCGCCTTCGCGGGAGCGGCCTTCTTCACCGGCGCTTTCACCGTCTTCTTTGTTTCTGCTTTCACAGCTGTTGCCGCCTTACTTTTTTTCGTCGAGCATCTCGTCGCCATAACTCCCCCTCGTTTTAGGTTTTTGTAGCGCAAATCTATTTATTTTTTATTGTATATTAATAAAACATTCTGTCAAGAAGGAATGTGAAAAAAACCCATTTATTTCAGATTACTTCCGGCGAAGAAAAACGCGTGTCCTGCGGACTGCCCTGACGATCTTCCTGACGAGGAAACCTCTGGCCAGATAAAGAACGAAGGTAAGGACAATACTCAGGGAAAGAAGAACGAAGAACAGGCGGTATTGCTGGGAGTATACGGCGGTGCCCTGCATGGTCAGCATCAGCGTTCCAGGCAGTCTTCCGAAGACATTCATTATGATGAAGTCGAGAAGCCTGATGCGGGTCAATCCCAGCAGATAGCATAGCGAGTCCTTTGGAAACCCGGGGATGAGGAGGAGAATGAAGGAGACATTGAGCCCTTTGTGTGTGATGAAGAAATTGAACTTGTCAATGTAGGTCTTCTTCACGACCTTCTCCACGAATCGCAATCCGAGCATCCTCGATATTGCGAATGCCCCGAGAGACCCGAGGGTGAGGCCGATCGTTGAGAGGATCGTTCCCCAGGCGTTGCCGAAGATCAGGCCGCCGACAAATCCTGTTATCTCACCGGGAACCGGCGCGAAAACGACCTGGAGGGATTGGATCACAATGAAGGCGAGTGCGGCGAAGGGCCCGAAGGAGAGGATGAAGAGCCGCAGCTTCTTGTAGTCGAAGAAGAAACGGTAATAGGCGACTATCTCTCTCCACGCACCTTCCTGATAGGCATAGAAAACGAGAAAGATGAGGAGAAGCGCGAAGAGCACAAGGATGGAACGCAGAACGCGAGAGACGGTCTTTGATTTGACGAGTGAGGTTCGGATCAATTTTGAACCGCGACTGTCCGCAGCACTTCGTCAACAGTTGTGTGCCCTTCACCGAGAAGAATGAGACAGTATTCCTTCAAGGCCTTCATGCCGCTTCTGATCGCCGCGTCCCGGATGGCCAGGGTGTCGGCCCCTTCCGCGATGAGGTGTCTGAGCTCCTCGTTGACCATGAGGACCTCGTATACCCCGACCCGTCCCTTGTATCCTGTTCCCCCGCACACGTCGCATCCTTTTCCCTTATACAGCGTGGTGTTCTCGTCGAGACCGAGGTACTTCAGGATCATGGGGTCAGCCTGGTAGGCTTCCTTGCACTTGCCGCAGATCCTGCGCACGAGACGCTGGGCGACGATGCCGATGACGGAGGTGGAGATGAGAAATGGTTCGATGCCCATTTCGGACAGACGCATGAAGGTGCTTGGAGCGTCGTTCGCATGGAGTGTCGTGAAAACGAGGTGGCCTGTGAGCGCCGCCTCCACGGCGATCTTCGCGGTCTCCGTGTCACGCGTCTCGCCGACGAGGATGATGTCCGGGTCCTGCCTGAGGAAGGCCCTCAGGACCCGCGCGAAGTCGAGCCCGATGTCGGAGTTCACCTGCACCTGGTTGACGCCCTCGAGATCGTACTCGACGGGGTCTTCGACGGTGGATATGTTGACGCCTATGTCGTTGATCTCGGCGAGCGAACTGTAAAGCGTCGTGCTCTTTCCAGACCCCGTCGGGCCCGTGACGTAGATGATGCCGTAGGGCTTCTTGATCATGTCGCGGACGAGTTCGAGAACGGGCGTGTGGGAGATGAGCTTGTCGAGGCCCATTGTCGTGTTCGTCTTGTCGAGGATCCTTGTACAGATCTTCTCTCCGAACTTCGTCGGCACGGTGGAGACACGGAAATCGACGGACTTGCTGCCGAGTTTGATCGTGATCCTGCCGTCCTGGGGAAGCCGCCTCTCTGTGATGTCGAGTTTCGATATGATCTTCACCCTGCTGATGAGAGGCAACTGTACCTTCTTCGGGAGCATCATCTCCTCGCGCAGCACGCCGTCGATGCGGTACCGCACGCGCAGCCCGCGCTCCATGGGTTCGATGTGGATATCGCTGGCACCCTTTTTCAGGGCCATGGCGATGATGTTGTTCGTCAGCCTGATGATGGGGGCGCCCTCGGCCTCGCGCGCGAGATCGGTGATACCCGAGTCGTCCTCCTGGCCTTCGTCGAACTCGACATCCTTCATTATGTCCGATTGGATGTGGTCCATGGAATCCAGGAAATCGTCGAGGTTGACCTCCGGCTTTTCCTCGACGAGGGGCTTCGTGATGGTCTTGTACTCGCCCTCCATGAACTGTTTGAAGTCTTCCTCGGTGACGATGACCTGATCGAGGGCGACGCTCTTCGTGAACTTCGCCTTGATCAGCCTGCGCGCCTCATCGAGGGCGAGTATGTCCTGGGGATTGACCATGGCGATGGTGAGACTCCCGTTGCCGTACGAGGTGGCCAGCATCTTGTACTTCAATGCCTCCGCCTCGGGTATGACGGTGATGAAATCGGGATCGATCTTGAGCGTCTGCATGGAGACGACGCCCATGCTCTTCTGCGTGTTCATCTCCTCGATGCGTTCCGCGACTATCTTGTTGATGGATATGGAGATGCTGGGATGCTCGAGGAGCAGCGCGTCGAAATCCTTCTTCTCGAGGACAAAAAGCTCCGTCGCCGCGATCGCCATGACAGTGGCCGAGCGGGGCTTGCCGGTCAAGAGCGCCATCTCGCCGAAGCACGCCCCCATGCCGAGCGTCGCTATGGTGAGATCGACACCGAGGTTCTGCTCCCTTTTCCTTACCTCGACCTGTCCATTCTTGATGATGAACATCGCGTCGCCGGAGGCGCCTTCACGGACGATGGCCGTGTTCGGAGGATAGACCCTTTCCCGAAGTTTCGTCGAAAGCTTTTCCAGATCACCATCCTCAAGGGCACGGAACAGTTCCGTGTTCTTGAGCGACGAAACCCTGTCCATTGCGGCGCTCACTACGACATCCTCCAGGGTGTTGGGCCCCGATCGTTCATCTGTCCCTTAAGCTCCACCGGGGTAGTTAAGTCTTTGAGGCCGGCTTGAGGCCGGCCTGCTGAAAATTATAAAGGATATTCTCAAAAATAGTAATAGTTATTTTTGCCCGCGCCACTACCCGGGCGAGCGGCCTTTGACACGACGATATCCTACTGATGGAGAAGGTTCCTCGTCTTCGATGTCAATGCCTTTATCGCGTCCTTCAGGCCGTCGATGGTAAGCTCGTACATGGGGAAGAGCTTGCCGATGGTGTCGACAGTATAGTGTCCCCAGAAGTTCTTGTGTGTCGGGTTGAGCCATACCGAGTGCGGGAAATGATCGCGTATCCTTGAAAGCCACTCGAGGCCGGGCTTGTCGTTCGTCGAGAAATAGTCGATGCAGCCGTTGACCTCAAAGAGTTCCGAATAGGCCATCCTGGCGTCGCCGACGAGTATGAGCTTGTAGTTCTTGTTGAAGAGGGAGAAGAGCTTCTCCGTCGGCACATTCTTGTAGTTGGCCATATCTTCGTAGATATCCTGATATATGCAGTTGTGGAAGAAGAAGTAGCGGAACTCCTTGAAGTGGTTCGCCTGCGTTGCCGCTGAAAAGAGCTTCTCGCACAGCTCCGTGTAGGGCAGCATCGATCCGCCGGTGTCCATGAGAAGGATGATCCGCACCGAGTTCTCCCGGGACTTGCTGAAGACCAGCTCGATCTCGCCGCCTTCTTTCGCCGTCTTGTCGATGGTCTCTTCTATGTCCAGCTCTTCCTCGGTGCCCTCGCGCTTGAGCTCGCGCAACTTCTTGAGGGCCATCTTCGTCTGCCGCACATCGAGGATGATGTCGTTGCGGTAATTGCGGAACCTGCGCTCCGTGGCCACCTTGGAGGCCGACTGCATCCACGACTCTCCCCCGACCCGGATCCCGCCCGGATGATACCCGTAGGCGCCAAAGGGAGACTTGCCTCCCGTGCCGACCCATTTGCTCCCGCCGTCGTGGCGCTCTTTCTGCTCTTTCAGACGCTCCCGGAATTGCCGCATCAGTTCCTCGAGATCGTGGGTGCGCTTGAACTCCTCAAGCTGCCTCTGAAACTCCATGATCTCCTCGGGGCTCATCTTCGGCAGGCGGTTGAGCGGGTTCTCGAGCCATCCGAGCACCTTGTCGAGTTCGACATCCTCGGTGGCGATGCCGCCGAAGAACTCCTGAAAGGCAAGGTCATAGGCGTCGTAGTATGCCTCGCTCTTGACGAGAAAGGCCCTGCCGATGTGATAGAGGTGGTTAAGGTTCGATTGAAAATGGCCTTCGTACAATGCCTCGATGAAAGACATCCATTCCTTGATGGAAACAGGGACGCCCTTCCTCCGGAGCATGAAGAAAAAATCTATGAACATGGTTACCTTCTTCTGAATCCAAATCCGCCCTGATTCGTCGAGACACGCACGAACCTGTCCGTATCCTGTTCGTTCTTGAGGAGTGTCCCGAGAAAGGGGATCTCGTTGTTGATCTTCTCGATCTTGATGCCGCCGAGGGCGAGGGCCTTTATCCAGTCGAGGAGCTCGCTTGTCGACGGCCTCTTTTTCAACCCGTCCATCTCCCGTATCCAGTAGAACTTCTTCAGGGCCTCTCTGACAAGCTTGTCCTCGATGTCAGGATAATGGACCTTGATGATCTTCTCCATCATCTCCCCATCAGGGAATTCGATGTAATAGAAGAGGCATCTTCTGAGAAACGCGTCGGGAAGTTCTTTCTCCGAGTTGCTCGTTATGATGACGATGGGCCTGTGCTTCGCCGTCACCTCCTCGTCGAGCTCGTTGATGTGAAAGCTCATCTCGTCGAGCTCGTTGAGCAGGTCGTTGGGAAACTCGATATCGGCTTTGTCGATCTCGTCGATGAGGAGGATGACCTGCTCGTCGCTCGAGAACGACTGGCCCAATTTTCCCATCTTGATGTACTGCCTGATATCGCTGATGTCCTTATCCTTGAACCGCGCGTCGTTGAGCCTCTGCACGGTATCGTACACGTAAAGGCCGTCGCGGGCCTTGGTGGTCGACTTTATGTTCCAGATCAGGAGCTTCTTGTCGAGCGCCCGGGCAATGCTGTGGGCGAGGAGTGTCTTTCCGGTGCCCGGCTCGCCTTTCACTACGAGCGGTTTCTTGAGAATCACCGCTACGTTGACAATCTCCATGAGTGCTTTCGATGCTATGTAATCGTCGCTTCCGCTGTATCCCTGTGAACCGCCTGCCATGTGTGGCCTCCTTACGAAAGTTAAAAATTCCGCTATATTATAAGGTCTCAGCAGGCCGATGTCAATGCGTAAGCCGGTCGGCGAAGTAGTTGGGTGTGGGCATACTTACCACCCCGGGGTATACCCGGAAGAAAAGGTTGCAGGCGGGGATCAGGGACCAGGAAGGCCGATGGACGGAGGTGAGACGGGTCCTGTTGCCTCTATCTTTTCCTTGACAAAAACCTCATGGTGATCTTTAATGTTCAAATGATGAAGCTATTTACAGCTTTCTTTTATTTTTTCTTCTTTAGGAGCTTGCACCCGGGCATAGCTTTGCGCTAGACAGCAAAGGGCCATGGGTGCAAAGACCCATGGCCCTTTTTTCTTGGGAGCCATGGGCCGAAGGGACCCATGGCTTTTTTTATGAAAAGGAGAGCCGATGATCGTTTCGCGACAGATCCAAAAACTGATAAGCGACCAGGAAGGGTGGACGCGGAGGATGTTCGAGGAAGGTATCAAGATAAAGAAGCTCTATGGCGAAGAGAACGTCTACGACTTCTCGCTGGGAAATCCCGATACGGAGCCTCCGCGGGAGCTGCAGGAGATGATCGCCAGGGCACTCCTCGATCCTGTGAAGGGCATGCACCGCTACATGACGAACAGCGGTTACGAGGAAGTGCGCCAGGAGGTCGCCGGGTACCTCGAGGAGACCTACAGCCTTCCCTTCACCGCCTCCCACGTCTTCATGACCAACGGAAGCGCCGGCGGTCTCAACATCCTTCTCAAGAGCATGCTCAACAGGGGCGACGAGATCATCGTTCCGACGCCCTTCTTCTGGGAGTTCAAGAACTACGTCGTGAACCACGGGGGCAAACTCAAGACCGTCAGGTCGAAGGATGATTTCCAGCTTGACGTCGACAGCATAGCCGCGGCCATCACCCCCAGAACGAGGGCGGTCCTCCTCAACAGCCCGAACAACCCGACGGGGGCCGTGTATTCGCAGAAGAGCATCTCCGACCTCGTCGCGCTCCTCAACGGGAAGCGCTCCCAGGGACAGGACATATACCTTATAGCAGATGACGCATACCGGAAGCTTGTCTATGACGGCATAACCCTGCCCAATCTCTTCAAAGCCTACGACCTGACGTTCTCCATCAACTCCCATTCGAAGGACCTCGCCCTGCCCGGGGAGCGGATCGGCTACATCGCCATCTCTCCTCGAATGTCCGACGCGGGCCTCCTCGTGTCCGGCCTGATGATCACGCAGAGGACCCTGGGCTTCGTCAACGCCCCGGCCCTGTTCCAGCGGGTCGTCGCGAAGTTCCAGCGCACGTCGGTAGATATCGGCGAATATCAGCGAAAGAGGGACGTTCTCTACGACGCGCTGATGGAGGGCGGCTTTGAATGCGTGAAACCTGAGGGGGCGTTCTATATGTTCCCCCGCTCTCCCATCGCCGACGAACTCACCTTCGTCAGGATGCTGCAGCAGGATGAGCGGATCATGGTCGTGCCCGGAAGGGGTTTCGGAAAGAAGGGTTATTTCAGGATCGCGTACTGCGTCCCCATGGAGACGATCGAGAAGAGTGCGCAGGGATTCATCAGAATAGGAAAACGTTTCATGAAGAGGTGAACAAAAATGGGTATATCGAAAGCTATCAGCAAATCGATGAGAGATTCTTCCTGGATACGGGCAATGTTCGAGGAAGGCGAGAAGATGAAGAAGATACACGGACCCGAGAACATACTCGACTTCACACTCGGAAACCCCGTGATGGAGCCCCCCGCCCGGTTGAAAGAGGAGCTTGTGCGCCTTGTCACCTCCGACGACCCGGGCATGCACCGCTACATGACGAACAGCGGCTACGAGGACGTGCGCACCGAGATCGCCGAGTTCCACAGTCAAAGGACGGGATTGCCCTTCACCAGGGACCACATCGTCATGACCGTGGGGTCGGCGGGCGGGATGAACGTTGTCCTCAAGTCCCTCCTCGATCCCGGCAACGAGGTCATTGTGCTCACCCCCTTCTTCGTGGAGTTCAAGTTCTACATCGAAAACCATGGCGGCGTGATGAAGCTCGTGCCGACGACGGAGGATTTCCACCTCGATGTCGCAAAGATCGAGGCCGCCATAACGAGAAAGACCAAGGCCATCATCATCAACTCCCCGAACAATCCCACCGGGGTCGTCTACGGCGAGAAGGAGCTTCAAGACCTGGCGGCCGTCCTTCACAAGCGCAGGGAAAAGGGACAGCGCGTCTTCCTCCTTTCCGACGAGGCTTACAGGAAAATACTTTATGACGGCGTCGTCCTTCCCGACGTCTTCAACATCTACGAGGACACGATATCGGTGACCTCCCACTCCAAGGACCTCGCCCTGCCCGGCGAACGCATCGGCTACATAACCGCATCTCCCCGCATCACGAACCTGAAACCCCTCATGGACGCCATGATCTTCTCGAACAGGATACTGGGATTCATCAACGCCCCCGCCCTCATGCAGCGCCTCGTGAGCAGGTTCCAGAAGAACAGCGTCGACATCCTCGACTACCAGAAGAAACGTGACGCGCTCTACAACATCCTCGTCGAGGCCGGTCTCTCAGTCGTCAAACCCATGGGTGCCTTCTACATCTTTCCCAGGTCGCCCATCCCCGACGACATCGCCTTTGTGAGGGAACTACAGAAGCACCACATCCTCGCTGTCCCCGGCGTCGGCTTCGGCACCCCGGGCCACTTCCGCCTCGCCTATTGTATCCCCATGGATGTGATAGAGCGATCGAGGAAACACTTCCTCGAACTGGGACTCAAGAACGGGAGGAAATAAGAAACATCTCACGCCCGCTTCGCTCGAGTGCACGGAGTTTCTGAGGAGAGCACACAGAGAAAAGATTCGGCCAGATTCCGGCGCCCGCCGGAGTCTGGCCGTCTTTGCATCCCGTCTCCGACGGGAGGGAAAGCAGAGGATGCTTTTCAGGTGGAGGGATGGGAGTGCGGGGGGGTGAGGGAGTATGGGGTTTGAGGAGACTATAGGACCTATGACTACAGGGGGGGATGAGAGGTGGATACTTTTTCAGGATAATAGGGCTATGAGGAGCGAACGCGACGAACGGGCGTGAGATAAGATCTTCTCAGTCTTCTAATACGCTGCAGTCGATGTTTCTTGCCAGGAGGTCCGCGAGTCTTTCCCTGTTTACGCCCTTCCCGAAGAGGTCAGGCGTGTGGGGGAAAACCCCCAGGAGGGGGACGTCGAGGTATTTCTTCAGCATGGCGGGGTTCGTCCGCGAGGCTATATCGCCCGCACCTTCCGTGTCGTTGAGGATCACGCCGAGCACCTTCGCGCCGATGGACCTCAGGTGGCCGCATGTCAGGAGGGTGTGGTTGATGGTCCCCAGGGTAAGCCTCGACACGACGATGACGGGGGCCCTCCATGCCCGGATGAGGTCGGCATAGAAGAAGCGTTCCGTGATAGGGACGAGAAGCCCACCCGCGCCCTCGACGATGACCACGTCATGGCGGGCCGCGAGGCGATCGTACAATGATGTGACGAGATCGATGTCGATGGAAGCGTTCTCCTCGGCGGCAGCCGGTTCAGGCGCGAGCGGCGCCTTGAAGAGGTAGGGGTTTATCTCGTTGACATCGTCTTCCGAGCCTGACGCCGTTTTGAGGATCCACGTGTCGTCGAGGCCCCTGTCGCCCGCTGTTTCGATGCCGCTTTCGAAGGGCTTCATGACCCCCACATCGAGGCCTTTCACTGTCGAGAGGTAGGCGGCAATCGACGAGGAGATGATGGTCTTCCCCACACCGGTATCGGTACCCGTTACAAAAACACTTTTCATCATCTCACTATGGCGGAGAGAAGGATCGCAAGACCCGTAAAGAGGGACGCGCATATGAGGGCCAGCGCGAAGTTGTTCTCCTCGGAGATCTTCTTTTCAAAATCGGTGGTGAAGGTAGCGCCGATCACTTTCACGGCAACGAGGGCGAGTATGATATACACCGCCGCATAGATGAGCATCTCCACCGCATTTGCGAGAACCTTCCACATGGTCGCCTCTGGCTAGTTCGACAAATAATATACCAGATTGTCCAGCGCGGATGTGAAGAAAAGATTTCTCAGTTTCACCTCCCCCGAGGTCCGCACGGGTGCCGGCGAGAAGTTGAGAATGCCCTTGATGTTCGCATCGATGAGCAGATCGGCGACCTTCTGGGCCTCCTGCGGAGGCGTCGTTATGATGCCGATCTCTATGTTGCGGGCCTGCACGACCTCTCTGAGGCGATTGAGATGCAGGATCTCCACCGGTTTGCCCACGCGCTCGGAGATACGCCCGATCACCTGTTCCGGATAAAGATCAAAGGCGGCAACGATCTTGTAGTTCTGTTTGAGGAAATCCTTATAGACCAGCAGGGCGCTTCCCATGTTACCGACACCGACGACGGCTATGCGCCATTCCCGGTTGATCCCCAGTATCTCTTTGATGTGGCGCTTCAGGTCCTTCACGTTGTAGCCCATGCCGCGGATGCCGAATTCTCCGAAGTAGGCGAAATCTTTTCGCACCTGCGCCGCGTTGACATTGCAGATGCTGGCGATCACGGCGCTCGAGGCGACCTTTTCGCTCTTGCCCTCGAGATCGACCATACACTTGAGATAGCTCGAAAGCCTTCGTATGGTCGCTTCGGGAATCTTTGAGAATTTTGCCATTGTCCCTTACCTTCTCTGTCTGAATTTTCCCTTTTGTTTCCTATATGTAACAGTTCCAAGGGGGTTTTGCAAGAGAAAAATTTAACAAGCAAACTCCCCCGCGCGCACCCGCGTTATACCTGATTTCACAGGGGATAAGGTGTTGGAGATTAAATGTTAAGTCTTAAGTTGAAAGACCTCGGATATCCGCACGCCGCCCCCCTCATACGTTTCGTGCTATACAATGTCTCCAATAGCTTGAAACTCAAAACCTAAAACATAAAACTATTTTTCACAGCCCCAGGACGTCCTTCATGGAGTAGATCCCCGGGGGTTGTTTGATGAGCCACTTGGCCGCGATGAGCGCTCCCCTGGCGAAGTTATCCCGCGACCAGGCCTTGTGGGTCAGCTCGAGCCGCTCGCCGATACCGGCAAAATAAAGGGTATGCTCCCCGACGATATCCCCACCGCGGATGCTCATGACACCGATCTCGTCCTTCTTGCGCTCGCCTGTGATCCCCTCGCGCCCGAAGACCTCGATCCAGGCGCGGGTTCCCTGTCCTGCTTCGACGGCGTCCTTGATCCTCAGGGCCGAACCGCTGGGGGCGTCCTTCTTCCACCGATGGTGGAGTTCGACGATCTCGGCATCGTAGGCGTCTCCCAGGACGGAGGAAACCCTTTGGGCCAGGTCGAAGAGGACGTTCATGCCGATGCTCATATTCGGAGAGATAACGATCCGGGCGCCTTTTGCCTCCCTGATCGTCCTCATGTGGTCCTCTTTCAGGCCCGTCGTGCCGATGACGTGGGCCACGCCCTTTTCGGCCGCCATCCTGAAATGGTTGACAGAGGCCTCCGCCTCCGTGAAATCGACGACCACGTCCGCCCCGGTCAACACCTGCGGCATCTCGTCGCTGACAAAGGGGGCTCTTCCGCCCATGAGGTCGTGCGCCTGTCCCGTCATGGGATGGCCTTTCACCTCGACGAGGCCGGCTATCTCAAGGTCCGGGTCCTCGAGGGCGAGCTTTACTATGGCCCGCCCCATTTTTCCGCATGCTCCTGTTATGACAACTCTTGCCATACCACAGACCTCCCGGTTCCGGGGCTAACCCTTGCGTCGGCCTTTACCCGCGAGGCCGTACTCGCCGAGAAGACCACCGAGGAACGCGGCGTTCTTGTCGCTCATGGGGCAAAGGGGCAGGCGGTACTCGCGCGCGATCATTCCCATCCGGTAGGCCGCCTCCTTGACGGGTATGGGGTTCGTTTCTATGAACATGCCCTGGAAAAGGGGCATCAGCTTCGTGTGTATCCTGATGGCCTTCGCTATGTTCTTCTCCACCATGAAGGCCTTGTACAGGGACTTGAGTTCTTTCGGCATGATATTGGAGATGACCGATATGACGCCCACCGCCCCGACGCTCATCATGGGGAGGAAAAGGTTGTCGTCTCCGGAGAGGATCGCGAATCTGCCCTTTGTCAGGCGATAGATCTCCGAGACCTGCGTCAACGACCCCGCGGCCTCCTTGATGCCAACGATGTTCCGTACCTTCGCCAGTTCGGCTATCGTTTCCGGGGCCATGTTTATGCCCGTCCGGCCCGGTATGTTATAAAGAACGAGGGGTACCCGGGTCTTTTCCGCTATCGTCGTGAAGTGGGCCAGAAGCCCGGCCTGCGTGGGCTTGTTGTAGTACGGCGTGGTGAGCAGGCACGCGTCCGCCCCGAGCTTCTTTGCCGACGCCGTGAGTTCTATGGCCTCGGCGGTGCTGTTGGAACCCGTACCCGCGATGACGGGCACTTTTCCTCCCGCATACTTTATGGCAAGCTCTATGACCTTCTCGTGTTCCTCGTAGGAAAGCGTGGGAGCCTCACCCGTCGTTCCGCAGGGCACGATGCCGTCGACACCCCCCGCTATCTGGAACTGGATGAGCTTCTTCAATGCCTTCTCGTCGAGAGCGCCGCCGCGAAAAGGCGTGACAAGCGCAGTGTAAATACCTTTTAATTCCATGGCTTCTCCTTTCACAAAAGTGCTTCCTCGTGCAACCGGCCGTTGTAGACGAACCTCGCGTCACCTTCGAGATAGACCTCGCCGTCGATGTATATCCTGAGCACCTCGCCGCCTTTCGTGTGTATATTGACGGGGCTCCTGACGAGCGTCTTCTCGGCAAGGATGACCCCCGACGCGACCGCCCCCGTTCCGCATGCGAAGGTCTCTCCCTCCACTCCGCGCTCATAGGTCCTGAGCCTGGCATTCTCTTTATCCAGAACCTCAACGAAATCGACGTTCGTTCCTTTCGCGCCGAAGGCCTTGTGGTACCGGATCGCCCTGCCAAGCTCGTCGACGGGCACAAGGTCGACATCATCAACAAGGATGACCGCGTGGGGCACGCCCGTGTTGACGCTGCAGAGGAAAAGCTCCTTGTCGTCAAGAGCGACCGCGTAGTCGAGTTTCACGTCAGCGGGCCGCGTCAGCTGCAGCTTCACCTTGAGGCCGTGGACCTCGGCCTTGATGACGCCGGCGACGGTCTCAAAGGACATCCTGTCGCCCGCTATGCCGTTCGTGAAGGCAAACCGGGCGGCGCAACGACCCCCGTTGCCGCACATCTCCGCCTCGGAGCCGTCGGCGTTGAAGAACCGCCAGCGAAAATCGTGGTCTTTGGAATCCTCGATGAGTATCACGCCGTCGGCACCCACGGAATGATGGAACCT
The DNA here is from genome assembly GCA_002305765.1 of Deltaproteobacteria bacterium UBA1386. Classification (GTDB taxonomy): domain Bacteria; phylum Desulfobacterota; class Syntrophorhabdia; order Syntrophorhabdales; family Syntrophorhabdaceae; genus Delta-02. The sequence continues at coordinate 66,724 of DBQU01000118.1, forward strand.
GCATATCTTTGCAACGAACCCGACGACATCGGGGAACCGTTCGTAGACCTTGCCGTCGCGGTTGTCCACGATCACGAAATCGTTCCCGCTGGCACTCATCTTTGAAAACTCGAGCTGCGTCACCGTTCTCAGACCTCCAGGAATTGCGGGACAGCCTCACCGCGCGTCAGGTCTTCGTATGTCTCGCGCCTGCGGACCACGAAGAACTCGCCTCCCTTCACAAGGACCTCCGCGGCCCTGCCCCGGGAGTTGTAATTCGACGACATGGCGAAACCGTATGCCCCGGCCCCCTTGATGGCGACGAGACCGCCTTCCTTCAGGGAGGCCAGCTCCCGGTCCTTCGCGAAGAAATCACCGGATTCGCAGATGGGCCCCACGAGGTCGACGACCTGCGTTTTTCCCTTGCCTTCCTCGACAGGCAGGATCTCGTGGTACGCGTTGTACAGAGAAGGCCGGACGAGATCGTTCATCGCGCCGTCGACGATGTAGAACGTCTTTCCCGCGGTCCCTTTCACGTAGAGCAGTTTCGTGACGAAGATCCCGCTGTTGCCGACGATGACCCTTCCGGGCTCGAGGATGAGCGTCACACCCGTGTCACCGAGGTTCTCCCTGATGGCCGCGGCATACTGGGCAGGGTCCGGCGGGAGCTCATCCTTGTACGTGATGCCGAGGCCTCCGCCGATATCCAGCATCTCGACGGCGATCCCCTGCCGTTCGAGCTCCAGGATCATCGATTTCAGGGACGTCACGGCCTCGACGAAGGGGCCGAGCTCGAGTATCTGGGAACCGATGTGCGACGAGATGCCGACAGGGACAAGATATTCCTCGGCCGCTATCTCGCGGTAAAGCCGCAACGCATCCCCCCAGAGCACGCCGAACTTGTTCTTCTTGAGGCCCGTCGTGATGTAGGGATGGGTCTTCGGATCGATCTCGGGATTGACGCGGATCGAGACGGGAACCTTCTTCTTCATCTTCCGGGAAAGCTTCGCAAGCAGGCGAAGTTCGCCCTCGGATTCGATATTGATCATGCGGATGCCGGCGTCGATGGCGTAACGGAGTTCCTCCCAGCTCTTTCCCACACCGGAGTAAACGATCTTCTCCGCCGGTATCCCGGCCTGAAGCGCCCGGTACAGCTCACCGCCGGACACTATGTCGGCACCGCCTCCCAGCCTGGCGACGGTCCTCAAGAGGGCACTGTTCGGGTTCGCCTTGAGGGAATAGCAGACAATGTGGGGCATGTCTCCGAAGGCCCCGTCGAAGACCCGGAAATGCCTTTCAAAGGTCCCGTAGCTATAGAGGTAGAAAGGGGTCCCCACCTTTCCGGCCACCGCCTTCACGGGGACATCCTCACAAAACAGTTCTCCATTGCGATACTCAAAATAGTCCATGGCCTCACTCTTTCTCGATGATCGATTCCTGCGACGGCTCGCTCTCGTTCCCCTCGGTATCGACGGCGGTGACATGGTAGGCGATGAAACGAAAGTCCGGGGCGCCGCTATCGAGGTACCTGGTCTCCTTCAGGGGGACTCCGTTGAGCTTCACCGCCTGCGAACCCATGATCCGGTAAACGTTGTACCCGCCGAGGTCCTTCTCCGCGTTCGCCTGCCAGGTCAGGGCGATCGCCTTCCCCTTCCTTTCGGCCTTAACGCCCGTCGGGGCTCCCGGAGGCGTCCTGTCTCTCGGTGTGGCGGTCGCCTTCAAGCCCTCTCCCTCCAGCGGGAGGGGACCTGGAACGACCTTTCTAACCTCATAGGTGTACGTCCGGCCGTTCGTCAACCCCGCGTCCATGTAAAGCCCCGTCGATATCGGGCGCGGATTCAGAGGCACCACGGGGTACCTGCCATCGTCGTAACGGTATATGTTGTACAGGTACTCTTTCTCCTGCGTCCAGGACAGCTCCACCCTGGCGTCGCCCTCCACGATCTTGAGGGGGCCCTCGGGGGGGACGGGGGGTTCCTTCCATTGTATGACAAAAGGGTTCGACGCCTCGCCGGTGGTTCCTTTTTCCGTGACGGGGTAGACCCTGTAGGCATAGCTGTCGCCGGGCACGAGGTCGTCGTCGTAGAAATAGAGACGGTTCCCCGCCAGGGTATACCCTCTCTTCTCGCTGAGGACGATCGTGCGCAATGGCCCAAGGTCCCCAAGGCATGTGCCGCATCCCTTGACGACCTTGAAGCTCGCTATCTTCGGTTCCTCCTCGCCGGCCTTCGTCTCTTTGCGGCCGAGGCTCGCCGGGGGCGTGAAGGAGAGAAAAAGAACGCCGTCCCTGACGTCCCCCTTAAGGTCGTTTATCGTTCCCGCCCTCACCACGGGGATGGGCACGGGGTTCCCTTTCTTCCCGCAGGAAGAGAAAGCGAGCGCGAGACAGAGCGCGGCCAAGATGACGCTACAGACCGAGATATTTCTTTTCAGCATCGATAACCTTCATCACCTCCCCAAAGGAGGCGCTTCCCGTGGACTTTCTCATGCGCAGGGCGCTGCGCGGCTTTATGTAGTCAAAGACGTCCCGCTCGAAGAGGGGCGACAGTTTCCTGAGCTCCCTGAGCGGCATGTCCCCAAGGAGCCTGCCTTCGTCCTCGCACCGGCGGACGGCCGCCCCGGCAACACCGTGGGCCTCCCGGAAGGGCATGCCTTTCATGGTGAGGTATTCGGCCATCTCCACGGCGGGCATGAAGCTCTCCTCGGCCGCCCTCTCCATGTTCTCCTTCCTCACCTTCAAACCTCCGACACAGAGCGCCATGATCGAAAGGGCATCCTTCACCGTGCTCACGGCATGGAACAGCGGCTCCTTGTCCTCCTGGAGGTCGCGGTTGTATGTGAAGGGGAGTCCCTTCAGTATGGTGAGTATGCCGAAGAGGTCCGAGAGGACCCTGCCCGTCTTGCCGCGGACGAGCTCCAGCGCGTCGGGGTTCTTCTTGTGGGGCATGAGGCTCGAACCCGTGCAAAGCTCGTCGGGCAGCGATATGAACGCGAATTCCTGCGTCGCGAAGAGGATGAGGTCCTCGGAAAGCCTGCTCAAGTGCACCATGATCATCGAGGCCGCGTAGATGGCGTCGACGACGAAGTCCCTGTCGGCGACGGTGTCCATGCTGTTCTCGGAGACGCGGGAGAAACCGAGCCGGCCCCTGACCCACTCCCTGTCGAGAGGTATCGTCGAGCCGGCAAGCGCTCCGCTGCCGAGCGGCAGGACATCGGCCATAGCGAGCGCCGCCGCCAGTCTCGCCCTGTCGCGCTTCAAACTGTAATAGTGGCCGAGAAGGTAGTGGGAAAAAGGCACGACCTGGGCCCTCTGAAGATGCGTATAACCGGGCATGATGACCTTCTTCTCCCTCTCGGCCTTCGCGAGGAGCTCTCTCAGAAGGGCCGCGACGCACCCGTCGATGGCGCGGAGTTCTTCCTTCAGGAAAAGGTGCATGTCCAGGGAGACCTGATCGTTGCGGCTGCGTCCCGTGTGCAGCTTTTTCCCCGCCTCACCCGTCTTTTCGATGAGTCGCGCCTCGATGTGCATATGGATGTCTTCGAGGGCATCGGTGAACGTGAAGGAACCGGCCGTTATCTCCTCTTCGATCTCATCGAGACCTTTCAAAACCTTCTTCCTTTCCGCGGCGGTAAGGACCCCGATCCTCGCCAGCATCTCCGCCTGGGCCCTGCTTCCCTCGATGTCCTGGCGATAGAGCCGGCGGTCCACGTCTATGGACGCGCTGAACCTCTCTAGAAGCGGGTCGGTGCCTCCCTTGAACCTTCCACCCCATGGTTTCATCGTCTCTCCCCGAACAACGCCGTGCCTATCCTCACCATGGTCGCTCCTTCCTCGACGGCCACCTCGAAATCGGAAGACATCCCCATGGACAGCTCTTTCATGGCAAGGCCGAACTCGGCGTTCATCATTTCAAGGGTCGTTCTCAACTGCCCGAATACACCGCGCACCTCTTCGGGCTCTTCCACGTAAGGCGGCATCGTCATGAGACCCACGGGCTTAATGTGCACGAGCGACGAAGCCCTTTCCAGGATCCGCCTCAAACCCTCCACGTCGGTCCCGCTCTTCGTCGCCTCCCCCGCCAGGTTCACTTCAAAGAGAACGTCCATGTCTTTCCCACGCCTTTCCAGCCCTTCCAGTATGGCGGTGCTGTCGACGGTGTGGACGCAGTCGAAGAGTGCCGGGATGTATTTCACCTTGTTGCTCTGGATGTGCCCTATCATGTGCCAGCGGGCACGCCCGGGGCCGATAGTCTTTATCTTCCCCTTTGCTTCCTGCACGTAATTCTCGCCGATGTCCCCCACCCCCGCTTCGATCGCTTCGATCACCCGGGAGGCGTCGACGGTCTTCGTCACCGCCACGAGGGTCACCTCGCCCGGGTCCCTTCCCGCGGTGGCGCAGGCCCTGTCTATTCTCTCGCGCACGACCCCGAGGGCGTGCCGGATGTCACTCATGAAAGGATGCCCAGCGAGAGGAGAACCTCCGCGACTTCGCAGATCGGGAGGCCCACGACGTTCGAGTAGGAGCCCTTTATCTCCTTCACCATGTAGCCGCCCTTGCCCTGGACCGCGTAGGAGCCGGCCTTGTCAAGCGGCTCCGAGGTGCGGATATAGTTCATTATCTCCTCGTCGACAAGGTCCTTCATGAAGACCCTCGTCTCCACGGCGTCGTGGCAGGTGATCTCCCTGTCCACGTTCAGGACGCAGAACCCGGTAATGACCTTGTGCCATTTCCCCTTAAGGAGCTGCAGTGTTTTGAAGGCCTCGTTCTCGTTCACGGGCTTGCCGAGGATCCTGTTCTTGTAGACCACTATCGTGTCGGCCCCGATGACCCATTTGTCCGGAAAATGCCTTCCCACCTTGTGCGCCTTCTCGTAGGAAAGCCTCAAGGCATATTCGCGGGGTGTCTCTTCGAGCTTCCTCGTTTCGTCGATATCGGGCGGGATTATCGAAAAGGGAATCCCCAGGGTCCTCAGGATGTCGACCCTCCTCGTCGATTCGCTTGCGAGTATGATGGCGTTTCCGTCGTTTATCTGGAACATGGCAACCTCAAATTGCTGTACTACCTGTAAAAGCTATTGTAGCATAGAAAAATATAGGAAATCTCCCATATTTTCAAGTTAAATTGTTCCCGCGAGGCCACCGGCGCACGCTGACGGCGGGACCCGCTTTTGAGGAGGAAGACATGCCCGAGATCGTCCAGATAGTGACAACCATCGATGACCGGGAGGCAGCCGGGCGACTGGGAAGGCGCCTCGTCGAGGAAAGGCTCGTCGCCTGCTGCCAGGTCGTCGGCCCCATCCGGAGCATCTACCGGTGGAAGGGAACCGTGGAAGAGACCGACGAATGGTACTGCGTCATGAAGACGAGACCGTCCCTCTACCGCCAGGTGGAAGAGGCGATACGCCGCCTTCACCCTTACGAGGTTCCGGAGATCGTCGCCACCCCCGTGAGCTCCGCTCTGCCGGACTACGCGCGCTGGGTGGAGACGGAGACCTCCTGACGGGACGGCCCTTTCGGCCGCGACGACGGATCCTTCACGGAATGCCTGTCTGTCTTTGTTTTGGAGGGGTTACGGCGTCCCAAACTTACCTTGACAATAAAGGTGAACCTTCATATAATGAGTGAAATTTTTCATCATTCTTGGAGGGGTTATGTGGGAAAGCTTAAATCTGAAGGATGTTGTTGCACTCGCGCGGGATCCGTATCCTTCCATCCGACAATGGGCTAGAGATACAGGAAAGAAAGTAGTTGGGAGTACCATCGCCGATGTTCCTGAAGAGGTGATCTATGCGTTCGATCTCCTCCCCGTGACTATTCTTGGTACTCATAAACCCTTAAAGAAGGCGCCCAGTCATCTTCCGGACAATGCCTGTTCGCTGGCTCGGAGCAATCTCGAACTCGCGCTGAGTTACGAGGGCGATCTTTTCAGCGGTTTTGTTCTGCCCCAGGTCTGTGACACCACACAGCACCTTTCGGACATATGGCGGATCAATTTTCCCGACAAGTTCGTCGTGAGCTACCTGGCCCCCCGCCAGGCAGACAGGCCGAGCGCCCGGTACTGGGTCAAGGAGGAGATCGAGCGTCTCATCGAATCCCTCAGCGCGTGGACGGGCAAGGCGGTAAATGACGACGCGCTCAGGAGGTCCATCGAGATACACAACGAGACCAGGAGACTCCTTGCCGAACTTTACGACATCAAGAGGAAGAACCCGGGAACAATAACGAACAAACAGCTCTTTTCCATGATGAAACTCTCCCTGCAGGTCGACAAGGCCGAATTCAACAAGAGCCTGAGGTCGATCAAGGAGGGTATCAAGCCGAAGAAGGGCAAGGGGTACACCGACGTGGTGCTCGTTGGAATAACCTGCGATCCGCCCGAGATATTCGACATCTTCGACGAACTCAAACTGAACATCGTCGGAGACACGCTCGTCGACGGCACCCGCTACCTTCAGGGCGCCCCGGCACTGAACGGCAACCTGATCGACGCGCTGGCGGACAGGCATTTCAAGCGGGGTTTCTTCTCACCCATCCACGACAACGTCTACAAGAACTTCGAAGAGGTCAAGAAACTCTACAAGGAAACGAAGGCGAAGGCGGTCGTCTACGTGCACATCGAATTCTGCGAATCCCAGGAATATGATCTGCCCGACCTCAAGGACATGATCAAGAAGGAAGGCATCCCGATGCACGTCCTTGACACGGAATACCAGACGACGTCCTTGTCCCACGTCCTGACACGGGCCCAGGCATTCTTCGAATCTCTCAAAGGGGGATCATTATGAGCGATAAGCTGACATCGAAACAACTGTCCAAAAAGATCACCGACGAATACATGGAAGACGCCTTCCATGCTCACGATAACAACAAGCTCGTCGGGTACACGACGGCGATCTCCCCCGTGGAGATCTTCGTCGCCCACGACATCGTGCCCATCTATCCCGAGAACCACGCCGTCGCCAACCTCACGGCCAAGAAGGGTGTGGAACTCTGCTCCGTCGTCGAAGGCATGGGCTACACGAGCCACCTGTGCGCCTACGCCCGGAGCGACCTGGGCTACCGCAAGACGGGCGTCACCGTGACAAGGGGCATTCCGGACCCCGATCTTTTCCTCGCCTGCAACGCCCAGTGCTTCACCCTGACCAAGTGGTTCCAGGTGCTTGCCCGCAGGGGCGACCTCCCCGTCTTCGTCTTCGACACACCGGAACATATTCTCGACCAGAAGGCGCGCAAGGAGATCGTGAAATACTGCGTCCTCCAGCTCAAGGAACTCATCAGTTTCCTTGAAAAGGTAACGAAGAGGAAATTCGATTACGACCGCCTCAAAGAGGTGATGAAATACTCCGCTGCGTCCAGCATCCTTTACAAGAAGTTCCTCGACATGGCCCAGTACAAACCGTCGCCCATCAGCATCTTCGACGCCCTCATCGGCATGGCCATCGCCGTCTACCGCAGGGGTACCCAGGAATGCGTCGACTACTACCAGACGCTCTGCGATGAGATCCAGGCGAAAGTGGACCAGGGCATCGGCGTCCTGCCGAAGGACCAGGAAAAATACCGTCTCTACTGGGAGAACCTGCCCGTCTGGTTCAAGTTCAGCGACCACGCGAAGCTGCTCGGCTCGTATGGCGGCGTCATCCTCACCTCGCTCTACGTCCACGCCTGGAGCTTCGACTTCGACCTCAACAAGGACCCGCTGGAGACACTCGCGGAGAACTACGTGAACCGCTTCTCCAACTCCACCATCGAGGACAGGGCCGATATGGCCATGGAGCTTTTCAAGAAATACTCCATGAACGGCATGATCATGTTCATGAACAGGAGCTGCAAGGCCGTCTCCTTCGCGGTCCCCACCCTGAAGGACGTCCTGACGAAGAGAACGGGCATCCCCGCCCTCGTCTTCGAGAGCGACATGGGCGACCAGCGCTTCTACGCCGAGTCACAGGTCCGGACCAGGATCGAGGCATATTTCGAGACCCTCGACAGGCTGGGTCTCGCGCAGAAGACCGCGGCGGCATAAGCAGGTCTTCGGCACCTCCGTTAAACAACAACGCCCCGGACAGCGGCTCCTGTCCGGGGTTTTTCTTTGCTCCCCAAAAAGACCTTGACAGAATTAAATGTCATTTAATAAAATAAATATTATTTAACTCATCTCATGGACAGCGACATGGATATCGGAAAAAAGATAAGGGAATTCAGGGACGCGAAGAGCCTCAACATCAAGCAGCTTGCGGAACTCGTGGAATGCACCCCCTCGCTGATCTCCCAGCTTGAACGCGGCAAGGCGGATCCCTCGATCTCCATGCTCAAGAGGATCGCCGAGGCCCTCAACGTGAACATCGTCGATTTCTTCATGAAAAGGGCCAACGACGATGATGTCGTGACCCGAAAAGACTCGCGCATCGTCATTCAATTGAACAGATGGCACGCCAGGATACAGTCCCTCGTGAGGAATACGGCCGACAAGAAGATGCAGCCTTTCTACACCGTCATCAAGCCCGGCGGCGGCTCCCACGGCATGTATTCACACGACGGAGAAGAGTTCGGCTACGTGGTCCAGGGAGAAATGGACCTTATGCTGGATAACAAACTGCACAAGATCCATAAGGACGAGAGTTTCTACTTTTCCTCCAAGGTCCCCCACGACTGGGGGAACAGCGGAAAGGAAGATGTCATCGTCATATGGGTCATAACGCCACCTACGTTCTAGGAGTGGCCAATCTTTCGAGGAGGAATCAATGCCATTGCTCAAGGAAGTCAGCAGAAATTATGGGAAACTGGACCTGCACATAAATGGGAAGTGGGTCAAACCAAAGACAGGCAAGTATTTCGAAGCCACCAACCCCGCGACGGGCAAGGTGATCGCCCAGGCCCCCGTGGCGGGCCCTGAAGATGTCGAAAAGGCCATAGTCGCGGCTCATGCCGCATTCGGGAAATGGAGGAACGTTCCATTTCGTGACCGGGCAAAGCTTATCTTCAACCTCCGTGACACCTTTATGAAGCACCACGAGGAACTGGCAAGGATCCTCGTACAGGACCACGGGTGCACCATCGAAGACGGCAGGGGCACCATCTCAAGGTGCATCGAGAACATCGAATCGGCGGGCAGTTCCATGTACAGCTTCTACAAGGGCGAACACGTCGAGCAGCTTGCCAACGGGATAGATTGCTACCTGATCCATGAGCCCGTCGGTGTCTTCCTCATCATCACCCCCGGCAACATCCCCATGCACGCCTGGTCGTCATTCGTCCCCTACGCCCTCGCCTGCGGCTGCACGGTCATCGTAAAACCGAGCCGCCAGTGCCCGGTCGCCGCTGACGCCATGTCCAAGATGGTCGACGAAGCAGGGTTTCCCCCCGGTGTCGTCAACCTTCTCCACATGGGACCGGAGCGCGAGCTGAACAGGGTCATCCTCTCCGACCCCAGGGTGCAAGGGGTGGGACTCATCGGCTCGACGCGTGTGAGCAAGGAGCTTTTCGAGATATGCGGCCAGTACGGCAAGCGTTCGTCACTGAACGGCAACGGCAAGAACACCATCGTCATCATGCCCGACGCCAATCTTGACCAGTCGGTCAATTACATCCTCAGGGGCTGCTTTGGCATGAGCGGCCAGCGCTGTCTCGGCTCCGACAACGTTGTGGTCCTCGGAGACAACAAGCTCTACAAGACCCTGAAGGACAAGCTGATCGCCGCCTCAAAGGCCATGAAGATGGGCTACGGCCTCGACGAGAGCGTGGAACTCGGACCGATGACAACGCCGGGCGGCAGAGAACAGGTGATCGGCTTCGTCGAATCGGGCCTCAAGTCGGGGGCGAAGCTTCTCCTTGACGGCCGCAAGGCGAAGGTGAAAGGATATGAAGAGGGATACTTCCTCGGCCCCAATATCTTCGAAAACGTCACCCCCGATATGCACATAGCCAAAGAAGAGGCGTTCGGGCCGCTCTGCAATCTCCTGAGAATGGACAGCCTCGACGAGACCATCGGGTTCATAAACTCGACAAACTACGGCCACAGCGCATGCATAGTGACGGAGAGCGGCAAGTCGGCGCGGAAGTTCATACGGGAATGCGAGGTCGGCAATGTGGGAGTCAACGCCGGCATACCCCAGCCCTACGCCTTCTTCGGCCTCGGCTCCAAGAAGGATTCCTTCTTCGGCAACTCAAAATCGAGGATGGATTCTGTGAAAATGTTCCTTGACGAAAAGACGGTAACCTTAAGATGGGTTTGATCTTCACGGGCCCGACGCCCGGGGGTAGGAATATCGGTACGTTGTAAGGTAAAGCGAGGTTTCATTGTCAGCCACAGGACAAAAACCCAAAAGGAGGAGATCCGATGTGCGAAGAGTGTAAGAAGATTTCAAGGAGAACTTTTCTAAAGGGGGCCGCGGTCGTCGGGGCGGCGGCAGGGTTGGGCGTGTTCGACAGCAAGCTCCTGCACGCGCAGAGCGCTAATCTCAAGTTCAGCACCTGGCACCCGCCGGTGAGCCGTGAGGTCAAGACGGTCTGGACGCCGATGATGGAAGAGGTGAAGAAGAGAAGCGGCGGGAAACTGGCCTACACGATGTACGCCGGCGCCGCGCTGGGCAAAGGCCCCGAGCACTACGACATCGTGGCGAAGGGATTGTCCGACATGGGCTACTTCACAGCCACCTGGACACCGGGACGGTTCCCGCTGACCGACGTCCTTTCCCTCGCGGTCTGGGTCGACGGCAAGGACACCGCCGCGGACATCGGCAACGCGGTCTACCACAGGGTGCTCAAGGACGAGTTCAAGGATGTCAAGGTCCTCGAGCTCAACGGCTGCATCCAGTCCTTTATCTGGACGAAAAAACCCATCTCGAAGCTCTCCGACCTCAAGGGCGTGAAACTGAGGTCGCCGGGTGGGCACCAGACGAACTACATCAAGTCTCTCGGCGCCGAGCCGGTCTTCATGCCGCTCGGTGATGTGTACATGGGGATGGAGACGGGCACCGTCGACGGCATCGTCACCTGCGCGCCGCTCGTGCTCGCGTTCAAGCTCGCCGAAGTCGCGAGGTACGGCACCGTGCTCACATTCGGGTGTGTCTCCGAAGGCACCGTCATGAACATGAAATCCTGGAACAGGCTGCCGGCCGACCAGAAAAAGATCGTCGAAGACGTCTGCACGAACCCCTTCAAGGTGACGGGTGGTCTCGGCAAGGATGACTACAAGAAGATAATGGCAGACATCCAGAAGGCCGGCGTCAAGATGATCGACCTCCCCAAAGCGGAACAGGAGCTGTGGTACAAGAGGTTCCAGGACGTGACCCGCAAATGGGTTTCCGACATGGAGGCAAAGAAACTGAACGCCAGGAGGGCCGTCGCGGTCATGAACGAAGAGTGTGAAAAGAGGAACGTCAAGCTCGTTTCCTGTCCGCCCGAATTCAAGAAGGTCTGATAGAAGAGGCTACAGAATGCCATGAAAGCGCTGGAAGGTTTTCAAAAAGGGGTGCACAGGGTGACATACGCGGTATGTGCCGTGGGCATGTTTCTTGCCATCCCCCTCATGCTGATCACCACTTTTGACGTGCTCGGGAGGGCCATCTTCAACAAGCCCCTCCCGGGCACCCTTGAACTCTCGGAATACATGCTGTCCATCATCATTCTGCTGGGTGCCGCGTACACCCAGCAGGTCAAGGGCCATGTGGCCGTTGACTTCCTTACGTCGAGATTTCCCGTGAAAGGGCAGCTGGTATGCAAGATCATAACCGACATACTGTGTCTTTTCGTCATTACCATCATGACGGTATACGGCTGGATCGAGGGAATCTCCGAAACAACGGTGACGGACCAGCTCAGGGTGCCCATGTGGCCCTTCAAGACACTCGTTGCCGTGTGCGGGCTCATGCTCTGGGCGGAGTTTCTCACCGACCTGATAACAAGTATTATGAGCCTGGGAAGGAGGAAATAATGGATCCCGTTACGGTTGGTATATTAGGTTGCGTGCTCCTGGTGATCCTCCTCTTTCTCGGCATGCCCATCGCGTTCGTCATGATGTTCGTGGGTTTCACCGGGCTCTGGGCCTTGTCCTCACTGGACGCGGCCCTGCCGAAGCTGGCGGAAACCGTCTGGGGCGTCGCCAACAACTACCCCTACACCATCATCCCCCTTTTCATCCTCATGGGAAGCTTCGCGGGCTCCGGCGGGATAACGAGGGAACTCTACAACACCTTTGACAAGTGGGCCCGCAGGCTGCCCGGCGGACTCGGGATAGCGACCATCGCCGCCTGCGCCGCCTTTGGGGCGGTGAGCGGGTCTTCCGTCGCCGCCGCCGCCGCCATGGGGAACGTTGCCCTGCCCGAGATGCGAAGGTTCGGATACGACCCCAAGCTCGGCTGCGGGGTGATCGCGGCAGGCGGCACCTTAAGCTTTCTCATACCACCCAGCCTGGGGTTCGTCGTCTACGGCATGCTTACGGAGCAGTCCATCGGAAAGCTCCTTATATCGGGGATACTGCCGGGGGCTCTCATGGCCGCGGCGTTCATTGCCTGCGTGGTAACGCTGGTAGGCATAAACCCGAAGCTCGCGCCGCGCAGCACCGAAAAGGTGACCTTCAGGGACAAGATCATCGCCCTCAAGGGCGTGTGGGAAGTCCTTCTTGTCTTCTGCATCGTCATGGGCGGCATCTACCTCGGCTTCATCAACCCCACGGAGGCGGGAGCCATCGGCGCCACGGCCCTTTTCATCATCGTGATCATCAAGAGGAAGCTGACCAAAGAGAACCTCTTCGTCGCTCTTCTCGAAATGGCGAGGATATCGATCATGGTGCTCTTCCTCGTCGCCGGCGCGACCCTTTTCAGCTATTTTCTCGCCCTGTCAACGATACCGACGGCGGTCTCGACGTGGATCGCGGGGCTCGGCGTGTCCAAGTACGTCATCCTCGTGATCATCGTCGCGATATACTTCCTCCTTGGGTGTTTTCTCGATTCCGTTTCCATGGCGGTCCTCACCTTGCCCGTCATCTTTCCGGTGGTTGTGACCATCGGGTTCGATCCCATATGGTTCGGAGTGCTCCTGGTGCTCATGATGGAGGCGGGGCTCATCACACCGCCGGTGGGGCTCAATATATACACTATTGCGGGTATTGCCAAGGACGTGCCCATGGGAACCATATTCAGGGGGGCAACGCCCTTTCTCCTGTCCATTTTGGCCACGGCCATCATTCTTACCCTGTTTCCGCAGATAGCCACCTATCTGCCAAGCCTCATGGGCAGATGAACGAGGTATGAACCACTAAGGGGAAGAAGAAATGAAGACCATACACTTCACGCTCAACGGAAAGCGGACCTCGGTCGACGTGGAAGACAACGAGACCCTGCTCCATGCTCTCAGGGAAAGGCTCGGCATCACGAGCGTCAAGGAGGGCTGCGGCATCGGGGAATGCGGGACATGCACGGTTCTCGTCGACGACGAGCCTCATTATTCGTGCCTGACCCTGGCGTCGAAGGCGAACGGCCGGGACATCAAGACCGTGGAATACCTCTCCTCGTCGGGGGTGCTCCACCCCCTGCAGGAGGCCTTCGTCAGGTCGGGCGCCGTCCAGTGCGGCTACTGCACGCCGGGAATGCTCCTCAGCGCTTACAGCCTCCTTCTCAAGAATGCGGATCCCGACGCCCACGACATCAAGGAGGCCATCAGCGGCAACCTGTGCCGGTGCACGGGATACATACAGATCGAAGAGGCCATAAAGAATGCTGCCGAAGTTTGTAAGTGTAATAGCCAGGGCTAAGGACGAGGCCCTCTCCTGGCTCTCCTCCCTGGAGAACCCCAAGATCATCGCGGGGGGGACGGACCTCATGGTCAAGATGAGGGCGGGGAAACATTACAGCCATGTCATAGACGTGGCCGGCGTCCCCGAACTCCTCGGTGTGACGGAAAAGGACGGGAAGCTGTTCATAGGCCCGGCCACGACGCACGCGCGGCTCAGCTCCGAGGGCTCCATCGTCCGGAACGCCCGGAGCCTCGCGCTGGCATGCGGGCTCGTCGGCTCTCCGCAAATACGCAACATGGGCACCATCGGGGGCAATCTCGCGAACGCCTCCCCCGCCGCGGACTCCATACCTCCCCTGCTCGTGCACGACGCGGTCGTCACCCTGGAATCGAGGGACGCGAGCCGGAAGGTCCCTCTCGAAGAGGCCATCGTAGCGCCTTACGTCACATCCATAGACGGGAAGGAACTGATCGGCTCCATAGAGATAAGCCCTCTCAGAGGATACCGGGAGGGTTACCGCCGGGTCGCCAAGAGGGCGACCTGGGCGATCTCCCGCCTCGGTGTCGCCTTCGCCATCAGGGAGGAGAACGGCATGTTCCTGGACGCGAAACTGGCTATCGGCTCGTGCACGCCCATGCCCTTCAGACCCAGGAAGGTGGAAGACCTGCTCAAGGGGGCCCCGAAGAACGAGGCCACCATATCGGACGCGATACGTATGACATTGGAGGAGATAAAGCTCATCTCGGGGATCAGGCCCTCCTATGCCTACAAGCTCCCCGTCCTGAAAGGCATTCTCGAAGAAGTGCTCAGAGGTTGAAGGAACTATGTTCATAGGACAGGATATAACACGCGTTGACGCCCTCGACAAGGTTCTGGGGACGGCGGCCTTTGCCCACGACCTCAAGAAGAACAACATGCTCTTCGCCTGCGTTGTCCGCAGCTCCCGCCCCCACGCGGTGATAAAGAGGATCGACGTCTCCGCCGCCCGTGCCCTGGAAGGGGTCGTCACGATCCTCTCTCACGAGGACATACCCGGAGAGAACCTCTTCGGAGCCATCAAGAAGGACCAGCCCTTCCTCGCCGCGGGACGCGTCCGCTACAAGGGGGAGGCCATCCTCGTCGTCGTCGCGACCACCGAGGAGGCGGCTCGCAGGGCAGCGGACCTCGTCAGTATCGAATACGAAGACCTCGGGAACATATCGGATCCTTTCATTTCCATACAATCCCCCGTCCTCATCCATGACGGGGGAAACCTCCTCAGCCACCGCAAGGTCGTCAAGGGCGACGTAGCGAAGGGTTTCGAATCCTCCGACGTCATCGTGGAGAACGCCTACAGCACGACCTGGATCGATCACGCCTACATGGAGACCGAGGCGGGTCTCGCCTACCTCGACGACAGGGGAAGGGTGGTCGTCGCCTCCTCCACCCAGAACATCCATTACAAGATGAAGGAGATATCGAGACTGCTTGCCATCCCACCGGAGGAGGTCCGGGTCGTCCAGGCCACGACCGGTGGGGGTTTCGGCGGCAAGCTCGACGTCACCGTCGAAGGTTACCTCGCACTTGCCGTCTGGCACACGAAGAGGCCCGTCTTCATGAGGTACACGAGGGAGGAAAGCCTCCTCGCCCAGACAAAGAGGCATCCCCTCTACATCGTCTACAAGACGGGGGCCAGAAAGGACGGCAGCCTCACCGCCGTCGAGGTGAACATCGTCGGCGATACGGGGCCCTACAATTCCTACGGCGAGACGGTCTGTTTACGGGCGGCCGTACACGCGACGGGGCCCTACGAGGTCCCCAATGTCCTCGTGAACTCACGGATGTTCTACACGAATAACCCCGTATCGGGCGCCATGCGGGGCTTCGGCGTGCCCCAGCTCGCCCTCGCCCACGAATCCCAGCTCGACGAGATCGCCGGGCTCATCGGCATGGATCCCCTCGACATACGGATGAAGAACGCCCTGAAGAGGGGTTCGCTGACCGCCACCTCGCAGGCCCTGAACCACAGCGCGGGGCTCCTTGAGACCTTGAAGGCGGTGGAGCCTTTCTGGAGGGAGCGGCGCAAAGAGGGACCGGGCAGCGGCTTCGGCCTGGGTTGCATGTACTATGGCATCGGTAACACGGGAATTTCTAACCCCTCGAGCTGCTATCTCACCCTCACGCCCGAGGGCAGGGTGGAGATGCACTCCGGGGTCTGCGACATCGGCCAGGGGTCGGACACGGTGCTCCTGCAGATACTCTGCGATGCCCTCGGCATGGAAGAGATGGGCATCGACCTCGTGCGGGGCGATACGGACACGTCCTATGACGCCGGTTCCACCTCGGCAAGCCGCCAGACCTACATATCGGGAATGGCCGTCTGCAACGCGGCCCAGAAGTTGAAGAAGTACCTGAAGGAACACGGGCACTATGACGGTAAGCCCCTCAAAGAGATCTATCGCGACGCCGGGGACAAGGGCGTCCCCATCTTCGAGGGCCACTTCGATCCGCCCACGACGGCACCGGACCCCGAGACATCGCAGGGCGCCCCCTACGCCACGTACGCCTTCGCGACACATATGACGCAGGTCGACGTCGACGAGGTGACGGGCGTCTGCAAGGTCATCAAGGTGCACGCGGCCCACGACGTGGGAAGGGCCATCAATGTGAGCAGCGTGAGGGGACAGATCTATGGGGGTGTGGCCATGGGGATCGGCCTCGCGCTCATGGAGGAGTTCATACCCGGGAAGAGCGGGTCCTTCGACAATTACTATCTCCCGACGTCCATGGACATGCCCGAGGTCGAAGCGATGATCGTCGAAGACCGCGAGCCCACGGGACCTTTCGGGGCCAAAGGGGTCGGCGAACCGGCCCTCATTCCCCAGGCCGCGGCCATCGTGAACGCGATCAAGGACGCGACGGGAGTCCGGATGCGCCAGCTACCATGCGACATAGAGAGGCTGAAGCTGGCCCTGGAGAAGGATAAAGAGAACAAGGGATGAACCGAGTGAAAGGAGGAGGCGTATGAGCACGCTCGTTATAAGGAATGTGGGAACCATCTTCACAGGCGACATCGAAAGACCTGTTGTGAACGGTCCTGTCTCCATCCTCATCGAGGACGGGAAGATCAAGGCCATCGAGGGCACAGAGCCTAAGGCGGACAAGGCCATCGATGCCAATGGCATGACGGTCTGCCCGGGATTCATCGATTCCCACGTGCACTTCGTCTTCGGCGATTTCACTCCTCGTCAGAGCCAGCTCGGGTATATCGAAAGCAGTCTCCATGGCGGCGTGACATCGATGATATCCGCCGGTGAGGTCCACCTGCCCGGCAGGCCGACGGACCCCAAGGGGACGAAGGCCCTCGCGCTTCTGGCCCAGAAATCCTTCGCCAAGCTGAGGCCGGCGGGCGTTAAGACATACGGCGGCGGCCTGATACTCGAAAAAGGTCTCGTCGAGGCCGACTTCAAGGAACTCGCCGAAGATGGCGTGTGGCTTGTCGGCGAGATCGGTCTCGGGAGCATAAAGGCGGCCGAAGAGGCGCGGCAGATGGTCGAGTGGGCAAAGAAGTACGGCATGAAGGTCCTCATGCACGTCGGCGGCACATCGGTGCCGGGAAGCTCCACCGTGACCTGTGACGATGTCCTCGTGGCGAAACCCACGGTGGCCTGCCATTTGAACGGCGGACCCACGAGCATCCCCGTGCCGGAGGTGAAGCGGGTCATCGAGCAGACGGACTGCGCCATCGAGGTGGTGCACTGCGGCAATCCCCTGTCGGCCCTCGAGATCGGCAGGTTCATGAAGGAAAAGGGAATGCTGAAGCGGCTCATCCTCGGCAACGACGCCCCCTCGGGGACGGGGGTCATCCCTCTCGGGATATGGAGGATGGTCAACTTCATGTCCTCCCTCTGCGACATACCCGCTGAGACGGCAGTCTGCTTCGCAACGGGGAACACGAAGAACGTCTTCGGACTCGCCCAGGGCATCGTGGCGCCCGGCTGCGACGCCGATCTCCAGATCATCGACGCTCCCATGGGTTCCGCCGGCAAGGACGCGAAGGCGGCCATCGAGGTCGGGGACATCCCCGGCATCGGGATGGTCCTCATCGACGGAGCGGTGAAAACACAGGTCAGCAGAAACACCCCGCCGCCCGTCAGGAAAACGGCGTAAGGGAAAAGCCCGGGGTGTCATATGAAGATAGACCTTGATAAATGCAAAGGCTGCGGGCTCTGCGAAGAGGTGTGCCCCCTGGGGGTGATAACCCTCAAGGACAGGAAGGCCGCCATCGGCCCCGGTTGTGTCGAGTGCAAGACCTGCATGAAGGTGTGCCCCGAGGCCGCCTTTACGCCGGAAACCCCCGCGGACCATCCCATGTGCACCTCGTGCCCCATCATGTGCAGGATCCCCGAGGGCGGGCACGGTGCCTGCATGAGATACTACAACGAAAAAGGTGAGATACTGCGCGTGGGCCGGGTCCACTCCTATGAAGAGGTGATGGACCTCGTGCGCGAAGGGACGGGCGCCGGACCCATCGGCACGCCCCTTATCACCGGGATCGGCTCGGGTACGACCTACCCTGACTTCAGACCCTCGCCTTTCATCGTCAGCGGGGTCAAGGACGGCATCGACATCGTCACCGTCGTCACCGAGGCCCCCTTGAGCTACAGCGGCGTGAAGCTTAAGGTCGACACGGACCTCCACGTGGGGGAGGAAGGCAAAAAAGTGTACGTCCGCAGAAAGGGCAAACGCCACATCGGCCACCTCTGCACCGAGGAATACGGGTCGAAGATACTCTCCCTCGGCGGCGTGAACATACTCACATCGAAGGACGGTCTGTTTGCCGCGAGGGTCCTCCACGAGTTCCTTCAGGGCAAGAAGATAAAGGTCGAGGTCGAAGACGGCACGAAGCTGGAACTCGCCCTCGGCATGGAGCCCGAGATCGGCGGGATCGTGGAAGAGCGGATGCGCGTCGGCTGCGGAAGCGCCACGACGGGGCTCTTCGCGCCCTACATGTTCGATGCCGCCGACGAGGTGATCGTCCTCGACGGCCACATCACCGGGCTCTTCAGCGAGCACCCGTCGGGCAGATACCTCGGCAAGCCCCGTTCCCCCATACAGCTCACGGGGCAGAAAAGCACCGAGGGCCGGTATTTTCCCAACAAGGGCAGCGGCTGGGGAGGAACGGACATCGTGAACCCCCTGGACGTCATAGAGGACGTTGACAGGAGCAAATGCTTCGACGGCATGACGCTGCTCATCACGGAAACGACGGGCAGGAAATCGGCATTCTACCGGTGGCAAAAAGACAGGTTCGTGGAAGGCGCGCCGACCCCGGAAGCCGTCACGTTCCTTAACGTCCTCAAGGATTCCTGCGAGCTCTCGCGCGTGAGCGCTGTGTTCGCGGCGGGTGTCGGCGGCTCGGCCCGGGCGGGCGTGACAAAGAACCCCATCAGGCTGACGAGGGCCGTCCACGACGGCAGGGTGTCCGTCACCGTCGGCGGCGCGCGGCCTTTCATATTCCCCGGAGGCGGCATCAATTTCCTCGTCGACGTGGAAAAGATAAAGCACGGGAGCATCTATGTCTCACCGACCCCTTCCTTCATACTCCCCATCGAGTACACCATGACGCTCGAGACGTTCAGGGAGATCGGGGGCCATATCGAAGCCATCAGGCCGGTGGGGGAAGCGCTTCAGAGGAAAGACAAGGACCGTTAGGTGGACCGATGTACGTCGAGGTCGGCCCCGCCAGCCTTGTGATACGGGGCGAAAAGAACGGCAAGGCCCATGCTTTTCTCAGGAAAGAGGTGGAGAGTCTCGTCGCTGACATCCTGAGGGACATCCGCGAATGTCTTCCCGTCCTGAGGCAGAGGGCGCACAGGATCAGGAACGTATCCGCCCTCCCCGAGGTGGCAAAACGAATGACGGCAGCGGCAAAGATGGTCAGTGAGACGACGTTGACACCCATGGCGGCGGTCGCCGGCACCGTGGCGGACATGGTGAAGGAGCATTTTACGGCACGAGACATCGACCTTCTCATGGTGAACAACGGCGGTGATCTGTCCATCTTCAACGCGACGGGCAGGGCCCTCACGGTCGGGATCGGTGACATCGTGACGGGAAAGGTAACGCCTTATGTTATACGGCTCAAGGATATGCGAGACCTCGGCATGGCGACAAGCGGGTTCGGCGGCAGGAGTCTGACCCTGGGCATAGCCGATACCGTGACGGCCATCGCCGGGACGGGCGCCGTCGCAGACGCGGCGGCAACGCACATCTGCAACCGCACCACCATCGAGGCCGGCGCGGTGGTCCGCAAGGCGGCCGAGCTCGTGGACCCCGAAACGGACATACCCGATGAGGATGTGACCGTGGAGGTGGGCCCTCTGTCCGATGCGCTCATCGCTCAAGCGCTTGCAAGAGGACTCGGGACCGCGCGGGACCTCACGGACAGGAACATCATCGATTACGCCGTCGTGGCGCTCAAGGGAAGCATCGTCA
This sequence comes from Deltaproteobacteria bacterium UBA1386, assembly GCA_002305765.1. Lineage (GTDB taxonomy): Bacteria > Desulfobacterota > Syntrophorhabdia > Syntrophorhabdales > Syntrophorhabdaceae > Delta-02. The sequence goes on from DBQU01000118.1 coordinate 86,909, forward strand.
CAACAGAGACGGGCAATAAGAACAAAAATATAACGCTGGAGGTGCAGGATGGAAATCAGGAAGATCGTCACCATCGTTGAAGATACGCTTATCGACGGAGAGAAGAAGGCCGCGAAGCCCATCAGGAAGGCCGCCTGTATCGCCGTCATCAAGAACCCTTACGCCGGGAAGTATGAGGAAGACCTCACTCCCCTCATCGATTTCAGCGAAGAGATAGGCAAGACGATATCAGAGCGTGCCGTCGTGGCCCTCGGGGTTGACAGAAAACCGGAGAGCTACGGCAAGGCAGCGATCGTAGGCGAAAAAGGCGAGCTGGAACACGCCGCGGCCCTTCTCCACCCGAAACTCGGCACCCCGCTGCGCAACGCCGTCGGCGGAGGCAAATCGATCATCCCCTCAGCGAAGAAGATGGGCAAGATGGGCGACACCATCGACATCCCCGTCCACTTCAAGGACGCGGCCTTCGTCAGGTCCCATTTCGACGCCATGACCGTTTCCGTCAGCGATTCGCCCCGCTCCGACGAGATCCTCCTCGCCGTCGCCGTAACCGACGGCGGCAGACCCAACCCCCGCATCGGCGGCCTCAAAAAAGAAGAGGCAAAGTGCGAGGATGGACTCAGGTAAAGACGGCTTGAGCCGCTTGAACCGCTTGAGTGGCTTGAGAGTGAGAAGCAAGAGACCAGAAGCGGTCGGATTGGAGAAAGCTCTGGTCCCGGCTCCTGCCGGCGGAACGGGCCGTGCCATCAGGCAAGGTTCCTAACCCTCAACAGCCTGTTGATA
>DBQU01000021.1 GCA_002305765.1 Deltaproteobacteria bacterium UBA1386
TCCATTATTGACATCAGGGGTCACTCTCAAGCGATTCAAGCACTCAAGCTATTCAAACCGTCTTTCCCCTCAAGCCGCCTCTACCTCCACACAGCCATCGAGCACCGCGTGCAGATCTCGCGGAAGGAGCGTTCGATCACGGTCGCGTGGCGGTCGGAGAGCCAGATGTCCCGTAATGTCTCCGTCCTGAAGTCTCCGAAGGTGTAATCGAAGTAGTAATCGTCGCAGCACAGGATGGCCTTGCCCAGGGCGTTGACGTGGAGCCAGCCGAAATGGCGACCGTCGATGCCGGTGAAGGTGTTGCTGCAGCCTGCGACGGAGGATCTGCCGGCGCCTCTTCGGGCGATCTCATCGCGGTTGGACAGGACGCCGGCCTCGTGGAGTATGCCGGCCCGGTCGGAGAGGCTCGTGACGGAACGGACGGTGGCACCGGGGAACATGCGGCGCGCGAGGTCGGCCTGCCTTAGTGCCTGGTTGGGGTCCGGCTCGTTCACCTGGATCGAAACGCCCCGGAGGCGTTGAGAGGCGTATTCGAGGTTCTTCATCGTCCGGTTGAAGGTCCGGCGCATCGTGGCGGGAGAGGCGCCGTTGCCGGCGATCGTGTTCGCGATCCACCGGTCCCGTTCGAATGCGCTGATGTTGACGCAGACCTGCCCTCCGACCACATCGTCATAACGGGCGATGAGGTCCGCCTTCTGAGGGGTAAGGGCGATACCGTTTGTGAGGACGAGGGTCCTGAGCCCGTGCTTGCGCAGGACCTCGAACATATCGGTGAGGTGCCTGTAAAGGAGAACCTCGTTGTAGTGGGCGGTATAGATAAAATTAAAGCCGGGGCTGACAAGACCCTTTTTGTCCCTCTCCTCGCAGAGGTCCTCCACGATCCTCTCGAAGAGGGCGATGGGCATGTGCCGTCGTGCCTCCAAGGGTTGCGGGTGATAGCGCACGGGGCAGTACCAGCACCGGGCGTTGCAGTAGGAGAAGGGGTCGATCTGGGCGGTGCCGATGCCTCCCCCGGCCAGCTTCGAGCGTATCCAGTCCCTGGTGACAGGGAAGGACTCCTCTTGAGCGGGGCTTTTCACGGTGCGCTCCCGGAAATTGACGCCGGAATGCCCCTCGTACTCCTCGATGGAGCGCATGGTGCCCAGCCCGTAACGTCCGAGGTCGGCGACCTCACCGGTCCGCATGAGAAGGGTCCGCATCCGGGCCTTTGCCATCAAGGACCTTTCCCCCCAGTTGCCGTGGTCGTCCCAGTGCTTGCGGTCCGTCTTCCTTGTATAATAATGGTAGACGATGGGGTGGTGGCAGTGATAGATATCGTAGCCATGGGTGTAGGCCCTCACCGCATAGGAGATCTCCTCCCCGTCGAAATAGAGGTCGGGGTCGATGGGGACCTCCCGGTAGAGGTCGCCGATGGAGAAGACAAAGGCGGCGGAGATGGAGAAACCGGGGCTGAAAGGCTCGGGCGGTGGTTTTTGGACGACGGACGCCTTGAGCGCGATGGCGCCATCCTGGTTGAAGGAGCCCATCCTGTACGTAAGGTAGGCCAGGGGGAGGTTCCCGTCGTCATCGGGGTCGTAGGAGGGCATAAGGTTGCTGATGATGACCCGCCTGTTCCCCCTTTCCTGGAGTTTCCTTACACCGTCGACGCAGATCCTGTCCCAATCGCGCACGAACCGCATGTGGCTGTCGATCTGGAGGAGGAAATCCTCTCCGGCATAGAGCTTCTGCGCCTCATGGCGCGCCCAGCAGGCCCCCCGCGATTCCCTGTAGTCCGTGTCGATAACCCTGCAGCGGCGGTCATAGAACTGCTCGAAGAACTCGTGGTTGTCGTGCTGCCAGTGAATGCCGAACACGAGCCGTTCGGGGTGGGCCGCCTTGTCGGTGCAATCGCGTATCGTCCTGCCCAACTCGTTGTCCCGGTAGCTGGCGATGCTGATGAAGATGCTTTCCATCTACCCCAGGACAAGCACCGCGACCTGGCTCGGGGCGAGACTGACGCCGGGCCCGTTCATGGACAGGCCATTATGCCCCGTAATGCTTGTCATCCTCTGCGCCGGTGTCCCTCCTTTCAGGACGGTGAAACTCCCGAGGATGAACTCCGTCGGTCCCATGACGAGCCCCGAAGCGACTCCGAGGTTCACACCGGCATTGTCCCCGTTGCTTATCGTCCCCATCGACATCTGGTTGAGCGCGGGCATGCCGTCACATAGCACGGTGAGCGCGGCTGTTGCCGGGTTTGTCGTTGCTCCCGTTGAGATATTGGGATAGGGGATGGGTATCGGCCCCACCGGTGTCGGCGTGAGACATACGTCGGGAAAGCCCAGGTTCATCCCGCCCCCCATGGTATTCTGAAACATAGTCCCTCCTTTCAGGCCAGATGTGCCGACGGAACAGTCAACAACAGACCCGGACCGGGTAGGAACTATCTCAATAAGATAAGGGACATAGCGCACATTTTCGTTTAGATGATATGGGGATGTGGTGATAAAGTCAAGGGAAAACAGGTAAAGACAGGTAAAGACCGTAAAGACCGCTTGAGTGGCTTGAATCGCTTGAGTGGCTTGAAAGTAGAAGAATCAGGCTTGCCGGTACACCCAGGCTGGAGTGTGGACGCAAGGCCTTTCGGTCCGCTCCGTCCTCTAACTCTCAAGCCATTCAAGCGATTCAAGCCACTCAAGCGGTCGCAGCCCCCGGCTGCGACCTTTACGTCTGGCACCTTTTTTGCTATCCTATCTCGTCATGGCCGAGATGAATTCACGGAAGAGCTCCTCCACCCTGAGGTCGATCATGCGCCTTCTGTGCGGGGGGTCCTTCCTGATCAGCCGGGACCTCAGGATCGAATGGGTGGGGTCCGTGAGCCGCCGGTGGTCGGGAGGGAAGGATGCCGTAACGCTTGAAGGCAAGCACTGCTATTCCGTCATCATGGGGAGGCGCAAGCCCTGCGAGAGCTGTCCCGTCGCGAGGTGTTACGAAAGCGGCAGGATGGAGGAGATGGAGATAAAGATCGGCAAGGGGGCCGACGCCGAACACTTTGTCCTCACCGCGTCCCCCTTGAGCAGCGAGGACGGCGGTCTCATGGGGGTTGTCGAGATCATACGGGACGTCACGGCCTTCCGGAGGACCGAGGAGGACCTTCGCCAGCTCGGGGAGTTCAATTATGAGATCGTGGAGAACGCCCCGGTGGCGATCTTTACCATTAATAAGAAGGGGGAGTTTTCAAGCGTCAACCCGGCGCTCGTCACCCTGTCGGGGTTCGACAGCATGGCGAAGGCGAAAGAGAAGCTCCTCGGGTTCAATTGGATAAAGAACCCCTACACGAAGAAATGCGGCATGGCGAACCACATCAGGGAAGGCCTCAGGGGAAAGTCCTTTCAGCTCTGGGATTTCCCCTTCATCAATTACTGGGGGGTGCCGCAGTACATCTACTTCAAGGGAGTTCCCATCAAGGACAAGGACGGCCGGGTGGAGGGGCTCCTGTGCATCATCGAGGAGACGACGGAGCGCGTCAGGGCCAGCGAACAGCTCATGCAGGAAGCCAAGATGTCCATGATAGGGCGTCTCACGACGGGCATTGCCCATGAGCTCAACAACCCGCTGGCAACCATAACGGCCAACGCCGAGCTTGCCCTGGAATCCCTGGAGAACCTCGAGGGCGGCACCTTCACCAGGAAGGACATGGAGGAGTTCAAGGAGAGTCTGAGGGTGATAGAGGAGCAGGCCTTCAGGTGCACCAAGACCATCAAGAGCCTCCTCGACGTGACGAGGAAAAAGGACCTGGGGAAGACGAGCATCGATCTCACCGGGCTCCTCGACGAGATCCTCGATCACATCAATTTCCAGAGGCTGCCGGTGAGGTTCATCGAGGATGTTCCCTCTCCCCTGCCGGCGGTGAAGGGGGATTTCGACGCCATGCGGCAGGTCTTTCTCAACGTCATCGTCAATGCCGTCGACGCCGTCGAGGGGCAGAAGGACGCCGCCATATGGATAAAGGTCCGGCGGATGCCCGGAAACACCCTCGAGGTTGCCATAGAGGACAACGGCCCGGGCATCCCCGAGAAGATTCGCGAACTTATCTTCGAGCCCTTTTTCACGACGAAGGGGATAAAGAAGGGGACGGGACTGGGGCTCACGCTATGTTATGATTTCCTGCAGAGGATGGGGGGCGGCATCGAGGTGGGGCAGCGCCTCGAGGGGGGGAGCGTCTTCAGGATATCCCTTCCCCTCTACGCCAGATAAACCACCGCCGAGGAGGCTGAATTGTGATCAGGATATTGATTGTCGACGACGAGGAACAGCTTGTTGAGGCCTTCAAAAAGAAGCTCTCCCGCGAGGGCTTTTCGGTGTCCGTCGCGTCCACGGCGCGCGACGCCCTGTCGCTGATGAAGAAGCAGACCTTCGACGTCTGCGTCCTCGACATCAGGCTGCCCGACATGGACGGCGTGGAACTCCTCGAATCGATCAAGAAGAACGAACCCAACCTCGAGATCATCATGCTCACCGGCCATGCCTCCGTCGATACTGCCATCCAGTCGATGAAGCTCGGCGCCTACGACTACCTCAGCAAGCCCTGCAAGCTGACGGAGCTCTCCAACGTGATCCAGAAGGCCTACGAGAAGAAAGCCCTCCGGGAGCGGAACATCGTCCTCCAGGAGCAGCTCCAGAGGGTGGAGGCGCATGACTCCTTCATAGGCGGCTCGGAGCCCATGAACGAGGTCAAGCGCCTCATCCGCCTTGTCGCTCCCTCCGAGGTCCCCGTCCTCGTGCTCGGGGAGACGGGTACGGGAAAGGAACTGGTGGCGCGGGCCATCCACAACCTGAGCCCCCGCCACCCGAGTCAGTTCGTGGCCGTAAATTCAAGCACGCTCCAGGAGAGCATCCTGGAAAGCGAGCTCTTCGGATACAAGAAGGGCGCCTTCACGGGGGCACAGGCGGACAAGATGGGTCTTCTCGAGCTCGCCGACAAGGGCACTTTCTTCATCGACGAGATAGGCGACATGGGCATGGCCATCCAGGCCAAGTTCCTGAGGACCCTCGAGACGGGCATCTTCCGGCGCCTCGGGGACACGAGGGAGTCAAAGGTGGACGTGAGGTTCATATTCGCCACCAACAAGTCCCTAGAGGCGGAGGTGAAAGAAAAAAGGTTCCGCAAGGACCTCTTCTTTCGGCTCAACACCTTCATCATCACCCTGCCGCCCTTAAGGGAGCGCAAGGATGACATGCCGCTCCTCGCCGACTACTTCCTCGGCAAGTTCGCCCGCGGCGCGGTGAAGAAGGCTCTCTCCCGCGAGGCCATGGAGCTCCTCAAGGACTACCGCTGGCCCGGCAACGTCCGCGAACTGGCGAACGTCATGGAGCGGGCCGTGCTTCTCTGTGCCTCCCGGGAGACGATCCTTCCCGAAGACCTCCCCCAGAGCATGATGGAGGGCCGTTTCGCAGACCGCGAAGCGGACCGGCGGGAGCTCACCTCCGCCGATGAGCTGAGCCTCCACCACATCGAACAGGAACACATCGAACGCGTCCTGACCCTCGCCAAGGGCAACAAGAGCAAAGCCGCCCGCCTCCTGGGGATAAGCAGGAGAAAACTGTACTTGAAGACACAGGAGAAATAAAGACCGCTTGAACCGCTTGAGTCGCTTGAACGTTGAAAGACGGAGCTGGCGCTGAAGGGTCCTGACTTTTCAGTCACGTCCCGAGGTAGCGGTAAGGTTCCTGTTTCTAACGTTCAAGCGGTTCAAGCGGTTCAAGCCGGCTGCGGCCCCCGGGCCGCAGCCATGTGGTTAAAAGATGCACACCCATGTATCAATTATGCACACCCGGCTGAACGGAGTTGAGCGGGAGTCACTGATTTCGGGGTCTTACGGGGGTTTAAGGGGTGGCATCGAAATTGCTTTTCAAAAATGTCAGCAAATCCAAAATCAAGGGGGTTTCTTATGAAACGGTGTGTGAGTATTGTATCCGTTGTCCTGTTCCTTGCAGTGACCTTCTGCCTCACTTCGGTGCCGGCGAGCGCCCAGGTGAAACTTCGTTTCGCCACCTTCTTCCCTGTGAGCCATCCCAACGCGGCAATCACGGCGGAGTGGTGCAAGGAGGTCGAGAAGAGGACGAACGGAAAGGTGAAGGTCCAGCATTTCCCGGGTGCCACCCTGACGTCGCCCCAGTCCCAGTATGACAGCATCCTGACCGGTGTCGTGGACATCGCGAACTGTGTCCTCGGGTACACGATGGGGAAATTCCCCCTCTCCGAGATCCTCGACTACCCGCTGGGTTATCCGAGCGGCGCCGTCGCGACGAGGCTTGGCAACGAGTTCTATAAACAGTTCAAGCCCAAAGAATTCGACGACGTGAAGGTCATGTACTTCCACGCCCAGGGCCCGGGAATACTCCACACGAGAAAACCCGTGAAGAACCTCGATGATCTGAAGGGCATGAAGATCAGGACCTTCGGCTCCAACGCGAAGATGATGTCCATGCTCGGCGGCTCGCCGGTTGCCATGCCGATGGGCGATGCCTATGACGCCCTCTCCAAGGGCGTTGCCGACGGCCTCCTGTGCGGTTACGAGGCCCTGAAGGGATGGAAGCTCGGCGAGGTCATCAAGTCCACGACGGAGAACTACGGCACCGCCTACACCGCCACCTTCGTCATCGCCATGAACAAGGCGAAATGGAACAGCATTCCTCCCGACGCCCAGAAGGTGATCGAGGAGATCAACAAGGAGTTCATCGAGAAACAGGGCAAGCTCTGGGACAAGATGGACCAGGACGGGAAGGAATTCTCCGTGAAAAGGGGAAACCAGGTGATCAAGCTTTCCGCCGAAGAGAACCAGAAATGGATCACGAAGATCGAGCCTCTCTTCGCCGAATACGTCAAGAAGATGAAAGAGAAGAACCTTCCGGGCGACAAGGCGCTCAAGTTCGTTCGCGAGTACATCAAGAAGAACACGAAATAGCCCCCATAAGGCCAGGCTGCCGGGAAGAGTGAACGGGCCCGGCAGCCGGCTCCCTAAGGAGGATGATCGATGAACAGCGTGGTCGGAGCCGTCAGGAGGTTCAGCGGCTGGATGAACGGGTTGAGCGGCATCGTTCTGTTCCTGATGATGATGCTCACAGTGGTGGACGTTGCCCTTCGGATCTTCTGGAAACCCATCACGGGGACCTATGAGCTCGTTGCAATGGCAGGGGCGGTCGTCGTGGCTTTTGCCATACCGCAGACCTCCTGGGACAACGCCCACATATTCGTGGACTTTCTGCTCGAGAAACGTTCCCGGGGGGTAAAAACGGCCTTCGGCTGCTTCACGAAGGTCCTCGGGGTGACACTCTTCGTGATGCTGGGCTGGTATCTCCTCTCGAAGGCGAACCATCTTTTCCGAAGCGGGGATGTATCCCTTACCCTGGGAATACCTTACTATCCCGTAGCCTATGGACTGGCGTTCTGTGCCTTCATGGAGGCCCTCGTCCTTGTCCTGCATATCGTCATGCTGTTCAGGAATGGTGAGAACAATGGATGAAATTACCATAGGGGTCATCGGCATCTTCGTCCTTCTGGCACTCTTTCTTACCGGTCTGGAGCTGGCCTTCGCCATGGCCCTCATCGGTGTGGCAGGGTACGCTTACATAGTCGGGCCCGCACAGGCAATGAACATGCTGGCCAACGACTTCTATGACTCTCTCGAGTCTTACGGTCTCACGGTCGTGCCACTCTTTGTCCTCATGGGGCAGATCGCCTTCAACGCCGGGGTCGCCAAGCGGCTCTACGACAGTGCCCACAAGTTCCTGGGACACATCCCCGGAGGCCTGGCGATGGCCACCGTTGCCGGAGCGACGATCTTCAAGGCCATATGCGGCTCCATCGTGGCGACAAGCGCCACCTTCGCGAGCGTCGCCGTGCCCGAGATGGACAGGTTCAATTACAGCAAGAAGCTCTCAACGGGCATCGTGGCCACCGTCGGGACCCTGGGCGTCCTTATCCCGCCGAGCGTGACGCTCATCCTCCTTGGCCTCATCACGCAGGTGTCCATCGGAAAGCTCTTCATGGCGGGACTCATCCCGGGTCTCATGATCTCCTTCTTCTTCGCCCTCGTCATCTTCGGGTGGGCACGCATCAACCCCGAGATAGGGCCGAAGAGCGAAAAGTACTCCTGGCCGGCCCGGATGAAGACCCTTCCCGACGTGATGTGGCCTGTGCTGATCTTCCTTATCATCATCGGCGGGTTGATGAACGGTTTCTTCACGCCCACCGAGGCGGGGTCCATCGGAACCTTCGCGGTCCTCGTCCTGTGCATTCTGAAGGGCGATATCAAATTCAACGGCATACGGCAGTCCATCAGGGAAGCCCTTCGGACCTCCTGCATGGTCCTCGTCATCGTGGCGTCCTCGACGGTGCTGGGTCATTTCATCGCCGTCACGAACATCCCCAACGGGGTGGCGGAGTGGGTGGTGAGCCTGCCGGTCCATCGCCACATCATCATGATCTTCATCTTCCTCATTTACCTTATCGGTGGCTCCTTCATCGATGACCTTGCGTTCCTCATCCTCGCGACACCGATATTTTACCCGGCGATCACGAACATGGGATACGATCCGATCTGGGCGTGCATCATGCTGTCCCTCACCGTCTGCGTCGGCTCCGTCATTCCTCCCGTCGCCATGTGCGTCTTCGTGGTGAAGAACATCACCAAGGTCCCCATGGGCGTTATCTACAAGGGCGTCTACCCCTTCCTCATCGCGCTGTTCCTCTGCGTGGCCTTGCTTTTCGTCTTCCCCGAACTGACGCTGTATCTGCCGTCGGTTCTCATGAAATAGGCCGTTCGTATACACTCCTTCGATACCCGGGCCGGATGGAGCGCTGCCATCCGGCCCAAAGTTTCTAAAGACGGCTTGAACCGCTTGAATGGCTTGAATGGCTTGAGGGTAGAAGAGAGAAGAACGGGTGTGAAGGGGGGTGTCTGCAGGGATGTCTTTATGTAATGAAATTGAACAGGTGTGCAGAAAATGCACAGGCGGGAGATCGATGGGGGTGCCGGGTTCCCGGGCACGCGCGTCCCGCTGTTGTTCGTCGTTTCCGTGACATCGACGTAATACCCCGAAATCAATTGGATAGCAAGGGTCCGCCGCCACCCGCCCCGTCTGCTGTCTCCAACCTGCGACCTGCGACCTGCGACCTGCGACCTGCGACCGTCTTTTCAGTGGCATGCTAATTGCTCATGATGATGTGCGAATCTCACTCTATTACTGCACTTCAGGAGGCGACTGGAAATGACCCCGAACCATGACTTTCAGACGGTAAGGACGTTGATCACCCGCAACGCAGCTCTGTATCCGCAGAAGATGGCGATGAAGGAATTCGAGACAGGAAGGAACTGTACCTTTGAGGACCTGCTGGAGAGGGCGAAGAGGATCGGGAGCGCCCTTCACGGTATGGGGGTGAAGAAGGGCGACCGCGTCGGCATCATGAGCCAGAACAGCTACGAATACATGGAGCTGATCCTGTCGGTGACGGCGGCGGGATATGTCTTCGTTCCGGTGAACTTCAGGCTGGCAGGGCGGGAGATGGCAGGGGTCCTGTCGGACGCCGGGCCCGTGGTCCTTTTCGTCCACGAGCAATACGTCAAGACGGCGCATGAGATAAAGGGTGAGATCCCCTCGGTGCGTGAGTACGTGCATATAGGGCCTGCGGAGACGCGGCCCGACGGATGGCGCGGATACGAGGAGATGATCCAGTGCGCCGCCCCGATGGGATGGGTGGAGTCCGTTGAGGAAGGCGACCTCGCCATGCTCATGTACACGAGCGGGACGACGGGCGCGCCCAAGGGTGTCATGCAGACCCAGCTCAACCTCTACCACTGCGGACGGACCTGTGCCTTCAACAACTGCATCGACACCGAGGACATCGGCTTCACGATATGCCCCATGTATCATGTCACGGCAACGACATCCTTTTTCGGTCCCTTCTACCGGGGAGCGACAAGCATCCTCTTCCAGAAGTTCGACGCCGAGGCCCTCTTCGAGGCGGCCAGGGAGGAGCGCATCGTCGCGGGGATGCTCGCGACGCCCATGGTCCGCATGCTCCTCGACGTGTGGCCCTCGGTGAAGGACCGCTACGACGTGTCGAGCATGAAGAAGCTCTGGTTCGCCGGGGCAGGCATCATCCCTGCCGTCTACAAGCAGTTCATCGACACCTTCGGCTGCATCCTCGGCGAGCACCACGGCACCACGGAGACGACGGGGGTGACGGCGAACCTCTCGGCGAAGGACATTGCGAAGGAACTCACCGACGACAACCTGCGTATCCTGGAATCCTGCGGAAGGGACGCCTACGACTGCGAGGTCCTCATCGTCGACGACAACGACAACCCCGTTGTCCCCCCCGGCGAAGGGGAGATGAAGGTGCGCGGCCTCGGCACGTCGCTCGGCTACTGGCGCAAGGAGGAGCAGACAAAGAAGGCCTTCCGCAACGGCTGGTTCTATACGGAGGACATCTGCCACATCGACGAGAAGGGCTACATTTATATAATTGACCGCAAGAAGGACATGATCATCACCGGCGGCGAGAACGTTTACCCGGCGGAGATAGAGAAGGTCGTCAACGAACACCCCGCCGTCCGGGAGTCGTCCGCCATAGGCGTGCCCCATGCCGTGTGGGGAGAGGCGATAGCGGCGATCGTCGTGCTCAACGACGACGCGACGCTCGACGCGGCCGAATTGATACAGTACTGCAAGGGCAAAATAGCCGGTTACAAGGTGCCCAAGATCATCCATTTCATCCCCGAGATGCCCCGCAACCCCGCGGGCAAGATCTCGAAACCTGAGCTCCGCAAGCAGTTCGGCGCGGCCTGACGGATGGTTGGCGGCACACAGGCTCGGAATAACCTTTTGGAGGAAGACAGATGGAACTGACAACGGAACAGAAGGACATATGCAAAGCGGCCCGTGAATTTGCCGAGAAGGAGTTCAGGGACAAGGCGAAGGAGTTCGACGAGAAGGAGGAGTTCGACCTGTCCATCGTGAAGCGCGCCGCCGAGAACGGCTTCATCGGGGTCTTCATCAAGGAGGACTACGGTGGAGCGGGCCTGGGGTTCCTCGAGCATTCGCTGATCACCGAAGAGGTGTGGCGTGTCGACCCCGGCTGCGGCCAGAATATCTGTTCCGCCGGTTTCGGCGCCGAGATGATCCAGACCTTCGGAACGGAGGAGCAGAAACAGTTCTATCTCCCGAAGATCGCCTCCGGGGAGGCCATCATCGGCACCGCCATAACGGAGCCCGACGCGGGCAGTGACGTGACGATGGTGAAGACCCGCGCCGAGAAGAAGGGAGACAGGTACGTCATCAACGGCGCGAAGATGTTCATAACGAACGGCTGCAACGCGAAATACCTTCTCGTTTACGCCGTCACCGATCCCGAGGCGAAGGACGTGCACAAGCGGTGCAGCGTCATACTCCTCGATACGGCGACCCCTGGTTTTGCGGCGACGAAGATCTACGGCAAGATGGGCATCAGGGCCTCGAACACTGCGGAGGTGAGCTTCGACAACGTGGAGGTCCCCGCCGAGAACCTCATCGGCAAGGAAGGCCGGGGCTTCTACCAACTCATGGAGTTCTTCAACATGACCCGCAACCACGTCGCCGCCCAGGGTGTTGGCGTCGCCCAGGGCGCCCTCGAGATGGCCATCTCCCACGTGAAGAAGAGAAAGGCCTTCGGCGGATCCCTCTCGCGGCTCCAGGGCGTGCAGTTCAAGATAGCCGAGATGGCCACCCGCATCGAGGCCGCCCGCAGTCTCTACTGGCGCGCCGCGTACCTCCTGGACAACGGCAAGCTCGACCCGGCGCTCGTCTCAATGGCCAAGTGGTTCTCCGGCGAGACCGCCGTCTACGTGGCCAACGAGGCCCTCCAGCTCCACGGCGGCTACGGCTACATAATCGAGTACGATATTCAGCGGTTCTACCGCGACGCGAAGATAGTCGAGATCTACGAAGGCTCCAAGGAGGTCGAGAAGGCGGTCATCGCCAGCGAGCTCCTGAAACGCGTCTTCTAGACGCGGCTTGAACCGCTTGAATGGCTTGAGCCTGTTCAACGTTTAAAGACAACAATGGCCCCTGTCGTGCGCGGTCACGCAAGGGTCATTGTTTTTTTTCCAACGCCCTGCAGCCTGTTTGCAAAGTGGGTTTCCACTCCGATTCGTCACCCCCTTCTCTCAAACGATCTCAACGATCTGATCCTCCCCAGGCCTGTATCAAAAGGTTACACCTGTTCCCAAACCGGACACGCGGGGGGTGTTGCATCCTGTGCCACGTTTGGGCTAACATACCATAATAATTGGCGACGGGCTGCCCGGCTTGCTTTGGTATCCCCATTGCATACATCCTTGCACGGAGACATGGAGAACAACTACCGCCATACAAATGGAATCACCATCGGGGGTTACGTATAATGGTTGAACAAGCCGCAACCAGGGTCTTGACCTGCATCCAGTGCGGGAAGTGCACGGGGAGTTGCCCCGAATCGGGCAAGACGCCTTTCAACGTGAGGATGCTCGTCAGGAAGAAACAGTTCCAGTCTGCCATCGACGAGGCCCTTCCATGGTACTGCACGTCCTGCGGCGCCTGTACCATACGGTGCCCGAGGGACGTGAAGCCCTCGGAGGTCATCATCGAGCTTCGCGCGAAACTCGTCGAAGACGGTGACATACCCGTCGCGCTCCAGAAGGCCCTGGAGAATACCTTCGTGCAGAAAAACCCCTGGGGGCGCTCCCGCAACAAGCGTGCCGACTGGGCGCAGAAACTCGATTTCGAGGTTCCCCACGTATCGGAAACGGAAAGCAAAAGGCTCCTCTTCGTGTGCTGTATTCAGGCATACGATCCGAGGTGCATGGTCATTCCCGTGAATGTCGCGCGGCTCTTTAACGCCGGCGGCCTCGAGTTCGGCATCCTTGGTGAAGAGGAGGCGTGCTGCGGCAACGAGATCCGGCGTATCGGCGAGGCGGGCCTCTTCGAAGAGCTTGAGGAGGAGAACAAGGCCGCCTTCGAGGAGTACGGTGTCAAGGAGATCGTCACCCTCTCGCCGCACTGCATGAACGTCCTGAAGAAAGAGTACGGCGACATGGGCATCAAGGTTGTCCATTACACGGAGCTTCTCGCGCCCCTCGTCGAAGAGGGGGCGATCAAGCTGCCGGGGTCTTTCGGGAAGAAGGTCATCTACCACGACCCCTGTTTTCTCGGGAAACAGAACGGTGTCTTCGATGAGCCGCGCGCGATCCTCGGCGCCGTCCCCGACCTCGAGCTTCTCGAGTTCTCCCGCTCGCGGGAGATGTCACTGTGTTGCGAAGGCGGGGGAGGAAGGATGTTCTTTGAGGTCGAGGCGACGTATCAGCGCAACGCCGACGTCCGCGTCCTCGATGCCGTCAGCAGGGGGGCCGAGATCATCGCAACGGCATGCCCCTTCTGCGTCATGACCCTGGAAGACCCGGCCACAGAAAAAGGTCTCGCCGTGAAGGAGCTTTCAGAAATACTTACGGAGGTCTTATAAGATGAATATCCTTGTATTTACGAAGAGGGTTGCCGCAACCCAGGAAGAAGAGCTGCGCATCACCGGGGAAGGGCAGGCCGTCGATCTCTCGAAGGTACCCTTCAAGGTCAATGACTGGGACAACTACAGCGTGGAAGAGGCGGTGCGCATCGTCGATAAAGCGGGCGGTTCGGTGACGGCCATTTCCATCGGTGACGCCGAATCCGACGAGGTCCTGCGGCGCGCCATCGCCATGGGGGCGAAGGACGGCTTTCTCGTCGAAACGGGAGATGTTCTCAACGACCCCTTCGCCAGGGGCGAGCTCATCCGCAGCTTCATCGACAAGGAGAAGATCCCCTTCGATATCATCCTGACAGGTGTGCAGTCGGAAGACGACCAGTTCGGAGCCGTCGGAGGCATTGCCGCCGCCCTGATGGGTCTTCCCTATGCGTCGATGGTGATCGGCATCGATGCCGTCGAAGCGGACCACGTCGTGATCCGCAGGGAGCTCGAAGGCGGCCTCCAGGAGAAGGTGAAGGTGACCGTCCCTTGCGTGCTTTCGATACAGAGCGGCATCAACGAGCCCCGGTACGTCTCCATCATGGGCATCCGCAAGGCCTCGAAGGTGGAGCGCAAGGTTTTCAAGGCCGATGGATACGAGAAGGGCTCTCCGAAGATCGAACTGACGAAATGGGTCTATCCTGAGAAGAAGGGTGGGGCGACAATGCTCGACGGAGAGCTCGCCGACGTGTGCGGGCAGCTCCTCGGGATCCTCAAGGAGAAGGGGGTGTGCCAATGAGTTACACATTGATCGTGGCAGAGGTGAGGCGCGGCGTATTCGAGGAGAGGAACCTCGACTCGCTGGGCCTTGGTGCCCTTCTCGGAGCGCAGTCGGTCCTTCTCGTCCCCGACGGGGCCTATCAGGTGCCGGACAAGTTCGTCGACGCCATCGTGAAGGTAAAGGCAGCCGAAGAGGTGTACCTCAATCCCATGAACATGGGCAGGATGCTGGAAGCCGCCTTTGCCGCGAAAGGCAAGCCGGACAACATCCTCTTCACCCAGTCCTCATCGGGGATGGAAGCTGCGGCATACGCCGCGGGCCTTTTCGGAATGCCCGTGATAACAGACGTGAGCGGCTATGACAGGGATGCCGGCATCTTCCTGAAAAGCTACTACTCGGACAAGGTGTTCGGGCAGTTCAAGACGGCGGGAGTCCCCGCCATCCTCACCGTGAGGAGCGGGAGCTTCCGGGAGTTCGCCGCGGAAAAGACCGCCGCCGCTGCAGCTGAGACCATCGACGCCGCCGCCGTCGAGACCCGCACGTTCGTTGAATACGTCGAGGAAGAGAAGACGGACATCGACATCACGAAGGCGGAGTTCCTCCTTTCCGTGGGAAGGGGCGTCGGCAACCAGGGCGAGGTCTCCGGCTACGAGGAGCTCGCGGGCATCCTGAAGGCGGTCCTTTCCGGATCGCGTCCCGTCATCGACAAGATGTGGCTGCCCAAGGCGCGGCAGGTGGGGACGTCGGGCAAGACGGTGAAGCCGAAGGTATACCTTGCCATGGGCATATCGGGCGCCTTCCAGCACATCGCGGGCATGAAGGACTCGGACTGCATCATCGCAGTCAACAAGGACCCGGAGGCCCCCATCTTCCAGTATGCCCATTACGGCATCGTCGGGGACATCCACAAGGTGCGTGACAAACTAAAAGAGCTGGCAAAGGGCTGATGGACGAAAAAGAAACAAAAGTTCTCGTGGTGGGTGGAGGGATAGGCGGCATCACCGCCGCCCTGGAGATCGCCTCCTGCGGCATCAATGTGACCATGGTGGAAGAGAGTCCCTCCATCGGGGGCAGGATGATACAGCTCGACAAGACCTTCCCCACCCTCGACTGTTCCACCTGCGTCCTTTCGCCGAAGATGGTGGAGGTCGCGCTGAACCAGAAGATAGACCTCCTGTCATGGGCGAAGGTCATGGCGGTGAAGAAGGAGGGCAGGGGGTTCAACGCCACCATCCTGAAAAGGTCCCGGTACGTGGACCTGAAGAAATGCACCGCCTGCGGCGTCTGTTCCGGAGGCTGTCCGGTGGTGATGAAGAACGAGTTCAACGTGGGAACGGGACCGCGGAAGGCCGTCTACATACCCTTTCCCCAGGCCATTCCCAACAAGGCCCTCATAGACAAGCGGGAGGAGCGCCTGTGCAACATGGCCTGCATGGACGCCTGTCCCGTCAACACCAATGTGCCCGGCTACCTGAAGCACATCAGTGAGGGGAGGTTTGCCGACGCCTACAGGCTCATCAGGGCGACGAACCCCTTCCCGTCGGTCTGCGGCAGGGTCTGTTACGCCCCCTGCGAGAGGGTGTGCAACAGGGGCGAGATCGATGAGCCGCTGGCGATCCGGGACCTCAAGCGCTTCGCCGTCGACAACTTCGACATCGCCACCCTGGATGTCCCCCAGGTGCAGAGGATGGGCAGGAAGGTGGCCGTGGTCGGCGCCGGCCCGGCGGGGCTTGCCTGCGCCAACGACCTCGCCCTGGAAGGCCACGACGTGACCGTGTACGAGGCGCTCCCCGAGCCGGGCGGCATGCTCCGGTATGCCATTCCCGAATACAGGCTCCCGAAGGAGGAGTTGAAGGGCGAGATCGACTATATCCGCAGGCTCGGGGTGGAGATCCTCTGCGGCGTGGATGTTGGCGGAGAAAAAACCGCCGCCGTGATCCGGGACGCCTGTGATGCCCTCTTCGTGGCGACGGGTGCCCCGAAGGGTCTTCCCCTCGGCGTGGAAGGCGAAACGCTTGAAGGGATCGTCGACGGCATCAGGTTCCTGCGTGGTGTCAACAGGGGCGAGCACGCGTCCCCTGGCGACCGTGTCGCGGTCATCGGCGGAGGGAACACGGCCGTCGATTGCGCGCGGACGGCAAAGAGGCTGGGCAGCGCGTCCGTCACCGTAGTCTATCGCCGTACCCGGGAGGAGATGCCCGCGGCCGGCGAAGAGATAGAGGCCCTGCTTCACGAAGGGATAGGCATCGAATTCCTCGCCGCGCCGGTCCGTTTCCGGGGGGATGGCGGAAAGGTCGCGGAGATGGAGTGCGTCCGCATGGAACTGGGCGAGCCCGATGAGAGCGGCCGCCGCCGGCCCGTGCCGAAGGCCGGGTCGGAGTTCACGATACCCGTGGATTCGGTGATAACGGCCCTCGGTCAGGCCGTGGAAACCTCCTTCCTCGAATCCCTTGGTGTCGCCCTGGGCAGGGGGGGCACGGTGACGATAGACACCGCGACGGGTGCCACCAACATCGAAGGTGTTTTCGCGGGCGGGGACGTTGTCACCGGGCCCGCGTACGTCATCGATGCCATAGCGGCCGGAAGGAAGGCGGCGCGGTCGATCGGCTTCTACCTCAGGGGCGAGGCCCCGGCGGGCGATGAGGAGCGCGGCACGCCGCAGCGGCTTTCGGAAGAGCAGCGCGGGGTCCTCACCGGCCGGATCGAACACCGGCCGCGGATGGCGATGCCCGAAGAGCCGGTGGACGAGAGGGTGACCGATTTTCGCGAGGTGGGGCTCGGCTACCAGAGCGCGGACGCCATGGCCGAGGCACGACGGTGCATCGCCGGCCAGGTCGAGGGATGCATAGGGTGCGGGGAATGCCTCCGTCGCTGCGAGGCAAAGGCGATAGACTACTCCATGCGGGACGAGCTGGTGGAGATGTACTTCGACGGGATCGTCGTCGCCCCGGGTTTCGACCTCTATGACCCGACGGAGAAGACGGAGTTCGGCTACGGCAGGCTGAAAGGTGTCATAACGGGGATGGAGTTCGAGAGGCTCACCTCGGTGACGGGGCCGACGGGTGGAGACATCGTCATGAACGGGAAGACGCCGAAGCGCTTCTACTTCATCCAGTGCGTCGGCAGCCGCGACCGCCAGAGCGGTGCCCGATTCTGTTCCCGGGTCTGCTGCATGTACACGGCAAAGCACGCGTGCATCGTGAAGGACAGGATAAGGGACGCACGGATATACATCTCTTACATCGATGTGAGGACCTACGGCAAGGGCTACGAAGAGTTCTACAAGAGCACCCAGGAGAACGGCGCCATGTACATCCGCGGCATCCCCGGAGAGGTGACGCAGGGCGAGAACGGCCTCCTGGTGCGCGTCGAGGACATGCTCTCCGGCGAGCTCCACGAGATAGAGGTGGATGTGGTCGTCCTCGCGACGGGCGTGAGGCCCCGGGCGGGTACCGGGGAAATGTGTGAGATGATGTCCCTCGAGAGGGACGAGTACGGTTTCATTAGCACCAGCGTGGTGGAGCCTTCGAGAACAAGCGTGGACGGCATCTTCGTCTGCGGCATGGCATCGGGGCCGAGAGACGTCCCCGACACGGTGGCCTCGGGAGGGGAAGCGGCGTCGCGGTGCATGGAATACGTGAAGGAGAGTGCCTCTTCATGAAAACAGGGATCTTCATCTGCCACTGCGGGCACAACATCAAGCACACGGTGGACGTCAAGAGGTTGAGCGAGTTCTTCGGGAAACTGCCGAATGTGGTCGTTTCCCAGGATTACCCTTTCGTGTGCTCCGAGCCGGGGCAGGACTTGATCAGCGAGAGCATCGAGAAGTACGGCCTCGACCGCGTCATCGTAGCGTCCTGCACCCCGTCCCTCCACGGCGAGATGTTCAAGGATGTGCTGAGGAAGAAAGACCTCAACCCCTTCCTGCTGCGCAGGGTGAGCATCAGGGAGCACTGCTCGTGGGTGGGCGACGACATAGAGGAGAACACGGAAAAGGCGAAGAGGCTTATCCTGTCGGGTCTCTACGGCGTGGCGCACCAGGTTCCCCTCGAGGAAAAGATGGTGGAGGTCAACAAGACGGCCCTCGTCATCGGGGGCGGTGTTTCGGGCCTCTCAGCGGCACTTTTCCTGTCGAAGATGGGCATGCAGGTCTATCTCGTGGAAAAGGAGCCGCAGCTCGGCGGGGTCGTGCGGGAGATAAGGAACGTCTGGCCGGCGAGGACGAGCGGCGCGAAGATAACGGGAGACATGGAGAAGGAGCTCAGGAGCAGGCAGAACGTGGAGATCCTGACGTCCTCGGAGCTTACGGGCTTCGAAGGCTTCTTCGGCAACTACGAGGCGACCCTCGACACCCCGGCGGGGGAGAGGAAGATCGTCATCGGCGGGGCGGTCGCGGCCATAGGCTTCGCGCCCTTCGATCCCGCGATAAAGCCCGAGCTGCAGTACGGGAAGGACCCGCGGATCGTGACGACACTCGACCTCGAGCGCGCGGGCGAGCTTGCCCTGCCCGAGAATCCCCGGGTCGCGATCCTCCACTGCATCGGTTCCCGGGACGAGCAGATCGGCAGGCCCTATTGCTCGCGTATCTGCTGCATCAACGCCCTGCGCGTGGGAGAGGCCATCAGGGAAAGGTACGCCGACTCCTACGTGGAGTCCTTCTACATGGACATGAGGGCCCATCCGCGGGGGGCCGAGGAGTTCTTCGAAGACACCCAGGAGAAGGGAGTTCTCTTCACCCGGGGGAATATCGGGGAGATCGTACCCGCACCGACGGGGGTCCTCCTCAAGGGTGAGGACACGCTTCTCGGCGAGACCTTCGAACGCGAGTTCGACCTCGTGGTCCTCTCGATCGGGATGTCCTATCCCGTGGACAGCCAGAAGCTCGCCACGCTTCTCAAGATCAGCCTCGACAAGGACAGGTTCTTTCTTGAGGCCCACATCAAATTGAGGCCTTTCGATACCGCCGTCAAGGGTATCTTCATCGCCGGCTCCTGTTCCGGGCCCAAGGACATGGAGGAGTCTATCAACCACGGGAGGGCCTCGGCGCTGAAGCTCTACGGCCTTCTGAACCTTGGCTACGCCTTCGTGGACCCCTTCATCTCCTTCGTGGACCCCAAGCGGTGCAGCGGCTGCCGCATGTGCGAACAGGCCTGCTTCTCGAAGGCGATAAAGTACGACGAGGAAAAAAAGGTCGTTCACGTCGAGGAGGCCGCCTGTCAGGGCTGCGGGCTTTGCAACGCCACCTGCCCGTCATCGGCGATCAGCCTGAGGGGCTATTACGACGCCATCCTCGATGATGAGATAAGCGCATTTCTGGAGGCAATATGACCTCGAACGACGTCAAGGGTAGAGGGGAAGTACATGGAAGATAGAACGGCAAAGAACCCGGAGATCGTGGGTTTTGCGTGTACCTACTGCACATTCAAGGCCTCGGAGATGGCGGGAAGCCTGAGGATGAAGTACCCCGAAGGGGTGAAGGTGATACAGGTCCCCTGTTCCAGCAGGGTCGACCCGGCCTTTGTCATAAAGGCCATCTTCGAGGGGGCCGACGGCGTTTTCGTCGCCGGCTGCCATCCCGGCGACTGTCACTTCATCAAGGGCAACTATTATACCCGCCGGAAGATAGCGGCCTTGAAGGAGCTTTTCGACGCCTTCGGCATGAAGGACAGGCTCCGGCTCTTCTGGGTGAGCGCCTCGGAGGCGCGGCGTTTCGTTGAAAAGGTGACGGAATTCTACAACGACATAAAGGAAAAGAAAAATGCAGGGTAAGAAGATAAAGAACGGCGCGCTCGAAAGCGCTCTCAACACGTTCCTCGCGGAGAAGGAATACCTCGTGATGGGGTTCGAGAAGGACGCGAGCAACGTCTACCACCGGGTCTTCAAGGACAGTCTGGACAATTACGCCCTCATGAGCCCGGTCTTCGCGACGAACGGCGCCCTCTACCTGAGAAGGCTCTTCGCAAAGGGCGCGCAGATCATCCTCATGCTCCGGCCCTGCGAGATACGGTCCTACGTGGAGCTTGTCAAGCTGACGCAGATAGAACCCGAGAACATCATTGCCGTCTCCGTCGATTGCTTCGGGACGGTCTCGTCGAAGACAGAGGGCGACATCCCGGCCGGAGAGGCGCTTAAAGGGCTCACGAAGGATGCCGAAAAGGCGCGCTGGGCCTGCGCGAACTGCCGCGAGCGGCGCGGTGTCGTCGGTGACGCGGGGATACGCATCGACGCGAACGGGGACTACTGGGCCCTTCCCTACACGGACAAGGGACAGGCGTTCCTTTCGCTTCTGGAAGGCGAGACCTCCGAGGCGCCCGCGCAGATGGCAATAGGGCCTGCCGAACCCCGGCCGGCCTTCCAGATCGACATGAAGGAGTTCACGAAGGACTTCTCGAAGTGTATCATGTGCATGAACTGCCGCGACATGTGTCCCGTGTGCTACTGCGTTGACTGCGTCTTCAACGGCGACGAATACCTGCCGAAGGGTGACGCCCTTTTCAACAAGGTCTTCCGAGCCG
Source organism: Deltaproteobacteria bacterium UBA1386 (assembly GCA_002305765.1). Lineage (GTDB taxonomy): Bacteria > Desulfobacterota > Syntrophorhabdia > Syntrophorhabdales > Syntrophorhabdaceae > Delta-02. Next base: position 20,795 of record DBQU01000021.1, read on the forward strand.
GGTCGACGGGGATGCCCCGCGGCAAGGAGCTCTTCCACCTCATCCGCATGTACCATGTCTCCCAGACCTGTGTGGGATGTGGTGCCTGCGAGGAGGCCTGCCCTCAGGGGATACCGCTGACGAAGTACTTCAAGGGCGTCTCCGAGAGGCTCCAGGGGATGTTCTCCTACATGTCGGGACGCAGCAAGGACGAGATCATACCGTACCTTACCTTTATAGAGGAAGAACTGAAAGATGCCGAAGACTGAGCAGGCTCTGGAACTCACCGATTACGGAAGGCAGGACTTCGCCGTGTGCCTGGGATGCAAGATCTGCGCCTCGGTGTGCACCGTGAACGACCTGTCTCCTGGCACGAACCCCCAGGAGATGCTCCAGAGGCTCTTCCTGGGACAGGACGTGGCCGCCGACGAGCCGCTGGTGCGCTTCTGCACGGGATGCTACCGCTGCACCGGCGCCTGCCCCTGGGAGATACGCATACCCGAGGTTATCAGGGCCCTGCGCCATGAGCTCGGCACGGAATCTCCCTTCGAAAAGGCCTTCAAGGGGTCGGTCTCTCTCTTCGGCAGGGTCTACGAGCCCTACGTGCTCATGAAGGCCGTGCCCTTTCTCTTGAAGGGGGGGTACATGAAGCACGTGACGCGGTGGATGGAATACGTGGGTTTCCACCTGCCCCACAAGGTAAAGGGGATGTAACATGGAATACGGCTACTATCCCGGCTGCTCGCTGACAGGGTCGGCGCACAGGCTCGACAAGGGCATCAAGAAGGTCTTCGCGAAACAGGGCCACACCTTGAGGGAGATCCCCGACTGGAACTGCTGTGGGGCCTTCGAGTACGGCGACAGGAAGGAGCTCACGGGATTCTCGAAGAGGAACCTCGAAAAGGCGCGGGGGCATTTCAGCGAGATCGTCGCCCCCTGCCCGGCGTGCTACAAGAACCTCAAGGAGGCGGACGAGGAGCGGGAATTCGCGGTGACGCACCCTCTCGACCTCTTCGACGAGGCCTTCTTCGCCGCGATGAAACAGGCCCGCGACCTCACCGGCCAGGTCTTCACGCCCTACTACGGCTGCATCCTCCTTCGGCCGAAGGAAACGGCGATACAGAACACGAACATCATGGAGGAGACCATCGCCCGCTTCGGCGGGGAGGTGTCCGGTGAGGCCGTCAAGGACCGCTGCTGCGGCGGCAACCAGATCTTCATCAACAAGGACGTCACGGAGAAACTCTCGCGCCTCGTCCTCGACAGGTCGCAGGGGACGATCGTCGTTTTCTGTCCCCTCTGCCACATGGCGATGAAGACCTTTTCCGGCGAAAGGAAGGTCGTCTACTACACGGACCTCCTGCTCCACATCATGGGAGAAGGGGGTGCCCTGTGAACGTGCTGATCCTGGGCGGAGGCATAAGCGGCGTATCGGCGGCAAAGGTTGTCCTCAAGGAGGGCCACAGGGCGATCATCCTTGAGAGCACGCCCGAGCTGGGCGGCACCATGGCACGCATCGCGAACTGCCGCATCGGGTTCAAGACATTCTTCGACGAGATAAAGGACGATCCCAACCTTCAGGTCATACGGGGCGCGTCCGTCACGGCGGCACAGAGGAAGGCCGACGCCTTTACGGTCACGTTGAGCGACGGCAACGAGGTGGAGGCCCACCGGGTGATCGTGGCCGCCGGCCTTTCGCCCTATGACCCCGTCGAGTACAAGGGTAAGAGGGTCCTGACCAGCCTCGAGTACGACGCCCGCATCGACCAGAAGAGCGGCGAGCTGCCGGAGGACTTCAACAAGATAGGGTTTTTCCTCTGTGTCGGCTCGCGCTCGAAGGAATACCCGCTGTGTTCCTCGGTGTGCTGCTCCTACACCATTCGCGAGGTCAAGTGGACCCTGCAGCGGGCGAAACCGGAGATAGCCGTTTTCTACAATGACCTCAGGCTCTTCGGCCAGGAATTCTACCTCGAGAAGGTCTACCGCGACGCCGGAGTGCGCTTCGTCCGCGCCAATTCCCGCTATTTCGAAGAAGACGAGGAGGGTGTGACGGTCCGTTACTTCGTCGATGGAGTGCTCAGGGAGGAACGATTCAACTATATCGTCCTCGCCATCGGGCTGCGCCCCAACCCCGGGCTCAAGGACCTCTCCGCCCTCTTCGGATTTTCCCTCAACGAATACGGGTTTGTCGCCGAGGAGGACCCGCTCGTGACGGACGCTCAGGGTGTCTTCGCCTGCGGCGGCGCCCTGGAGCCCATGAACATCAAGGATTCCATCATGACGGGGTTCGGCGCCGGTGTACTCGCCGTGAAGGACGCGGACCTCCTCGCGGCCGCCGCCAGGGACGAGGGCCTCCTGCGCGACGAGGACCCGCCGGAGATCACCATGCCCGACGGTGACTTCGGGTCATGCGTCTTCTATCTCGGCACCGCCGACGCCGGCGACGCGATGTTCTACGAGTACATGTCGGCCCGTTTCATCGAGGCCGCCCGCACGCTTAAAGAGGCGGGCAAGACCGTCTATATCGTGACGAAGAACACCGTGATGCCCTCCTATGACGAGGTGACCTTCGAGAAGGCGCGCCGCGAGGGCGTCATCATCATCAACCTCGAAGAGGGGGAGGTCTTCAGCGCGTCTGAAGGAAGCTTCCGGTTGAGCGGCCCGGGACGGGACCTGACCCTCACCGCCGACCGCGCCATCTCCTTCGGCGACTACGCCGACCGTTTCAAGGGCAGGGAATTCCTCTCCGTCTACCGCTCCGAGCCTCAGCTGCGCTGGAACCCGACGCGGTGGAGCCGCAAGAAATACCACATCGGCTTCCTGCGCCACCCCCGCGACAAGCGCTGGAAGCGCCGGGAAATACTGGGTGCCCTCGGCGAGATCCTCCTCGACCGTGACGAGGAACGCCTGTATCCCACGGTGGCCGAAGAGAGCTGCAGCGGTTGCGGCTCCTGCAAGAACGCCTGCCCGCAGAAGGCGATCGACATCATGATCAAAGAGAGGGACCTGTCCATCTTCGGCCCCTTGAGCTCAACGAGTGTTCCCATAGCCCACATAGACGAAGGCGCCTGCATGGCCTGCGGCCTGTGCGTGTCGACGTGCCCGTCGGACGTCATCAAGTTCCCGGTTCAAGAGGAAGAGCACAAGATCGAGGAATGCATGGCGCACGTACCGAGCGAAAAGACGGCTTGAACCGCTTAAACCGCTTGAACGTTAAAGGATAAAAAAGAATAGTTCTGCCCGCTCCGGTATCCTGTTGCGAATGCGATCGCTCCACCATTAAGGTACGTGGTCATGTCTTTCGCTTCTCACATTCAACAGTCTGCTGACAAGGTGATTTCTGAAGGCGGTTCGTGCTCTCTTGTCATTCCGGCGAAGGCCTTAAATCCAGGAAAAACGAGGGGTTAGAGAAACCTCTGGATTTAAGGCCTTCGCCGGAATGACGTAGAAAATGGGTTTACCAACAGCCTGTCAAGCGGTTTAAGCGGCTCAACAGCCTGTTGATAAACCCC
>DBQU01000092.1 GCA_002305765.1 Deltaproteobacteria bacterium UBA1386
AGGTCTCAGGTCTCAGGTCTCAGGAAAAAGATGGAGACAGTGCTTCGCGTTGTCAATTATCGCCGAGGGCTGTTCTGTCCTTCCGCGTTCGAGGTGGAGCCTGCGGCGTGGGACGGTTCCTAAAGTTCCTCGATGATGTCGACGTTTCCGTCGGCGTTCCTCGTGGCTATGAAGGTGGGGACGGTGAAGGCGTCGACGGCTTCGGAGATGGAGAGGCTCCCTTCCGCGGAATCCTTTCTCCCCGTGAATGGGACCGTGTCGGGACTGCGCTGACACTGGCAATTGATGTTGACCCGCGACACGTGGTGAACGAGGTACTCTGTCAGTTTCTTCAAAGTTGCCCTGTCCTTGCCGAAGAGGCTGACCTGCTGGCCGTACGGCGACTCGGCGATATACCTGAGGGACTCATCGATGTCGTCATAGGGCACCACCGGCACGACGGGTCCGAACTGCTCCTCGCGGCAGACCCTCATGTGGGTCGAAGCGGGGTACATGACTGCCGGAGAGAAGAAGGTCCCCGTTGTTTCGCCTCCGCCCTCATTGACGATCCCCGCACCGAGGTTCATGGCGTCCTCCACCAGCCCTGACAGGTACTGCGCGCGATCATGCTCGGCAAGGGGCGTCACGAAGACACCATCCTCCCAGGGCATCCCGTGCTTCAAACCCCGCACCGCCTCGCTGAGCCGTTCGTTGAACTCCCCGGCAACGCTCCGATGCACGAAGAATATCTTCAAGGCGGCACAGCGCTGTCCATTGAACGTCAGAGCCCCTCTTATGCATTCCGAGGCCGCCCTGTCCATGTCGGCGTCGGGAAGTACGATGGCGGGGTTCTTCGCCTCGAGGCCGAGGATACACTTGAGACGGTGCGGCTTCGGGTGAAGTCCCTTGAGATATCCGGCAACGGGGCTCGTCCCGATGAAATAGAAAAGGTCAACCATCCCCGACGACAAGAGGGGTGGTATGATCCTCCTGCCGTCCCCATAGACGATATTGACCGATCCGACCGGGAAAACATCCCGGGCAGCCCGCAGAAGATACTGGAAGAAGAGACATCCGAGCCGGGGTGGCTTGATGACCACCGTGTTACCCGCAAGCATCGCCGGGGCGAAGGCGGTCATGGTCTCAAAGAGGGGATAGTTGAAAGGCCCCATGATGAGAACGACCCCTCGAGGCACCCTTTCGAGCCTGCCGGCGATGCCGTTGTCCACGACAAGCCCTCCCGGCTTACCGCCACACCGTTCGAAGACCTCCACACATCCCCGGGCATACGCCACGGAACGGTCAAACTCACCTGCCGCGTCCCCCGCCGTCTTCCCTATCTCCCACTGGAGAAGACGAACGATCCTCTCCCTTGACTCCTCCATCCGGACAATGAAGGTGCTCATCCTCTCCGCCCTGCCGGCCGCCGGCAGCCGCGGCCACACCCCCATCCCGTCGGAATACGCCTCGCGGGCGTGCCTGAGCATGCCGAGTGACGCCTCCTCGTCCATGGAAGGCACGGACCCGATGCACTTCCGGGACAAACCTCCCGCGCCCTGTATGAGCACGGGAGAGGAAACTTCCCTGAAGGGACCCTTCCATCCCTCCACCCTGCCCGCGAGAAGATAGTCCATCCCCGCGACGGGTATGCCCTCGAGCATTTCCGCCGGAATGTCCTTCTCATATGGAAAAAGGTTCTTCATGCCGCTGTCATCCCTTTAGCTATCCGTCACAACTCCAGTTTCTTCGGTGCAGGGGTTGTCTATTATAGGTAGAAAACCGGGAAAACATCAAAGAAAAAACTCCCCGGTCCATGAAGTCGGCGAAGCACGTCCCGGCTGGAGTTGCAAACCCTCTTCTACCCGGCAACTGCCGGTCATGGAGCCTGAAGGCAGGATGAGGGCGACAAATGCGATCCGTGTGGTACCATCACCGTCCCGCCTGAGTATCCCGGACATGGAACTGCGTTACCGGGAACTCCTCGCCGCGAAAATAAGAAGATCGCTATTTCGGAAGGACAGTGCTCGCGGCTATCGCCTCCTTGATCCGCTCGGTTATGTCACTGGCCATAAGCGGTTCAAAACGGATATCCATCACGTAGGCTTTGACCCTGAACATGGTAAGAAAACCATATTCATACCGGTCTTCCACCAGAACGTTCACAGGCTTCCTCCGGCAGACATAAGGAGAGCACAGGGCGGCTTCCTGCATGAGGCCTTTCATGTCCTCAACGTCTACATGACCCGGCAGGCGGAACTCGACCACCACCTGCTCCGTAAGCTCTCCGGAATTGGAATTGGTGACGGCTTTACTGAGGAATATTCCATTAGGAATGGCAACAATGCTGTCATCAAAGGTGTGAATGCGGCTGGTGCCCAATCCTATGTGGATCACTTCTCCATAGTATGAGTCCACCTTGATCAGATCACCGACACGAAAGGGCCTGTCGAACAGGATCAGTATGCCGGACAGGATATTCTTCACTAACTCCTGAGCACCAAGACCAATGGCGACTCCCGCGGAGGCTGCGATTGCCACGAGCGTGTTCAGGCCGGGCTCGATCACCAGTGAAACGATGAAATAGGCGACCCCGACCCATACGGCAAGTCGCACAACCGGAAAGGCGCTGGATATCTTGACACGCTGCCGGGGAAACCGATCGCCCAGCAATCTGGAGAGCCTTTGGAGGCCGGCTACAGCCATCCAGGTCGCCGCTATGATGATGATTGTCTCTGCAATTGTCTCAAAGTTCAGCAGTTTCTTGATCGACTCTATCAAATTCCTGTTCATATCCGAAACTCCCGATACATCATTTCAATAAAGGAGGTTACGCTGTTCCAGGGCCAGTGTGACCGCATGATGGATCACGGGGGACAGGTCGTATGTCTTCTCTTCATCGTCGTCATTTTCCACGATAAGGGGCTCAACCAATCTCGACTGCTCGAGGTATTCAAAGACCGTCCTGGTCCGGATACTACTTGTACGGAAGATCCTTTCGTGCTCCTTGACGGAAAGCACCCCGTGTCCGGCAAGCTCGGCAAGAGTCAACAGGTACAGATGGTCCATCTCTTTGATGAACCCCATATCCAGGTGATCGGGGGGCCAGAGAAAGAGCGTTCGCGTATGTGCCTCATAACGGCTGCAGAGCAGCAGGAAGTAGAGAGCGGCAGAGAAATTGACCCCGCTGTTGGCAAATACCGCACTGAAGAAAGCATCGTCTCTTCCTTCCTTCTCACCAGCCTCGGCCTGTGAACGTTGTTCGGATTCTATTCTGGAGCGACAAAAGGCCACGGGCAGTCCGGATTTTACAAGCCTCAGGTCCAGCGCATCACGAAGCTGGTCCTCTGTCAAGGAATCAATCGCCCACACATGAGAAAAATGGCGCGATACCTCGAGGTACCGCTCCATGTCGTTCCAGGGCAAGCGGCGACACGTGAAGAGCCAGAAATGCCGTTTCCTGGTGCACAGGAGGACGTACAGGAAGATCTCGGCAGCCTTGCGGCCGCCGATAACCCGAAGGAGAATATTGTGCGCGCCCTCCAGCACGATGAGCCGCGATTCATACTTCAACAGTCGAGCGATCAGGCTCTCAACATCGTCCGGGAGGGGATCATCCACATGAAAAAGCCTGCAAAAGAACTCAAGGACAAGCCCTTCGCTCCAGAGCCTTCTCCGCATTTCGCATCGAAGAATTTCCCGGTCTTCGGACTGCCTGCGCAGGAAGCAGTTTATCACGCTGGTCTTGCCGCAACCTTGCGGTCCTACCAACGCAACACTCGTGAGGCGACCGTTCTGCCAGTTCTCCATGGCTCTATCCAGTTGCTCGAGCAGTTCGCTGCGCCCAACTAGCAACTCTTCATCCTCGAGCGGCAGGGGGAGAAAAAAACTTCTGCGATCCTCCGGAAGACCATCGGCCCGCTTCAGGATCTGTTCAAGGGTGGGCAGGGCGCTGACCTGCAGGGTGCCTTTGGATGTGGTTTCCACAGCCGGTTCACGTCGCAGGATCTCTCGAAGACGCATTGATAAACGATTCCGGAAAGAAGGGGTTGGCATTTTCCTGCTCAGGGTCACGGTTCACGCGACCGGTTTATGGCGCAGCACCACCAGGGAACGGGCTTCAACTTTGATCTGAGTCCCGGCTTCAATGGAGCTGCTCTCTTCCAACCAGCCAACCCGGGAATCGAGTTCCTTCACCCACCATTTCCCCCAATCCATCCCTGGAAGAGTGAAATTCAAAGGTTCATGATGGGCATTGAAGATCACGTAAAAATTGTGGTCCGTCACCGGCTCACCGCGTGGGTTGGGATTCGGAATGGCCTCACCGTTTAAGAAGACTCCCAGCGATTTGGCAGGCCCGAAGCCCCATTCTTCCTCGGCCATTCTCTCGCCCTCCAGGGTGAACCACGCAATGTCGCCGACGTCGCCGCCATGTATTGGCCGGCCTTGAAACCAACCCCGGCGGTGGAAGACCGGATGGTCTCTGCGGAAGTTGATGAGCCTACGGCAAAACTCGAGGAGATCCGCGTCCAGCTTATCCCAGTCGAACCAGGAGATCGCATTGTCCTGGCAGTACGCATTATTGTTGCCCTTCTGGGTGCGACCGATCTCATCTCCCCCCAACAACATGGGCACGCCTTGAGAGAGCATCAGCGTGGCGAGGAAATTCCGTTTCTGGCCTTCTCGCAGGAGACGCACTTCGGCATCATCCGTGGGGCCCTCGGCACCGCAATTCCATGACCGGTTGTGGCTTTCACCGTCGCGGTTGCCCTCGCCATTGGCGTCGTTATGCCTTTCGTTGTAAGAAACCAGATCGTTCAAGGTAAACCCGTCGTGGGCGGTTATGAAGTTGATGCTTGCATAGGGCAGGCGGGAGGTGTTCTCGTACATGTCGGAGCTGCCGGTAAAACGCGTTGCGAACTCGCCCAGAGTCTGGTCTTCCCCTCTCCAAAAATCCCGCACGCAATCTCTGTATTTACCGTTCCACTCGGTCCACCCCGGCGGAAAGTTGCCGACCTGATAGCCGCCCTCGCCCACATCCCAGGGTTCGGCGATCAGCTTAACCTGGCCGATCACGGGGTCCTGCTGTATGATATCGAAGAACGCCGACAGCCGGTCCACCTCGTGCAGTTCACGCGCCAGAGCGGCCGCCAGATCGAAACGGAATCCATCCACGTGCATTTCCAGCACCCAGTATCGCAATGAATCCATGATGAGCTGCAGAACATGCGGGTTGCGCATGTTCAGACTGTTGCCGGTCCCCGTGTAATCCATATAGTAACGCCGATCGCTTGTAAGACGGTAATAATAGGCGTTGTCGATCCCCTTGAAGCTGAGCATGGGGCCCAGGTGATTACCTTCCGCCGTGTGGTTGTAGACCACATCCAGGATAACTTCCATGCCGGCTTGATGGAGCGTCTTGACCATCCGCTTGAATTCGGCCACCACCCCTCCGGGACGCTTGTCCGCCGCATACTCGTTTTGTGGAGCGAAATACCCTATGGAGTTGTATCCCCAATAATTCTTCAATCCCTGATCGACCAGATGCTTGTCATGAATAAAAAAATGGACCGGCATCAATTCCACCGCCGTCACCCCGAGCGCTTTCAGATGCTCGACCACCGCCGGATGTGCCAGTCCCGCGTACGTTCCGCGCAGTTCCTCGGGAACCTCCGGATGCCTTGCGGTCAGTCCCTTTACGTGGGCTTCATAAATGATCGTTCCGTGCCAGGGCAGCTGCAGTCTGCGGTCCCCGGTCCAATCGAAATGAGGTTGATGAACCACGCTCTTCGGCATAAAGGGCGCGCTGTCGCTGTCGCTGCGGTTGTCGGGCCCCTTGTCAAAGAGATAGCCGAAGACAGCTTCGTCCCATCGTACATGGCCGTCTACGGCCTTGGCATAGGGATCGAGGAGCAGTTTGGAAGGGTTGCAGCAGTGGCCCCGGGACAGGTCCCAGGGACCGTGCACACGGAATCCATACCGCCGGCCGGGCTCCACTTCAGGGAGATAACCGTGCCAGCAATAGCCCGTCGCTTCCGGCAGGTCGAGACGTTGCTCGGCTCCGTCCTCGTCAAAAAGGCAAAGCTCGACGCGATCGGCGACCTCGGAAAAGAGCGAGAAATTTGTTCCTGAGCCGTCATAGACGGCTCCCAAAGGATAGTGCAGTCCCGGCCACACTTTCATGTCCTCCTGCCCTCCTCCCGCTCACAGTCTGAACATCACATATGTCCTGATTGGAGTTGGTCTTGCCGCTGACTCTGTCGGCGCCATAGGTCTTTTCACGACGGTTTCATCCCGCCCGCCCCTGAAATGAAGCCGCATATCCCTCACAGGGAGCAGGGCAAGATGCTTGGTCACCACACCTGAAGACCTGTATAGGTTGTTCGGGTTCCTCATTAAAGAAGTTTACCATACGCCAACCCATCTCATAGCTCCATGGAGGATGGCGCTTCCGCTGTTCCCGGTCCACCGGCAACCCCCCATCAAGCCTCTCCTGGACCTTTTGCAGGATCATGGCAGGGTGTTTCATGCAGCAAAGACTGGAGAATTCGAACAGGAGATTTTGGTGGGTGCCCGAAATCCCACGGGTTTCACCCAGACCCCGGACGGCGGGCTTTGGCACTGTCAATCGGGAAACATGTGACTCGAACCTGCAACAACCTGTGCCCCTCGAAGCACACTCAGGCGGGACCATCGCTGCCCGTCAAGGCACAAAAAAAAGCTCCCCGGGCAGGACTCGAACCTGCAACCTACTGGTTAACAGCCAGCCGCTACTGCCGATTGAGCTACCGGGGAGTGGAATTCACTATCTTCTCGTCAAAGAGCATCGATAACAGCAAACTCATCTAACGCTATCGAGGGTAAAATAAACTACAAATTACCCCTAATGTCAAGGATTACAGCCATTACTGGAGAATAAGTTTCTTGAACTTTCTCTTGCCGACCTTGATAACGAACTCGTCTCCGGAAGGAAGGTCTTCGGAAGACATTTTTTGCCCATTTATCGTGACCGCGCCCTGTTTGATCATCCGTTTCCCTTCCGACGTTGAGGGTACGAGGCCCATCGTCACCATGAGCTTGGGAAGCCATGTCCCCGCGTCACTTCGCGTCATCCTATCCGTTTCGATGTCGTCGGGCACCTCTTTGTCCCTGAACATCTTCTCGAAGTTCTCGTGGGCGGCCTCAGCCGCGGACGCGTTGTGGAAACGCGTGATGATCTCCTTCGCGAAGTCGACCTTCGCCTGCTTCGGGTGGACCGTACCGGCCGCGATGCCCTTCTTCAAGGCATCCAGCGTCTCGAGGGGGATGTCGCTGAGCAGTTCGTAGTACTTTATCATCAGTTCATCGGAAATGGACATGAGCTTCCCGAACATCTCGTCGGGTGGTTCGTCGATGCCGACGTAGTTCCCATAGCTCTTGCTCATCTTGTTCACGCCATCGGTGCCTTCGAGGAGCGGCACGGTGACGAGGACCTGCGATTCCTGGCCGTACGCCTTCTGTATGTCCCTTCCCACGAAGAGGTTGAATATCTGGTCGTGCCCGCCGAGCTCCACGTCCGCTTCCAACGCGACGGAATCATAGCCCTGGACGAGGGGATAGAGGAATTCGTGGATGCTGATGGGCAGGTTGTTCTGGTAGCGGTTCCTGAAATCCTCCCGCTCCATGATCCTTGCCATCGTGTACTGGGCACAGAGCCTGATCATGTCGGCGGCGTTGATCCTCTCGAACCATTCGCTGTTGTAGCGGATCTCTGTCCTCTCCGGGTCGAGTATCTTGAAGACCTGCTTCTTGTAGGTCTCCGCGTTGACCATGATGTCTTCCTTCGTGAGGGCGGGGCGTGTTTCGCTGCGTCCCGTCGGGTCGCCGATCATCCCGGTAAAGTCACCGATGAGGAATATGGCAATGTGGCCCAGGTCCTGGAATTGTTTGAGCTTCTGGAGAACCACGGTATGACCGAGATGAAGGTCGGGTGCCGTCGGGTCGAGACCAAGCTTGACTCTCAGCGGCCTTCCTTCCTTCTCCGAGCGCACGAGCTTGTCCCTGAGCTCCTTCTCGTTGATGAGGTCCACCGCACCGCGCTTGATGACTGCTAACTGCTCTTCGATCCCCATTGACGTCTCCAGTATGATGTTTTTAGAAGATCTGAACTGCGTGACGGATTCAGGCTACTTTTTCCTTGACCCTTTTGATATCGAGGCATCTGTGCCCGTTCCTGTCGATGGTGAGCAAGACCCCCTGGACCTCGATATCGTCCTTTCCCACCTCGAACTTCTGAGGCATCTGGGTATAGAACCGTTCAAGGACCCCCCTTTTATCCATTCCGATGACCGAATCGGCGGGGCCCGTCATGCCCGCGTCGGTGATGTACCCGGTGCCTCTCGGCAGCACCCTGTCGTCCGCGGTCTGAACGTGCGTATGCGTGCCCATCAGGGCCGTCACCTTTCCGTCGAGGTACCATCCCATGGCTATCTTTTCGGACGTCGCCTCCGCGTGAAAATCGACGATGATCGGCGCATCCGGTCTTTCCATCTCGAGGAACTCCTCCATGGCCCTGAAGGGGCAATCGAGGGAATTCATGAAGATGCGCCCCTCTATGTTGGCGACACACAGCGAGAGGTCGTTCTTCCTCACGACCGTATATCCAAAGCCGGGGGTTCCCCGGGGGTAGTTGAGGGGACGGACAACCCTTTTCTCTTCCATCAGAAAGGGTACCACCTCTTTCTTCTTCCAGACATGGTTGCCCGTGGTGATGGCATCGACACCGAGGGAGAGCATCTCCACCGCCGTCCTGGTGGTTATGCCTATCCCACCCGCGAGGTTCTCGCCATTTATTACAACAAAATCAGCGCGCGTCTCCTCCAGGTAACGGCCAACGGCCTTCCTTCCCGGCTTCCCGATCACGTCGCCCAGGAAGAGAACTGTAAACCGGTCATTTTGCATATTCTATCGAACGTGTCTCCCTGATCACGACGACCTTGATCTGGCCTGGATAGGACAGATCGGTCTCGATCTTCTTCGCGATGTCCTTCGACATCATTATGATGTTCTCGTCGCTTACCCTCTCGCTGTTCACGACGATGCGTATCTCTCTGCCCGCCTGTATGGCGTAGGACTTTTCAACACCCTGGAAGGTATTGGCGATCTTTTCCAGTTCCTGGAGCCTCTTGATATAGGTTTCCAGCATCTCCCTGCGGGCTCCCGGCCTCGCGCCGGAAAGGGCGTCGGCGGCCTGAACGATCACATCGAGGAGGCTTTTGACCTCAACGTCCTCGTGGTGGGCGAGAATGGAATGGATGATCTCGTCGCTCTCCCCGTACTTTCTTGCCAGGTCAGCCCCTATCGTCGCATGGGAGCCCTCGATCTCGTGGTCGACGGCCTTTCCGATATCGTGAAGGAGCCCCGCCCTCTTCGCCTCCTTGACGCTCACCTTCAGTTCCGAGGCAATGGCCCCGCAGATGAAGGCCACCTCCAGGGAGTGCTGGTAGATGTTCTGGGCGTAACTGCTACGGAACTTGAGTCTTCCCAGAAGTTTGACGAGCTCGGGGTGAACGTTGTGGATCCCGAGGTCGAACACCGCCTGTTCGCCGGCCTCCTTGATCTTCTCCTCCATCTCCTCGGCAACCTTGGAGACGATCTCCTCGATCCGGGCGGGGTGTATCCTGCCGTCGCTTATGAGCTTTGCGATGGCGATCCTTGCGACCTCCCTCCGTACGGGGTTGAAGCAGGAAAGAATGACCTCTTCGGGGGTGTCGTCGATGATGATATCCACGCCCGTCGCGGCCTCCAGGGCCCTGATGTTACGCCCCTCACGACCTATGATCCTGCCCTTCATCTCCTCGTTCGGCAGGGGAACCACGGAAACGGTATCCTCGCCGACGTATTCACCGGCATACCTCTGGATGGCAAAAGCTATGATCTCCTTCGCCTTCTTGTCCGCCTTCTCCCTGGCTTCCTCTTCGATCTTTTTGATCATCTTCATCGATTCGTAGCGGGCCTCTTCCTCCATGGCCGTCACGAGCATCTTCTTTGCCTCTTCTCCCGTCATGCCCGATATCTTCTCGAGCTGCTCCCTCGACCGGGCAACCAGGCTTTCCTGCTCTCTTATCCTGCCTTCGAGGTGATTCTGCCTGTTCGACATCTCGCGGTCCTTCCGCGACAGTTCTTCTTCTTTCTTGTCAAGGGCATCCAGCTTCTTGTCTATATTCAGCTCTTTCTGGGAAAGCCTGCGCTCGGTGTTCTGCATCTCCACCTTGCGCGCCTTCACCTCCTGTTCTATCTCATTGCGGGCCTGAAGGACAATGTCCTTCGCCTGAATGGAAGCCTCCCGCATGACAACGTCGGCCTCTTTCTTCGCGTCGTCGAGGATCTTCTTTCCGATCTTGTCGTATTCGCCTACTTTTTTCTGATGGATAAGCTTGGTAAGAAAAAAGCCGATGAAGAGCGCTATAACAAAAGCAATAACGGCTATGACGATTGTATTCACCACGACCCCCTAATATATCTCAATATTATTAAGGGGGTGCAATCAAAAGGAAAGAAAGGGCATTAACAATATAGACATAAAATCTTAAATCTTTATATTGAATACCCCTCCATGACGGCTCGAAGTTTATTTATGTCAAACCTCTGTTTCCTTGAGCATTACCCCTTAAAATTAGCCCCGCAGATGCCGTGTAGACGATATGTCTTGAACCTCGTGTTCACGTGGGTGTCGTTATACTGCTTCAGGCTTCTCACTCGAGGTGGGCATGCACACCGCAGCAGGGAACGCCTCCCGGTGTTGAGGTGTTGGCTCACAGCCTACCGCCTATCACGTACACCGCAGGGAACATCTATATTTTCAATATCTTCGAACTTTTTGATAAGTCGAAGAGTCCTTCCGTCCACGCTCTCTACCTGTTGCTTCATCTCCAGGTATTCGTCAGCCAGTTCCATCATTGCCATGATCACCGCGTTCAGGGTATTGACTATACCGTACCGCGTCACGACACGGTCGATCTTGTCGCCTACAAAGCGGGCATCGCGCTTTATCCTCTCATCATCCTCCCCGACGAAAGTAAAAGGCTGTTTCAGGATGGTCACTTCAACCTTTTTCTCCATGGAATCCCCTAAATCTCTACTCTTTCTACTTTTTCGAGTATTTTCTGGACCTTTTCGATGAGTAATTCCCGCTCGCCCCGAATCTCCGAGATCTTCCCCTGCAGATCCCTATCGCTGCTCTGAAACGACTCAATCTCGGCCTTCAACCTCTCGTTCTCTTCCTTCATAACGCGGTAGCCTTCGATGAGCCGGTCGATCTTTTCTTCCAGTTCTTCTATGCGGTTTACGTTAATTACCTCTTTATTTATACTGAAAATTTCCATATCTAGCTAATTATCCTTCCTTTTCTGATCGAAAGTCAAGTACAAAAGGTATTCCTTAATAAAAGCATCGATATCCCCGTCAAGCACCGCGTCGGCATTATGTTCCTCATGTTTCGTCCTGTGATCCTTGATGAGCCTGTACGGATGAAGAACATAGGAGCGTATCTGGCTTCCCCAGGCTATGTCCTTCTTTTCCTTGTTCAGGGAATCCATCTTCTCTTCCTGTTTTTTCTTCTCCAGTTCATAGATCCTGGACTTCAGGATGGCCATGGCCATGGCCTTGTTCTTGTGCTGGGACCGCTCGTTCTGGCATTGTACGACGATGCCCGTGGGGAGATGGGTGATCCTCACCGCCGAATCGGTCCTGTTGACGTGCTGGCCGCCGGGACCACTCGACCTGTACGTATCTATACGCAGGTCCTCTTCCCTGATGTCGACCTGTATGTCCTCCGATATCTCGGGATAGGCGTAAACGGAGGCAAAGGAGGTGTGCCGCCGGTTATTGGCGTCGTAGGGCGAGACCCTGACGAGACGGTGGATGCCATTCTCGCACTTGAGATAGCCGTATGCGTGCTTACCCGACACCACGAAGGTGACATTCTTGACGCCCGCCTCTTCACCGGGCAGCAGGTCGACGACCTGGGTTTCAAATCCCTTCTTTTCCGCCCACTTCAGGTACATCCTGAAGAGCATCTCCGCCCAATCCTGGGCTTCGGTCCCCCCTGCCCCGGAGTTGATGAAGATGATGGCGTTGTTGTCGTCGTTCTCGCCGGAGAGCATCCTCTCGATCTCGTAGGACCCCAGAGATTCTTCGAGGGAACCGACCCGGCCGACAAGCTCCTCCATATCCTTCGAATCTTCTGCTTCCCGAATGAAATCGCTGAGTATGAGGATCTCCTCGAGCTCTTCTTCCTTTTTCTGCCAGTTCTTTATCTCTTCATCGACCCGCGAACGGTCCCTCAGGATCCTCTGGGCCTTTTCCTGGTCGTCCCAGAACGCGGCCTCGGAGATCTGCCTGTCGAATTCCGTCAGCTTTTCGTTGAGTTGAGGCAGGTCAAAGATAACCTCTGAGTGAGCGGATGCGCTCCTGAAGCTCGTCTATCTTTCCCCTGAGTTCGTCTATCATATCTCTTACCTTCCCTGTGTCTCTATATTATACCCCGGAGCCGGACAGTCTCTCCACGACCGCCCTGCCGTATTCCGAACACTTCACGGCCTTTCCATCCCGGACCTGACGCGCCAGGTCGTACGTCATGACCCCCGCCTGTATCGTCTCTTCAACGGCACGGCGGATCGCCTCCCCCGTCGCCGCCATCCCTATGTGGTCGAAGAGCATCGCCCCCGACAGGATAAAGGACGTGGGGTTCACCATGTCCTGACCCGCGTACTTCGGAGCGCTCCCGTGTGTGGGCTCGAATATCGCCACATCGTCGCCGATATTCGCCCCCGGAGCGACACCGAGGCCGCCGATCAGGGCTGCGCAGGCATCGGACAGGTAGTCGCCGTTGAGGTTCGGGCACAGCAGGACATCATACTCTCCGGGCCTCGCGATGACCTGCATGAACATGTTGTCCGCGATCCTGTCGTTGATGGGTATCTTCCCCTCGGCACCCTCGGCCGAGACATCATCGAACTCCCCTGCTGTCTCGTAGGCCCACTCACGGAACGCGCCCTCGGTGTATTTCATGATGTTTCCCTTGTGAACGATGGTGATGGCCCTCCTACGCGCCTTTACCGCCCAGTCGACCGCCCATCTGACGAACCGCCGGGTGCCGGCCCGGCTCATGGGTTTTATCCCAATACCGCTGTCGGGATCCACCTCCACACCCATCACGTTGCGCAGGAACTCGATCACGGTCCTGGCCTCCGCCGTTCCCCCTTTCCATTCTATGCCCCGGTAGAGGTCCTCGGTATTCTCCCTGAAGATCACCATGTCCACCGCCTGAGGGTTCACAAGGGGGCTCGGCAGGCCTCTGAACCAGCGTATCGGCCGAATACAAACGTAGAGATCGAACCTCTGCCGCAGGTAGACGTTGACACTCCGGAAACCTCCGCCGACAGGCGTGGTCAAAGGCCCCTTCAGGGCGATCGCGTTCTCCATGATCGCATCGACCGTCTCCTGTGGCAGGAGGACGTTCTGGGAATCGAGGGCCTTCAGCCCCGCGAGCAGAGGGATCCATTCTACGCGTTTCGCGCCATCCGTCGTCTTGAGGACCGCCTCCTCGAAGATCTCCCGTGAGGCGTTCCATATATCCTCGCCCGTACCATCACCGGCGATCACAGGTATCCTGATGCTGTCCATCAAATGGTGAACCCCCCGTGCTTTTTTATGTAGTGATCAAGACCGCCTTCATCCAGTATGCTCCGCATGATTGCCGGCAGGGGAGCGAACCGCTTCGTTTCACCCTTCGTGATGTTCGTGAGCGATCCCTCATCGAGGCCGATCTCGAGCTCATCGCCCTCGCTTATCCCGTCGACGGGACAGATGATGGCTGCGAGACCCACGTTGATCGCATTCCGGTAGAAGATGCGGGCGAACGAAGGGGCCACTATCGCGTCTATGCCGGCCATCTTTATGATAAGTGGGGCATGCTCCCTGCTTGAACCGAGGCCGAAATTCCTTCCCCCGACGATCACGTCACCCTTCGCTATCCTCTCGGAGAAACCGGGTGCGATGTCGTCAAAGACATGCTTTTTCAGCTCCTCCAGATTTGACCGCAGGTGATAGAAACGCCCGGGGATGATGTGGTCCGTCGAAATATCGTCACCGAAGATCCATGCCTTGCCTTTTATGGTCATCGCAGAACCTCCCTCGGATCGGAGATCTTCCCCGCGAGCGCGCTTGCCGCCGCTGTTGCCGGGGACGCGAGGACGATGCCCGACTCCGGGTTGCCCATCCTGCCCAGAAAATTCCTGTTCGACGTTGCGACGCATATCTCGCCCTTGCCGAGGATACCCTGGTGCAGGCCGATGCAGGGCCCGCAACCGGGGGGCAGTATGGTCGCCCCGGCGTTGAGAAGAGCCTCCAGAATCCCCTCTCTCAAGGCCGCGCGGTACACGTCCCGTGACGCGGGACCGACCAGGAGGCGCACTCCCGGGTGCTTCTTCCGGCCCGCCAGAACCTGTGCCGCGACCCTCAGGTCCTCTATCCTCCCATTGGTGCAGGAACCGATGAAGACCTGGTGCACGGTCATGCCGCGAACCTCGCTGTCGTCGACGGCGCGCGTGTTGTCGACGGTATGAGGAAGGCTCACGATGGGTGCCAGCCGACCGAGGTCCATGTCGAATACCTTCTCATATACCGCGTCTCCGTCGGGTGCGATCTCAACGAAGGAACCTTCCCGACCGTTCCGGCCGAGGTAGGCCCGGGTCACTTCATCCGACGGGAAAAGCCCGCACTTCGCTCCGGCCTCCACGGCCATGTTCGAGACAGTCATCCTGTCCTCGATCTCCATGGACGCCACCGCCTCCCCCGAGAACTCCATCGCCTTGTAGGTCGCACCGTCGGCGCCTATCATGCCTATGATCTTAAGGATGAGGTCTTTCGGGAAGACGCCCCTTGGAAAGGTCCCGGAAAGACGGAAGAGAAAGCTCTCGGGGACCCTCATCCAGGTCTTGCCAAGGCCCATCGCCGTCGCGATGTCCGTGGAGCCCATTCCCGTGGAAAAGGATGCCAGAGCACCCCCCGTGCAGGTGTGCGAGTCGGCCCCAACCAGTACCTCACCGGGCACGAGAACACCCTCGGACATGAGCTGGTGACAGATGCCCTCTCCCACATCGCTCACGTTCGCGCCGAAGCGCGCCGCGAAGTCCTTTATCATCATATGGTCGTTGGAAAGTTCCATCCGGGGGCTCGGCGATGCGTGATCGATGAAGAAGGTGACCCTTGACCCGTCGAAAAGCCTTTCAAAGCCCATGTCCCCGAATTTCCTGATGGCGAGCGGCGCCGTTCCATCCTGCAGAAGTATCCTGTCCACATTGACAACGACGTAACTGCCCTGCGACGCTTCGCCGCCCATGTTCCTGCCAAGTATCTTCTCTGCCAGAGTCCTGCCCTTCACCGTCAGGCCTCCGCCCTGGCCAGGTCCTCGAACCTGATGTCGAGGCCGAGAACACCGACGAGGTCACCCATCTCGTCCCGTATGGGCCCGGACACGGTGACACACAACGCCCCCGTTATCCTAGATGAATAGAGGTCCGTCGCATGTATCCTTCCGTCCGCCATGGGTTTTATGAACCAATCCCTGTCGGAAAAATCATCATTGAGGCCGATCTTCTGGTACTTGGCCTTATCCACGACCTGCGTGATGTTCCGCGTGATCTTGACGCCCTCACCGTTGACGGCGTAGGCGAACTGAATATAGGGATAATCCTCGACGAGGCTCTTCAAACGCTCTTCCTGCCGTTCGGGCTGCATGCCCTTTATTCCCGGGTCCTCGATATACTGTTCCACGAGGTGGGCAGCCATATCGAATGCCCTCTTTTTCATCAACTCGAACTCGGAGACGAACATTTCGGGGATATATCGCCTCACCTGGTGCTCGAGTTCCTCTTCGGACATGCACGTTATCCGGCCGTCCTCATATTGCTTCGCGATCCATTTGTTTATCTTCGCCACACCGGGATGTGTCTTCTGTACCTTTTCCTTTCCCGTGAGGGCAAAGTGAGAGTTGACCCAGTGGGCTATCCCCGCCAGGCCCGATTTATCGGTGATATTGACCGCAAGGGGCCTGTTGAGCAGCTTGTTCGTGTCGAATGCTGAATATATCTCCTCGTTCTTCAGGATACCGTCTATGTGCACCCCCGCCGAGGTGGCATTGAAGTCGAGCCCCACGAAGGGCTGGTTTTTCGGGACATGATGGCCGATCTCCCGCTCGAAATAATTGCGCATCTCCGTTATGACCGTCGTGTCCACGCCGTTGTTCTCCCCCGTCAGGGAGACGTACTCCATGATAAGGCCCTCGATGGGGGCGTTGCCGGTCCTCTCACCGAGACCGAGCAAGGTCCCGTTCACGTAGGTGCAACCGTACATCCAGGCACTGATACTGTTGATGAGGACCTTGTAGAAATCGTTGTGGCCATGCCACTCGAGGCAATCCGAAGGCACACCCGCGTCGTCGATCATGGCGCGGATGATCTTCCCGATGGACCGGGGAAGCGCCGAACCGGGGTACGTGATGCCAACGCCCAGGGTGTCGCAGAGCCGTATCTTTACGGGCAGCCTAGCCTCCTCCGACAGGGCCATGAGCGCCTGGGCGAAGGGAACGCAAAAACCATAGATATCAGCCCTCGTCACATCCTCGAAGTGACATCTCGGTATTATGCCGTGGTCGAGAGCGCTCTCCACTATCTTCAGATAGTCCTTGAAGACCTGGGACCTCGTCTTGTTGAGCTTCAGGAATATGTGGTAGTCGGAGACGCTTGTCAGGATACCCGTCTCCTTGAGCCCCATCTCCTTGACGAGCTGGAGGTCCTCCTTGTGCGCCCGTATCCATCCCGTTATCTCCGGAAAACGGTAGCCTTTCTCCTGGCACCTGCGCAGGGCCTCCTTGTCCTTGTCCGTGTAAAGGAAGAACTCCGATTGCCTGATGACCCCGTTGGGTCCGCTCAACCGGTGGAGGAAGTCGAAGAGGTCCTCGATCTGCTGCGCCGTGAAGGGAGGCCTTGCCTGCTGGCCGTCCCTGAAGGTCGTGTCCGTAATATAGATATCGTCGGGAGGGTCGATGAGCTCGATCTTGTGGTCGAACTTCACCTTGCAGACCTCATCATAGGGAAAGATGTCCCTGAAGAGCTGAGGGTGGTCCACGTCGATGAGAGGGTAGTTGGACGCACCGGCAACGTTCTTAAAGATAAATCCCTTCTTCTTCTCCTTCTTCTTCATGTCACCCCCGTAAAGATGTCAATCGGCAATGGTCCGTATCTTCAGCTCCGCAAGCTGTCTCGGCCCCACCCTACCGGGTGCGCCGGTCAGAAGGCAGGAGCCCTTCTGCGTCTTCGGAAAGGCTATAACGTCCCTTATGCTGCCAAGCCCCAGGAACATCATCAGTATGCGGTCGAAACCGAAGGCTATGCCGCCATGGGGAGGCGCCCCCATCTCAAGGGCCTCCAGGAGAAAGCCGAATTTGTCAGCGGCCTCCTCTTCGCCTATGTTGAGGAGCCGGAACATCTCCGCCTGGTCCTCCGTCCGATGGTTCCTGATGCTCCCCCCGCCCAGCTCGACACCGTTGAAGACGAGGTCATAGGAATTGGCGAGAATGGAATCGTAGTCTCCGTCGAAACCGGCGAGGCTCCCCTTGGGAGATGTAAAGGGATGGTGGCGGGCAACGTAGCGCTTCTCCTCCTCGTTGTACTCGAGAAGGGGGAAATCGATGACCCAGAGGAACTTGTCCAGGGCCCTGTCGATAAGGTCGTATTTCTCGCCCAGGTACAGCCGGAACCTTCCCATGAGCTCGCTCACCCGGAGCCGCTTGTCGGACATGATGAACAGAACATCGCCGGGTTCGATGCTGAAAAGGGATATCATCTGCGACTTCTCTTCGTCGCTCAGGAACTTCACCGTCGGAGATTGAAGCGCCCTGTCGGCGTCCATGCGTATCCAGACGAGACCGCCGGCGCCTATATCCCTGGCCGTTTCCACCGACACGTCGAGGTCCTTACGGGAGAGCGTCTTCCCCTTGAGGATAAGGCCCTTGACGGCCCCGCCGGCCTCTATCGTCTTCTTGAAGACCCCGAACTCCGTCTTCTGGAATATGTGTGTCATGTCGACGATGGGCAGATCGAAGCGCAGGTCGGGCTTGTCGCTGCCGTACTTCTCCATCGCCTCGGCGAAGCTCATCCGGGGGAAAGGGACCTCGGGTGGTTTCCTGCCTTTCAATGCCTCGTAAAGGGCAATGACAAGACCTTCGTTGACGTTCATCACGTCTTCCCTGTCGACAAAGCTCATCTCGATATCTATCTGGGTGAACTCCGGCTGACGGTCGGCCCTCAAGTCCTCGTCGCGAAAACAACGGGCGATCTGGAAATATCTCTCGAAGCCGCTCATCATGAGGAGCTGCTTGAAGAGCTGGGGCGACTGCGGCAGGGCGTAGAACATGCCCGTGTTCAGCCTGCTGGGCACCACGAAATCGCGCGCGCCTTCGGGCGTCGACTTTGTGAGGAGTGGTGTTTCGAACTCGTAGAACCCCTTCGACAACAGGTAGTCCCTCGTGACCGTGTAGGCCTTGCTCCTCTCGATGAAGACCTTCTGCATCTCCGGGCGCCGCATGTCGAGATAGCGGTATCTGAGACGCGTGGCCTCGCCTATGTCCTCGTCATCGAGCTGGAAGGGAAGGACCTTGCAGGTGTTGAGAACCTCGAAGTCCGAGACATACACCTCGATCTCTCCCGTGGGCAGGGCCGGGTTCTCCGTCTCCGCGGGCCTCCTCCTGACCTTGCCCGTCACCTTGAGTACGTATTCACTCCGTATGTCGCCGGCCCTCTCGTGTGCCTCCTTCGATATCTCGGGAGAGAACACGATCTGGACTATCCCCGTCACATCGCGCAGATCGGCGAATACAAGCCCTCCGTGGTCGCGTCTCCTGAAGACCCATCCTGCAAGGGTCACTGTCGTATCCACATGTTCTTTTCGTATCGTGCCGCAATAGGTATCTCTCACGTTCAGCCCCTTCGGAAAAAAGTGTATAATTATATTGTCAAATCCTTGATTAGTCAATATGGAGAGCCGGACCCCTTCGGCGGACCCCTTCTCCATTGACACCATCACCACACATGCTATAATCCACGGTGGACCGCCGGATGCCGCGGGACAGATAACCTTATGAAAGTCCTTTCCTTTGTCATATCGATCATCATCCTTGCCCTGGCCACGACGGCGGCGTACCGGCATCTGAAGCAGGACTGGCTGCTCTACAGAACGGCGGAGGACCTGTCCCGAAGAGGGGCCTGGCGGCAGGCGAACCCGATCTTTGACGATCTGGTAAAGAAGGGCTTCCGGACAAAAGACACCCTGAGGCTTCTCGGGAAGTCCTACGAGGAAACAGGCGATCTGGCGGCGGCCATAGAGGCCTTCAGGAAACTGGCGGCCGCAAGCCCCGGCGACGCCGGGGTGGAACTTGAACTGGCCGGATTGTATGACCGGAAGGGCGATCACGCGGGTGCGGCGGCCATTTACCATGCCCTCCTTGCGAAGGAACCCGAAAACAGATCCGTCGCCCTGCGGCTAGCCCGGGCCCTGACCGCCCTGGGACGCTATGACGAGGCCATCCTGCGCTACAGGGCCATCCTGGGAGAGAAACCATGAACCGATCACCGGCTTGTCTCGCGGCAGCATGCCTTATCGCAGCACTCCTGTTCCTTGCGGGGTTTGAATGCCCCTTTGCCGCCGAAACATCCGGGCGGCCCGATGCCTCACCTGTCGAGGGCCAGGAGATCCCTGACTGGATGGCGAGATGGGAGCTCGCCCGGGTCCTCAGCTACGCCGGGCGCCATGAAGAATCCATCAGCGAATACAGGAAGCTCCTGGGGGAGAAGCCGGACCTTTCGAAAGCAAGGATCGAGATGGCAAAGGTCCTTTTCCGGCAGAAGAAGGGCGCAGAGGCACTTGGCGCCCTCGAGGGCATAGACGCCCGCCAGCTCGATGCCGATTCTGTCCTGCTCATGGCCGACCTTTACAGGGACCGAAAGTCTTACGACAGGGCCGCCCCGCTTTACAGGGAATACCTTGAGAAGCGTCCCGGTGACAACGCGGCCAGGCTGAGGCTGGCGGAAATGCTGAGCTGGGAGAAGCAATACGACCGATCCCTCGCCGAATACCGGAAGATACTTGCCGCGCTTCCGGGCGATGTGCAGGTGAGGAGAAAATACGCGATGGTCCTCATGTGGGCGAAGAGATACGGTGAAGCCGCAGCGGAACTGAGGAGAACGCTCAAATAGCATGAAGAGGCTCATTCTTCTACCGGTCCTCATGATGACCCTGTTCCTCGCGGCACCGTGCGGGGCCGGACAGACGGTCACCATCGTGTCCCCGGAAGGCAGGGTATCCGACAGGGAAGCCCGCCACGCCCTGGCGCGGATCCTCTCCTACGACGACGCCACGCTGAGGGAGTCCCTTGCGGAGTATCGCGCCCTCCTGTCACTCTTCCCCGGGGACACCGCCATAGAAACGGAAACGGCACAGGTCCTCCTGCGTCTGGGGATGGAGGCCGACGCCGCCGCGCTCCTTCGCGGCCTCTACGCCCGGGACCCCGGCGACAGCACCGCAACTGCAGCCCTTGCCGATATCGAATGCAGCCGCGGCCATGCGGTCGCCTGCAGGGACCTTTATCTCGACGCGCTGCGGACATCGCGACACAGGCCGGACCTCGCGCTACGTTTCGCCGATAAGATGAACATGTGGGGTGATTTCGCAAGGGCCCGGACCCTCTACAGGCAACATCTTGCCGCCAACCCCGGCGACCGTGACGTGGCCTTGAGGCTAGCGATGACCCTTGCCAGTTCGGAGCGCTACGAAGAGGCCGAAGGCGTCTGCAGGGGCCTCATGCTTACCCGCGAGGACGCCGCAGTTGTCGCGGCCCTTGCCTCGATAAAACTCCTCGAAAAGGACTTCACCGCGGCAGAGGGATACGCGCGTGACGCCTTGTCGGACAGACCGGACAACAGGGAGGCTTCCCGGGTCCTCGGGGAAGCCCTCATGTCCCAAGGCAGGTATGCCGAGGCCAGGTCGCTGTACGAAGGATCGCCCGGTCGGACAGGTGAGGCAGCGGCGGTTCGTGTGAATGTTGGCCGGACCTACCTCAAGGAGAAGAGCGCCGGCAAGGCCCGGAGATATTTCGAAGAGGCCCTGGCGGCAGACCCGGGGAACATACCCGCCCGTTTTTATGCTAATTGGCCGGACACGGTGCGGTCGGGCGCCTTCGTCTCGTCCATTGTCGACGATAAGGCCCTTTCCGCCGCCGGTCTTTCCCGATGGGCCGATATGTACCTTTCCCAGGGCCTGTTCCCGGAGGCGATCGCCTGCTTGAAGGAGGCCCTTCGCCGCGACCCCGCCTTCTCTCCCGCCTCCATCTCCCTGGCCCAGGTCCTTGGCTCGGACAGGCAATATGAGGCGTCCATCAGGCTTTACAATGACCTTGCCGCGCAGTTTCCCGACAGTTCGAAGGTCCTCACCGGTCTCGCGCGGGTCCTCGCCTGGTCAAGGCAGTACGATGAGGCCATAGCCCTCTACCGGAAGATCATCGCCCTCGATCCCTCGGACCCCGTTCCACGCAGGGAAATGGCCCGGACCGCCATGTGGGCGAAAAAACCCCGGCTCGCGATGGAAACCTATGACGCCGCTCTTTCCTCCCCCGCTGGGGACCCGGACCGCGCGGCAGAGAGCAGGGAAGAGGAGACCGTCGATTCCCGGGTCCGGGAGCGCATCCACAGGTCGATCCTCCTCGAGAAAGAGGCGAAGAAGCTCGCGTACGACGGGCGTTTCGCCCGCTCCCTGCCTGTGTACGAGACCCTCATCAGGGAGAACCCGGGCAACGAGGAGGCGCTCTTCGATCAGGCGCAGGCCGCCTGCGCCCTGGGCCTGTGCGGCCGCGAGGCAAGGATCTACGAAAGGCTTCTTGCCATCGACCCCCTCCACTCCCTGGCGTCGGAGGCCCTCGGGAGACTTCGGTCCCGCGCCAATCCCTCGGCGCGTTTCGATTACTCCTACTGGAACGAGGAAGGCAGGGGCGATCTCGCCCGCATCACGCGAAACCGCTTCGATGTCACCGTCGATGTGCCCATCCGGTGCCAGTATCACTTTTTTATCAAGGGCCACCGCTGGCTGGACACACCCGACTTCGATCGCGCGACCTACGGCGCCGACGGTGTCTCCGTGGGCTTTGCCGGCGTCTTCAGCCCCTTCGTGAAGGCAGAGGGCTCCTGGACGCACAGGAGATACGACTCGGATACACTGACCGACAGGGACACGGGCCACGGGACGGTCTGGTTCAATCTTCATGACCGGGTGCGCCTCGGCGCCGGGTACGCCCGCACGGAGGAAATATACAACTATTTTGGTATAGCTCAGGGCACCCAGGCGGATCGCGTCTTCGTCGCCCTTCACAGCGACGTCACCCGCAAACTCGAGGTAAGGGGCAAGGCGGAGTACATAGGTTACAACGACTCCAACAGCGGCAGTCTATTTACCTTCGCGGCGGGGTATGCCCTTTCCGACCACCCGCGGACATTCAAGGTGGCCGCCTCCGGCGAGATGCGCAATACACGCCATGACAACGAGTACGTCTACCGCAACGGGGAGCTCGTCGACATAATCCACCCCTACTGGGCGCCGCGCGATTATCTCGCCGGCAGCGTCCTCCTCGAATGGCGGCACGACCTCTCGAAGACCTTCATCTGCGGGGCGGAGCAGCATTTCTACGATCTCAAGGCCTCCTTCGGCACGGACTCGGAGAACAATCCCTACGCGAAGATCGAGGGTGAATGGAGCTGGGAGTTCCTGAAGCACTGGCTTGTTGGTATAAAGGCCCTGGCCCACACGTCCCCGAAATGGGACGCCACGGGCGCATGGGCGTGGCTGAGGTACCGGTTCTGAGATGGAAGAAAAGCGCCCGGCATCTTCAAAAGTGGTTCTTGTCATGGCGGCTCCCGTCGCAGCGATGGCCTTCGCCGCCATCTACCTCATCGTGCGCGTCATTCTCTTCATGATCACCGATCATGTGTGGTACGAGAAGGCCCTCGCGTTCCTCCTCCTCATGGCGGAGATATTCATCCTCGTCCACGGCATCGGGTACTTTCTTGAGATCCTCTCCGTGGCATGGACACGCAGGGAGTTCGCCCGAAAGGAACTCCCCGTGGAACCCCTGTCATCCTATCCGCCCGTGGCCATAGTCATGCCCTCGTACAAAGAGCCTCTCGAAGTCGTCAAGAGCTCTCTCATCACCTTCTACAACCTCTCGTACCCGAACAAGTACATCTATTTCTTGGACGATACCCGATATGACGTCCCCTGGGACACCCCCGAGAACATGGAGGCATACAAGAGGTCCATCGAAGAGCTTTGCCAGTACGTCGGCGTCGATCTCTTCCGCAGGAAATGGCACGGGGCGAAGGCGGGTATCATCAACGATTTCATGGAACACCTCGACGGACAGATGAAAGAGGGGTTCATATTCTACAATTATTCCAAAAAGATAAAGAAAGAGACGGAGCGATACATGGTCGTCTTCGACGCCGACTCCAATCCGTTCCCCGATTTCCTGGAACCCCTCGTCGCCCGGATGGAGAACAGCCCCGGACTGGCCTTCATCCAGACGCCGCAGTACTACATCAACTTCGATTCCAACCGCATCGCCCGCGCCGCCGGACTGCAGCAGACCGTCTTCTACGAATACATCTGCGAGGGCAAGGCATCGAAGGACGCCACCTTCTGCTGCGGCACAAACGTCCTTTTCCGCCGTGAGGCCTTGAAAAGCGTGGGCGGATTCGACGAGTCCTCCGTAACCGAGGACTTTGCCACTTCACTTCAATTCCACCTCAACAAGTGGAAGACGACGTACATCAACAGGGTCCGCACCTTCCAGATAGGCCCGGAGGACCTCGGGGGCTATTTCAAACAGCAGTTCAGGTGGTCCCTGGGGACGATAGGACTCCTGAGGAAGGTCATAACGACCTTCATCCTCCGGCCTCGGGCCCTCACGCTCCTTCAGTGGTGGGAATATCTCCTGTCGAGCACGTGGTATTTCATCGGCTTCGTCTTCTTCATCATGATGATATGCCCCCCCATCTACCTCTTTTTCAATGTGCCCGTGTATTTCGCGCGCCCCGATTTCTACCTCCTGATTCCTGAGAAGTAACTCGATT
>DBQU01000044.1 GCA_002305765.1 Deltaproteobacteria bacterium UBA1386
CATTCAACACAGTTGCTGGAACCTTGAGCTTTGAACGGTTTTTTTAGGCTGCTTCCGGTGATACGAGCTGTGTGACGGGGGTGCTGCCCTTGAGTTCGTCCATGACGTCGCGCACGGTGCTGATGCGGTTGACGCGGTAGCCATTCGCGCCCACCGTGTAAAGCGGTTCCTCCACGTCGGAATTGTAGCCTCCGGAGCTGAGAAGCCCGTTGCAGATGCAGAAACAGTCCCCGGTGTTCTCCTGTGCCCTGCACAGGGCGTACCTGCCTTCCCTGTCCTTCGTCATGATGTAGCCCTTGTCGCAGCGGGGCTTTCTCTTGTTGCCGAGCGCCGAGAGGAACATGGGGGATTCCTTGATCACCATGAAGGGCATTCCGCAGGGCGAGCCCGGGGTGGACGCGACGACGATGTCCCTCGGGCCGGCGTTGACTACGGCATGTTTGTACGCCTCCGTCGCGCTGCTCTCCACGGTGGCCAGAAAGCGTGTTCCCATCTGCACCCCGTCGGCGCCCATGGCCAGGAACCGGGAGATGTCGTGGTGATCGTAGATCCCGCCGGCAACGATCACGGGGAAATCGCCGTGGCGTGAAGCGAAGTCCTTGACGGGTGGTAAGAGGTTCTCCAGCCTGTTGGACTCGAGGCCGAGGTCTTCCACCCTGAAACCGAGGTGCCCGCCGGCAAGGGGCCCTTCCAGCACGACCGCGTCGGGTCGGTATCCCAAACGTTCCCACTTCTTGCAGATGAGCTGAAGAGCCCTCACGGAAGAGACGATCGGGACGAGGGCCGTATCCCCGGGATCTGCGATTCCCGGAAGGGCAAGCGGCAGTCCGCCTCCGGAGATGATGATGTCCACCTTCGCGTCGATGGCCGCCTTCACGGTGACGTCGTAGTCCCTGGCGATGGCGACCATGACATTGATGCCCGAGACGCCTCCTTTTTCCCGCGCCAGGCAGACCTCTTCGTATACGGCGTCATACGTGCTGTACTCCTTGCCGTTGCGCTTTGCCAGGAGTCTGTCGAGACACGCGCTGGACACGATGCCGATGCCGCCCTCGGCAGCGACGGCGCTCGCGAGGGGCGACAGGGAGACGCCGATCCCCATACCCCCCTGGATAATGGGTACCTGTATGGATTTTCCCTTGATGGTAAGTTCTGGCAGCATCATCCCTCTGTGCCGTGAATCAATTTTATGACGGATTGTTGAAGCTGAGAGAAAGAAATAAAAATGAAAACACGACCGCTCAATATAGCATGTTTTTCCGTCAATTACAAAATAATAGATGAAGAGGAAGAAGCAGGTAATGGGTCATGGGTCATGGGTAATGGGAGAGGACGCTCTCCATCACCTATTACCTATCACCCATCACCCCTCTTTATGATATAATGACGCCACCATGCATACCCGGATATCGGAAGATCGCAAGAAGCGGGCCGCAGGCGAAGACGCGACCCCCAGGGCCCTGGCCCTCGCGCTCAGGCGTGCCGAGGAGAAGGTCAGGTATCTCGCGGAACGGGACAGGCAGCACAAACTCGCGCAGAGGGAGCTGGAGAAGAGGACCCATGAGCTCAACGAGAGGGTCAAGGAGCTCAATTGCCTTTACATGATATCGGGCATCGTCGAGAGGGAGGGGACGACTCTGGACGAGATCCTGCAGAAGACAGTCAACATGGTGCCCGACGCCTGGCAATATCCCGACATCGCCACGTGTCGCATCATGCTGGGCGACCGGACCTTCGTGAGTGGCGGCTTCGGGGAGACGAGGTGGAGGCAATCCCAGCGGATCGTGGTTCACGGGAAGGATGCGGGCCTCCTGGAGGTGTTCTACCTGCAAAGGAGGAGGAAGGCCGACGAGGGGCCTTTCCTCAAGGAGGAGAGGAGTCTCATCGATGCCATAGCGAAGCGCATCGGCGAGATCGTCGAGCGCATACTGGGAGAGGAGGCCCTGAAAGAGAGCGAATCGAAGATGCGCGCTCTCCTCCTGGCCATTCCCGACCTCATGTTCCAGATGGATATATCGGGGATCCTTCTCGGCCTCCACCCGGGTGACTTTGCGATCTTGAAGAGCGTTGCCGAAAGACTGGTCGGAGAGAACATCTATCTCGTATCCGACAGGGAGGAACTCCTTCCGCGAAGGCTTCTCGACCAGGTCATGTCCTGTGTAAGGCAGTCCATATCGACAGGCAAGGCGCAGGTCTTCGAACAGCACCTTTCCTTCGGAGGGGAAACGCGGGATTTCGAGGTGCGGATCGTAAGGTGCGGTCCCAACAAGGCGCTGGGCATTGTGCGCGACACAACGAGGCGCAAAAGGCTGGAAAGAGAGATCCTCGAGATCAGCGGACGTGAACAGCGCAGGATAGGTCAGGACCTTCACGACAGCCTTTGCCAGCACCTCGCGGGCATCGGTTTCATGGGCAAGGTGCTGGAAAGAAAGACCGCCGTCGAGCAGCCGATCAAGCCCGGGGATGTCGCCGAAATAGTGGACCTCATCGACCAGGCGATAACCCTGACCAGGGGTTTCGCCCGGGGCTTAAACCCGGTCAGGCTCGAGGCGGACGGTCTCATGATGGCGCTTATAGAACTGGCGTCGAACGTGGAAAGGTTTTTCGGTATCACCTGCGCCTTTGAATACGACTCCCCGGTCCTCATGAGCGATAACGCCGCCGCGACCCATCTTTACCGTATCGCCCAGGAGGCATTGAATAATGCCATAAAACATGGTAAGGCAGATAACGTGACCATCGCCATGAAACAGGACGGTGAAAGCTGCGTGCTGACAATCAGCGACAACGGGGTCGGCATGTCCGGGACGCAGAACCAGGGAAGGGGTATGGGGCTCAACATAATGCAATACCGGGCTTCCATGATCGGCGCCGTCCTGGAAATAAGGGAGCCGAAGACCGGGGGATGCGTCATTAGCTGCACCTTCTCCAAAAGACCCGCGATCTGAGGGCGACGGCATGCCGACGGGCTTTGCGGGGACATTGACAAGGGGACGGGAGGATATCCGTGACGAAAAGAAAGATATTGATCGTCGATGACCATCCCATTCTGCGAAAGGGATTGACGCTTCTGATCAACCAGGAGCCCGACCTTGTCGTGTGCGCCGAGGCGGAGCACGCGCAGATGGCCCTGGAATCACTGGAGAGGGTCGTTCCGGATATGGCAATCGTCGACATATCGCTGCCCGGCATCGACGGGATCGAGCTGATCAAGGAATTGCACCTGCGTCACAGGGACATGCCTGTTCTCGTTGTCTCCATGCACGACGAGACCCTGTACGCGGAGCGTTCGCTTCGCGCGGGAGCGCGCGGCTACATAATGAAACAGGAGGCCCTGGAAAAGGTGCTCGTCGCGATCAGAAAGGTCCTCGAAGGGGAGATCTTCGTCAGCGACCGCATCACGACGAAGATGCTCGAGAAGTTCGTCTCCGTGGAAGGGGTCAGCCAGACCGCGTCACCGATAGACCTCCTGAGCAACCGCGAACTGACCGTCTTCAGGCTCATAGGACAGGGGAACAAAACACGCCAGATAGCGGAAAGACTTCATCTCAGCGTCAAGACCGTGGAATCCTACAGGGCGCATATCAAGGAGAAGCTGAAACTGGGCGACGGGACGGACCTGCTCAAATATGCCATTCAATGGGTCCAGAGCAGCCCCTGAAGAAGGATGGCCGCGTAGACCCCGGGGGTCTTCTCGCCCCGACCCGCATTTTCCCCCTATCCCCCGAAGATTTTTCCGCCGGGTTCCGTCGTCGGCAGGATCAAGCCAACCGTTGACCGTCAACGCTGCACAGCCCCCATGGGGAAAACCACTATGGTATGCATAGTAGTCACCCTGATGCCAAAAACATCCCTGCCCTGATTGTAAAACCTGCTTTTATCGGGTTTTATATACTAGTTTTTTCTCATACCATCAAAAGGAGAAAAGCGGAGACCATGAGAAAGAGACTTGTCTTTGTGCAGCGGGGAAAAGCCGAGGATACGAAAGCCCTCGAAGATGCCCTCAAAGGGCACGGGTGGGACCTGGAGACCGTCGTTCTTTCGAAAGACGAACCCCTGCCGAGGAGCTTCGAGAACATCGACGGTCTTCTCATCACGGGGAGCGATCTGAACGTGTACGATCAGAGCGTGACCCCCCTGGCAGTCTACTGAGGAATGTCTCGAAGAACAGGCTTTTGATTTCCACGAGGCTCGCCGCCGGATACGGGCGACGGACCGGCGGTGCGGTGGCCGCCTGCGGCCTTCCGGCCGGCCCGGTCCGGGATGGTTTGCGTGAGAGCCCGGGAAGGGACCGGGATAATACATTACAGAGGTGGAGGATTCCATTATGTCAGTTACAAGTGAAATACTGGAGAAGATCAAGAAACAGGACCCCCATGAGTTCGAGTTCCATCAGGCGGCGGAAGAGGTCCTGGAGAGTCTCGAGCCCACGGCGAAGAAGCACCCCGAGTTCGTAAAGGCCAAGATATACGAAAGGATCGTCGAGCCCGACCGCGTTGTGATGTTCAGGGTCCCCTGGCTGGACGACAAGGGGGAACTGCAGGTCAACAGGGGTTTTCGCATCCAGTTCAACAATGCTATCGGACCTTACAAGGGCGGCACACGCTTCCATCCCTCGGTCAACCTGGGGATCCTCAAGTTCCTCGGGTTCGAGCAGATATTCAAGAATTCCCTCACGACGCTCGCCATGGGCGGCGCCAAGGGCGGTAGTGATTTTGACCCCAAGGGCAAATCGGACAACGAGGTGATGCGTTTCTGTCACGCCTACATGCTGGAGCTCTTCAGGCACATCGGTCCCGACATCGACGTGCCCGCCGGAGACATCGGCGTGGGAGGGCGCGAGATAGGTTACATGTACGGCATGTACAAGAAGATCAGGAACGACCATACGGGGGTTCTCACCGGTAAGGGCCTGCCCTTCGGCGGCAGCCTCGTCAGGCCCGAGGCGACGGGATACGGCTGCGTCTACTTCGCCGCGGAGATGCTGGCCACGAAAGGCCTCGACTTCAAGGGCAAGACCGTTGCCATCAGCGGTTCCGGGAACGTCGCCCAGTTCGCGGTGGAAAAGGTGAACCAACTTGGCGGAAGGGTCGTCACCCTCTGTGACTCCAGCTCCACCATCGTCGATGGGGAGGGGATATCGGGCGACAAGTGCGGTTACGTCATGGATCTCAAGAATGTCCAGAGGGGCAGGATAAGCGAGTACGCCGACAAGTTCGGCTGCGCCGTCTGCTACATAGGCGAAAGCGTCTGGGACGTCATCAAGAGCCAGGGTCTCAAGGTCGACATAGCTCTGCCGTGCGCGACCCAGAACGAGATAGACGGCAGCCACGCGGAAGCGCTCGTGAAGAACGGCTGCGTCTGCGTCGCCGAAGGCTCCAATATGCCTTCGACTCCCGAGGCGGTCCGCGTCTTCCAGGACAATGGCCTGCTCTTCGGCCCCGGCAAGGCGGCGAACGCCGGAGGAGTCGCGACATCGGGCCTCGAGATGTCCCAGAACAGCATGAGGCTTTCCTGGACACGGGAAGAGGTCGACGCCAGGCTGCTTGGCATCATGAAGAGCATCCACAAGTCATGCCTCGATGCCGCCGAAGTATACGGCAAGAAAGGGGACTATGTCTTCGGTGCCAACGTCGCCGGTTTCCTCAAGGTCGCGAACGCCATGCTCGCTTACGGTTACGTGTGATAAGGACCGGTGAATGGAGCTTTTTTGTGTAAAACTCTGCGCGGAGGGAATGGGTAGATGAACAGGATAATGTTCTCCATTCTCTCCGTGCTTGACAGGGAAGGGGCCCCCTTGGGCTCCTCCGATATTGCCTCCCGTCTTGTCCGCCAGGGGACGGACCTGTCGGAGCGGACCATCAGGTATTACCTGAAACGTCTCGACGAGGCCGGGTACACCGTGACGGACGGCAAGAAAGGCAGGAGGATAACGGCAGGCGGCCGCGCGGAGCTCAGGCAGGGGTACGTGTCCGACCGGGTGGGCTTTATCATCAACAGGATAAACAACCTCGCCTTCCTGTCCGATTTCGGGCCCGACAACGTGCGCGGGAAGGTGATACTCAATGTCACCTTTGTTCCCGAGGAGAGGCTCGAGGCGGCCATAGAGGTCCTGGGCGTCGCGCTCAGGTCGCCTTACTCCATGAGTGAGCGGGCGGTCGTCGTCAGGGCCGGGGAACATATCGGCACAGTGGAAGCGCCGGCAGGAACGGCCGCCATAGGGACCATGTGCAGCATCACCCTCAACGGGATGTTCCTGAAGCGGGGCATCCCCATAGCGACCAAGCTCGGCGGTCTCGTCGAGGTGGTCGACGGGCGCCCTTTGCGGTTCACATCGGTGATCAGCTATGAGGGGTCTTCGGTCCCTCCCCTCGAGATCCTCATGCGCAGCAGGATGAGTGATGTGCTTGGCGCGGTGGAAGGGGGATCGGGGCTCATCCTGGGGAGCTACCGGGAGATCCCGGAGAACAGCGTGTCCGACGCGAAGGATCTTCTCGAGCGCATGGCGCCCCACGGTTTCGGGGGCATCGTGCTCTTCGGGAGCCGGGGAGAACCCCTTCTCGGCATCTCTCCCACAGACGGCAAGGTCGGCATCGTGGTGCTCGGCGGGCTCAATGTGAACGCGGCCCTCGAGCAGGCCGGGGTGGGCAGGGGAACCCAGGCGATGGCAACGCTCTGCGATTATCCTCTCCTGAGTTCGATAGAGGCCCTGGAAAGGGCCTATCTGCCGAGAAAGGAAGAGAGCTCTCTTTTCCTCAGGTATCTTTCCCGGACCCGGCAGGAAAGCGACGACGGTTACTGGTCCGTCTTAAGGGCGCTGAAGCAGATGACCTTCTGAGTCACGACATCGGCGAGGAGCCTCATGTCATCTCCCGTGGTGTCAACGACGGTGACGATGCCTTCGTACCGGGAGCTCTCGGGAACCAGTATCGAGAGAAGGTTATACTTTCTGTCCACGATCCTTCTGCTGAAGGATGACCCTTCCCTGTCGGGGAAGATGGCGACGTAGAATACCCCCGTTTCGACGAGGTCCTGAAAGAAGTGGGTGCCGAAGGAAAGCTCGGGCATCACGCTGCCGAGACCCGTGCCGTGCGCCAGTTCCACCAGGACGGCGATGTTGTTGATCTCGGAAAACCGTACCGGGACTCCCAGTGAGGGTGTGGTGGTGCCCCACCGTCCCGGTCCGGCAAGGATCGTGGGCATCTCCTCCTGACCGGGTATCTGTCTGTTTATCCTGCCGATAAGGCGCGCGATGTCATATTTCTCCGACAGCGTCAGGAGGCTGTACCCGTCAGGGTCGACCACTATTATCCGCTTGATCCCCTGCGTTATGTTGCTTCCCATGAAATTCCCCGAGGACTGGAAGAGTATCCTGTCGGCGGGCACCTTGCGCGGGATCCTGACCCTCTTTCCCTCGCCTTTCGTCTGCAGGGGTCTGCACTGGACGAGGTTGATCTGAAAGGCGTCGCTGGCCGTGAAGTTTATGGTGAATTCGATGTCCACGGGGTACTGGTAGCTTGTCTCCAGGGTCTTGAGCATTCGCTGCATGATCGTCGGGAGGGGCGTTTCGGACATGAGCCTGTCAAAGGTCACGATCCATGACTCCCTGGGCTCAAGCCCGCGGGACCTCAGGAACTCGGCCGCTTCGAGGTCGCGTGTTCCCATGAGCTCCCGGTCCGCCTTCATGTCGCCCGTGATTATGTCGGTGACGGGGATCGTTTCGAGAACGTTGGTCTCGACGTTGAGGACATCGCCGTTGTGCTGGGAGTATTTCTTCATGTCGCTCGGCCCGCTGTGAGGGCGGAGCAGCGGGAGATCGAGGGCGACGATGCTGGGATAATCGTGCTCCACGCGGTTCACCGCCCTGGTGCCGAGGCCCGCCACGAGGCGAAGCATCCCCGCCTTCGGGTTCATGTCCCGTCTCCAGACGAAGGTGTTGTAGGATATCCCGACACCGGCAAGATCGGGGTAGAAGTAGCTGCCGTGGTAGGAGCCCGAAACCCTCTGGACCAGGAGCGCCATCTGCTCGTCGTGTTTGTCGAGGCCCCTCTGGAGGCGGTAGGCCAGGGCGTCCTCGTTCATGGTGCTCGCGTACACGTGCCGCACATACTCGCCGAACTGCTTGTAGCGCTCCTCCGGGGTGCCCTGGTTGACGCAGAAGACGCTCTCGTACTTGCCGGCAAAGGCGTTGCCGAAGGCGTCCTCGAGAAGGCTGCTCGACCGTATGATGATGGGCGACTGTCCGAAATACTCGATGAGGCGCCAGAATTGCTCTTCTATCTCGTCGGGGAAAGAACCCTCGAGCATGGATTCCCTGAGGCTCTTCGCGACCTCGAAATACCCGTCCCGGGTCTTCTGTTCCATGCGCAGCTTCCACCACCCGTTCTCGACGAGGTACGTGTAGAAGACATCGGAACCGATGAAGAACGAATCGTGGGGTTCGAGGACGCGCTGCCAGTCGAAGGACATGTCACGGGAGAGGATCTTCCTGGCGAGGAGCATGCCGACCGTTTTCCCTCCGATATAGCCCGTCCCTATGAGGCGCGCCTTGATGGCGAGGAGGTCCTCGAGTGTGAAGTACTTCTTCGCGAGGGCGACTATCCTTTCCTCGCGGCCGATCATGATCCTGCACAGCTGGTCGAGGACGGCCTCCTGTTCATCACTGCCCACGTTCTCGTTCAGGAGGTCTCCGATGCGGATGAAGAACCTGTCCCAGTGGTCGAGGTTCCTTTTCGCCAGGTCCGTTCCCTTGACGGAGATGCGGGTGAGCAGGCGGCCCGTGTCCACGCTGCTCGTCACCGGCAGGAACCGGTCCTCGCTCTTGCGGTGGGGAAGGAACATCGTGGGCGAGTGTCGGCCGCGGACCTTGAGAGGATGCACGTAGATCTTGTCGTCGACATTGTAGACATCGATGAGCACCTGGGTCGTTTCGCGGATGCGGGCGACGGTCTTGAAGGAGTGGCTCTCCCTGAGCAGCGCGAAATAGGCTATGGTGTTGAGCTGGTACAGATAGGGGCAGGCGATCGTGAAGAAGTTGCCGATCATGAGGTCCGTGGCCCACGCGGAGAGGAGATCGGAGAGGGAATCGAAAACGTAATGGACGTCGCGCCCTTCCGAGGTGATGATGTTGTAGACCTGGGCGGTGAAGGATTCGAAGCCGCTGCGCGCGTCCAGGTTGTGCACCCGGACGTTCTCGTTGCCCTCTATCACGGGCCTGTGGCCGGCGAACCGCATGTAGACCACCTTCTTACCGTCCCTGACCGACCGCTCGACGAAGGGCTTCGCGAAAGACAGGTAGTCGTCGATGGAGTCAACCTGCCATACGACGTTGTCTCCCGTTCGCAGCCCGTCGATGATCTCGTCGATGCCGGCGATGCCCGCGCTTTCCCGTGCAAGTATTCTGGCCATGCAAGAATCCCGGCTTTAGAGCCGCCTCCTATTGGATCCTACTTCCCGCCCTTCGTGAAGGTCTCCCATTCCCCCCGGCCTTTGAGGACCTCCCTGAAGACCTCCAGCGCCTTGTTGACGAGCGGCATCCCGCCGTAAGGGGCGAGTTGGAAGAAGACCTCGGCGAGCTTCCTGGGATCGCATCCGACGTTGAGGGCGGCGTTCACGTGGAGCCTCAGTTCATCGGCCGCTCCCAGGGCGGCAAGCATGGCACAGGCGGCCATCTGGCGCTCCGGAAGGGTGAGGACCGTCCGGGAATACAGATTGCCCGTTATGAACATGGAGAGATCGTTGGCCAGGTCCTTGTCAAATTCCTTCCAGGTGAGGTAGGGGGGGTCGAGCTTCATTCCTCCCGTCCAGAGTTTTTTTGCCGTCTCCTGGGTTCTCTTCTTTATGTCGTCGTTCACTTTCCTCCTCCATTTTTTCAAGGTTCTATCACGCATCTTTCCCCGCGTCAAGGCCGGAAGGCCTGTATTTTCTTCCCCGGAATATGGTACTATAGGCTCGATAATCTCAGGACAGGAGGAACGTGATGAGGCGATCGTTTCTGTATGGTTTCATTGCACTGGTGGTGATGATGTTCGCGGGTTGCGGCTACAATACGATACAGCAGAACGACGAGGCCGTGAAGGCGGCATGGGGTGACGTCGAGGCCACGTACCAGAGGCGCAACGACCTGGTGCCCAACCTCGTGGAGACGGTGAAGGCCTACGCGAAGCACGAGAGCGAGACCCTTCAGGCCGTGACGGAGGCCCGGGCAAAGGTGGGAAGCGTCCAGGTGTCGAAGGACATGATCGGCGATCCCCAGGCCATGGCCAGGTTCCAGCAGGCGCAGGCGTCGATGGGCGGGGCCCTGTCGCGGCTCCTTCTCGTTGCCGAGCGCTATCCCGACCTCAAGGCCAGCCAGAATTTCCGCGACCTTCAGAACCAGCTGGAAGGCACGGAGAACAGGATAAACGTGGCACGCACGAGATACAACAAGGCCGTGCAGACATTCAACACTTCCATCCGGGTCTTCCCGAGCAACCTGACGAACATGTTCATACTCAAGCTTCCCCAGAAGGAGCCCTTCAAGGCGGAAGCGGGGGCGGATAAGGCGCCGAAGGTGAAGTTCTGACCCAAGGTAAGGCCGGGACGATGAAAGGATCTCGCACAGGCACTACCAGGCGCATGGGGCACGTGAGCGGGGCCCTCCGGAGGTGCATTGCCATATCCGTGGCTTTTTGTCTCGCTGTTCTCTGGGTTGCTGCCTGCGCCCACGCACTGGAGGTGCCGGCCCTGAAAGGGCGCGTGAACGACTATGCCGGCATGATGTCGCCCGGCGTCCGTGCCCAGCTGGAGAAGGAACTCCAGGACTTCGAGGGGTCGGAGTCCACGCAGATCGTGGTCCTCACCATCGACTCCCTGGAGGGGGAGAGCCTGGAAGAGTTCTCCATCAAGGTGGCCGAGACGTGGAAGATCGGCCAGAAGGGCAAGGACAACGGTGCCATCCTCCTCGTCGCGAAAAAGGACCGCAAGACGCGCATCGAGGTCGGACGCGGTCTCGAGGGGAAGCTCACGGACCTGACGGCGGGACGCATCGTTCAGCTCGTAATCAACCCGCAATTCAAAAGGGGCGATTTTGACGGCGGTTTTTCCTCGGGTATCCGGGCCATGATAGACGCGACCCGGGGGGAGTTCAAGGCTGACGCGGCCAGGTCCCGGTCGGGGAAAAGGGGCGGTCCGGGATCCACTCTGCCATTCCTCATCTTCGGCGCGATCTTTCTTCTCGTCTTGGGAAGGATCTCGCGCGTCCTGGGCGGCGGTGCCGGGCTGATAGGTTTCTCGGCCCTGGGGTTCCTTCTGGGATTTTCGCTCGTGACTGTCGTTCTCCTCGGTATCCTCGGTCTTGTGCTCGGTGTTTTCCTTCCCTTCCTCTTCGGGGGTTCCCGGGGAGGGGGAGGCTTCGGTCCGGGCGGTTACTGGACGGGCGGTGGATTTTCGAGTGGAGGAGATTTCGGCGGCGGCGGTTTCTCCGGAGGCGGAGGAGATTTCGGCGGCGGCGGCGCGTCGGGGGACTGGTGATGAAGAAAGCCCTCAATTTCTTTACTCATGTCGAGAAGGAGAGGATCCGCGAAGCGACCTCGCTCGCGGAGTCGAAGACCCTGGGCGAGATAGCCGTCATGGTCGTTGACGCCTCGAGCCGGTATCGTGAGGCCGAAGTGCTCGGTGCCGTCACCTTCGGAAATGTTGCCGCTTTCCTCATCGCGGAGTTCTTTCTCCACGGGTCGCTCTGGTGGTACATCCCTCTCACTTTCATTTTCTTCCCTCCTTTCTGGCTCGTGATGAGAAGAACGCCATACCTCAAGGCACTTTTCAGCGGCACCGGGCGCCGCGAGCGGGCCGTGCGGGACAGGGCCGTCAGGGCCTTCTATGAGAAGGGTCTGTACCGGACAAAGGGCAACACGGGCATCCTCTTTTTCATCTCCCTCCTGGAAAGGAAGGTTTGGGTCCTTGCCGACAAGGGCATCCACGAGAAGATCACCCAGGCGAAGCTCAACGCCTTCGCGAGGACGGTCTCCGCGGGAATACGGCAGGGGACGGCGGCCGACGCCCTCGTAGAGGCTATAGGCGAGGCGGGCAGGCTCCTCGAGGAGCACTTCCCCACCGTGGAAGGCGACACCAACGAACTGACCGATGAAGTCATCACGAGCGACAGGGAAACGGTGTAAAGACGCCCCCAGGTGCCTTATTCGTCCTATAGGTCCCAGTCCTATAGGTCCGATATGTCTTATTGGTCCTATGTGTTTTATAATAGGACATATCGGACGAATAAGACCAATAGGACGGATCGAGGGTGGGGGGTCGGTGGGGTTTTTTAGGGAGCTGTGATGGGTGAGATGGATATTTATCTCCGGTCCACGGAGATCATAGACAGTGATAACGGTCGCATCCGGGAGACGGCGCTCAAGCTCGCCGGGGGATTGACGGGGGAAGGCCCGAGGGCTCGGGCGCTCTTCTGCTTCGTCCGTGATGAGATCCACTATAATGTTTACATGCTCTCGACCTTCAGGGAAGATTTCAGGGCGAGCACGACTCTTGAGAGAGGTAAGGGCTATTGTGTCCAGAAGGCCGTTCTTCTTGCAGCTCTCGCCCGTGCCGCGGGTATTCCATCCCGGCTTGCCTTCGCGAGGATCGTGAACCATAAGATGCCCGCGGAGCTCAAGGCTCAGACGGGCATAGAGGAGTTTCCCAGTCACGGGTACACCCAGCTTTTCGTAAAGGGGAGGTGGGTGAGCGTCACCCCGGCCTTCGACAGGGGCCTGTGCCACAGGATCGGTGTGCCTGCCTGCGATTTCGACGGGGAGCACGATGCCGTCCTTGCCCCGGTGGATGCTTCCGGCAACCCCTACGTGGAGTACATCGAAAAATATGGACCCCACGCCGATCTGCCCTTTGAATGGCTTCACAGTAAGATCTTCCCCATCTGGGGGAACAAGCGTCCCTGGGCCGAAGCCGATGCCTCCCGGGGCCACATCATGCCATTGTCGGGATACCGGTTCCCGTAAGGGGGTCTCATCAAGCCGAAAAGTGGTTATTGCATCGGGTGCACCAACAAGCATGGCTGCAAGTCCAGGACACCTCCCTGCATCGACGAGATGACATCCCGCAACGTCAGTTCCGACTCGGGGAAGCGGTACCTCATTGAGCTCGGCAGAATAGATCTCTGCGGAGGCTGTCCCTTCCTGCGCTCCTGCTGGACAATGGAGGAGTACGGAAAAAAGCTGGCCTCAGGTTGATCTTCCCGTAGCTAGAGGGCCTTTATGCGGTCTGCGGCACGATGCGTACCTCTACACGCCGGTTTTGCTGGCGGCCGCCCTCGGTAGCATTGCTTGCGATGGGTCTCGTTTCGCCGTAACCGATGGTG
Source organism: Deltaproteobacteria bacterium UBA1386 (assembly GCA_002305765.1). Taxonomy (GTDB): domain Bacteria; phylum Desulfobacterota; class Syntrophorhabdia; order Syntrophorhabdales; family Syntrophorhabdaceae; genus Delta-02. Next base: position 13,355 of record DBQU01000044.1, read on the forward strand.
GTCAGGCGAGACGTGTTGACACCCATCCCCGCCAGGGCGTTCCTTACCGCTTCCGCGCGCCGCTCGGAGAGCTTCTGGTTATAGTCAGTCGATCCGCTGCTGTCGGTATGCCCGGCGATCTGGATATTTGTTTCGGGGTACTGCCTGAGCACGTCCGCCACCCTTTGCAGTTCGCCCTGGGCACCGGGGAGCAGGGTTGAGGAATTGACCGCGAAAAGATAATCGGATTTAAAGGTCACCGTGAGCACGTCAACGGATTGCTTCCTGGCTCCCGCAACGATCTCCTGTTCCCGTCTCATTGTCGCGGCCTCGGAATTGGCAATGGCCTGACGCATTGACTGCTCCTGGTTGTCCATGTATCTGCCTATTGCCGCTCCCGTCAGGCCTCCGACGACGGCTCCGATGCCTGCGCCAATGAGCGTCGAGGAGGTGTCGCGTCCAATGGCCTGACCGGCCCCTGCCCCGACCGCCGCACCGACACCGGCACCAACCGCGGCACCTGTCCCTGTTCTTGTCGCGCAGCCGGCAAGTGCGAAACCGATAATAACCATCAGGATCATCAGTTTTTTCATCCTGTCACCCCCTTCATGTCGATTGTCCATCCTTATGAACAGTCTACGACGGATCCGGCCCTTGTCAACTGCATTCTGTGCCGGTTGCGTATGGATGATTATACCGCGGGGAGCGAGGACGGATCTGCGAGGGATTGGGATATCAGAGAGACGGGAAAGAGGTCCTTGCCGCCTGGGTTAAGACTCACGGATCCTCGCTCTCGAGCACTTCCCGGATCTTCCGGGACAGGAGGGCGATGTTGTAAGGTTTTTGGATGAAGCCGGCACATCCCTTGCCCATGATCATGCGGGCCTCGCTGTCCATGCTGTAACCGCTCGAGAGGATGACCTTCACAGAGGGGTTCGTCTCCCTGATGCGGTCGAAGGTCTCGCTGCCGGACATGCCGGGCATGACCATATCGAGCAATACGAGGTCGACGGCGCATTTGGCATCCTTGAGGAAGGAGACCGCGTCCGATCCGCCGTTCATGGCGTGCACGGTGTATCCGAGAGACTCGAGCATTCTCCGCGTCACCCGAAGGACCGTCGATTCGTCGTCGACAAGGAGGATCGCTTCGGAACCCCTCAGGGCCTTCGATACCGTTCGCCTTTCCCGGAGGAGTTTCTTCTCTGATGCGGGAAAATAGAGGGTGAACGTGGCTCCCTGGCCCGGTTTGCTCCTGACATCCACAAGACCCTTATGTCCCTTCATGATCCCGTACACCATCGCGAGGCCGAGGCCTGTCCCCCTGCCCATCTCCTTCGTTGTGAAGAAGGGATCGAATATGCGTTTCATCGTCTCTTCTCCCATGCCCATTCCCGTATCCGCGACGCTGACCCGAACATATTTCCCGGTAGGAATGCCGTGGAGGGAAGCAAAGATCCCGTCGACGACCATGTTTGCAGTCGTGAGGCGGATCTCTCCCCCCGCGGGCATGGCATGCCACGCGTTGAGGTAGAGATTGAGCAGGACCTGTTCTATCTGGCCCCGGTCGACCTCCACGGTCCACGGCTGCCTTTCGTATTCCTCGTGGATCGTCAACTCCTTTCTCGTTCTGTGGAACATGGCGGAGGTCTCGCGGACTATCTCGTTCATGTCGGCAGGCCGTATCTCATATCTCCCCACCCGGGCAAAGCCCAGAAGCTGGCGGGTGAGGTTGGACGCGCTCTTGACCTGTTCCTCGATGGACTTGAGACGCTCGAGATCGGGATGGCCGGCATCCGTCTTTTCCGACATCATCAGCGAGGCGTATCCCTCTATCCCCATGAGAATGTTGTTGAAATCGTGGGCAATGCCGCCCGCCAGGGTGCCGATGGCCTCGAGTTTCCTGGCCTGGAGAAGCTGCGACTCGAGCTCTTTGCGGTCGGTGATGTCCTGGATGATCCCGAACACCACGTGCCTGTCGCCGTCGTACTCCGCCACGGAGTGTATATCCACCACTTCCGCCGTGTCGGGGCGCCGTATCTTGAACTCCACGTCATAAGGGCGCCCTTCCCTGATGAGGCCTTGCAGGGCGTCATTGAGCACCTGCCTGTATTCGGGAAGGGGTATTCCCCTCATCGCGGGGATCGTCAGCGCCGCGTCGCCGGCACCGAAGATCCTGCGGGCCCCCGGGGACATGAAGACTTCCTTCGTCTCCATGTCGAACTCCCAGTTGCCGGAGCGGGATATGATCTCCGCCCGGGACAGGCGGTCTCTGCTGATGGCAAGCTGTTCCTCCACGGATTTGCGTGCCGTGATCTCGGTGATCATGGCGCACATGCCGCTCACGGAACCATCCTGATCGCGCAGGGGGAACTTGATGGAGATAAAGAACCGGTTTCCCTGGTCGCTTTCCAGGACCTCCTCCTTCTCCATCACCGATCCTGATTCCATGACCTCCAGGTCATTCCGGCGAAAAACAATCCCCGTCAGTCCGGGAAAGAGTTCCCGGTCCGTTCTGCCGATGGTATTTTCCCGGCTGATGCCGGTCACTTCCTGCCACTTGCGGTTCACCATTTCATAACGGCCGTCACGGTCCTTGACACAGATGAGGGCCCCGCTGTTCTCGATCATGTCCGACAGGAGGGCACGGCTTTTGCGCAGTTCCTCCTCGGCGAGCTTGCGCTCCGTGATGTCGCGGACGATCCCCGCGACACCTGCCACCTCGCCCCTGACGAGGAAGGGGAACTTGTAGGTCTCATAGAACCTGCCCCCGACGGGTTCGGTGGTGATGATCGTCCTTTTTTCGGTGATGGCCAACCGATCGCTCTGCTGGCAGGCGACCGCTGCTTCGCCAGGCATGAGATCGTAATCGTTCTTGCCTATGATCTCGGCCTCGGTGAGCCCGAAGAACTTCGCGTTTGCCAGGTTGACAAGCCGGTAGGTGAGGTCGAGATCCTTGAAGAAGAAGAAGTCCGGTCCCGCATCGACGAGGAGGCGCAACTGCTGCAGGGATGACCCCAGTTCCTCCACGACCTTCTTGTGGTGTGCCTCGGACTTCTCCAGTTCCCGGATCTTGTCCTTTAAGAGGGAGATCTCCCGGGTCAATTCCTGCATCGTCTTCAACGTTTGTCCTCTCCCTTGAACAATAATAATAGATATGACGCGGGTATATCAATATGGAATCCGCGGCGGTGTTCCTTGAGTGCCGCGCCTGGTATCGTGCTGACCTCCAGATATCTTATCGCCACTACGGGATCAGAGGTTTAGGCCGTGTTCAGTCGTGGCTGAGAGAGACCTCGCGATACAGGGACTCTATCGCCCCGGCGTCCAAGCGGTCGAAATCACGCTCCGCGGGGGTGACGATGACGCCCGCCATTTCCATGATCGCCGGGCTGACGAGGACTTTCCCGTCATCCTTCCTGTAGAAGGCGGCCGGGCGGTGGGCGCGGCGGGGAAAAACGAGAAGGCGCCACGTCTTTCCATCAAAAGAAGCAGCAGCGTTCAGCATGGGTTCCTCGCCCGGCTGACCAGGGGGTGCCAACCCGTCTTTGAGGGCGCGCACGTAGTGCTCGAAGGCGTCTGCCACAGGCCGGGCGTCGCCCCCTTCGATGAGGATGATCTCGCGCCCGAGGCCGGCCATCCTGAACACGGATACGCCGGCAGTCAGCGACGGGAGAGTGGAGCCCTTCGTCCCGTCGATCTCCTTTTCTATGGGCATCTGCCCGGAGGGTACCGCCTGGAAATGGAGATGGTCGGGCGCTGAAGCCCCGCAGCGAGGCCCGTTGTACAGGGTTGTAAAACCGGGACCGAGGTCGGCCGCTATGCGCAGAAAGGCCTCCATGTGACCGGCAATGGCCTGGGGTTGATGATCGAGGTGAGCGATGGTGAGGTGAAAGGGTACCACGGGCCGGGGGTTTCCCAGGATCAGGAACTCGCGCCGGTAGAGGATGTATCTCTGTCCTGCGGGCAGGTTGGCGACGCAGAGGAAGCAGGGTCGTTCCCTGATCTCTTCGGGGCTTACGGCGGCCGTTGTGTTGACGGCCCTGCCGGGATTGAACAGGAGACGGACCGAGAATCCGTTGCACGCCATGTCCCGGTACCGCGTCCCGCGAAGGGAATCATAGGCCTGCCGGAGCTCCGGCCAGGATGCCCGCTGTTCGGCAAGAAGCCCCTTGCACAATCCCTCGAGTGAGGAAGCGCTTTTTCCCCCTTCGAAGGTCGCGTAGGTCCGGTCTCTCAACGCGCGTGTCACTCAGGGGGACTCCCCTGCCAGCTTCTGCCGCTCGACGAGCTCGGCGGTTCGGAGGGAGTCCTTGAAGGCGTCGTTCCTGTTTGCCGCTTCGAGGGAAAGCCCGGCATCGGTGTTGCCCTGCCAGCGGCGGCACAGGTAGAGACTTTCATAGATCCTTCCGATCCTGTATTCCCGGGACATCCTCAGCGCGGCGGCATAGTCCTCTCCGTAGCTCACGTTGAGGAAACCTATCCGCCGGATGGCCGTCGTGGAGAATGCCCGCGGAGCCCCGAGGCCGTTGACTCTGAGGGCGTTGTTGTGTCCGTTGTCGGCCGTCCATTCACGATGGTCTATCAGTCCGGGAGGTATCTGCTCCAGCCGCTCGTTGACGATGGTATAGGATCCGACGACCATTGCGTATCTCCCGTCGCGCATGATATCCGTGATGGTCTCGAGAACAAGGTGGTTCTCGTACAGGTCGTCGGAGTCGAGCTGGACGGCATAGCGGCCGCAGGCGTCGTCCATGATGGCCGCGTTCCAGCACCCCCCTATCCCCAGGTCTTTCCGGCGGGGGATGATGTGCCGTATGGCCGGGTTCCTGCCTGCCATGTCGGCGATGACCTCCGTGGTCCCGTCCGTCGAATGATTGTCGACGACAAGGATGTTGAAGGTGAAGTCCGTTTCCTGTGAGAGGGCGCTCTGGAGGGCGTCCGCTATGGTCTTTCTACGGTTCTTCACGGGGATTATCACGGAGGCTCTCACGGGAAAGGGCTCCGCCGGTTCTTCCATTGTCTTGAGCCTGTCCGGAGGAAGGTACGCGTTGATCCTCTTGAGGTGATCGGTGAAGACCGTCTCCATTTCCCTCTGAAGGGCCTGGTTGCGGGGGTCGACGTATGCGAAGTGTGCATCTGCCCCGGGAGTGTCACCGTGGACCACGACACTGTAGAGCGGTTCCGCGATATGGTGGATCCCATGGTCTATGGACATCTTCAGCCGAATATCGTACAGGGCCCCGTGGCGCAGGGGCGGTGTGCGTCCGTACCTTTGAAGCGTGTCGCGGACGATCGAGGCGTCAAGAAGGGCGAGGGCGCCGAAATTGAAATCATCCCGCACGCTGCCGGGCTGATAATCGATGAGGGGATGGAGTGTCTTCCCCTTTCCCGTGTCGTCATGGAAGTCGGAATAGACGGTGCCGGCTCCCGTGGACCGGGCCGCGCGGATAAACCTCTCCAGTGTTGCCATGCCGGCGAGCATCGGGATGGTCCGGGGGATGAACAGAAGATACTCCGTCGCGGTCTTTGCCAGGATCGTTTCGAAGGTCTCCCGGGAGGCAAAGGGACCGGTGTTGATGACCGTGCATCGGGGAAGGATGTCCGGTATGGGCTCCCGGGCCACAACCAACACCTCTTCGATAAGGTCGGACGCGGCCAGGTTTCTCAGCGCCGGCAGGAACATGGGTCCCGCAGTGTAGCTGCAGACGGCGGTAACTGGTCTCATGAGTGCCATATCCTACCATGGAAAGAGAGGTAAGGAAACAGGAAAGGGGGACCAAGAGGACAGGGACCTTGAAGCAGGGGACAGGGGACGGGGAGGATAGGACCTATAGGAAAATAGGACCAATAGGACATATGAGACCCATGTCCTATACCTCCTATTGGTCCTATTCTCCGCCCGTAGGTCCTATCTCTCAGCCCAGTGCCACCGAGCATTCCGCCGTGAGTTCGCGCAGGGTGGAGAGCCAGGGAACGTGGGAGGCTGCCATGGAGAGATTCCGAAGACCCGCCGGGATGTGGCCGAGAAAGGCTGTGAGGCCTTTCGCCCGGCCGAGGAACCCGTATGCCCCGAGGGCCTGCATGAGACGTTCCACCGAGGCGGACCAGAAGGACGCCTGGAAGGCGTCCCAGTCGAGTTCCTGGGATGACAGAATGTAGTAGAACGACAGGAGTTCCTCCCTTTGTCCGGGGGTGAAGGTGACATAGGGGTCACACAGGAGGGAGCCAAGGTCGTAGAAGGGGTTTCCGAAGCGCATGCCCTGGAAATCGATGAAGTACGGTTCCGAACCGAGGACCATGACGTTCTGGGACTGGAGGTCGCGGTGAACGAGGCAGCGCCGCAGGGAGCAGAGCTCGTCTGTCAGGCGGGAGAGTTCCGACATGAGTCGTGACTCGAAGGCGGGTTCGAGGTCTACGCTGCAATGGCTCCTGACGAAATGCTCGAGGAAGTAGTTCTGCTCGAAGAGGTATAGCTCCGGACCGAAACCGTCCATAAGCTTCACGGTTCCTGAAGGAAAGTCCTTTTCCTGGATGCCATGGAGCCTCTTTGTCGCCGCGAGGGTCTTCTGATAAAGGGCGCGCCGCGTCGGCCAATCCTCTCCGGCGAAGGCGTGGAGGTCTTTGCTTCCCAGGTCTTCCAGCACCATGAGGTGGGCCTCAGGGTCATGGCCCGTCACCTCGGGGACGGGAACGCGCATGCTTCGCAGGTAACGCGCTATATCGGCATAGTAGCGGTTTTCCGTCCTCCCGGGGTCGTAGTCGATGACGATGACCGACCTGCCTTCCCCCCAGGAGAAACGGTAGAAGGCCCGGTCCGAGCCGCGCGCGTCAAGGGCTGCCACTGTGGCGGGGGTCGAGGCGTCGACGCCGGTCGTTTTGCGGGCAAAGGCCACTATATGGTCACGTTCCGTCATTCTCTATCCCCTTTGATTCCTTCATCTGAGCATCCATTTTCCGGTAGACCTCGACGGAGCCGATGTCGTGCCACGCGCCTTCATCGACAACGATTCCCCTTATAGAGCCCGGCCGCGCGGCGATCCTCCGCAGAAAGACGTCGACCACCGATTCTATCCTTCCCGGTTCCATGTGTGCGAGCAGTGCTGTCTCCACGGCGTAGATACCGGTAAAAAGGCATTGTTCCGCGCCCGGCCTCCCCAGCACGTGCCGCATGTCGCATATCGCTCCCGAGCTGTCGATATCGACATTGCGCAGAGGCCCCTCACTCCTCAGGAGAAGGGTGGCGTCGGGACGGTCCTTCTCGTGCGCCGCCATGAGTCCGGCGAGAGGCATGTCGGACAGGATATCGCCGTTATAGCACAGTATGGCCTCGTCACCGGTCAGAAGGTCCCCGATGTTCTTGAGCCCGCCGGCGGTATCGAGGAGCGTCGGTTCGTGCCTGAAGATAATGGGGATACCCCGCCAGCGGGCGTCGGGAAAGATCTCACTGTAGACCCCCGGCCGGTGATGGGTGTTGACGATGAACCGCTCTATGCCTGCCCCGATGAGATGGTCCATGGCATATGTGATCATGGGGCGGCCGTTCAGCGGAAGAAGAGGTTTGGGAACATGCTCTGTCAGAGGCCTGAGCCGCGTTCCCAGACCCGCGCCAAGGATGAAGGCTGTCCTGAACCGTTTCTTTGCCATGGGGTTTGGGGTGGGGATGCCGGGACCTTTCATGGAGACTCTCAGTACATCCTCTCTATGCGCGTGCCCCTGAAATAGTGTTCCAGTATCTGCGGTGCCGTGAAGCCCTTCGTCGCCATGACCGCGGCGCCTATCTGGCAGAGGCCCACGCCATGGCCCCATCCGGCCCCATGAAGAATGAACCTTTCGGGCGGGCCGCCCGGCGGGCCCTCCGTTGAGACAACGAAGGCGCTGCTGTAAAGGTGGCTTGTCGAGAGCCACCTGCGTATCTCCAGTTCCTTTCCGATGACGATGCTTCCCTTCGTTCCCGTTATCCTGAGGCGGAAAATGCGCCCCGACGGCCCTCTTTCAAGAGGAACGAGGTCAACGAGGGTGCCAATGTCCGTCTCCGAGCGCTCTCTGATGATCTCCTCGAGCTCCGCCCGGGAGTATTCAACCTTCCATCGGAAGAAGTTCGTCGTCTCCTGGTCGAACCCGGGGAGCACCTCCGCGAGAAGGGTCATGTCTTTCGTGTTGCAGTATGCGTCAGGACAAGAGAGTATCCATCGCGTCGCCTCCTCTTCGGACAGGACGGGGTCGTGCGTATCGGGCCAATCCGTAACGCTGACAAGATAAGGGATATGGACATCTTCCCATGCGGTCTCGTAATTCTCCGTGCGGCCGCCGCAGGCCTTGTAGTACCGGGCGTCGCAGACGGTGCCCCCGTGGAAGAGCACGAGCCCTCTCGTTTCCCCCACAGCCCGCTCCGCCTCACCGGAGATGATCTTCGTGATGCCCTGGTATCGCTGGCAATGGTCGTCGGCGCAGACATCGAAGATATCGTGGTCCTCTCTGTTGTACCAGCGAACGAACTCTCCCGGAGCCTGCCCGGGCTTCATCGCCGCCCCGGGAGCGCCCTTCTTTCCAAGCGCTGCTATGAGCCAGCTCCGGGACATGATGGCATGGGCCTTCAGGAATTCACCCGGTGCCCGTCCGCTCATCTCCGAGGAGATGACGCTTACAAGATAGTCCTCGACGGGGATCTCGTTGATGACGGCCATGGTGCCGTCCCCCCGGGCGGCGAGTACAAGGTTGCCCTGAAAGGTCTGGTCCTCCTTGCGCTCCCAGTGGAAGCGGATACCGATGGTGACGCCGAAGATGGTGAAGGTGGACCCTTCCCGGGCGGTCAGCCGTACGGAAGGAGAGTCGGCAATGAGCTGCCCTCCTTCATCGAAGAGACTTATCCCCGATGCGGCCGCCCTTGCGTGAAAGGACCCCGACAGGGAACGCGCGCCTTCGATCAGGTAAGGGCCGTTGAGGCGGCCCGTCGTTTCCGATTGCCTGTCCGCTACACCCACGGTGATGATCGGTTCTTTTGTGCCGGCTGATACCATGTTTTCCCGAATGATGGTTTACCTTATTACGTTTTTGGGAGGTTGTCAATCACCGTACCATGTCGACGGTAATGTCGTAACTTTGGCCGAGCGTCGACAGATCTTGCCTGCCGGCCTGGTATCACCACCGCTGTCATGCCGGAAACAACCTGAATTATCGGTGCGTTGCGGACAAACTCCGGGGGTGGTACCATTCTTGCTATACAAAAATGCTACAAAGCATCACAGAATCTCGATAGGTGGAGGGATTATGAAAAGAACTATCTTGGTCGTCCTCGTTATCGCGGTCCTCATGATCGCCGCGATGCCTGCCGTCAGCGATGCCCGGGGCAGGCATCATCATCACGGGCCGCATTACCGTGGATCCTGTTGCGGAGGCGCCGGTTGGGGCCTTGTGGGGGTTACAAGCGGGTTGATCGCGGGGACCATCATTGGAAGCGCCATGACCCGACCGGCCCCCGTGTACGTTGTATCGCCGCCGCCCCCTCCACCTCCGCCGAGGGTGTACTACTACTATCCACCCCCCCGGAGAGTTTACGTGTATCCGTATTAGAGGCGGTTTCAGGGTTCCAGAGTTCAAGGGTTCAAGAGAGAAAGACGAGACAGGCCCGGCAGGCCACATGAGTCCTGCGGGACCTGTCTTCCTTTTTCGAGACGGGGAGCCCCGGTTGGGCGGATCCCGTGGAACGCCTCTTGGCGCCCGGTAATGTTCCTTCCTGTAAGCTGTTTTACCGACGCGTCCTTCCCGAAAAAGTAGAATAACAGGATCACAACGCAAGAGTACAGGGAGGGACTGTCCATGAAGACGAGATTCGTCATGTTCTCCGCAGCCGTCATCCTAACGGTTCTTGTCCTCGCGTCGTCATCGTCGGCGCTGTGCGTCAGGGTGTCGAAAGCGAACCTGAGATCGGGGCCGGGAAAGAACCATGAGGTGGCGTGGCAGGTCTACATGTATATGCCCTTTGAGAAGGTGGGGGAATCTACGGACAAGAAGTGGTATGCCGTCCGGGATTGCGACGGCGACACGTACTGGATACACAGGAGCCTGGTAACCCACAGGTACCGGTGCGCCGTCGTGAAGGTACAGAAGGCGCGGGTACGGAAGGGGCCGGGTACGCGCTTTTCCACCGTCAAGGACAGCCCGGCCCTCAAGTACTACACGTACAGGATCATCTCCTCAAAACGAAACTGGTTCCGGCTCCGCGACGAGTGGGGCGATATCGGCTGGATAAGGAAAGACCTTTTGTGGATAAAGTGAGAGCAGGTCATGGGTCACAGGCAACGGGCAACAGGGGAACGCGTTCCTGGCTTTCCGTATCCCGTCGCCTGTTGCCTGTGGACCTCGCGTTCTACTTCCCCGTCACCTTCATTATGTGTATGTTCGTCGGTCCACCGGAGGCTCCGGCGACGATCTGGACGTTTCTCATGTTGCCTTCCCTGCCTGCCATGAACATGACCATCTTCTGGTCTCCCGCCGTCTGATCCATTGTTTGCCGGATGTCCTTCAAGTTGGCCTTGTAGAACGCGACGACCTTATCGAAGGAATCATTCGTGCTGAGCAGGACGGCTGAGGCCGATCCGGCCCGGGTGCCCTTTGACTCGCCGAACTGCCCCGAAGAGATCACCTGTGCGCCGGGATAGGCGGGTGCGCCGAGCTCAGCTTCGTTGACCGCCTGTGGACCTGTCGTGACGGTCGCGGTGCCTTCCTTCGTCTCCACCTTCACCGTGCCTTCCGCACCTGACTGTTTCGCCGTCACCGTCACCTTGCCTTCCGGGGTCGTAAAGGTTGCAGATTCCTCCCTGCCGCAACCTGCCGTCAGGCATGCCGCGGCAAGAAAGGACAGAGCACACAAAACCATCATCTTCGTCTTCATACTGTCCTCCCTGTCATCCTTAGGTATTGTCCGGGTATGTGCCTTGAAGCCATTATAGTACAGGGAGCAAATGATTACAACAAAGGGGGAGGGGCGATACGGGGCCGAAGATCATTCTGTCTTTCCCGACAGCGGCAATATTTCGCCGATATCCATGATGAGAAATCTCGATGGATCGAGATCCCTGACGGCGATCCTTCTCTTGAGGTCGAGGGCGGGAAGGCCGGGAGGATCGTCACCGAGGTGGAAGGTGCCCCACTGAGTGGGCACGAAATACCGGGCTCCCAGATCGTCAAACGCGTCGATGCATTCGTCGATATCCATGTGAGCGTAGTGCATAAACCAGCGCGGATGGTAGGCGGTTACCGGTATCAGGGCGTAGTCTATCCCGGGATAGCGCCTGCCTATCTCGCGGAAACCTATGAAATATCCGCTGTCCCCCCCGTAATAGACGGTGTTCTTCGGAGAGATCATGAGAAAACTTGCCCAGAGTGTGCTGTTCACGGCCTGGCCGATCCGGCGGGACCAGTGCTGGGCCGGCAGGCAGACCACCGTCGTGCCGTCACCGGCATCGACGCTTTGCCACCAGTCCATTTCGATCACATCCTTCTTTCCGAGATTCATCAAGAACTCCTTCATGCCCAGGGGGACGAAGAAGCGGGTGTTGTCCGGCAGCGACTCGAGGGTCTGCTTGTCCAGATGATCGTAGTGATTGTGAGATATGATCACGTTGAGCCCTGGCGAGCCGAGGCGCTTGAGCTCCCCGGGCGTCATCGCGGGGCTGATCTTTCTTCGGGGCAGGAGCGCCCTGTCGGACAGTATGGGGTCGGTCAGCCAGAACCGGGAGCCGAGGCGAATGAGAAAGGTCGCGTGGCCGACCCAGAGAATAAGGTCGCCTTCGGGCATTGCCTCGATGCGTTCCGCGGCTCCGGGAATGAAAGAGGGCAGGAACCTCCTCTCTTCAGCGGTGTACTCCCCTGAGGGTGAGAGCTTCCATTTCAGGAAACGCAGAAAGCCTTTTTCCTCCATAGGCATCCATGGGTTGAAGTATTTCCCGTCCTTGTAATGCGGCGCGTAGAGGTCGGCAGCGCGCGCCGCCTCCACCTTTTTTCTCCACGCCCCCTCATCGAACCCGGTGGGTGTCACGCAGCAGGAGACAACGAGGCACAACATCAGGATCGGAAGAGCACAAAACCCCTGTCTGATCGTTTCCCCCATGGTCACTCCACTCCACAGTGTAGCACAGGAGGCGGGAGACAGGGAACAGGGACAGAGAGGACCAATAGGATGTGGATAGGACCAATAGGACCAATTGGACATATATGACGGGATAGGACCTATTGGACGGATCTTCAATTTGCACGACAGGAACGGCATCCTGTTCCTGAAACCCGAAACCGCCTTTATCTGCTTGAACCTTGGACTTTCTTCTATACCCACACGACGCAATTGAAGATGCCGCGTTTTGCTGCTCTCCGGGTCGTGGGACCGGTTTCAGCACGGCCGGTGCCGCTCACGATTATACGATATTCGTGGACGCCCGGGCTGAGTCTCAGCGTTGTCCTCCACGTCCCATCCTTACATTTCCTGAGCGGCCTTGTGGTCTCTGTCCCGTCACGGATACTCCCTGCCATGAACACCTCGTGAGCCGATGGCTCATGCAGTTTGAATGTGACCTTCTTTTTGTCCCGTCTGTCGGCCATTTCCTCAACGCACCGTGAAAAGGTCAAGTATGAAGCCCGGGGAAATACTCCACGTCCAGGATCCCTCTAATAGAGACTCTACAATAGGAATCCCCCCCCCTGTCTGTCGCCGAATCGACATTTATCTTGTGGTAGTTTCGTTCAAAAGAGCTGTCATCGTTTCCTATCCGATGACCTCCCGAGATTGTTCCTGCGGGATCTTGCGGCGGATCGATCGTCTCTTATGTATTCAAACGGTTCGAGACGTTCAACAGACTGTCGATAAAATCATTTTCTCCGTCATTCCAACTTTAGACCGGAATGACGGAGGGACACGAACCGCCTTTGGAAATGACTTTGTCAGCAGCCTGTCAAGAGGTTCAAGTCGTAATCACTCGACGAGGCCGTATTTCACCGCGTACCAGATCAGCTCATTGGTCTTCTTGACGGAGATCTTTTCCAGGATACGCACCCGGTAGGTCCTGACGGTATTTATGCTGAGATGAAGCTGCTCGGCTATCTCCTTGTTCGTCAGTCCGCTGGCGACCATCTTCATCACCTGCATCTCCCGGATGGAAAGTTTCTCGTGAGGCGGGGCCTCCGTATCGGACTCGAAATCGATGACCATCTGCTCCGCGAAGGTGGGGTTGATGTATCTCTTGCCCGACAGTATCTTGTTTACCGCGGCCACCAGTTCCTCCGACGCGCTGCGCTTTGTTATGTAACCCTGGGCGCCGGCCTTTATGGAGCGGATCGCGTACTGTTCCTCGGGATACATGCTCACGATGAGGACGGGCAGACGTGTCCTTCTCTTTTTTATCTCCTTGAGGACTTCGAGACCGTTTATGTCGGGAAGAGAGATGTCGAGAAGCACCAGGTTGTAATCGTTCTGATGGATCTTATTGATCAGCTCGTAGCCTTTCCGCGCCTCATCGAAGGTCATGCCGCTGAAATTCTCCTGCAAGATCTCCCTGAGGCCCTTGAGCACTACGGGGTGGTCGTCTGCGATGATGACTCGGAGCATTTGTCCATTCCTCTCTTGTTGTCGCGCCTGACCGGACGGAGCGGAACTGTAAGAGTGATCGAGGTGCCTTTACCCCGCACACCCATGATCGCAAGCGTTCCACCCAGTGCATGCGCCCGTTCGTGCATGCCCGTCAAACCGATAGACCTGGGGTTCACCAGTTCCTTCTTCCTGATGCCCTTGCCGTCATCGCTTATCTCCATAGTAAAGACATCCTTGCGCTTTCTGAGGAGTATCGTGACCTCACGCGCCCCGGAATGGCGCACGACGTTTGTAAGGGCCTCCTGGAGGATCCGGAACGCCCCGGTGGTCACGGTGTCATTGAGGGTGATGTTGTAGGGTTCGGAGATGATGTGACATGCGATGTTCGTTCTTTTCGTGACATCCCTGGCGGCAAGTTCCACTGCGTCCCGGAGGCCGAAATCGTCGAGAGCGACGGGCCGGAGTCTGGCTGACATCTGCTGGACGGCAATGATGGTGCGGTCAAGATCGGCCAGCACGGAATCGAGCCGTTCCACGACAAGTCCGTCGTCGGAGGCGACCCTTCTCTTTATCCAGCTGACGTCAAGCTTCATGCCTGTCAGGGTTTGACCGAATTCGTCATGGAGCTCTCTTGAGAGTGAGGTACGCTCGTTTTCCCTTATCTTCTGGAGATGTATGCTTAAGTGACGTAGCCGTTCCCTGGAGTCCTGCAGGGCGGTCTCCATCTTCCTGCGCTCCGCGATCTCCTGTCTGAGGAGAGCGTTCAATTCCGACAGCTGTGCCGTCCGCTGCTGCACGCGCTGCTCCAGGACTTCCTGGGTGTCCGGTCGGCGGGATGGTGACGGAGCCTCCCGCCGTGTCGTTTTCTTTCCTGCCGTTCCGGGACTATCCACTGCTCCCCCTTGCGATCATCCTTGGCGGACCGTGCGCTCACGCGGCCGGTATGACCGGTACGCCAATACCACGGCATCAGGCATTCGAATGCCGTCCCGTGTTGTTTCCTAATTGCAGCCGGAGAAGACAAACCCCCATCACGCCTTCCCCTCCCTTGCACGCCATACGAGTTATTACAATTATAGCAAGGAAACCGGCAAGCGCAATGGAAGGCATGGTATTGACCGCATCTAACATATTGTAACCATGGGGTTATTTGGCATACCACAGAAGTTTTTTATATGGGCAGACGGTGGGAGTTGCTCCAAATTCCTGTCACGGGGCGATGCCCGCAGCCTTTCCGGCTGCCTCCCTGGCCTTGTGGGCCAGATCGATGGACTGGCCGAGGATGTTGAGGCACAGGGCCGGGTTATGAAAACCCATGCTGTTCTCGGCGGCGACAAAGTCCCAGTACCACTGGGCCTTACGCAGATACTCCTTTGCCCTGTCCAGTTCCGCCCTGTTCGTTCCGTTCAAGGAGGCTGCCCTGGCTACGGCCTCGTGAGCCTTCGCGACCGTTGTCCCAGCCGTGTGCTGCAGCTCCCAGACGTTCTTCTGCGTTGCCTTCACGCGGCTGAGGATCCATTTCGCCTCTTCGGGGTGGCATCGCCGGCAGGACGCGTCAATGTGCTTCATGGGGCTTGTCACCCAATGGGAACTGTATTTCCTGCCCCGCTCCCGCATGTACGGCATGTGGCAATCGGCGCAGGATATGCCGGCCCTGGCGTGAGTGCCTGCCGAGAATATCTCGAAATCGGGATGCTGGGCCTTCAGCATCGCCGTCTGCGAATCGGGATGCACCCAGTCGCCTTCGAACCCGCCGGGTTTACCGCCGTAGAAGGCGTAGACCTGCTCAGGGTGCAGTCCCTTGTCCCAGGGCAGCACCACCCGTGATGTTTCAGGTTCAAAGTAGTATTCGGCATGGCACTGGCCGCACACGTAGCTGCGCATCTCTTCCCGGGGCGCCTTCGCGACGTCGATGCCCTTTTTTCGCATGGCTTCGATGAAGGCGGGATTGGAGACGCGAAGCGACATTGTGGCTGGATCGTGGCAATTCGCGCAGGTGATGGAGTATTTCATCTTCGCGAAAAGCTCTCCGAGAGGTTTCCTGGCGTAGGCCTCCCCGGAACTCCTGTAGATATCGATGATGTGGGCGGATTTGCATGTCATGCACGCGCCGGGGCTCTGGAGGGTGATCCTCCCGGATTCCTTGAGGTCGGTGAGGGCATGCGGGTGCCCCCGGTCTTCCGTGTAGTCCTTGCTGAAGGCCATGCCCTTGAAATTCGTGAGGATCTCGGGCTGCCTGAGGGAGTGCTGGAACTTCATGGAACCGCCAAAGTCAGTGGGTGACGCGGTCATCTCCTGGTTCTTCTGGAAACTTCCGTACTCGAGGGGATAGTGGCGGCCCCAGACGGCGGGATCGTATTCCCCTTCCGGTATGACTCTCACCTCCGACCTGTCGGAAGGTTTCCAGAAGAAGGATCGAACCGCTGCCGCGGCCGCGAGGATGAGGATGACGGCGACGGCAATGACCACGAAAGGTCTTTTATTCAAGCCTGTTCCCTCCCTGTTCCACGGGTCTTCCGTGGACGAGAAACCTGTGACACTTCATGCACTCGGGGTTGCCCCTCGCCATGGGCGTCTTCTCGACAGTCGAGAAATGACACCTCAGGCAGTTGGAGTTCGCTATCGCGCGCGCGTGTCCTGTGAGCTTGATCGTGAAGGGATACGTTCGCATCGTCTCTCCCGCCAGGTCGCGGATTCCCGCGTAGATCTTGTAGGCGACGGCGTAGGCCAGATTGTCCCGGGGCATGTGACACTCGATACAGGCGAATTGCTTGTGTCTCGATGTTTTCCACGCGAAATAATTGTTCTCCATGCTGTGGCAGGAGCCGCAAAAGTACGAAAACCCTCCGAGATGATAGCCGGAGAAGATGACCACCACGACGATGGCCCCGAGACAGGCCCCCATTCCGACGAGTCTCCAGACGTGTCTCTTTATGACGGCATCAAAATCGGCGCTGTCCTCGTTTCTCCGGGGCATCCTTTTTCCCCTTGACCCTGGTCTTGGAACATGAACAGTTTATTATGGAGGTGTATCCCCGTCAACCCAAAAGACCGTTTCAGGTTCGGGGTTTCAAGTCTAAGGCAAAAGACCGTTCTTTCTTCCGGGACTTGAAACCCCGAACCGTTCAGGGGTAATGTTGAGTATGGAGACCTTCTGGATCACCTTCACCGTGGCTGTTATGCTTGCAGGTCTCGCGGGGACGTTCCTTCCCATGCTCCCCGGGGTGCCGCTCATATACGCTTGCCTCATCTTTTACGGTTTCGTCTCCGGGTGGAAGGCGTACGGTCTTGTCACGGTCATCGTCTGGGGTGTGGTCACAGGCGTCACCGTGCTTATCGACCTTTACGCCGGGTCTGTCGGCGCGAAGCGATACGGCGCGTCGCGTTACGGTTTTTGGGGCGCGGTGCTGGGTGCGGTCTTCGGGGCCGTTGTCGCCGGCCTGCCGGGCATCATTATCGGCCCCATTATCGGGGCCGTCGCGGGAGAACTCCTGGCCGGGCGGTCCTACCGCGAGGCCTGGCTGTCGGGTTGGGGCACTTTCATCGGTTTTCTGTCGGGAAGCCTTGTCAAGATCATCGTTGCCTCTCTCATGATAGGTACCTTCATCTGGCAGGTGCTCGTCGCGGGATGAGCGTGGTTCCCGGCCCGAGGGCTTTTCTGGCGAAAGCCCGTCGCAGGTCACAGGTCTAAAGGCAAAAAAAGATCCGCCGGATCCAATGCACTTCTTCCATCGCCTTTCCTTGGCGACCTGTGACCCGCGACGGTTCTTTGCTTGACGAACCGGGTATTAGCAATATAATTGAAATATGGACGTTCCTTGGGGCTGCGAGGGGTCGCGCTGAGGTGGCGCATGCTCTGAGCTGATTCGGTGATTGTACGTCTAACTTACCCAGGAGGTGTTGTATGGCGGCAGTGAAACCGAAGGGGAAAAGCAAGGTCACCCGGAAGAAGACGTCGACGGCCAGGGGTTCAGCCGTGGACAGGAGTTTCATGACAGCGTTGCAGGCGTTGGAAGAGATGGCGAGAGGACAGATCACATCGGCGAAGGATCCTTTCAAGACGGGGATCAGGATCGTCGGAGAGATAAAGAAGGTCATTCTGCGCCTTGAGAACGAGATCGAGGATGACTCGAGGTCAATGACCGAGGCGTATGATTCCGGACCCGGCGTTGTGGGGATGGGCATCGGGGTTTTGTAGAGCGACCCGTCTGCTTAGGAGCGCCAGCGGGTCAGATCACACGTGATCGCCGCTTCCCCGGGTCCCCGGACGCGGCAAACCTGGTTCCTGCCGGGCTTGAAAAGGGCCACGACGGTGAATGGTCTTTCGTGCCGCGCGGACCAACCTGGCGGGGGTCTGTATTCGGGCGGGTTGTCCGCAGACGGCGGTAGTTTTTGCGAGGACAGTATCGGAGATAGACTCACACCGGACGAGATAGAACGGGCGTTGAGGATGGCACTGCCGGGCCATGACGCCCAACGGCGCATGTCGCCATCACACCGGGTGTTCGTACCGCCTGCCGGGAAGGGGCCGCCTCTCGCGGGAGCCGTCCTCCTCCTTCTGTACCCGGGGGAAGACGACGAACTCTTCATCCCTCTCACGGTCCGCACGCAAAATGTGGCGGTTCACAAGGGACAGGTCAGTTTTCCCGGGGGGGCCCATGAGCCGCAGGATGATTCGCTTTCCCATACCGCGCTTCGTGAAGCTTGCGAAGAACTGGGGGTCTGCGGCGATGACGTGAGGATCATGGGCGCGTTGACACCCCTGTACATAGAACCGAGCAATTTCTGTGTTCACCCCTTCGTTGCCTGGCAGTCCTACCGTCCTTCCTTTGTTCCCCAGGCGATCGAGGTCTCCGAGGTCCTTGAGGTGCCGGTCTCCCACTTTCTTGACGAGAGGAACGTTGCCGTCGAGGAATGGCTGATAGAAGGGGCTATGAGGCGCATTCCCTATTTCGGTGTCTGCGGGCACAAGGTATGGGGAGCGACGGCGATAATCCTCAGCGAGTTCGTCGCGGTCCTCGAGAGCCTTCGCGCCTCGGGGAAGCGCGACCTTGAGTGATCCCCGTCGTTCAATTCTTTTTCAAGGAGGCCACCGGTGCCCGTCAAGCTCACTGAGGCTCAATTCGATCGCGTGGTTGCCCGGGCGATAGAAAGGATCCCCCTGGAGATCCGCCGGTACCTGGACAATATGGTCATAGCGGTGAAGAAACGCCCTTCGGCGGGCATGATAAAGGAGATGGGAATGCATCCCGATGACTATCCCCTGGGCCTTTTCCAGGGCGTTCCCCTTATCGAGCGTTCCGCGACGACACCTCCGCTCTATCCCGACATGATCTATCTCTTCCAGGAACCCCTGGAAGAGATGTGTGACACCCGGGAAGAACTGGAAGAAGAGATAGAAGTCACGGTTGTCCACGAGGTGGCCCACTACATAGGCATGACCGAGGAAAGACTCGCGGAACTGGGATACGGGTAAAGGCGGTTTGAGTTGCTTGAATGGTTTGAACCGCTTAACAGGCTGTTGACAAAGTGATTTCTGAAGACGATTCGTGCTCTTTCGTCATTCCGGCGAAGGCCGGAATCCAGGAAAAACGAGGGGTTAGAGAAACCTCTGGATTCGGGCCTAAAGCCGGAATGACGTAGAAAATGGGTTTATCAACAGCCTGTTAAGGGTTCGAAAAGCGGTCGGAGAATCCTTGTGCTCCGAATCAGGCCGCGGAATATGTGTTATGTAGGAGTATTCCTGGTTTCTGACCCTCAAGCGACTCAAGCGACTCAAGCCGCCCTTCGGCTTAGCTTTTCATGTAGGGTTCCCCGAAGGCGTTGAGGAAGACCAGTTCCGCGAGGGGTTTGCGGGGGGTTTCGCGGGGGACCTCATCGAAATAGCCGAGCGGGGCCATCTCGGTGATGGAGTATCCTTCGGGGATCTTCAGTACGGTCTCCGCCTTCTTCGCGTCGAAGCTTCCCACGTGGACGGTGCCGAGGCCGAAGTTCCATGCCGCGAGAACAATGTGTTCCATGGCGATGCCGGCGTCGAACATGAACCAGTCACCCTTATCCGTTGTCGGTGTTCCTTTGTGACAGCCGGAAACCCCTCTCTTTGCGGCGACGCAGATGACGACGGGCGCCTCGACGATTGCCGACCGTGCGGGGTTGGTGGGGCCGAGACAGTCAAGGAGACCTTCCTTGATCCCCAGGTCCTTGACGACGATAAAGCGCCACACCTGGGTGTTCGCCCACGAAGGCGAACGCCGTGCCGCCTCGAGTATCTCAGTGAGTATCTCCTCGGGAATCGGGTCCTTCCTGTATTTCCTGACACTCCGCCTTTCCTGGATCGCTTTCAATAGTTCCATACTTCCATTATGCAACGGGGGGCAGTCGGGTGTCAACAAAAGACGTTCCCAGGTCTCGAGTTCCATGTTTCAAGTCCAGGACAAGACCGAATGGTGGAGTGGCGGGCAACATTTTTCACGCAAGGGGAGCGCAAAGGTTCTGTAAAGGCTCCAATCTTCTTTCGACCCCTTTACAGAACCTGGCGGGACACCGCGCGTCTTTGGCTTCGTTCCTTCCCCGGAACCTGAGGCCTGAGATCGTCTCTGCCCCGTCCTGTCTTTGATCTGGAACCTGGAACCTGGAACGGTCTTCATTTCCTGAGCAACATCGCGCCGCTGGAATATCCTCCGCCGAATACGGTCACGAGGATAAGGTCGTCTTTCATGAACCTTTCCCAGTTCTGCGAAAGGCAGATGACGGTGCTTGCTGAGCCGGTATTCCCCGTGTCCTCTATGTTGGATATCACTTTCGAATTGTCGAGGCCGAGCACCTTTGCCACGTGGTCGATGATCCGGGCATTCGCCTGGTGGGGGATGAGGTAATCGACATCGTCGATCATGTACCTGTTCCTTTCCACCATGTGCTGTGCCTCCGTCGCCATGAAATTGCAGGCGTGCACGAAAATGTCCCGCCCGTGGGGCATGGTGAGCCCCCCGTTCGAGGGTCTGAGGTACACTCCCGCCACGCCTTTCCCGATATGGCCGAGGCCCGAGGTGTGGACGTCGACGATCTCGATGTCATCAGGAGAGTATCTTCCGGCGGAGACGAAGATGCAGCCGGCGCCGTCTCCCCACAGATGACCCGATACGCTGTCGGTGTCGTCGGTGTAGGCGAGATTGTGCTCCGAAGCGATGACGAGGGCCTTCGTTGCCTTTCCCGTCGCAAAATACCCCTCGACGATCTCGACGGCGTTCACGAAGGATGAGCACGCCGAGGTGATCGTCACGGCTGCGGCCCGGGGTATGTTGAAGTGGCCCTGTATGGCATGGGCGAGGGTGCCTACCGTATCGTACGGCGTGTATGTTGCTCCGACGATGAGGTCGACATCGGAGATCCGGTAGGGAAGGTTGCCGACGAGCGGTGTTATCGCATCGATGGCCATGGTGTGGGTGTTCTCGCCGTCCGCGGCCCTTGTCCTCTGCCGTATGCCCGACCTTCTGAATATCCATTCGTCGGAAAGCCCGTTCAGCCGCGTATAGTGCCCGTTGCCGATGATCGTGCTCGGAAGGTAGTGTGAGATTGCATTTATGTACATATAAACAGTGCTCCAGTCCTCTTGTCGCAGCGCATTGACGGCAGATTTGTCTGTCAGGTCCTCGGAGGGGGCATAGATATCACTTTGCCGTTGACAGGCCCCGTGATGTTATATAGGATTCACTCAAAGTTTTCAACTAATTCAGACACCGGGTGATCCATGAACAATTCGGAAAAACTTGAAAAGGTGGAGAAGATCGTCGCGTCGGGACTTGACCGACAGGGTACCGCATATGTCCTGCAACTGACCGGTATCATCGGCCACCCGGTGGAGAACCTCAGCGAACTAAGACTTTACAGCGATTTTCTCCCCAGGGTCGACGACTTCGGTTGCACCGAGAGTCAGCGGTTCCTCCATTTCCTGTGGGATGCGCTTGACAAGAGCCCCATCTGTCTGAATGCCGGGTTTTCCATTCCCTTTCGTCGCATCCTGGCAAAGAAGCTTTTCGGGAAGTGCGGGAAGAACCTCATCGCCGAAGAGAACGTGCGCTTCAACTTTGGCCAGGGCATCGAGGTGGGGGATGATGTCTTCCTGAACCGCGGGGTGTACCTCGATTCGAAGGGCGGCATCGCCATCGGTAACAGCTCGGGCCTTGCCGAGAACGTGCAGGTCTTCACCCATTCTCACAGCGAATCGGACCACACCCGCCGTACCTATAGAAAGGTTACTATCGGTAATTACGTAGTCGTATACACCGCATCCATAATCCTGTCGGGGGTTTCAATAGGTGATGAGGCGATAGTGGCGGCAGGGTCTGTGGTCACCGGGGACGTGGAGACATCCATGATGGTAGGAGGCAGGCCCGCGGCCCCTATCCGGCAACGTCGCAGAGAAGGTTGTCACGGCAGGGACCTCAACCACCTGTGGCTCAAGGACGGTCTCTTCCAGGACGAATAGCGGCGATACGGGGTAGGTCCATCGGGAAAAGAGCGCACGGTGTTCGGGACCGGAAGACAGCGCGAGGGTTGCAGCCCGCGGCTTTCTTTACTTTGGCAGGGGTTCTCTGCTAGAATTAGCTTCAATTGCGCCCATGGTAAACAAGAAGAACCTGATCCCTCTTTGCCTCATCCCGCTGTGCCTCTGCCTCCTTCTCTCCTGTGGCAGGAAGAAAGACCCGGCACGGTACGATGACCCGGGGAAGCCCGCCTTCGGGGACATGATAATAACGGGCTCGATAGGGGAACCGTCGAACCTCATCCCCATCCTGTCGGTTGATTCCGCGTCCCATGACGTCGCTTCTTACGTTTACAACGGTCTCGTGAAGTACGACAAGGACCTCATCATCGTCGGTGACCTCGCAGAGTCCTGGGAGATATCGAAGGACAACCTGTCCATAACCTTCCGGCTCCGAAAGGGTGTCAGGTGGCACGACGGCAGGCCTTTTACGGCGCACGACGTGATGTACACGTACCGGGTGACCATCGATCCGAAGACTCCCACGGCCTATTCGGGCGATTTCAAGCTCGTCAGGAAGGCGGAGGTGCTCGACGACCACACCTTCAGGGTGACCTACGACAAACCCTTTGCCCCGGCCCTGATCTCCTGGTCCGTTGCGATGTTGCCGAAGCACCTTCTCGAGGGAAAGGATATCACCACCTCACCTCTGAAGCGCAAACCGGTGGGTACGGGACCCTTCGTATTCACCGAATGGGTTCCCGGCGACCGCGTCATCCTCACCGCGAACCCCGACTATTTTGAGGGAAGACCCTACATCGGACGGTACATGATGAAGATCATCCCCGATACGGCCACCATGTTCCTCGAACTCAAGAACAGTTCCATCGATCTCATGGGTCTCACGCCCCTTCAGTATGTGAAGCAAACCGATTACCCGGCGTTCGAGCGGGAATTCAACAGGTTCAAGTTCCTTGCCTCTGTCTACACATACATAGGCTATAACCTGCGCAGCGGCCTGTTCAAGGACAAAAGGGTTCGTCAGGCCCTGGCTCACGCGATCAACAAGCAGGAGATCATCGACGGGATACTCCTCGGTCAGGGGGTAGAGGCGATGGGTCCCTTCAAACCCGACATGTGGGCATATAACGGAAATGTGAAGCGATACGATTACAGCCCGGAGAAGGCCCTTGCCCTTCTCAAGGAGGCTGGATACGAGCGCGATGCAGACGGGGTCCTCAAGAGGGAAGGGCGGCCATTCGAGTTTACCATTCTTGTCAACCAGGGGAACGTAGTGCGGATCCAGAGCGCGGAGTTGATCCAGCGCAGGCTCTCAGCCATCGGGATCACGATGAAGATCCGCGTTCTCGAATGGGCGACGCTCGTCAACGACTTCATCGACAAGAGGAGCTACGAGGCGGTCCTTCTGGGATGGACGATACCCAACGATCCCGACCCCTTCGATGTCTGGCACTCCTCCAAGCAGGGACCGAAGGAACTGAACTTCATCGGCTTCGAGAACAAGGAAGTCGACGATCTGCTTGTCAGGGCCCGTCACACCCTTGACCGGGGGGAGAGGAAGAAATACCTTGACCGTCTCCAGGAGGTCCTTGCCGAAGAACAGCCCTACACGTTCCTTTTTGTTCCGTACAGCACGGTGGCCCTCCACAAGCGCTTCAAGGCGGTGGAGCCGGCGCCCGCGGGCATCATGTACAATTTTATCAAGTGGTACGTGCCGGAAAACCAGATGAGGTACAGATCGAATGCTGCGGTATCTCCTTAAACGTCTTTTTTTCATGATCCCCATGGTCTTCGGGATCACCCTCATCTCCTTTGCCGTGATCCATCTCGTGCCCGGGGAGCCCGGGGCGCTCGAGGCCGAGATGAACCCGAAGATCACCAAGGAGGCTCGGGAGCGCATCCGCTCCTTCTACGGCCTCGATAAACCGCTGTATGTCCAGTACTGGTCATGGCTCACGAGGATAGTGCGCCTCGACTTCGGCACATCCTTCGCCACGGACAGGCGGCCCGTCATCGACAAGATCAAGGAGAGGATGCCCATCACCATACTCATCAATCTCCTCTCCATGGGGCTTATCTTCATTTTCGGCATACCCATAGGCATCTACTGCGCCCGCTACAAGGATACGTTCCTGGACAGGTTTCTGACCTCGTTCGTGTTTGCCGGATATGCCGCTCCGACCTTCTGGGTGGCGCTGCTTTCCATGATCTTCTTCGGGGTCTATCTGGAGGTCCTTCCCGTGTCGGGCATCAAGTCCTACGACTTCGGGGAGATGAATATCTTCGAGAAGATCCTCGACGTGACGAGACATCTCGTGCTGCCCGTCTGCATCTCCGCGGTGGGCAGTCTCGCGGGCATCTCACGGTACATGAAGAGCAGTCTCCTCGAGGTCCTGAGACAGGAATACATCACCACGGCATACGCCAAGGGGCTTCCCGAGAGCATGGTCATAAGGAAGCACGCCCTGCGCAATGCCCTCTTGCCTGTCATCACCATCCTCGGGCTTTCCATACCCGGTCTCATAGGCGGCAGCGTCATCTTCGAAAGCATCTTTTCCATCCCCGGCATGGGACAGCTTTTCTACTTCAGCGTCATGGCCAGGGATTACCCCACGATCATGGGGATCCTTGTCATCGGCGCCTTCCTGACGCTCGTCGGCAACCTGGTCGCGGACGTCTCCTACGCGGTGGCGGATCCAAGGATAAGGATAGGATAAAGACGGTTCCAAGGTTCAAAAGTTCAAGGGTTCAAGGATGAAGAGCCTGATTTTCTCGATAGGTCCTATCGGTCCCATATGTCCCATAGGTCTTATAATTCCTATAGGTCCTATTGCTGCCCCCTGTTCTCCCGGTGCGTCATGAAGAAGCATCTTAAGAACCTGGCGCCCGTGGCGAGAGGGCTTTCCACCACGGCGAAGAAGGTCTTTAAGAAATACCAGGCGGACCATGCCAACATCATGGTCTCTTCCATAGCATTCTACATCCTGCTGACCTTCATACCTTTCACGCTCTTCTCCTTCTTCATCCTCGGATACGTCATCGATGTGGGCCATACCGGCGTTCAGATGGAGAAATACATCGCACGGGCCATACCGGCACCCTACAACGCGGTCATCGTCAAGAAGGTTCTCAGGGAGATAAACGTGATCTCGTTGTCCAAGAGGCTTTCGGGTCCACTGGGCCTCCTCTTTCTCCTTCTTTTCACATCGAGGCTCTTTGCCGTCCTGCGCCCCTCTTTTCAGCTCATATTCGGCAAGACGAAGAAAGGGTTCATAAAGGGGAAGCAGGAGGAGTTCGTCCTTACCTTTGCCTTTGCCCTTATCCAGACCATCATCTTTTTCAGCTACGTCTTTTCCGTGATGATGCAGGTGAAGGTGGTGAAGGCCTTCGGGGGGGCCGTCACGCGCGCTTCGGTGGTGCAGTTCTTTTCCGTCCTCGATCTCTTTCTTGTCGCCGGGATGTTCTGGTTTCTCTACTATGTCCTCACGCCCGTGCGGGACAGGAGGAGGCTTCTCTTCGTCTCCGCCCTGGGGGCCGCGATGTGGCACGCGGGCAAGTACTTTTTCCAGTACTTCGTTCTCTACATAGGGCGATTCACGACCTTCTTCGGCACCTACGGCGTCTTCATCGCCTTTCTCTTCTGGGTCTATTACTCCGTTTTTGTTTTCATCGTTTGCGCGGAGCTGCTGGCGGTCTCCTCGGAACCGGCCGTCAGTGGGCCTGTGCCCAACTATGCCCGATTCCGATGGAAACGGTGAGAGGGACCTTAAGCTCGATCACCTTTTCCATCTCCTGCCTGACGAGCTGTTTCATCGTTTCTGTCTCGTCGAGGGTGACCTCGAAGAGCAGTTCGTCATGTATCTGCAGGATAAGCCGCGAAGAGAGGCCTTTGAGCCGTATTGCCCTGCGGATGTTGATCATGGCCATCTTTATGATGTCCGCGGCGGTGCCCTGAATGGGAGTGTTCATCGCGACACGCTCGCCGAGCTGGCGAACGGCCGGGTCGGAGTTGCCCAGCTCCGGTATGAACCGCATCCTCCCAAGGAGCGTCCTCACGAACCCCTTCACCCGGGCCTCCTCGATAACGCTGTCCATGAACTCCCTCACGGCCCTGTGCCGCTCAAAGTAGCTGTCGATGTACTCCTGGGCCTCCTTCTGGCCCACGCCGAGTTCCCGGGCGAGACCGAAGGCGCTCATGCCGTAGATTATCCCGAAGTTGATCACCTTGGCGGCGCGCCGCATGTCCTGGGTCATGGCGTCGGCCGTCACGTGAAAGACGTCCCGGGCCACCGTTGAATGTATGTCCTCGTCGCGATGAAATGTGGCGATGAGTTCCCGGTCCCCTGACAGGTGGGCCAGGACGCGAAGCTCGATCTGCGAATAGTCCGAGGACAGGATCAAGCATCCGTCCGCGGGCACGAAGGCCTCGCGGATCTTCGGCCCTTCCTGTCCCCGTACGGGGATGTTCTGGAGGTTGGGGTCGCTGCTCGAAAGCCGTCCCGTCGCGGCGACCATCTGGTTGAAGGTCGTGTGTATCCTCCCCGTGAGCGGGTTGATGAGCGTGGGCAGGACGTCGATGTAGGTGTTCTTCAGTTTCGTGAGCGTGCGGTACTCGAGGATCCTGCCGGGCAGGGGATGACTCTCGGAGAGCGTCTCCAGGACTGCCGTGTCTGTCGAGAACCCCGTCTTGGTCTTCCTGACGGGGGTAAGCCCGAGGATCTCGAAAAGCACCCGGCTGAGTTGCTGCGGGGAGTTAATGTTGAAAGGTCCGCCGCAATGGGCGTAGATGTCCTTCACGATCCCCGTGAGACGCTGGTCGATATCGCGCGACAATTCACCGAGCCTGCGCCTGTCGATCCTGACGCCAGCCTTCTCCATATCGGCGAGCACCGCCACGAGGGGCAACTCGGTACCAAAGAAAAGGTCTGACAGGTCAAGTTCCCCCAACCGTGCCCGGAGGGCATCGGCAAGGTCGGGAAGACACGCGGCAAGGTCTCGAAGGGACGATGACGCATCCATCGCGGATATGTCGGCATCGAGATACTCCTCCGCTATCGGCCCGGGCGCGAAGTCCTTGCGCAGAGGGTTCGCGAGATAGGCGGCGAGCATGGTGTCGAAGACCTTCTTCTCGGCAAGGAGATCCCCCGCGACCACGAAGAGTGGTTTCAGATCGTGCCCTATCACCTCCTTCGCGCTGCGAAGGACCGCGGTCAGGTCGGCGCCGTCGGCGGAGAAGAAGACCCCTTCACCGTCGAAGGCGGCAAAGGCCTCAAGCGCCAGGTCGCCGGCGTTCTTTCCCCGGAAGGAGGCCGCTATCGACACACGGTCCGTCGCAAGTTCGGAGAGTGCTTTTTCCCTCACATCCTTCTTCTGCGTCCCCTGGACCCGGACCTCGCGGTAAAGGGCGGTGAACTCCAGTTCCCTGTACATCCTGCGGAGGGTCTCGAGGTCCGGCGGCCTTTCGATCAGGCCCTCCACGCCGGTCTCGATGGGGACGTCGTACCTGAGCGTGGCCAGTTTCTTGCTCATTTCCGCCTTTTCCCGTCCTGCAACGAGCCTTTCCCTGACTGCCTTCCTCTTTATCTCGTCTAAGCGGGCATAGATCTCCTCGACGGATCCGAGTGAGGAGACGAGCTCGCGGGCCGTTTTCTCGCCGATGCCCGGCACGCCCGGGATGTTGTCGGAGGTATCGCCGCAGAGCGAGAGGTAGTCCACGACATTCCGCGGCGGGACGCCGAACTTCTCGATCACCTCCGCCTCGCCTATGACGACGTTCTTCATGGAGTCGAGGATGCGCACCCTGTCACCCACGAGCTGCATCATGTCCTTGTCGCCCGTCACGATAAAGGTCATCACGTCGTCCCTCGTTCTCAGGTGTTCCGTGATGGTGGCGATGATATCATCCGCCTCGAAGCCCTCTTTCTCCACGACGGGCAGCCCCATGGCATCGATGATCTGTTTGACGAACGGCACCTGGAGGGAAAGATTGTCGGGCATTGCCGGCCGCTGCGCCTTGTATTCCCGGGATATCTCCTCCCTGAAGGAAGGCCCCCGGGAGTCGAAGACGACGATGAGGGTATCGGGGTTCTCGCTGCTCGCGAGCTTCCGGATCATGCTCACGAAGGCATAAATGGCGTTCGTGGGAACCCCCCGTGAGTTGGAGAGGTGCGGTGTCGCGTAGAAGGCGCGGTACAGATAGGAATGTCCATCGACGAGGAAGACGCGCTTGTATGTCGCGGCGGATGTGTTCTCTGTCATGTTCCCTTCCTGGCGGTCTTTAGTCTTCGGTTACAGGGAAACGGGTCCTTATCTTGAAGGTCCGTTTTTCAGGGAAGCGCTGGATGGTGATGGAGAAGGTCTCTTCCAGCATCGAGAGGAACCTTTCTATGTCCTCCTTCCTCTCCATCGTAACGGTGAACCAGAGGTTCAGCTCCCCTTCACGTTCGTAATTGTGGGTGACCCCCGGCTCTTCGCTCACAGTGCCGGAGATCTGCCCGAGTCTATCAGGAGGAATAGCGACTCCGCACAGGAGGCTTGTGTACCCCAACCTCTTGGCGTCGAGCACCGGCCCGATGCGCCGTATGCGGCCCCCGTCCTTGAGGTCCTTCACCCTGTTCCTGGTCTCTTCCTCGGTCAGGCCGATCTTTGCTGCCACAGTCTCAAAAGGCCTTTCGGTCAGGGGGAACTCTTCCTGCAGCACGTTGAGTATTCTCTTGTCGATGACGTCCATCTTCCTCGCGGGGCCCTTGCTCATCCAGGGCCTCCCGGGAGAAAAAGCTCGAAGCGCTCCCCTGCGGCCTTGCAGATGGGGCATGTCTCCGGGGGGCCTTCCCTGGCGCAAAGATACCCGCAGACCCTGCACCTCCACACGGGGTGGGAGGGTCGGACGATCCCGGCAACGGGCTCGTCGTTGTGACGGCGGGAACCTTCCGGCGGCCTTCTTTCCACTATGGACGCCAGGGGGCGGGTCCCCCGGGCAACCTCCCGCGAGACATAGAGCGCGCAGAAACAGGAGCCATGCTCGCCGAGGTCCGCGTCCCGGTAGTCGCAAGGACAGATGATGTCCATATCGTCCTCTTTCCTGCCCGAGGCAAGCCGGCAGGGACAGGCCGCGTAACCGTACCTCCTGACGTTTGTCAGAAGTCCCTCGATCAGGGCCCTGACAAAACCGGTATCGGGGTTGAGGTGGTATCCCGATTCCCGCGACCGAACCTCAAGCTCTTCGAGGAAGAGATCTGCCTCTTTCGAACCTTGCGCCGATCCGTCGTTCATAAATTGAGGGTCTCCTTAAGGGTCTCCTCGTTGAACCCGACGACGCACTTCTCGCCATTCACAACGAGAGAAGGGAAGGAGCATTTCGGGTTCCAGCGCCTGAGCTCTTCGATCGTCTGCGCCTTCTCTTCAGCCGCCAGGGTGTCGACGTCGACGTAGTCGTAGCCGATCTGCATTTTGGCGAGAAATCCCTTCATCATCCTGCACCACACGCAGGTGCTGAGGGTGTAGAGGGCGAGAGCGCCCTTGTCCTTGCCGTCCACATGGGTCATTCGCATCTCCGGACCTCCTTTCGAACATAGAGTCTCTCCACGTCCCTATGGTATCACAGCGCCCCCGGCGAAAAACAGGTTTTTCTTTTCTTCCGAAGAATGACGGGATGGAGGTCAAAATGTGATATACTGTCGCCATGCCAGAGAAAAAAGGGAGGAGTTCCATGAGAAGAGCCTTTGTTCTGTCCATTCTTCTATCAGTTTGTTTTGCTGCCTTTTCTTCGTTCGCGGCCGGTGAGGCCCGGGCGGCCGAGCCTTTTGTCTGTCCCCGTGCCGTCAATGTGGAGGTGGGGATAAGGACCACCGGGGCTGTGACCGGCTGGGATGCGATTCCGGCAAAAAGCACCTTCACCCTGGCGATCAAGGAGAACGCGGTTCGCGGCACGACCATGATCTGCCATTACACGAACGGCACCGTGGACTACAACCTGACCAAAGCCTTCCCCAAAGGAAAGACCTGTTACCTCGCGCCGAACCAGTCGTTCATGTGCCAGTGAAAAGACAGCTTGAACGGCTTGAACCGCTCGAGCAGCTTGAACGTTCCTGCTCTGCCACGGTCTGACCTATGATGCCTTTAGTGG
>DBQU01000011.1 GCA_002305765.1 Deltaproteobacteria bacterium UBA1386
AAGTATGTCCATGCCCAACTACTACCCGTCGTTCGGCGGCCTTGACATCCGGCGCTGCTTGCATGTATAATCACTCAAAATGTAAAGGGTTTTTAACCTTCAGGAGAAAATGATGAGCGATAAGGAAAAGGCGATACTGGACGCGGTCGTGATGCGCGATGATAGAAAGGTCCTTACCTGCGCGATGGCGGTAAGATTGTCGCGGGAACATGATATGTCTTTGAAGGAGATCGGGGATGCCTGCAACAGGCTGGGCATCAAGATAAGGGAGTGTCAGCTGGGCTGCTTCGCCTGATGGCCAGGCGCCCGTCCATCCGGTGCCGGGTCCCTGCGCTGTCTTGGGGTGGTCCCGGGTGACCTCCCACGGCACGAATCGCTGCGGAGAGCCCAGGGTCTTGCTGGAGGAGCCCGTGAAGAGCATGTCTATCGGCTTCGAAGAGGCGTTGCGCCTGACGTTTGAGGCGATAGGACCTCTGCCCGCTGAGAGCGTCGGTCTTCTCGAATGTGTGGGTCGCGTGGCCGCGTCGGACCTTTTTGCCCTCGTCGACTCCCCCTCGTCGGATGTTTCCCGGAAGGATGGTTACGCGGTTGTCTACGGCGAGGTGAAGGACGCCACCGCCGCGGTTCCCGTCCGTCTCTCCCTCGCCGGTTCCACCTCTGCGGGTGCGGCAAAGAACATTGTCCTCACGGAGGGGACAACGGTGAGGGTGTTGACCGGGGCCAGGGTCCCGGCGGGGGCCGATGCCGTTGTCGCCGACGAATACATCAGGGCCGACGGGAGGGACATCCTTATAGAATCGCCGCCCGACGAACCTGACAGGAACATACTGGCCCGGGGCAGGGATGTGCGCGCTGGGCAGCGCCTGATCGAGGCGGGTCGCCGCATATCTCCGGCCGCCGCCGGTTTTCTCGCCGCCGCGGGTCTTGGCAGGGTCCCTGTCTTCTCGAAGCCGGTGGTGGGGATCGTCGGGACCGGCGATGAGATCGTCGAGCCCGGCGCGCCGCTTGCCGAGGACAGGCTCTACGCGAGCAATATCGTCACCCTGGCAGGGTGGTGCATGAGGTCGGGACTGAGATCGCTGACGGCCATCGTGAAGGACGACCCCGATTCCATCCTCGCCGCCTTCCGGAGGATGTCCATGGAGACCGACGCCCTCATCACCAGCGGCGGGGCGTGGAAGGGCGATCGCGACCTGGTGGCGGATGTCCTTGAACGGATGGGCTGGAGAAAGATATTCCACCAGATCCGCATGGGACCGGGCAAGGCCGTGGGCCTGGGCGTGCTGAACGGGAAGCCCGTCTTCATCCTTCCGGGAGGGCCGCCGTCCAACTTCATGGCATTCCTGCAGATCGCGTGGCCGGGCCTCATGCGCCTCGGCGGCCACGAGGAACCCGGTCTGCCCCGCGTGAAGGCGAAGCTCTCCGCGGGGATCACGGAGGGTAACGCGGGATGGACGGACCTCTTCTTCGGGACCGTCGAAGAGACGGAGGACCTGCCCCTGTTCCATCCCATGGAGAAACGCAGCCGCCTCTCCTCCATAGCCGAGGCCACGGCGGTGGCATCCATACCCGAAGACCGGGACCACCTCGCGCAAGGCTCGGTGATCTCCGTCCAGCTGCTGACATAGGACTTCGGGCTGCCTGATCCCCGTCCCCTTCCGCCAATCCTCTCAGAACCTCGTTGACTTCCATGGACCTTTCTCCTATTAATATTCGAAGTCATCAAAGAAAGCGGGTAATTGTGAGAAAATCGACGGAACATACGAGACAGCTCCACAGGATGTATGCTCTCGATGACGAAAGAATGAAAGGGCACGAGGGCTGGGAGAAATTCCCCCTCTTCTGGTTCATCCTCTTCCTGTCATACAGGTGCACGAGGACCTGTGAATACTGCTATGCCTTCAACCAGGTCGGCTACGACAACAGCGTCGAAATGGATGACAGGACGTTCGAGAGGCTCCTGGAATGGATCCCCGAGGTCTGGAGGGTCAATCGCACCAGGGTGAACATCGTCGTCTTCCTTGGTGGTGAACCTCTCCTGAGGACGGACAGGATAAAGAATGTGATGGACGCCGTCTACCGGAACACGGACGGAATGCAGGGGATGGTCTGCACCAATGCCGACCTTGTGGATTCCGTGAACTGGGACGACCTCGAAGATATCCAGTGGATCTCGACGAACATCACCGATATCCCCATCAAAGAGCTGGCCAGGAGGATGAAGGTGATCGGCGAAAGGTCGAACGTTATCAACCAGACCATCATCGCCACTCTCGATGAATTCAACCTGGAAAGGGTGCTTGACATAACACGGTTCGGGATAGAGAGCGGGTATCGTCTGAGGTACTACAGGAACATGTACTGGGGGATGGACCCCCGGTACAGGAAAGCGCTTCTCGAGAGATATCACGAACTATGCGATATGCTGGAGGATTACGCCATCAGGGGCTATGACGTCCACACCACGTTCCTCCTCGATTTCCTCATCCCCGCCTGGGACCTGGAATCCTCCCCCTATCCCTGCGGGAAGAGGATGGCGACCGTCTTCCCCGATGGGACCATCGGGCCTTGCATAAGGAACCACACGTTCAAATCGGGGACCATCTACGATCCGAATCCGCTGGCGAAGCTGCAGGTCTACGATTTCCACTACGATATCAGGCGGCCCGACCTGCCCGACGAGTGCAAGGTCTGTGAATCGAGGACCGCCTGTCACGCGGGATGCCCCAACGACAAGAGGATGTTCCTGGACAGCACCATCGGGAGATCGGTCCTCTGCGATGTGCACAGGGAGATCATTCCGCGGCTAAGGCACATCGAGAGTCTGAAACGAAACCCTTCAGGGACAGAGAGATAGCTTACAGCTCGTCGTGGTCGATGAGCTGGATGGCGACGCGTTCCCCCGCCTTCATCCGGGTCGTGTCTTCGGGGATTACTATGAGGCAGTTCGCCTCGCTCATGGAGCGCAGCACCGATGATTTCTGGTTGCCCGTGGTGACGACGTGGAGTTCGTTGTTCCTGATGGTGAACCGGCCGCGCAGGAGGAAGACCTTCCCGGCCTGTTTCTTTATGTCTTCGTCGAGGACGGCGTTGACGACGGGCTTGTTGATCCTCGTCGCGCCCATGAGTCTG
Source organism: Deltaproteobacteria bacterium UBA1386 (assembly GCA_002305765.1). Classification (GTDB taxonomy): domain Bacteria; phylum Desulfobacterota; class Syntrophorhabdia; order Syntrophorhabdales; family Syntrophorhabdaceae; genus Delta-02. The sequence continues at coordinate 3,133 of DBQU01000011.1, forward strand.
AGGAGCGCTGGGCGGACGAACTGAATGAAGGATGTCAGGCTGGAGACGGGGTTTCCCGGAAGCCCGAAGACCAGCTTGTCCCCCTTCTTGCCGAAGGTGCAGGGCCTGCCGGGTTTTACCTTCACCCATTCGAAGAGGATGTCGATGCCCAGGTCGACGAAGATGTCCTTGACGAAATCATATTTCCCCATCGATACGCCGCCCGTGGAGATGACGACATCCGACCCCAGGGCCTTGAGGAACACCTCCCTCGCGTCCGCCATGGTGTCCTTCACGATGCCGAGGTAGAGGGGGAGGCCGCCGTACCTGCCCACCTCGGCGTGCAGGGTGTAGGCGTTGACGTTCCTTATCTGGCCGAACTGCATGTCTTCGCCGATGTCCGCGAGCTCATTGCCCGTAGAGATGATGGAGACAGTCGGCTGCCTGTACACGCTCACCGTGTTATGGTTGAGGGACGCCAGGATGCCCACCTTGGCCGAGGTCAGGCGATCGCCCCTGTTGAGGATGGTGTCACCCACCTTGATGCTCTCCCCGGCGAACCTGTAATTCTCGAAGCGCGTGGCCTGGCGAAATACCCTGACGTATCCCCCCTCCTCCTCGGTGTCCTCGACCTGGATGACGGCATCTGCTCCCCGCGGTATGGGGGCACCGGTCATGATCCGTATCGCTGTCCCCTTCGTGACCTCTTTGCCCTCCGTCGAGGCGCCCGCCTGGACCTCTCCGACGATCTCAAGCCGGGCGGGACGGTCCCGCGACGCGCCGGCGGTGTCCGCGGCGATCAGCGCGTAGCCGTCCATGCCGGAATCGTCCAGCGGGGGCACGTTCGTGTCCGCGACGACATCGTCGTACAGAACGCGATCGGATGCTTCCATGATCGGGATGCTCTCACCGGAGAGGGGCCGGACGGAATCGAGGATGATCCTCAGGGCTTCCTCTACGGATACTGTCAGGCCTGCACTCTTCATATCGGTCACTTCGGGAACCTCTTACGCAGTTTCGTTATATCATATTGGATTTAACCGGCCTTGTCCAGACTTCCCGGCGGACCTTCCGCCGGGATAGCCCCCGGTGGTCCGCTTCATTTGGGTGCGGCCCCTCATTTTCCTGTCCTTTCTCTCTTGCACCTTCCATTCCTGCTCCCTTTGTGGTATCCTTTCCCACCCTTCACATACCCCGGCGGATGGGGCGGAAAAAACGACCCCCCCGATGGGCAAAAACCCAAAGCATTCCAGAGGCATGTATTGTGGTGACCCTCCATGGTGGTGAATGGGGCAAAAAGGTCCGTATTTTCCTTGACACGAGGGGAGCTTGTGATATAATACACAAGTTCACGAAGCGTTTCAAGGCGAGCTTCGGAGATATCAGAGGAGTAGGAGCCAAAAATGAGATATGGAGAAACAGGGTACAACTTAGAAATCGATCTGGCAACGGGAAACATCGAACGGGTGGAAACGGATCCGAAGATGATGGAGACCCACCTGGGAGGTCTCGGCACGAGCGTGAAGCTCCATTGGGACCGGGTTCCTGCGGATGTGAAGCCTTTCGACGATGAGAACATGCTGATAATCAGTTCCGGAGTCCTCAACGCCACTCCGGCCTTCAGCGCGAACCGTACTGTCGTCACCTTCTATTCGCCTGAGTCCGACCTTCTGGCGTACCCGATGATGGGGGGTTTTTTCTCGGCGGAGCTGAAGTATGCAGGCTACGACAAGGTCATCTTCCACAACAAGTCTCCCAAATGGGTTTATATCTGGATCAACAACGACAAGGTCGAGATCCGTGACGCCTCCCATCTCGTCGGCAGGGGCGCCCTGGAGACGCAGGACCTCATCCGCATGGAGCTGAACCAGCCCAACGCGCAGGTGGCCGCCATCGGCGTGGCCGGCGAGAACAGGTGCTTCACCGCCTCCATCGAGCAGGGCCGTTCCAGCGCCAGCCGTCTCGGCGGCGGCGCCATCTTCGGCGACAAGAAGATAAAGGCCGTGGCGGTCCGGGGAACGCAGGACATCAACCTTTACAACGGCGAAGCCTTCATGAAGGAAATGAAGGATATGATGGCCTACATCAACTTCCGCAACACGAACCCCATCCCGGACGTCATGACGATCCTCTCCGGTATCGGTTCGCCGCAGGAAATGGTGCACACCGATGAGAAATGGCACACCGAGAACTTCATGTGGGGCAACGCGCGTACCCGCAGGAGAGGTTTCTGGGACGAGAAGATAAACGAAGAATGGCCGAGAACCCAGTTGGAGGGCATCAAGCGGCTCATCAGCTGCTTCAACTGTCCCCAGCACTGCGGCGCTCTGGTCGCTTACAAGGACACCCCGCGTTACATGGCCAAGTGTTTCGGGAAACTGACATACGCCATGGCGGCATACGTGGATAGCATGGACTTCGCCTGGAGGACGCTGCAGAAGGCAACCGAATATGGCGTCGACTCCTTCTCGACCCCGCAGATCCTGGCCTTTGCCGTCGAACTCATCGAAGCGGGTATCCTCACCGAGAAGGACCTCAAGGCGGGCCCCACGTGGCCGGCATGCCCCACGGACAAGGAAGGAAGGTTCCTCTGGCTCCTCGACAGGGTCGCCCACCGGGAAGGCATCGGCGAGATCCTGGCGGACGGCGTTTATCTCGCGGCCAGGCAGATCGGCAACGGCGCGGAGGCCTTCGATCACAACACGATCAAGAGACACGAGCAGCTCCCTCTCAAGCTCGGCACGATGGATCCCCTGTACTACCTGATGTATGCAACCAACGAGAAGATAAGCATCACACAGATCGAGGGGAACTGGCCTCAGGGCGCCTTCCCGACGATGGAGCAGAGGGAGGCCTTCGTGAAGGATTGGCCGCAGCTTCCCGATGACAGCTGGAAGCAGTGGCTCCTCGAATGGGAACCCCGCGGGGAAAAGGCGATACCCTATTTCCCGACGATCGATATGTGCTGTCATATAGTCGACTGGATGGAGATGCTTCACAATATCGATGACGCCTGTTGTGTCTGCGCCGGCATGTCATCCTTCTGTTTGAAGCCTCCCTATCATATACACAACTACCCGAGGATAATCTCGGCGGCGACGGGTCTCGACCTCGACGAAGCCTCGCTGAAGAAGATAGTCAACAGAAGCCGCAACCTGCACAGGGCGCTCAACAACAGGCGCGGCATGAGCAGAAAGGACGAGAAGCCGCCACAAGACCACTGGAAGAGAAGGTTCCCCGAGATAGAGGAGAACCTCATGTCCGCGTATTACACGTTCAAGGGCTGGAACCAGGATGGCGTTCCCACAAAGGAACGGCTCAATGAGCTGGATCTCGGTTACGTTGCGGAAGACTTAGAAAAGAGAGGTTTATTGAAAGATGGCCAAGATTAAGAAGAAAATCAAGACGATCAAGGTTGATGCCGATAAGTGCAACGGCTGCCGGGGATGCGAGATAGTCTGTTCCGCCTTTCACTCAACGCCCAGGTACAGCACGATCAATCCGGCACGGTCCCGCATTCAGATAATCCGTCACCCGCTGAAAGACGTATGGCTTCCCATATTCGCGGGCGAATATACCCCGGCGGAATGCATGGGCAGGGAAAAGTACGTGATCGACGGCAAGGAATACGACGAGTGCACCTTCTGCAGGGCCACCTGCCCGTCGAGGGACATATTCAAGGAACCCGACTCCGGGTTGCCTCTCAAGTGCGACATGTGCGAGGACGAGCCGCCCCTCGAACAGCCGAAATGCGTCGAGTGGTGCCTCAATGACGTCCTCGTGTATGAAGAGAGGGAAGAAGAGGTCGAGGAGAGCGTTGAGATGGAAAAGGTCGAGACGGGCCTTGTATCCATGATCGACAAGTATGGGCTGGACAAGGTCGCGGAGGCCATAGCCCGGATATCCCAGAAGGATTAGACGTCAAGATAACTTAAAGAGGATGGATACGTGGAAATCATAGCCCCCTTTCAAGAGGTAATAGACGAGATCAAGGAGAAAGGCGGAGACGCCGTCAAGTACTGTTACCAGTGCGGCAAGTGCGATACCGTCTGTCCCTGGAACAAGGTGCGCAAGTTCAGCATGAGAAAGCTCATCCGCGAGGCCACCTTCGGCATCAGCGAGATCGAGAAGGAAGAGATCTGGCGCTGCACCACCTGCGGCAAGTGCCCTCAGCGCTGCCCCAGGGACGTCAAACAGATCGACGACATGATGGCGATCCGCAGGATGGCGACGGGGTACGGCGTGTTTGCCGGTCCGGTCAAGCCCTACCGGACGGTCGCCTCGGGCCTTTCCGGCCAGGGCAATCCCTTCAACGAAGACCGCAAGACCAGGGCCGCCTGGGCCGACGGCCTCGGCGTGAAACCGTACAAGGAAGACATGGAGTACCTCTATTTCCCGTGCTGCTATTGCAGCTACGACCCGAGGCTCAAGAAGGTCGCGCAGGCCACGGCGAAGGTCCTGAAAAAGGCCGGCGTCAGCTTCGGTATCCTCGGTGAAAAGGAGAACTGCTGCGGGGAAAGCATCCGGAAGACGGGTAACGAGGACCTCTTCAAGAAACTCGCGAAGGAGAACATCAAGGCCTTCGTCGATGCGGGCGTCAAGAAGATCCTTGTTTCCTCCCCTCACTGCTACCATACATTCAAGAACGAATATCCCATGTTCAAGGTCAACTTCGAAGTGGTGCACATCTCCCAGCTCCTGCCGCAGCTCATCGCGGAAGGGAAGCTCACGCTCTCGGGAGAGTACGCCAAAAAGGTCGCCTATCACGACCCCTGCTACCTCGGCCGGCACAACGGCATCTTCGACGACCCCCGGGACGCGCTGAAAGCGGTTCCCGGCGTCGAGCTCACCGAACTGCCCGAGGCACGCATGGACAGCACCTGCTGCGGCATGGGCGGAGGAAGGGTCTGGGCGGAAACGGAAAAGCACGAGCGTTTCTCCAATATCAGGGTGGAGCAGGCGCTTGAGGTTGGGGCGAAAGAGCTCATCACCGCCTGTCCGTACTGCATCACCGCGCTTGAGGACTCAAGGCTGGTCATGAACCATGCCGACGATATAGAGGTCAAGGACATAACGGAAGTCATCCTGGAAGTGATGTAGCATACAAGAAAAAAACCGATGAGGTGATAGAAAGTGGAAAACGTTATATCGCTCAACGAAAACATTAAAGAGTTGTGCAAGAGCCGCGCGGCCGGCAACTTTGGCGACGTGATGGTCGTCGGCGGCGGCATAAGCGGCATCCAGGCCTCACTGGACCTCGCCACGGCGGGATTCAGGGTATACCTGGTTGAGAAGGCGCCGTCGATCGGCGGGCACATGGCCCAGCTCGACAAGACCTTCCCGACCAACGACTGCTCGATGTGAATTCTCGCGCCTAAGCTGGTCGAGGTCGGCCGGCATCCGAACATCGAAGTGCTCACCTACACGGAAGTTGAGAATGTGGAGGGAGAAGCAGGAAATTTCAACGTAACACTTTTGCGGAAACCCCGCTACATCAAAGAGGACAAGTGCACGGGCTGCACCGTCTGCGTGGAGTACTGCCCGGTAAAGTACCCGGACCAGTACAACCAGGACATATCGCTGAACAAGGCGGTCCACGTCTATTTCGCGCAGGCCATCCCGCTCATCACCTACATCGACGAGAGCTGTCTCTATCTCAAGGAGAAGAAATGCCGCATCTGTGAGGCGGTCTGCAAGAATGACGCGATAGATCTCAACCAGCAGCCTGTGAAGGAAGATATCAACGTCGGCGCCATCATCCTCGCCCCCGGTTTCGAGCCTTTCGATCCGAAAGTGAGAGAGGAGTACCGCTACGGCGAGTTCCAGAACGTCGTGACGAGCATGGACTTCGAGAGGCTCCTGTGTTCCACCGGCCCTTACGCCGGCGAGATCCTCCGCAAATCCGACCTGAAGCACCCCCACAACATCGCCTGGATACAGTGCATCGGCTCCCGCCAGGTGATCGAGGGCGGCAACAGCTACTGCTCCGCGGTCTGCTGTACCTACACCCAGAAACAGGTGATCCTGACGAAGGACCACGACGCGGACGCGAAATGCACCATCTTTCACAACGACGTGCGCGCCTACGGCAAGGATTTCGAGCGCTACTACGAGAGGACGCAGAACCTTCCGGGCATCAGGTTCTTCAGGAGCTATCCGTCCATCGTGAAGGAAGACCCGGTGACGCACAATGTCACCATACGGTACAGCACCCCCGAGGACGGCGTCATCGAGGAAGAGTTCGACATGGTCGTTCTCTCCATCGGCATGAACCCGCCGAAGGGTGTGGAGGATATGGCGAAGCAGTACGGCTTCGAGCTCGAGGAGCATGATTTCTGCAAGATCGATCCCAGGAACCCGATGCTGACGAACAGGCCGGGCATCTTTGTGAGCGGCGCCCTCCAGGGGCCCATTGATATTCCCGAGTCCGTTTTCAGCGCCTCCGGCGCCGGTTCCCAGATCGGCGAAATGCTCCAGTACAGAAGGGGCAACCTGGCGAAGGAAAGGATCTACCCCGAGGAGAAGGACGTATCCCAGGAAGAGCCCAGGGTCGGCGTTTTCGTCTGCCACTGCGGTGCCAACATCGGCAGGATCGTCAATGTCCCGGGAACGGTCGAGTATTGCAAGACCCTCCCCAACGTCGTCTACGCCCAGGAACAGCTCTTCTCCTGCGCGACAAACTCGGCGAGGGAGATAACGGACAAGATAAAAGAAGAAGGATTGAACCGCGTGGTCGTCGCGGCTTGTTCCCCGAGGACCCTGGAGCCTCTCTTCAGAGATACGCTCCGCGAGGCCGGGATCAACCAGTACTACTACGAGATGGCTAACATCAGGGAACATAACTCCTGGGTCCATCAGAAGGAGAAGGAAGAGGCCACGGAGAAGGCCCATGACATCATCAGGATGTCCGTGGCACGCGCCTGCCAGTTGGAACCCCTCCAGGAGTTCGACCTGCCCGTGGACAAGAGGGCGCTTGTCGTCGGCGGCGGCATCGCCGGCATGAACTGTGCCTTGTCCATAGCGAATCAGGGCCATGAGGTCCACCTCATAGAGAGGGAGAAGGAATTGGGGGGCATCGCGAACAGGATCCACACAACGCTTCAGGGCCTTGATGTCCAGGAGTACGTGAAGGACCTTAAATCGAAGATCTACCAGCATCCCCTGGTTCACGTGTATCACAACGCGAAGATCACAGAGGCGACAGGTTATGTCGGAAACTTTGTGACCACGGTGGAGTCCAACAAGGGGACCAGTTCAATAAAGCACGGTGCATCGGTGATCGCCATCGGCATTGACATGTACACGCCCACGGAATACCTCTACGGGCAGGATGAAAGGGTCCTTACCCATCTGGAACTGGAAGAGAAGATAACCTCCGACGATGAGAAGGTCACGGGCGCGCAGAGCCTCGTGATGATCCAGTGCGTGGGCTGCAGGAACGAAGAGCGCAACTACTGCAGCAGGATATGCTGCAGTGAATCGATCAAGAACGCCCTCCTCCTCAAGGATAAGAACCCCGACATGGACATCTACATCCTCTTCAGGGATGTGAGGACTTATGGATTCAACGAGGACTACTACCGCCTGGCAGCCGAGAGAGGCGTGAAGTTCATCCGTTACGAACCGGAAGACCCGCCTGTGGTGGAACCGGGCAAGGCCGAGGACAAGAGAGACGTCCTGAAGGTCACGGCGACGGATTATATCCTGGGCAAGAAGCTCGAACTTGACGCGGACATCATCGCGCTGGCGGCAGCCGTCGTTCCTTCGGCGGCGACAAAGGAAGTCGCGAACCAGTTCAAGGTCACCTTGAGCCCCGACGGCTTCTTCAAAGAGGCGCACGTGAAACTGAGGCCCGTCGAATTCGCGACGGATGGTGTCTACCTCTGCGGCCTCGCGCACTACCCGAAGTTCATCCAGGAGACGATCAACCAGTCATATGGCGCGGCCGGAAGGGTCCTCACCCTTCTGTCCAACGACATCGTCGTGGCCTCCGGTTCCGTCTGCGCCGTCAACGAGAAGCAGTGCATGGGTTGCGGGGCATGCGTCGAGGTCTGTACCTATGGTGCCCTGGAGCTCAAGGAGACGAAGCAGGGCAAGAAGTGCGTGGTCAACCCCGTGCTGTGCAAAGGGGACGGCCTGTGCAACACCAAGTGTCCCACCGGGGCGATCCAGCTTCGCCATTACACGGACACCGAGCTCACATGTGAGATCGATGTGGTTGTCCCCGACGACGAGATAATGAAACAGATCGACGCGGCAGCGGCCGCAGATGCGTAAACCTATAGAAGGAGGTGGGAACGGATGAGTACGGCAAAATTCAAACCGAGAGTCCTTGGCTTCGCATGCAACTGGTGAGCGTACGGCGCCGCTGACCTGGCTGGAGTTTCCAGACTGCAATATACAACTGAAATGAGGATCATCCGCGTCATGTGTTCCGGAAGGGTGGACATGGGGTTCGTCCTCAGGGCCTTCGAGAACGGACTGGACGGTGTGTTCCTGGGCGCCTGCCACCTGGGCGAGTGCAACTACATCACACACGGGAATTATCAGGCCCAGAACATGGTTCTGCTCTTCAAGAGGATCATGGAGCATATAGGCCTCAATCCCGAGAGGCTCCGGATCAATTTCATGTCCGGTGCCGAGGCGAACGTTTTCACGGAATCCGTTAACGATTTCGTGAAGACCATCAAGGGTATCGGTCCCCTTGGAAAAGCGGAGGGCATGGACGCCGCAGAGCTCAAGACCCGCCTTGCTGAAGTGAAAAAGCTCATCCCTTACTTCAAGATCGTGAACAGGGAAAAGCTCACGACCCGTCTCGAGGGTCACGACCATGCCGAGGCAGAGAAGCTCTTCACGAAGGAAGAGATAGACAGGCAGTTCGCCGAGGTCTTCTCATACTGGATCGACCCCGAGAAGTGCCAGGCCTGTATGACCTGTGCCAGGCGCTGCCCTGTCGACGCCATCATCAGCGAGAAGCAGAAGATCCACATCGTCGATCAGGACAAGTGTGTTCGTTGCGGAACGTGCTTCGAGGTCTGTCCTCCGAAGTTCCGCGCCATATCGAAGATCACCGGCCCGGTGCCCCCTCCTCCGCCCGAGGACAAGAGGACCGTCGTCAGAAAAGGCAAGGAAGAAGCAGCGGGTTGATACCGCTGTAGATATGCTGTAGAATGTCGGAGTATCCATCCGGTGAAGGAAGCCGGATGGATACTCTTCCTTTTTTTAGCGCCCGCATGCGCGTTCCGGATCGTGCATGCACGTGATAGGGCGCTTGTTCTCCATGAGGCCCGGATGTGTCATGGCATCCTCTCACGGCCGGTCCGCAAGCCCTGCAGATCTGAAGAAGCGAACGCATGCAAAGGAGGACTGGGAGTCCCTTCTTGAGATAAGCCATCTTTTTCCCTTGACGGGAGAAATCATGGACGCCCTCGGCGGACCGCCGGGACGGGAGCGAAATCCCCGGATGCTGAACAAAGGAGGTATCACATGAGGCAATCGCAAGCAACGGTGGTGTTGGTTCAGGGGCTGAAGGCAGGGGAGGAGGAAAGGCGGTTCCGGTCGCAAGAAGCCGGCATGACCGGTGTTCCCGGGTCTCGTCCCCAGTATTCGGGGGCGAAATTGCCTGGTTTCGTGCTGTGGTTTCTCTTCCTCGTCGTCTGCATTTTGGGAGGGCTGCCGGTCTTCGCGGACCAGGTCGATATCTGGATGCAGACACCTGACAACTGGGAGGATAGAAGGAGCGAACTCGGTCGCGATCTGATGAAGCAGCTCTTCGCCCCCGGGGGCGTCGCCGTTATCGAGGTCTACGGGGCACGGGGCAGCAACCCCGGCCTCAGGGTGATCGCCGACAAGATGGAGGAGCAGATGCTGGCCCGGGGGGCTGCGTATCTGCAGACAAGGTTGACCGACAATCTGCGGAAGAACGCGGACGGTCACGATGCCATCGTCAGGGAGTACTCCGGGGTTCACAACGGCATCCCGCTTCGTGCCATAGCCGTTTACACCTATGGCAACGGCGGAGCAGTGGCCGCCTTCGGGTTCTATGCCCGGAATGAGGGGGCTGCGTACCACAATGCTGTTTGGGCGAGTATCGGCAGCATCCGCTTTTCTCCGCCGGGAGCGTCAGGGGCTGCGGGGCCGACAATAGCAGGCACCCCTCACAGCACGAGCACCCCTCACAGCACGAGTACATCGGGATGCAACGCCATTATCGGTACGTGGAAGTGGTTCACCGGCAACAAGCACGCGTTCGGTCCCAACGGGACATCCTCCACCGCGCAGGTGTCCTGGCAGTGCGTCGACCCCCAGCGGCGGATCGTCCGTATCAACTGGAGCAACGGCAAGTACCTTGATACGCTCACCATCTCCGCCGACGGCAAGCGCATGGAGGGAAAGAACCAGCTTGGCAGCCGTGTCTGGGCCGTGCGCCACGGGGGACAGACCGCTGCCGCGCAGAGGACACCCGCGCAGGGCGCCGCCGTCAAGATCAACGAGAAGTGCGCGCCGATCATCGGCACATGGCGCTCCGAGCAGAACGGGCGGACCATCGTTGTCACGGCGGACGGGCGCTTGAACGGCAATCCCCGGTATACGTGGTCCTGCCATCCCGACGGGGTCCGTTACAATTTCCGGTGGGACGACGGCGCGAGAGTTGTCGTCTGGGACGATCTGAGAATGGATCCCGACAAGATGCACCTGACCCAGCGGCAGGCCGGGCAGGTGTGGGACCGATTTGTTAAGATACGCTGATCCGGTCGCTGGAAGAAACAGCGCTTTCAGCAGCGTCCCCAGGTGATGTCTTACTTTGCTTTTTCGTAGCCATATGGTATCTTGATGCGCATGGAACCAAGGATTGTGCCGCGTAAAGAGCACCGCATCTCGCGCAAGCACGTGAGCCCGAACGCCCTTCGCACCCTCTACCGGCTTCATTCCCGCGGCTTCATAGCCTACCTCGTGGGCGGTTGCGTCCGCGACCTTCTCCTAGGGCGGACACCGAAGGATTTCGATATCGGCACGAACGCCACGCCGGGCCAGATCAAGAGGCTCTTTCACAATTGCCGCCTCGTCGGCCGCCGGTTCAGACTGGCCCACCTGCGTTTCCAGGACGAGATCGTGGAGGTTTCCACTTTCCGTCGTTCCGCCGATCCTTCGGATGCAGTCGAGGTCGACGAGGCGAACCAGGGACGGCGACACGTCCGCCATATGAAGGATGAGAACGGGATGGTCCTCGCCGACAACATCTTCGGGACACCCGAGGAGGACGCACTCCGCCGCGACTTTACCATCAACGCCCTGGCATACAATATCGCGGACGCTTCCGTCGTGGATTACTGTACGGGGCTCACCGACCTGAAGGACCGGCTCATCCGCTCCATCGGCGACCCGCAGGTGCGTTTTACGGAAGACCCCGTTCGGATGCTCCGTGCCGTGAGGTTCGCCGCGTCCCATGGCTTCGACATAGAGAGGACCGCATGGGAATGCATCCGCCAGCTGTGTTCCACCATATCCCGTGTCTCTCCATCACGGCTCTACGAGGAGGTACAGAAACTCTTCCTCCTTGGTTTTGCATGCCCGACCTTCGCGCTCCTGGAGAAGAGCGGGCTTCTCGTGTCTCTTTTTCCGGACCTTGCCGGCTGGGCCCGGGAGCGTGACGGCTGTTTCGAAGCGCTCGAGAGACACCTTGCCGGGATCGATGAACTGGTCCGAAGCGGGCAGAGGGCATCGGTGGCGCTGCTTTTGGCCGCACTCTTCGGTCCCCGGCTGGAGGAGGCCGCAATGGCCCGTCACCGGGAGGGTATCCCCAGGCGTCAGGCGTTGGACGAGACCTGCGCCGGTTTCCTCAAGGAGATTTCGCGGGGTGTTCAAATCCCCGGCCGTGTGGGCGCCAGGTTGAACGCGATCCTTGCCCTAAAGACCTCCCTGTGCAGGATGCCGCCCCGCAGACCCGCCACGCTTGCCGGCAGACCCGAGTTTGCCGAAACAGTCATGCACCTCAAGACCGCTGCCGGAACCGAGGGAGAACACCAGGCGGCTCTCACGTGGTGGAAGGCCTTTCTCCTCGAGAATCCTCCGGCGGAATCGGCAGAGGCACCAGCGGACGAGGCTCCCCGAAAGAAACGAAGGCGGAGGCGAAAGAAACCCCGCCGGGGGAGGAGCAGCGTTGTTCGGGAAGAGGGTACCGCGCATGGGCAGTGAGAAGATCACGGAGCTCGAGTTCTTTTTGTCATATGATATCCTGACCGGGCTCACAGGTGCGATGGAGCGAACGGGGTGTTCAGCGGCTGACATCATCGAACAGGCGTTAAGACAATTCCTCAGCGCGAAAAGAGAAGGCAACGCCGTCTATCTTTCGGCCCCCATCAACGCGCTCGTGGAGGGCCTTTACGTTGAGAACACCACAATAGGCGAGGTCAGGCAGCATGGGGATTTCGGTCTCGGGACGTTCAACTACCTGGACGGGGAGATGCTCCTTCTCGACGGCAAAGTGTACCAGATACGTTCGGACGGGAATGTGTACGACGTGGGCGACGATGAGAGATCGCCCTTTGCCTGCGTGACCTTTTTCAGCCCCGATACTTTCGACGACATCAACGGAGATTCCGATGTCCCGGACCTTGCCACCCTTCTCGACAGGCTCATACCCTCCCGGAATATGCTCTACGCCATCCGTGTGGATGGTGTCTTCAGCTACGTGCGGTGCCGGGCGGCTTCGAGGTCGGAGAATTACATGCCCCTCGTCGAGGCCACCCGCGACCAGTCCATCTTTGATTTCCACGATGTGAGAGGGTCTCTTGCCGGTTTCTACACCCCGGCGTTCATGGCATCCCTCAATGCCCCCGGCTTTCATCTCCATTTCCTGGCCGAAGACCGCCGCCGAGGTGGGCACCTCATCGATTGCACGCTCAAAGAGTCCCGCATAGGCATTCAACATGTGCCGCGGCTGGACGTGGGCCTGCCGGTCACTCTGGATTATCTTACCGTGGACCTCACGCGGGATACAGGCGAGGACCTGGAAAAAGCCGAGAAATGACAGGCACCGGGTTGAAGACCACCTTCCGGATAGTGAAGATGGACTGCCCCTCGGAAGAGCAGCTGATCAGGATGAAGCTCATGGGGACGCCCTCGGTACAGGCCCTCGCTTTCGACATACCGAACCGGAAGCTGGAGGTATATCATACGGGCCGCCCGGAGGACGTGCTCGATCTCCTCGAGACCCTTCATCTCGGAGCGTCCGTTGTCTCCTCCGAACAGATGCAGCCTTTCGCCGACCCGGAGGCTGACCGTCTCCAAACCCGTATCCTCTGGCAGGTCCTTTTCATCAACGTTCTCTTCTTCGTGGTCGAGATGATCGCGGGTCTCATCGCGAGCTCCATGGGGCTCGCCGCCGACAGCCTGGACATGCTGGCGGACGGCATAGTCTACGCCCTCGCCCTGTTCGCTGTGGGAGGGGCCGCGGGCCGCAAGAGACGGGTTGCCGCGATCGCAGGTTATTTCCAGGGGATACTGGGAGTGCTGGGTTTCATCGAGGTCATCCATCGCTTTCTCGGGCGAGGGGAAACCCCTGATTTCCTCACGATGATCATCGTCTCCGTCTTCGCTCTCGCGGCCAACGCCATCTGCGTGATTCTCCTCCAGAGATCGAAAAGCGATGTCCACATGCGGGCGAGCCTGATATTCACATCCATGGACGTGATAGCCAATCTCGGCGTCATCGCGGCCGGAATCCTCGTGCACCTGACGAGATCGAACATCCCCGACCTCGTCGTGGGAGCCATCGTCTTCATCCTCGTGCTGCAGGGAGCGTACAGAATATTGAGGCTGGCAAGGTAAAAGACGGGTTGAACGGCTTGAGCCGCTTGAACCGTTTGAGAGTTAAAGACTAAAAAACTCTTCCGGGAAATGGCTGCAGCCGATCGTTGACCTATGATGCCTTTAGTGGA
>DBQU01000090.1 GCA_002305765.1 Deltaproteobacteria bacterium UBA1386
ACAGTCTCTTCGCCGGGATGACGGACTGAGGCTGTGACGGGATGACGGCGGAACACAAACGGGACCGGGAGCCGGCTTTCTCAAAAGGCTGTCAAGCGATTCAAGCGGCTCTTTTCGCTTGCCCAAAACAAGCCGCTGAGAGGGAAAAGGTAAGGGTGGTTCACTCTGCCGATGCGATTATCTGGGCATGAGGGTCTTGGTTTTTCTGATCTCTTCTATTCTCTTGTTCCTGTCGCTTATGTAGGGGATGATCATTTCGACCTTGCCGGTCTTCGGGTTGACGGCGACGGTCTTCGGTATGAACTTCCCCGCCGCAGGGGAATTCATGGCCTTGATGACAGATTGAGGGATGCGATCCGAATCGCTCTTTGAAACGTAGATAACAAAGGCGCTGCCCTTGAGCTCTCCCATCACATCCAGCGTGGCCGTCCGCGCAAGTCCGCACCGAGTGTTCTCATCGGAATAGACGAAGACGATGGGTATGTTCGTTGATGCGGCCCTCGCCTGCACATCCTTCAGCGAACCTATCCTGTACACCTCGAGAGGCAGCGAAAACCCCGCGGCCGAAACCCCAACCCACCAAGCCAAAACGCAACTCATCACACAGACAATACGCAACACATGCTTCATCGCAAACATCCTTTGTGAAGATAGTCAGTCACCTTCCTCCGGCAGACCTCTAACCACCGAAATCCCGGGCGAGCCCCACCGGCTGTCCGTGTACCTGACCAGCCCTCAACCCTCAAGCCATTCAAGCGGCTCAAGCCGTCTTCACCCTCAAGCCGTCTTCACTTCACCTGCGCCGCCTCGGTCTTCGCCAGGGCTATCTTCGCCAGGGCGAGCTTCTTATACTCCTTCTTGATCTTCTTCGTATCGCCCGCCACGATCGCCTTGTGGAGGTCGCCTTCCAATTCGGCCACCTCGAGGAGCTTGTAGTAGTCGAGGGATTCCTTGAGATGGGCGATGACGATCTTGCCCGTGACAAGGGGATGATTGTTCGTCACGTTCGCGTCCTTGAAGGTCAGCCCATGCTCGAGCTCCACCTCGAGACCCTTGCGGAACTCCTCGGGGTCGATGCTCATCTTCGTGTCATTGACTGCCGCGAGCACCGTCTTCGCTTCCTTCGGCAATATCTTCGCAGTCTTCAGCTTCGTCCAATCCCTGATCTTCAGGGTCTTGCAAAACTTCTGAACCTCCGCTTTGGTGATATATTCCGGAATCTTCATTGTAACCCCCTCCTTGAGGATGTGGTGATACAGGCATTGTAGCAACCTTCGTGCGATTCCACAAGATGCGAAGGGGAGAAGACGTTATCTCTCGCCCGTTCGTCGCTTGCGCTCCTCTCTCGAGTCCGCAGAGACCGCAAAGAGAGGATAAAAGAGAGAAAAGATTGCCGCCGGATCTCGGAGCCTACCAAGATCCGGCGGCCTTCTCGTCCCGCCGTCCCGGCGGGAGAGAAAAGAATATCCTTATCCTTAACAACCTGTCCTTTCCCATCCCCCCTGTAGTCATAGGTCCTATAATCATCCTCCAGGCCCTACACTACCTCACCCCACAACTCCTATCCTTCCCCCATCAGCTCCACCTGAAAAGAAAACTCTCTTTCTCCCTTCCGCGTAGCGGGATGCAAAGACGGCCGGATCTTGGTAGGCTCCGAGATCCGGCCGAGTCTTCTCTCTGCGTGCTCTCCTCAAAACCTCTGCACCCTCGAGCGAAGCGGGCGTGAGATAAAGTCTTTGCCTTCAGGGGTATACCTGGCCCGTGGGGCGGATGGCTATTTCGTTTATGTTCACGTGCGGGGGGAGGGTAAGGAGCCAGCAGATGGTTTCGGCTATGTCCGAGGGTTCGAGGAGCTTGCCGAAAGGGGCGACGGCGTTGCCGAAGTTCTCCGCGTTGTACCCGGCTACCTCCTGGAAGCCGGTGAGGACTATGCCGGGCATCACAGTGGTGACACGCACTCCGGATGAGGCGACGTCGCGGCGGAGGGCTTCCGTGATGACACTGAGAGCGGCCTTGCTGGAGCCGTAGAAGGCGCCGAAGGGAGAAAGGTTCCTTGCCGCGACGGAGCTGATGGCGACGATGTCCCCTCCCTTCTTTTCGATCATGTATTGTCCGGCGCGGCGCATGATGTAAGTGGCGCCGAGGACGTTTACCTGGTAAAGGTCCTGCCACTGAGCGGCGTCGCTCGTGAGAATGCCGCCCAGGAGTCCGCGGCCGGCGTTGACGACGACGATGTCGTACCTGCGGCCGCCGTCGTCCCAGGCAAGGGCTTCATCGAGGAGACGGTCGATGTCGGCTTCCAGGCCGGCGTCGCCGATCACGGGGAGGACCTTTCCGCCGCGGCCGGATATCTCCCGGGCGACGTTCTCGAGGCTGTCCGCGCGGCGCGCCTGGATGACTACGGCGGCGCCGGCTCCTGCGAGTGTCAGCGATGTGGCGCGCCCGATTCCGGAACTTGCGCCGGTTATGATGGCGGTTCGTCCCGAGAGCGCGTGTCCTGATGGTGTCCGGGCGGTTGTGCCGGTCATGTCCATTTTCGTACCTCCCTGTTCGGTCTTCCGGGGGTGGCGCGCCGCTGGCGCCTTGCCCGTGGGCGAAACGACCATAGTCTATCCCGGCAGCAGGTCAATGGCAACAGACGTTTCTCCTGAAGATGCCCGCCCTGTTCCCGTCGGTTGACGGGGGTTGCCTTCTTCGACAAAGTGCTTATAGTTTCGAAAGGTCGTTTATGGGACAGTTCTTGAAGACAGCGGTTCTTCTATTTCTGGCTGTTGGTCCGGCCATGGCCCTGTGGGCCTGTCAGCCCGGCAGTGAGGCCGCAAGGAAGGAGACTATGAAGAGTGAAGCGGCAGTACGGCGGGACGCGGTCATACCTCCCATTGACCGCGAGCAGCCGGCGCGTTTTGAGACGGCGACCCTTGCCCTCGGGTGATTCTGGGGACCCGATGCCCGGTTCGGGCTCACACGGGGCGTCATAAGGACGCGTGTCGGTTATGCCGGCGGCGCGAAGGAGAACCCCACCTACCACAGTCTGGGAGGCCACGCCGAGACGATAGAGATCGACTTCGATCCCTCCGTCATATCCTACGAAGAGCTTCTCCGCGTGTTCTGGAAGATGAACGATGCCCGCACGCAGGTACCGTCGACACAGTACCGGTCCATTGTTTTCTACCACAACGACGGCCAGAGAGAGATCGCCGGGAAGATGAAGGCACAGGAGGAGGCCCGCACCGGGGCAACCATATTCACCGAGATAGTGCCGTTCATCCGGTTCCACCTCGCCGAGGGCTACCATCAGAAGTACTATCTCAGGGGGGTGGGCGATATAGCCGCTGAATACCTTGCCGTCTACCCGGATCTAAAGGATTTCATCGATTCCACGGCGGCCGCCCGGGTCAACGGATATCTTGGCCGCTACGGCACGAAGGCACAACTCGAAGAAGAGATCGACTCGCTGGGCCTGTCAGAGAAAGGCCGCAAAAGACTTCTCGGCATTATCGCGCGATGAGGATACGCTGCCCTTTTACCTGAAGATCTCGTCGGGCCAGTCGAATAGTCCCCGGGACATGAGACTGCGGTTCTCCATGATGCAGTGATTGGACGCCCCCTCTTCGGCGGGCGTGACGATGCGCTTTTTCTTCGGGTTAGGCAGGGCGTCGATTTCCGGAAGCAATTTCAGCTGCCCGCCCACGTGACCTGCTTTTGTGAACCTTTCCGCGAGGGAGACGGACAGTGCCCCCGCCTTCAAGTCGTGCCTTGTCGAGCATGAGAATGATCCCCGCCACCCAGTCTCGGTGTGCTTTCTGTCCTGCCTTCGCGGAGGAGGAGGTTGCCTTGTTGGAGAAAGCGTTTATACTCTCCTAAGGTCATTGACGGGATATTTGCGAAAGTTGCCGACGTCATTGCTGTTTCTTATTCAGTGCACCGGCGCGCGATATGGAGGGTTTCAACGGGAGGAAGAGGCCATGCAGAGGAAGAATGACAACAGGAAGGCGGGGGATCTCCAGTCCCTGTCGCTCGACGAACTGGAAGCGAAACTGGGATCGTCTGCTGATGGTCTCAGCCGGGCGGAGGCGCAGGACAGGCTCCAGCGTTACGGGTACAACGAGATCGCCGAGAAGAAGATGAACCCTTTTTTCAAGTTCCTGACTTATTTCTGGGGACCGATACCATGGATGATCGAGGCAGCCGTGATCCTGTCGGCTATCGTGCACCGGTGGCCCGATTTTTTCATCATTCTGGTTCTTCTCGTTGCCAACGCGGCGGTGGGTTTCTGGGAGGAATTCCAGGCGGGAAACGCAATCGCGTCACTCAGGGCCAGGCTCGCAATTCAGGCCCGTGTCCGGCGCGAGGGGGAGTGGACAACGGTGGCGGCCCGGGAGCTTGTCCCCGGTGATGTCATACGCCTCCGTCTTGGCGATATCGTTCCAGGGGATGCCCGCCTGTTCATGGGTGACCCCGTGGAGGTGGATCAATCAGCGCTGACGGGGGAGTCTCTGCCGGTGACACGCAAGGGAGGGGAAACCGTCTATTCCGGATCGATCATACGACAGGGCGAGGCCGACGGACTGGTCTACGGCACCGGGAAGAATACCTATTTCGGCAAGACTGCCCAGCTCGTGGAAGAGGCACACACGGTCAGCCATTTTCAGAGGGCGGTCCTGAAGATAGGCAATTACCTGATCATCATCGCCATCGTCCTCGTGGCCATGATCCTTATCGTCGCCCTCTTCCGCGGCGACAGGCTGGGTACGACGCTGCAGTTCGCCCTGGTGCTGACCGTAGCGGCGATCCCTGTCGCCATGCCCACGGTCCTGTCGGTGACAATGGCCGTAGGCGCTCGATTACTGGCGCGGAAGGAGGCGATCGTCAGCCGTCTCGTCGCCATTGAGGAACTGGCCGGTATGGACGTGCTTTGCTCGGACAAAACAGGGACCCTGACACAGAACAGGCTCACCCTGGGAGACCCCTTGACCGTCGAGGGGGTGAGCCCGGACGAGTTGATCCTCTGCGGTGGCCTGGCATCCCGGGCCGAAGACCAGGATACCATCGATCTCGCGGTCATAGGCGGCCTAGAGGATGACACGGTTCTAAAGGGCTATAGAACAGCTCATTTTCAGCCCTTCGACCCCGTGCACAAACGGACGGAAGCGACCGTCACGGGTCCCGACGGCACCACGTTCAAGACCACGAAGGGAGCGCCCCAGGTCATCATGGAGCTGGCGGACAACGCGGACAGGGTGAAACCCGCCGTCGAGAAGGCGATAAATGAGTTCGCCGCGCGGGGTTTTCGTTCACTGGGGGTGGCAAGGACCGACGAGGAAGGCCGATGGCGTTTCCTCGGTGTCCTGCCGCTTTTCGATCCTCCCCGGGAAGACTCGGCATCGACCATTGCGACGGCGCGCCGGATGGGGGTGAAGGTGAAAATGGTCACGGGCGACCAACTTGCCATAGGCAAAGAGATTGCGGGTCAACTTGGGTTGGGGGCGAATATTCTCGACGCAAGCGGCTTTGGCGACACCCGTCACAACGAGACTGCGCGGCTTGCCGAATTGATCGAAGAGGCCAACGGTTTCTCACAGGTGTTTCCCGAACATAAGTTCCATATTGTCGATGTCCTGCAGCAGCGGGGGCACATCGTGGGCATGACGGGCGACGGGGTGAATGACGCTCCCGCCCTCAAGAAAGCGGACTGCGGCATCGCCGTTTCCGGTGCGACAGACGCTGCGCGTGCGGCGGCTGATATCGTGCTCATGACCCCGGGCCTTTCGGTGATCGTCGATGCCATCAAGGAAAGCCGCAAGATATTCCAGAGAATGAACAGCTACGCGATATACCGGATAACGGAAACCATCCGGGTCCTGCTGTTCATGACCTTATCCATCCTGGTATTCAATTTTTATCCTGTCACCGCTGTCATGATAGTGCTCCTCGCGTTGCTCAACGACGGTGCGATCCTGTCCATCGCATATGACAACGTTCGCTATGCGGACAGGCCGGAGGCCTGGAATATGCCCGCGGTATTGAGTATAGCTACCGTGCTGGGTTTTGCCGGGGTGGTTGCCACCTTCGGACTGTTCTATCTTGGAGAGCGGGTATTTCATCTCAGCCGGGATGTCATCCAGACGTTAATGTATCTGAAACTGTCCGTAGCGGGGCATATGACGATATTCATCACCCGTACACGGGGGCCCTTGTGGAGCCACCGTCCTGCAAACATTCTCCTTGTGGCGGTGATCGGCACCCAGTTGGTGGCGACGATATTTGCAGTCTACGGGATACTCATGACTCCCATCGGCTGGGGCTGGGCGCTCGCGGTGTGGGGGTATGCATTTGCCTGGTTCCTGGTTAACGACAGGATCAAAGTGGCGACCTATCGCGTCATCGGGACGCCGGACTAGGTCGCCGGCGGTAGAGGGTGTTTGCGCCCAGGAACCCCGGATCCGCCTTTCCTATATCTCTATCCTGGTGGTGACACCGTGGAGTTTGTTGGAAGGCAGATCATGGAACTGGACGAAAGGCGGCGCCAGCTTTTTCATTATGGAGAATAGCTTCCACAGCACGTTTCTCGTATAGATCTCCTCGAGCCCGTAAAAGATCCCCTTTTCACCGGTTATGCCGGCTTCTTTCAGTATCTGCCCTATATCGACCACTTCCATGTATCCCATCTGTATCTCGAAGGACCTCAGGCCCGGGGCGAGGTCGTCCTTGAAGAAGCTCGTGAGCCCGAAGGGTTCATCGAGGGTCGTGATGGAAACGAGGATGTTTTCCTCGTAGACGATATTGTTCATGAACATGGTATGCACGATGTAGGCGGGGATCTTCTTCGTGGTGCGGGCAAAGAACAGAGCCGTGCCTTTAATCCTGTTGACGACCTGATAGACCTCGTTGTAGCTGTAAAGGAAGACATCCAGCTTCAAGGGACGGACATTGCGGTAAAGCTTCCTCTGACCGGCCGTGTAGATGAGGATCATGACGAGGGGAACGGCGGCAATAACGAGCGACCAGTACCCCCCCGTGGGGTATCTTGTATATGTTGGACGTCAGGAAGACAACGTCGACGATGGTGACGAGGAATGCTATCAAGGATTTCCAGTAATCCTTTCTCAGCCAGAAAATGGAGGTAATGAGTATCCCCGTGATCGTCATGTCCCCGGTAACGGCAAGGCCGTACGCGGCGGCGAGTTCCTTTGACTCCCCGAACTGGAAGATAATGAAGAGGACGGACAGGAGCAGGAACCAGTTGACGAACCCTATGTATATCTGGGACCTCAGTTCCGGCGATGTGTACTCGACCCTGAACATGGGCATGAGCCGTGTGTTGATCCCCTGATAGACGATGGAGAACATGCCGCTGATTATCGCCTGGGACGCGATGATGGTTGCCAGGATGGAGAGCACGAGAAAGGGTATATAGAGCAGGGAGGACTGGTAGAATGCCATGCCGAAGAGGACGTTCCTTGACTCCGCCGGATTGCTCAAGATGAACGCGCCCTGCCCGAGGTAGTTGAGTACGAGGGCGAGAAAGACGAAACACCACGCCTGGATGATGGGTTTTCTCCCGAGGTGGCCCATGTCCGCATAGAGTGTCTCTGCCCCAGTCGCGCAGAGGATGACCTCGGAGAGCACGAAGAAGCCCGCGGCACCGTTCTCGTACAGGAAGGTGACGGCATGCCAGGGATTGATGGCCTTCCACACCGAGGGGAACCTGATGATCGAGGCCACGCCGGAGACGGCCAGGACCAGGAACCACAGGAGCATGAGGGGCCCGAAGGCTCCCGCGACCTTCCCCGTGCCCTTCCTCTGGAAGGCGAAGAGCGCTATGGCGATCGCTCCGGCGATGAGGATGAGCGTGGTACGCTCCGTGTTGTGCAGTCCGGGGATGAGGAGAATGCCCTCCACGGCGCTGAGTATGCTTATCGCGGGAGTGATGACGCCGTCGCCGACAAGGAGAGATATGCCGATGAAGGCCAGAATGGTCACGAAGACCGCCCCTCTTCCCCTCTTCAGAAGTCGGATCAGGTGGCCCCTGAGAATGATCGTCCCTCCCTCGCCCTTTTCGCCGAGGCTCATGGCAAGCCACGCGTACTCGACGGATACCAGGACTATCAGGGTCCATACCACGAGGGAAAGGACGCCCATGACGTTGTCGACCGTCGGCTTGAGGAGCAAGAAAATGACGGTCAGGGTGTAGATGGGGCTGGTTCCGATGTCCCCGAAGACAAGTCCCAGGGATTTGATCACGGACCTGATGTCGTCGACAGCACGGTGCCGGTTCTCGCCCGCCCGCGGATGGATGGCCTGGTTCTGCATTGGAGTGTCTTATGTTACCCAATATCGACGGGAATTTCAATGCGCAGAAGGTGCGGGTACATCAAAACGGGGTTCTTCGCCTGGCATTTGCGGCACGCACCTGACCACAGTAGAAGCATGCGAGCTACTCGTTCCCGTCAAGATAGATGAGTTCCTTCCCGCAGATAAAACGATCATTCTTGTGATCCATGTAATATCCCTTCTCCCCCGGTCATTCAGCCCCTGTCGGGACAGCGGCGAGCTCTCATTTGCCCGAAAGGATTTCCTTAACTCTCAACAGGCTCTCGACAAGCCCCTCTTTTTGTCATCCCGACCGCCTTTCTTCCTCCCCCGTCAGTCCGGCGAAGGCCGGAATCCAGGAAAGACTGGCAGTAGATGACCACTGAATGGTGAAAGATCCGACAATACCTCCCGCATTCCACTGTTCCTGCCGTATCCTTTTGAGGGCTTTCTGCTTCAACAGGACTCTTCCTGGATTCCGGCCTTCGCCGGACTGACGGACTGGAACTGTGAAGGACTGACGGACTGGAACGGAAGCCGGACCGGGGACCGACATTGCCAGGGGCCTGTCAGGCGATTCAAGCGGCTGCGGTGACGTGTTCATTCCCTTCCCTTCGGTTTCGGTCTGTTCTCCTTGCCCTTGAACCATCCCTCCTTCGCGTGCGGGAAACAATCGAAGCGGGCGACGTAGGGCTTGATGTCGACAAGCGGCGTGCCGTCGAGGACATCTATGCCCGCGACCTCGAGCGTGCTGCCGTTTCTTCCGATAAGCTCCACGATGGTGAGTCCGAGGCAGTTAGGCCGCGCCGGATAGCGGCAGGCGAATATTCCGTGTGGTTCATCATCGAGAAGAACAGGCCGGACCAGTTCGACCCGACCTGCCCTGTCAAAGGGGTAGATGAGGAATATGTGGGAGAACCCCTCGATATCCTTGAGCCCTTCACGGTATTCCTCATAGATCTCTATGGAACCCACCGCGTCCGGCCGGAACCTCCCCTGTATCGGTGTCTCCTCCTTCGTTCTGAAAGGAGAATGGATAACCCCTATGGGCCTCACAATGAACTGCAATCCTTCGTCTTTCATCTCTGTCCTTTCCCAAAATGATTGTTTCAGTCCCTGTTCCTTCCTTGTCTTTGGTCTCTAACGCTTAAACGGCTCAAGCGATTCAAGCGGTTCAAGCCGTCTCTCAGTCCTTAAAGAACTTCAGCCTCAACGAATTGCTCACCACCGATATGGAACTTATGACCATGGCCACGGCGCCGAAGACGGGCTCCAGCCTTATGCCGAAGAAGGGGTAGAGCGCGCCGAAGGCGATGGGGATGCCGTGGACATTGTAGATGAACGCCCAGAAAAGGTTCTGCTTGATGACGCGCATGGTTTTCCGGGAGAGCCTGATAAGGCTGACGAGTCGGGACAGGTGGCCTTTCATGAGCACCACGTCCGCCGATTCGATGGCAATGTCCGTTCCTTTACCCATGGCGACGCCGATGTCCGCCGCGGCGAGCGATGGGGCATCGTTGATGCCGTCCCCGACCATTACGGTCACTCCCTTCTTCCTGAACTCCTCGACGATGGCCGCCTTCCCGTCGGGAAGGACGCGATGGAAGTAGCGCTCGATGCCGAGCCGCCCGCTTATGGTCCTCGCCCCGTTCTCACTGTCGCCGGTGATCATGACGGGCTCCACATTCATCTCCCTGAGTTTTCGCACCACCTCGATAGACTCTTCCCGAACCCTGTCGCTGAAGGTGAGGATGGCCATGAGCCCCGTCTCGCTCCACAGGAGGACCGGCGAGGCGGCGGACCGCTCCTTCTCCTCGTAAAGGTCCCGGGTCCTGTTGTCGAGAATGTGCCCTTCCTCCTCGTAGAAGGTCCTGTTCCCCATCCGGTAATCGGCTCCCCCGATCCTCCCTTTGATACCCCTGCCGATGACCGCCTCGAAATCAGTTACGTCAAGGGAGGGTATGCCCGATTCCTGGGCCTTTTTCCTCAGGGCATCGGAAAAGGGATGCTCGGACTGTTTCTCCAGGTTAAAGGCGATCCGGAGAACCTCTTTCTCGTCGGAGGACGCAAGCGGTATGACGTCGGCAAGGACGATGACGCCTTCCGTAAGGGTGCCCGTCTTATCGAAGAGGACGTTCCTCGCCCTGTTGGTGAGTTCCAGGGCCTCGGCGCTCTTGATCAGGATCCCCCTTCTCGCGCCGACCCCGGTGGCGACCATGATGGCCGTTGGGGTGGCAAGCCCCAGCGCGCAGGGGCATGCGATAATGAGGACGCTCACAAAGGATAGGATCGCGTTTGTTATCCTCGGTTCAGGGCCGAAGAAGAACCAGACCAGGAAAGCGCAGATGCCCACGATGATAACGCTGGGGACGAAGACACCCGCCACCCTGTCGGCGAGGCGCTGCACAGGCGCCTTCGTGAACTGTGCCTCCTCCACGAGGCGTATGACCCTGGCGAGGACCGTGTCGGAGCCGGTCCTTGTTGTCCTGACGGTGACCGAGCCCTTGCCGTTGATGGTCCCGCCTATCACCTCGTCATCAGGTTTCTTGTGCGCAGGCATGCTCTCGCCTGTTATCATCGACTCATCGACATAGGTGCTGCCGGTAAGTACGACGCCGTCGATGGGGACCTTCTCTCCGGGCCGTATAAGTACCGTGTCGCCCACCTCGAGGGCATCAGTGGGGACCCGTGTTTCGACGCCGTCCTTAAGGAGCACGCACTCCTTGGGCGAGAGCTCGTAGAGGAGCTTGATCGCCGTGTAGGTCCGTGTCTTGGCCTTTGACTCGAAATACCTGCCGAGGAGGATAAGAGAGATGATCATGGCGCTGGAGTCGAAATAGGTCATGGCCGACACGCCGGCGGCGCGCACCACGTGGGGGAAGAAGGTGACGAAGGCGCTGTAGAAGAACGCTGCAGATGTACCCACGGATATGAGGGTGTTCATGTCGGCGGTGAAGTGCTTGAGATTGATAAGGGCCGACGCGTGGAACCTCAGGCCGAAATAGAACTGGACGGGGATGGTGAGCACGAGGAGGATGACGTTGTTCCAGGGCAGTGCCATCCACATGGAGAAGACCATGATGGGGACGGTAAGCGATATCGCCCAGCTGAAATCCCTCCTGAGCTCTGTCTCTTCCTTCCGTGCCCGGACCGTGACATCGGCCTCCATGTCCACGTCGTACCCGATGTCGCGGATGAGGGAGACCACATCCTTCAGCTCGAGGCCGGTCTTCGGAAGGATGACCGCCTTCTTGAGGGGAAAGTTGACGCGCGCCTCCTGGACCGTTTCCATCTTGTTGAGCACCTTCTCTATGCGGGCAGCGCACGCCGCGCAGTTCATGCCGGTGATGGGGAGCTCTATTTTTTCGGGCATCCTGTTCTCCTTCTGCTGAATCGCAGCGTGTAAACAGTATAAGACAGCGTTCGGGCAATCACAAGAAGATGGCGTCTGCACCAATTCATTGACTCAAGAGGGGGCAAAAGTGTAGTATACAGGGAATTTTCCCGGCTAAACCGACTCAGGAGGGATGTATAGCGTGTTCGAACTCGTCAAGATGGTGCTCGATTTCGTCATCCACATAGACGTCCACCTGAGCGAACTCATACGGAGCTACGGGCTTTGGACGTATCTCATCCTCGTTCTCATCATATTCTCTGAGACGGGCCTTGTGGTCGCGCCGCTGCTTCCCGGAGACTCCCTTCTCTTTGCCGCCGGGGCCTTCGCCGCCCGCGGTGATTTCAACATATTCTGGCTTTTTGTCCTTCTCTCGATAGCGGCCGTGCTGGGCGATACCGTCAATTACTGGGTAGGGAGCTACGTGGGTCCAAAGGTCTTTCATAACGAGAACGTGCGTTTCCTGAACCGGAAGTACCTGGACAGGACCCACGAGTTCTACGAGAAGTACGGCGGCAAGACGATCATAATAGCCCGTTTCGTGCCCATCATCCGGACCTTCGCACCCTTCGTCGCCGGCATCGGCAGCATGACCTATGGCAAATTCATAAGCTACAACGTCATCGGCGGCATCCTCTGGATAGGGGCCTTCGCCTACGCCGGCTTCTTCTTCGGCAATATTCCCATGGTGAAGCACAACTTCACCCTCGTCATCTTCGCCATCATCATCCTCTCCGTCATGCCCGGCGTCATCGAGATCATCAAGCACAAGATGAAAAAGGCGTAAAGATGGTTCCAGAGTTCAAGGGCAAAGACAAAGAAAGAGGGCGGACAGCGCGGTACGGGATCTCCGTTTTCCCGGACGCAGCGCAACGGACCATCTCCTCATCTTTTGCTTTTTACTCTTGAACTCTTGAACTCTGGAACCGTCTTTACTTCCTGTCCAGCACTTCCCTTATCTTTCTGAGGAGGGTTGCCGGGGTTATGGGTTTGCCGAGGAAGTCGTATTCTTCGTTGAGCATGCCTTTTTCCTGGATTATGTCGTCCGTGTACCCGCTCGTGAAGATGACCCTGGTGGACGGGTCGATGAGGCGTATGGCCTCGCAGGCCTCCTTGCCGTTCATCCTGGGCATGACGACGTCGAGGATGACGAGGGAGATCTCGCCCCTGTGTCTTCGGAAGGTTTCGACGGCCATTGCGCCGTCGTTGGCAGCGAGGACCGTGTATCCGTGGTCCTGAAGGACCTGGACGGAGAGTTGGCAGAGGTCGGCGTTGTCCTCGGCGATGAGGACGGTTTCCGTGCCGCCGATGATGGCGGCCGACCTTTCCTCACGCGCCGGTTCCAGCCACACAAGGGGGAGGTACACGCAGAAGACGCTTCCCTCACCGGGACGGCTCGTGACGTCTATGTAGCCATTGTGCTGCTTGATGATGCCGTAGACGATGGCGAGTCCGAGGCCGGTGCCCCGTCCGACCCCCTTGGTGGTGAAAAAGGGTTCGAAGATCTTTTCCAACACCCTGCTATCCATGCCGATGCCTGTATCCGAGATGGCTATGAGGGCGTACTCCCCCGCTCTGCCGTACCCGTGCGTTGTGATGAACTCATTGCCCACGGTGGCCCTGTCGACGGTGATCGTCAGCTTCCCTCCCCGGGGCATGGCGTCGCGGGCGTTCGTGACGAGGTTCATGATCACCTGGTCGAGTTGACCAGGGTCCGCCATGACGACGAGGCGTTCTGAATTCCTGTGTATCCTGAATTCCACGTCTTCCGGTATGAGCCGCTCGAGAAGGCGGTGCAGCTTTTCCACGGTATCGTTTATGACCACGGGCTTGAGGTTGATGACCTGTTTCCTTGAGAAGGCAAGGAGGCTTTGGGTGAGATTGGCCGCCTTTTCGGAAGAGACGAGTATCTGGGAGGCGTAGCCGTAAAGAGGATTTTCCTTGTCCATCTTCATTTGCAGGAGACTTGCGTATCCCATGATGGCGCTCAGGAGGTTGTTGAAATCATGCGCGACCCCTCCCGCAAGTGTCCCCACGGCCTCCATCTTCTGCGATTGCAGGAGTTGGGACTCGAGGTGCTTGCGTTCCGTGATATCCCGGGCAATGCCGCACAGGCCCGTTATTTCGCCGCGGTCGTTCTTCAGAGGGACCTTGATGGTGTGAAAGACATAGACTGTGGCGGCCACGGGACGTGCCATTTCTTCCTCGATCGTCTCGCCCTTAAGCACGCGGCCATCGACCGTTTCGATGTGGTCGGCCGTTTTGTCGGGGAACAATTCCCGGTCGGTAGCGCCCAGTATCTTTTGCATGGGAATGCCGAAGAGTTCCGACATGGCCCCATTGGCGACGATGTAGCGGCGGTCCCTGTCTTTGATGAAAATGGCGTCCCGGGCGCTGTCGATGACCGCCCGCAGGCGGGACTCGGATACGCTCAGGGCCTCCTGGGCCGCCTTCTGTTTCAAGAGCCGGATCATTCCCTGCGCCATGAGCTGTAACTGGTTGATATCCGATTCCCCGTATTCGTTCTCTTTGTTGCCCACACCGATGACGGCGACGATCCTCTCCCCGTCGAAGATGGGGACGCCCAGGTGTCGCCTCACCTCCACATGGCCCTCGGGATGGCCTTTGCGGGTAACGCCCGGGGCGGCGTAATCGTTGGTGATGATCGGCCTGCGTCTACGCACCGGGTCTCCCCACATGCCGGTTGTCTCAAGGGGATAGGAAATGGGTTTGTCCTGGATGCGGCATTCCTCCATGGCTTTCTTCGACCAGGAATGCATGGTGAGAACGGATTCGTCGTCGTTGAGGAACGCGAGATAGCCTATGGCGCTCTTCGTGAACCGGATCGATTCCTCGAGTGTGAAGGCGGTTATCTCCTCCAGGGGCCGGTTGCCCATCTGGTGGATCCTGAGGAGGGCCTCCGTCCGCGATTCGTCGAGGCGCAGCCGCTCCTCGGTCCTCTTGTGTTCCGTTATGTCCGTGTGGGTCCCTATGACGCGAAGCGGCCTGCCGTCCCCGGTCCACCGTATGACCTTGCCCCTGTCGAGTATCCATTTGTAGGTGCCGTCCTTGCACCGCATCCGGTACTGGCTGATGTAGACGGATGACCTGCCTTCCAGGTGGTCTTCGAGCCGGGCATGGACATCATCCCTGTCGTCAGGGTGCAGGCGTGTGTCCCACTCCTCGATGGAATCGCCGATCTCCTTGTCCGCATAGCCGATCATCTCCTTCCATTGCCCGGAAAAATAGACCGTGCCGGCCTGCGCGTTCCAGTCCCACAGACCGTCACCGGCGCCTTCGAGGGCGAACTGCCATCGCTCTTCACTCTCTTTCAGGGCCTCCTCGGCCTTCCTGCGCTCCGTGATGTCCCGGGAAAAGGCGCAGACGTATTCGAACTCATCGTATGGAAGGTAGCTGACGCTTACCTCGACGGGGAACGTGGTCCCGTCCTTCCTGCGGTACACGGATTCAAACTGCTCGGAGCCTTTTTCGACGATGTTCCGCCAGTACCGGGGCCAATCCCGAGCCGGACGGTCCGGTTCGATCTCGTAGATCTTCATGGAGAGAAGCTCGTGGCGGTCGTACCCTGTAGAGAGGCACGCACTGTTGTTCACGTAGGCGATGCTCCCGGTGTTGTCGATCCAGTAGATGCTGTCCACGGCGTTGTCGACGGAGAACTGGGTGAATTTCAGCGTGCTTTCGGCCCGTTTCAGCCGGGTGATGTCGGTTGTGGTGAAGATGTAGGCCCCACCTTCCATCGGCGACAATTGGACAAGCACGTCGAGCACCTGCCCGTCCTTCCTCACCCATTTTGTCTCTCCCTGGAAGTCCCGATAGAGCAACGCTCCGACCCGGTCGAATTCCGATCCCTTCTCATAGAGTATGCGAGTGCTCGTCCGGGTGAGTTCGTCTATCGCGTACCCGGTGATATTGCACATCGCTTCGTTCACCCACTCTATGATCCTGTCGCGGATCCGGCCGATGCCGATGGGCGAGGCGGCGATGATGGTCCTGAGTTCCTGCTCGGACCGGGCAATGGCGCGCTCAGCCTCCATGCGTTCCGTGATGTCCACGGACACGCCCAGGACGGCGGGGGTTTGAGTTCCCGAGAATGTGAAAGGGATCTTGACGGTCTCGAGATAGCGCACATTCCCCTGCGCGTCGGTGATGGACTCGCCGGGGATATATTTCCTCCTGCCTGTGATCATCACATCGAGGTCGTCGTTCCTGAAATGCCTCACCTCTTCATCGGATGGCGAGAAGCTGGCATCCATCCTGCCGATCAGACCTTCCACCGTGGTGCCGTAGTTGTCAGCGACGGCCTTGTTGGCAAGGATGAACCTTCCATCGATGTCCTTGGCGAAGATGAAATGGGGCACGAGGTCGATGATCTGCCGGAGGCGCTTTTCACCCTGCTTGAGGGCCTCCTCGGCGCGGGTGCGCTCCGATATGTCTATGATGATCCCCCGGTAGCCCGTGAGCCTGCCGTCCTTTATGATCCTCGTGACGTAGATGATGATGGGGAATCGGCTCCCGTCCTTCTTTACGGCCGCGTACTGATTGCCGACCGAAGGGCCGTCTTCGGCTGCCTTTTGAAGGTTCGCAATGGCCCTCGAGCGGTCTTCCGGAGCTATGTGGTCGAAGCAATTGAACCCCTCGGGAAGGTCATCCTCTTTGTATCCGAAGAACTCAAAGGCCTGTTTATTCACGAAGATGACGGAGCCTTTCGGGTCGATCTCGAAGATCACCTGCGGCATGAGCTCCGCTATGTCCCGGAACTTCCGCTCGCTCTCCCTGAGCTGTTCTTCCGCGCGCTTGCGCGATGTTATATCGAGGAGCACCCCGTTGAACCTCAGGGTGTCGCCGACCCGTGAGGGACGAGACACGCCGGCGAAGGACATGACCTCTCCCGCAGGTTTTATGAAGTCGCCTTCGAACTGCCAGTCCTGTTCCTTCGCGACGGCCTCACTGATCGAATCGAGGAGCGCCTCCCGGCAGTCGGGGCTGAGCCCTTCGAGGAACCGTTCGAAGGGGCGGGACGTGTCGGTTTCGATGCCAAAGAGCTCCTTTGCGGTCCGGCTGATGTAGGAAAGGCCCATCTCTCCGCCGGGTTTCGCGTAGAACTGGTAGATGACGCCGGGGATGCGGTCGGCGATGTCCTGTAAGAACTGCCTGCTTTCCCGAAGCTCCTCCTCGGCCTTCTTCCGTTCAGTGATGTCGACGATGATCCCCCTGAAACCAACGAGACGGCCCTCATCCAGGATAGGCGCGACGTGGATTATAACGGGGAATGAGGTCCCGTCCTTTCTCAGGGCGGTGTACTCATTGCCCGTGGAAGCCTCCCCCCGTGCTATCCTTCGGAGGTTCTCACTCATGGCAGGAAGCTGCTCCGGTACAAAGAGGGAAAAGGCGTCGATGCCCCGCGAGAGGTCTTCTTCGTCGTATCCAAATATCTGGAAGGCCTGCCTGTTGGCGAAGGTGATCCTCCTCGTCTCGTTCATCTCGAAGATGACCTGGGGGACGGATTCCGCGAGGTCCCTGAATCTTCGTTCCCGTTCGCGGAGCTCCCTGTCGGCCTTTTTCAGATCCGTGGTGTCGACAAGGACACCGCGCAGGCCCGTCAATCTGTCCTGGCTGAAGATGGCGATGGTATAGATGATCGCGGGGAAGGTGCTGCCGTCCTTCCTTCTCGCCGTGTATTCGTTGCCCGTGGTCTCCCTTTCCCCGGCAATCATCTTCGCGAGGTTTTCGCGCACTCTGGCGTGTTCGTGTTCGGGGAAAAGGTCCATCCCCATCACGGCGCCGGAGGTGAGGTCCGCCTCGGTGTAGCCGAAGAGTTCAAGCCCCCGCTTGTTGGCGTAGGTGACGACGCCGTCCGGACCTTGCTCGAAGATGACCTGCGGAGAGAGCTCGGCGATGTCCCGGAACTTCCGCTCGCTCTCCTTAAGCTTTTCCTCGGCCTGTTTCCTCTCGGTTATGTCGACGATGATGCCCCGCCACCCGGCGAGTCTCCCGCCTTTCATGATGCGCGCGACGTGGGCTATGACGGGAAAGGTGCTGCCGTCTTTCCTGACGGCGGTGAACTCGCTGCCCGTGGAGGGTTTTCCCTCGGCTATCGCCTGAAGGGTCTGTCTGATCCTCGGGAGGTCTGAGGGGTGGACGAGATCGAGGCCCATGACGCCTTTCTTGACGTCGCGGGGGGTATATCCGTAGATGTCGTAGGCCTGCCTGTTGACAAAGGTCAACAGGCAGTCGGCGTCCATCTCGAAGATGATCTGGGGAATAAACTCGGCGATATCGCGGAAGCGGCGTTCGCTTTCCCGGAGCTCCTTCTCGGCCCTTCTTCTCTCGGCGACCTCTCTTTTTAGTTCCGCAAGGGTGATCTCGGGTTCACTTTCGTCCTCAGAGACGCTCGAGACGGCCGCGGCGGTGGTCTTCCCCCGGGCCATGCAAAAAAGCCTCCAGAGGAATCGGGCCTGTTCCGCATCGAACTCCTGCTCCGTGACCATCTCCTCCAGGGTGGCTATGATGCCGGAAAGAGGGAACGGGGATGGGCCCGGCATGGTTGCGTGATCGGGTCGGCAGGCATCGATGGAATCCATGAACCTTCCCGGATCCATCGCCTCCACGCTGTCGGCAAGCCCGTCGACAAGCAGGCGGGCCAAGGCGGTGCACTTTCCCGCTTCAGCGGGACTTTCTCCTGTCGCCTGCCACAGGCGCTGGACGCACTGTGCCGCGGTCTTCTCGGGATCTTCACGCAGAGATGACAAGAATCTTTTCATTGAACTCCAACGGTACTCCTGCAGTCAAGGGCCGGTTTGCGCGGCTTCCTTCGGGACCTGCGTATGGGACTGTAAGTGTTATCGGCCAGGTGGCGGAATGTTTAACAACAACAAGGAGATGGAAGGGGAAAAAGAACATGGAAGTAGTGGGGTGGGATACGCGGGACACGCTGGTCGGCGCGCGGGGATGAAAAGAACAGGCCCGCGGGTCCGATAAGACCCGCGGGGCCTGCCGAAAGGACATTATTTTTTCTTTGCCGCTTTTTTCGGTTTTGCCTGTTTCTCCTTCAGGGCTGCCCGGGCGGCTGCCAGTTTTGCTATCGTGACGCGGAAGGGCGAACAGCTCACGTAGTCAAAGCCCGTCCTGTGGCAGAACTCGACGGAATTCGGTTCGCCGCCATGCTCGCCGCAGATCCCGATCTTGAGGTTCTTGCGGACGCCGCGGCCAAGGGCCACGCCGAGCTCTATGAGCCTTCCCACACCGCCCTCATCGATCCTCTGGAAGGGGTCAAAGGTGTAGATCTCTTTTTTGACGTAGTCGCTCAGGAACTTGCCGGCGTCGTCACGGCTCATGCCGAGGGTCATCTGGGTGAGGTCGTTCGTCCCGAAGGAGAAGAACTGCGCCTCCTGAGCGATCTCATCGGCGGTGATCGCCGCCCGGGGTATCTCGATCATGGTGCCGATCATGTAATCGATCTTCACCTTGTTCTTCTTCAGTATCTCGTTGGCGACGTCTTCGACGATCGCCTTCTGAAGCTTGAGCTCGTGGACGTTGCCGACGAGCGGTATCATGACCTCGGGCTTCACGTTGATGCCTTTCTTCTTCACCTCGCAGGCGGCCTCGAAGATCGCCCTGGCCTGCATCTCGGTGATCTCGGGGAAGACGATGCCGAGGCGGCAGCCGCGGTGCCCGAGCATGGGGTTTGCCTCGTGGAGGCTTTCCACCTTGGCGAGGACCTTTTCATAGGAGATACCCATCTTCCTGGCGAGTTCCCGCGTCTCTCTCTCGGTGTGAGGGAGGAATTCGTGGAGTGGCGGGTCGAGGGTCCTTACGGTCACGGGAAGGCCTTTCATGACCGTGAAGAGGCCGACAAAATCCTTCTTCTGGTAGGGCAGCAGTTTTGCCAGCGCCTTTCTTCTTCCCGCCTCGTCATCGGCGATGATCATCTCCCGGACGGCGTCGATGCGGTCGCCCTCAAAGAACATGTGCTCCGTCCTGCAAAGGCCAATACCCTCAGCGCCGAAGGAAACGGCCACCGCCGCCTGGCCGGGCTGGTCGGCGTTTGTCCTGATGCCGAGCCTGCGGGCCTCGTCGGCCCATTTCATGAGGAGGGCAAAATCCTGATAGATCTGCGACTTTGAGGGCTTCAACGTCTTGTCGATCATGACCTGAAGGACTTCCGAGGGCTTGGTCTTGATCTGGCCCGCGAAGACCTCTCCCGTCGTTCCGTCGATGGAGACGTACTCACCTTCCTTGATGGTCTTCCCGTTGACCCTGATGACCTTTTTCGCGTAGTCGATATCGAGGTCGCCGCAGCCGGCCACGCAGACTTTCCCCATCTGGCGCGCCACGAGGGCGGCGTGGGACGTCATGCCGCCGCGGGAGGTGAGAATACCCTGGGAGGCGTTCATGCCGCGGATGTCTTCGGGGGATGTGTCGATGCGGACGAGGATGACCTCTTCCTTCCGCGCGGCCCAGGCCTCGGCATCCTGCGCGTTGAAGACGACCTTGCCGGAAGCCGCGCCGGGACCTGCGTTGAGTCCTTTCGAGACAAGGTTGCCGGCCTTCAAGGCCTTGTCCTTCTCTTTCGGGTCGAAGATGGGACGCAATAACTGGTTGAGCTGGTCCGGTTCCACCCTCATCAGGGCCTCTTCCTTCGTGATGAGCTTCTCCTTGACCATGTCAACGGCGATCTTGAATGCCGCGAAGGCGGTGCGCTTGCCGGTGCGCGTCTGGAGCATCCAGAGCTTTTTGTTCTGGATGGTGAACTCCACGTCCTGCATGTCGCGATAGTTCTTCTCCAGGGTGTTCCTTATCTTGATGACCTGTTTGTATATGTCCGGCCAGACCTCTTCGAGGGACTTGACGGATCTGTCGGTCTTTTGTTTCTTGTTGATGGGCAACGGCGTCCTGATGCCGGCCACGACGTCCTCGCCCTGCGCGTTGATGAGGTACTCTCCGTAGAACTCGTTGTCGCCCGATGACGGGTTCCTCGTGAAGGCGACGCCGGTGCCGCAGTCCTCGCCCATGTTACCGAAGACCATGCACTGCACGTTGACGGCGGTCCCCCAGTCGCCGGGGATGTCGTTGAGCTGGCGGTACGCGACGGCCCTGTCGGTGTTCCAGGACTTGAAGACGGCCCCTATGGAGCCCCAGAGCTGTTCCATGGGGTCCTCGGGAAAGGACACGCCGAGCCTCTGCTTGATGGCCTTTTTGAACTCCTTGACGAGGTCCCTGAGGTCGTCGACGGTGAGGTCCGTATCGGAGGTGATCTTTCTCGCTTTCTTCTTTCTGTCGATGATCACCTCGAAGGGGTCGTGCTCGTGTTCGTTCGCGGGTTTAAGGCCGAGGACCACATCGCCGTACATCTGGACGAACCGGCGATAACAGTCATAGGCGAAGCGGGGGTTCTTCGTGAGCTTCGCGAGGCCTTCGACGGTCTTTTCGTTGAGGCCCAGGTTGAGGACGGTGTCCATCATGCCCGGCATGCTGACCCGGGCGCCGGACCGGACGGAGAAGAGAAGGGGGTTCCTGGGATCGCCGAACTTCGCGCCCATGATCTTTTCCACCTTCTTGATGTTCTCGGCGACCTCCTTCTCAAGGCCTTTGGGGAGCTTCATGCCGGCCTTGTAGAAGAGCGTGCAGACGTCGGTGGTGATGGTGAAGCCCGGCGGCACGGGTATGCCCAGGTTCACCATGTCCGCGAGGCCGGCACCCTTCCCGCCGAGGAGGTTCTTGAGCTTGAGGTTGCCTTCGGCCTTCTTTCCGCCGAAGAAGTAGACGAATTTATTGCTTTTTGCCATATTTCCTCCTTATTCGAAGCGTATCTTTGAAAAATCAGCAAAGGTCAGGAACATGTTCCTGAGATGCGTGAGAAGTGCCAGCCTGTTCGACTTCACGGCCTCGTCCTTGTCCATGACGAAGACCTTGTCGAAGAAGTTGTCGATGGTTTCCTTGAAACCGACGAGGACCGCGAGGGCCCCATCGTAGTCGCGTTTCTCCATGAGTCCGTAAAAGTTGTCCTTCCGTGCGGCGTAGAGTTCGAAGAGGTTTTTCTCTTCCTCAAGCGCGAGAAGGGCGGGATCGACGGTCATCTCTTCCGTGATCTGCTTGGTGATGTTGAAGACGCGCCGGAAGCCCACCATGAGGCGCTCGAAATCCTCCATGGACCTCTGGGTCTCCAGGGAGACGAGCCGCATGTAGCCATCGTATATGTCGCTCGTGACGCAGGGAAGGACACTTTCAACGAAATCCTGATTGTGGTTCTCCTCCAACATGGAGAACTTGAACCGCGTGGCGATGAACTCCAGGAGAGAGGCCTTCGTCTCTTCGAGGGTGAGCCTCTTCGGGATGTTCCCTCCCGCCTCGAAGGCCCTTTCGACGAGCGTCGTGAGGGGCAGGTGCATCTTCCTGTCTATGGCTATCTTGATGATGCCCAGCGACTGCCTTCTGAGGGCATAGGGGTCGAGGTTGCCCGTGGGGGTGATCCCGACGGAGAAGAAGGAGACGATGGAGTCGATCTTGTCCGCTATGCCGGCGATGGCGCCCGTCGATGTGCGGGGCAGGCTGCCGTTGCCGCCCGTGGGAAGGTAGTGCTCCTCTATGGCGAGGGCCACCTCGTCGTCCTCTCCCTCGATGCGCGCGTAGATGCGTCCCATCGTTCCCTGCAACTCGGGGAACTCCCCGACCATGTGGGTGACGAGGTCCGTTTTCATCACGGGGATGAGCCTTTCAAGCTTTCCGGTGACCCCGTGGTCGACGACGGACGCGAGGTATCCGGCGATGGCCTTCACCCTCTC
This sequence comes from Deltaproteobacteria bacterium UBA1386, assembly GCA_002305765.1. Taxonomy (GTDB): domain Bacteria; phylum Desulfobacterota; class Syntrophorhabdia; order Syntrophorhabdales; family Syntrophorhabdaceae; genus Delta-02. The sequence goes on from DBQU01000090.1 coordinate 22,510, forward strand.
CATCTTGTCCCTGAGGGTGCCGAGCTTGACGTGGAAGACGATGGAGGCAAGCCGCTCGTACCTGTCGGCGAGCTTTGCCTTCACGTCCTCGTCGAAGAAGAAGCGCGCGTCGGCAAGGCGGGCGCGGAGCACCTTCTCGTTCCCCCGTATGACGTTCGCGTCATCCTTCGGGACCGTGTTGGCGAAGAATATGAAGTGAGGCAGGAGCCGTCCCGCGGCATCTTCGATGGGAATGTACCGCTGGTGGCTCTTCATGACGTTGACGAGGACCTCCTTGGGGATATCGAGGTACACCGCGTCGAAGGAGCCCTTCAGGGGATAGGGGCATTCGGTGATGTAGAGTATCTCCCTCACGAGCTCCTCGTCCCGGAGCGCCTTTCCGCCCGTTGTCTCCTCGATGCGGGCGATCCCCTGCCGTATGATCTCCAGGCGTTCATCTTCGTTCACTATGATGTGGTTCTTCCTGAGGGCGTCGACGTATTCCAGGGGATGACCTATCCCGACCGGGCCCGGCGACAGGAAGCGGTGGCACCAGCTCAGGGGCGCACTCGTGACATCGGCCACGGAGAACGTGACGGGCGTGCCCCCGAAGAGGCACAGGACCCACTGGACAGGCCGCGCATATTCGAAACTCACGGCTCCCCAGCGCATCTTCTTCTGAAAGGGGATACGGGAGATGATGTCGGGCAGGAGGACGGGGAGCATCTCCACGGTGGGGACCCCCTTTTCCTCTTTCTCGACGGTCACGAATTCCACGCCGTCCTTGACGCCCTTCGTGAGATCGCCGACCTCAACGCCTTGGGAACGGGCGAAGCCGACGGCGGCCTTCGTGGGATTTCCCGCGTCGTCGAAGGCGCGGTTATACGGGGGCCCAAACTTGACGGTGACCGTCTCCGCCTGCTTCTCCGCGATATCCTGGACGAAGAGTGCCATGCGCCGCGGGGTTGCCTGGATGCTGATGTCGCCGAAGGCGATCCGCGTGTTGGCGAAGGCCTCCCGAATGAGGCCCGAAAGCCCCTCTTTCGCGGGCGTGAGGAAGCGCGCCGGTATCTCCTCTGTGCCTATCTCCAAAAGCAGAAATTCGCTCATGATGTTATTCCCTTGCCGTGTTCCCGCCGCCCCGCGCGGGGTGACCCGCTATCGCTTGAGCAGGGGGAAACCGAGTTCTTCACGCTTCTGCACGTACAGTTCCGCGCACATCTTCGCGAGGTTCCTCACCCGCGCAATATAGTTGGCGCGTTCCGTCACGCTGATGGCGCCGCGGGCGTCGAGAAGGTTGAAGACATGCGAGCATTTCAGGCAAAAATCGTAGGCCGGGTAGATGAGCCCCCGGTTCCTGACAAGCTTTTCACCTTCCCCTTCGAAGGTGTCGAAAAGAGTTCTGAGCATGACGGGGTCCGATTCCTCGAAGTTGTAAATGGAGAATTCCCTTTCGGGTTCGAGGAAGACATCGCCGTAGAGGACGTTCTCGTTCCACCTGATGTCGTAAACGTTGTCAACGTCCTGGAGGTACATGGCGATGCGCTCGGTGCCGTAGGTGATCTCCACGCACACAGGCGACAGGGTTATACCGCCGGCCTGCTGGAAATAAGTGAACTGCGTGATCTCCATGCCGTCGAGCCATACCTCCCAGCCGAGGCCCCAGGCGCCGAGCGTCGGCGACTCCCAGTCGTCCTCGACGAACCGGATATCGTGATAGTCGGTGTCGATGCCGAAACTCTTCAAGCTGTCTATATAGATGTTCTGAATGTCCTTGGGAGAGGGTTTCATGACGACCTGGAACTGGTAATAGTGCTGGAGGCGGTTGGGGTTCTCCCCGTAGCGCCCGTCCGCGGGCCGCCGGGACGGCTGGATGTACGCGGTGTTCCAGGGTTCCGGTCCGAGACAGCGAAGGAGTGTGGCGGGATGGAACGTGCCCGCCCCGACCTCCATGTCGTACGGCTGCTGGACGATGCAGCCCCTGTCGGCCCAGAATTTCTGCAATGCGAATATGAGGTCCTGAAAGTACATGCCGGAAAAATCCACGTTTTCTATACCACAAAAGAAGGCGATTTGCCAATGATTTTAGTGCACCATGCGCGCAAGGGGGAAAAGGGGAAGGACTGATGGAAGGGTATGGGACCTATAGGAGGTATAGGACCTATAGGACGAGGGCGGGACGTGTGGGGGTTGAGATGCGGTGGGGGTGTTTGACACTCTTGGTTGGTGCGTCATAGAATAAGCCATGCTGAAGATCGGTGATATCGAGCTTCCCGTTCCCGTTATGCTTTCTCCCATGGCGGGGGTGAGCGATCTGCCTTTTCGGCTCATCACGCGGTCATTTGGTTCGCCCCTTGCCTTTACGGAGATGATAGATATCAATGCGATATCCCACAAGGACAGGCGGACCACCCACATGCTGAGTTCTTCGCCCGATGACAGGCCTCTTGGCGTGCAGTTCCTGGGCAACAGCCCGTCGCAGATACCGCTCGCCATCGAGAGCCTTTCCGGGCATGCCTGCGACCTCATCGATTTCAATGCGGCCTGTCCCTCTCCGAAGGTCACACGCAAGGGCAAGGGCTCGGCCCTCATGAAGGACCCGAGGATGCTCCGCGACATCCTTTCCGCCCTGGTGCGGTCGACGGCGCTGCCCGTCGCCGTCAAGATCCGCGCAGGATGGGACGGCGATTCCGTCAACGCCAGGGATGTCGCGCTCTTTGCCCGGGACGCGGGCATCAGCGCGCTGTTCATCCATGGCAGGACGAGGGCGCAGGGGTACAGCGGCGCCGTCGACTACGGGGTTATCAGGGAGGTCAAGGAGGCTCTCGACATCCCCGTCATAGCCTCGGGAGACAACCTTTCCGTCGACAGGGTCCGCAGGATGTTCGCCGAGACCGGGTGCGACGGCGTGGCCATCGCGCGGGGGGCCCTCGGCAACCCCTGGATATTCAGGGATGTCGTGCGTTTCTTTCGGGACGGGACGGTGCCGCCGGGACCGGACGTGGCGGAACGTGTCTCCGTCATGAAGCGCCACCTCGAACTCAGCGTCTCGCACTGGGGCGAAAAAAGGGGCGTCGGCATCTTCCACAAGTTCTTCATCTGGTACACGAGGGGCTTTTCGGGCCTGCGCCCCCTTCGGGACAGGGCCTTCAGGACGGGCACGATGGAAGGCCTCATCGAGGTCATCGACGAGCTCACGCAAAGACCCGAGAGACGAGGGATGTTTTCGGCACGCAGCCGCGGGGCGCCCATCGACCCCTTTGTCTGAAATTGTCTTGACTGACCTGTCAAGGGGTTGGTAGCATTGACCATGTTTTCCTGAGTCCCGTCCGCGAGGGAGGAGGAATGGCGCGCAAGAGGCGGTGCAAGATCGAAGACAGGGGGGTCCGTCCGGTATGGACCGTGCTAAGGACCGCCTTCATCATAGCGGCGGCATTCATCCTTTCGGGTTGTATCGACGATACCATCTCCGTCACGCTGAGGACCGATGGGAGCGGCACCATCGAAGAGACCGTCCTCATGGGCAACGAGTTCATAGAGATGATGCAGGGGATGGGCAAAGGTGTCGGCGAGGAAGGCAAGGACAGGGCCGGGCAGACCCCCGTGCGGGGCGATGCGAAGAACTACGATGCCGTCGTGACGGGAATGATGGAAAAGGCAAAGAACAACGCGAAGGATTTCGGGGAAGGGGTTAGCCTCGTCTCCGTCAAGCCGGCGAGATCGGATTCGGCCAGCGGCTATACCGCGGTGTACTCTTTCAAGGATATCGGCAAGGTCACGCTGAACCAGAACCCGGGGAGCAAGACGCCCCTTAACGACGCGGACAAGGAGAAAGACAAGGCCGAGGGTGCCGGGAGCAAGGATACTCCCGGCAAGGACAGGATTCGTTTCGTTTTCACGAAAGGGTCGCCCGCCAGGCTCGCCGTTCATATGCCTCCCCCGAAACCGGCGGACAAGGACGAAAAGGAAAAGACGGCGCCGAAGGAACCGGCAAAGGATGACCCCAATGCCATCGAGATGATGAAGGCCATCTTCAAGGGCATGAGGGTCCGCATCGCCCTGACCGTGGACGGCGATATCGTGAAGACGAACGCCACCCATCGTCTGGGGCGGAAGATAACCCTCATTGAGATGGATTTCGGCAGGCTCATCAGCCATGCGGAACTCCTCAAGAAGATCGACAGGGAGAAACCGCAGTCTATCGAGGAGATGAAGGCGGCGCTGAATAACGTCGAAGGACTCAAGCTGGAGTTTGAGGATCCTGTCGTCGTCGACTTCAAGTGACGGACCTTCATAGGAACAACAAACTAAGGAGTCGGAGAACAATGAAAAGGACCATATTGCTCGCGGGCGCGTTCTTCCTTCTTGCAGGGTGCTCGACGGTGTATGTGAAGGCGGGGAAGAGCGCCGAGGATTTCGAAAAAGACAGGGAAGCCTGTGAAGTCGTCGCGAAAAAGGAGCTCACGGCCAGGGGCGCCGCCCGGACCTGAAGCGCTGTTTTTGAAGAGACAAGGCGTTGTCTCGAAAAGAAGGGTTGGAGACCGAAGGGCTAAGGCGCATACGGGCAGATGGGGGAAACCGCGTCTGCCCAAAATAGATTTGCGGCAGCGGACAGACAGACTCTCCGGGACATCTCCCGGAGGGGGATAATGACCCGTGTGAGCGTGTGCCCATTTCCTTGACTTTGCACAGACAAACCATTAATTTAAGGTTTGATTTTCAAAGAATCGGACAGGAGGCTTGAATCAATGGTCAGGGCAAAATTGTGGTTCCGGTGTGCGGCGATGCACGATCCCGTGACCCCCATGGTCGCCCAGCCCGCGCTTGTCGGATGGGAAGCGAAGAGGCGCAGGGTGGACCTGACGATCGAAAGGTCTTTCAATGGGGAAGAACTGGTCAGGCGCATGAAGGGGTGGGTGACCACGGACCCGAAGGAGGTCATCGAGGTGGTCAGGAAATACGGCAAGCTCAAGGTCCTCGATGACCGGGAGCTCGTGATAGAGGCCGAAAAGGAAGAGGACATGGAGAAGCTCAACAAGGAGCTTGCCGAAGTCTTCGGCGGCGAGGTCGATGTGGAGATAGTGAAAAGGTCTCGGTGAAAGGCCTTGTGCCGCGGGGACACGCGGGACCCGGAGAAATGAACACCCCTTTATGAAACATATAAGGAACTTCAGCATAATCGCCCACATCGACCATGGCAAGTCGACGCTGGCCGACCGCCTTATCCAGTACACGAAGCTCGTCGATGAGCGGCAGTTCCGGGACCAGATACTGGACACCATGGACATCGAGCGGGAACGGGGCATCACCATCAAGAGCCAGACCGTCGACCTACCCTATGTCGATGACAGGGGAGAGGAATACGAACTCAACCTGATCGACACGCCGGGGCATGTCGACTTCTCCTACGAGGTGTCGCGGGCGCTCGCCTCCTGCGAGGGTGTTCTTCTTCTGGTCGACGCGTCCCAGGGTGTCGAGGCGCAGACGCTCGGGAACCTCTACGCGGCGCTCGAGCACAATCTCGTCATCATCCCCGTCATCAACAAGATCGATCTTCCCGTGGCTGACGTGGAGCGTGTCAAGACGGAGATCGACAACGAGCTCGGGCTCGACCCGGACACGGCGATACTCTGTTCGGCAAAGGAAGGCACCGGTGTCGAGGACATCCTGCGCGCCATCGTGGAGAGGATACCGCCGCCGACGGGGGATGCCGAAAAACCCCTTGCGGCACTCATCTTCGACGCGCACTACGATTCCTTCCGCGGTACGATAGTGAGCTGCCGCGTCTTTGACGGCACCGTGAGGCAGGGCGACACGATCCGGCTCATGTCACAAGGGACCACGTACCGCGTCGAAGAGGTTGGTGTCTTTCGCATCAACCGCGAGCCGCAGAAGGAACTGTCGGCGGGGGAGGTCGGCTACGTCATAGCCGGGATAAAGACGGTGAGCGACACGAGGATAGGGGACACGATCACCCTCGATGCGCGGCCGGCGCCGCAGCCTCTTCCCGGGTTCAAGGACGTCAAGCCCGTCGTCTTCTCCTCCATCTACCCCATCGCGTCCGACGACTATCAATCGCTCCTCGAGGCCTTGGAGAAGTACAAGCTCAACGACGCATCCCTCGTCTACCAGAAGGACTCTTCGGCGGCCCTCGGCCAGGGCTTCCGCTGCGGCTACCTGGGCCTTCTGCATCTCGAGATCGTTCAGGAGCGGCTCGAAAGAGAATTCGACCAGTCCATCATCATGACGGCGCCAAGCGTGCAGTACCGTTTCCATCTTGACGACGGCACCGTGCTCGATGTCGACAACCCCCTGTATTATCCCGACCCCGGGACGATAGAGTCATCTGAGGAGCCCTATATCCGTGCCAGCATCCTCATACCTGAGCGATACGTCGGGGCCGTGATGAAGCTCTGTATGGAGCGCCGCGGTGTCAACTCCCACATGAGCTATCCGACTCCGGGGCGCGTGGAGATAACATTCGACATGCCGCTCGCCGAGGTCATCTTCGATTTCTATGACAGGCTCAAGAGCATCACCCAGGGGTACGGGTCCTTCGACTACGAGCTTATCGACTATCGTGAAAGCAGCCTCGTGAAGCTCGATATCCTCGTGAACGGCGAAAAGGTGGATGCCCTGTCCATCCTCGTCCATCGGGACAATGCCCGGGACAGGGCCGTCAGGGTCTGCGACCGTCTCAAGGACGAGATACCGAGGCAGCAGTTCAAGATAGCCATACAGGGCGCGATAGGGGGGAAGATCATATCGCGGTCGACCATCTCTGCATACCGCAAGGACGTCACGGCCAAGTGCTACGGCGGAGACATCACCCGGAAGCGGAAGCTCCTGGAAAAGCAGAAGAAGGGCAAGAAGCGGATGCGCATCGTCGGCAACGTCGAGATCCCTCAGAGTGCTTTTCTCGCCGCCCTCAAGACCGACGATGAATAGGACGGGGTACCCCGGTCTTTACGTCCACGTGCCTTTCTGCAAGACCAAGTGTCCGTACTGCGATTTCTACTCCGTGCCTGCAACGGACCAGGCCGGGAAATGGCTTGAGGCCGTTCTTCGGGAGGCGTCCCTCAACATCCCCACCCCGGAATTCACCCGCTTCGACTCGCTCTATATCGGCGGCGGCACACCGTCGCTCCTTGGCCATGATGACATCGACAACCTCATTGCGGGGCTCAGAGGGACCTTTCGGTTCGACGACGGCGCCGAGGTGACCATCGAACTCAACCCCGACGATGTGACGAAGGAGAAGCTTGCCCTGTACCGTTCGCTTGGCGTGAACCGCGCGAGCCTCGGCGTCCAATCCTTCGACGAGGAAGAGGTGCGTTTCCTGGGGAGGCGCCACAGCGGCCGGCAGGCCGGGGAGGCGGTCCGGCTTGTGGCGGAGGCAGGGTTTGCCGAGTTCGGCATGGACCTCATCTACGGGCTGCCCGGCCAGACCGTCCGCTCGTGGCGAAAGACGCTGCGCCAGGCCCTGTCGTACGGACCCGCCCACCTATCCTGCTACCAGCTTACAGTCGAGGGCGACACGCCCTTCTCCAGGTTGTCCCGGGAGGGGGGTCTCGAGTTGCCCGATGACGCGAGGGGAGCGGAGCTCTTTCTTGCCATGTCAGAATACCTTGCCGGCCACGGCTTCGTGCAATACGAGGTCTCCAATTTCGCCCGCGGGGAAGAGACCATCTCACGCCACAACGTCAAGTACTGGCAGCACACACCCTATCTCGGTCTCGGGCCGTCCGCCCATTCCTTCTCGGGGAGACGAAGGTGGTGGAACCATCGCAGCCTCGATGCGTATCTGCGGCAGTTGGGCGGAGGCTCTTCCCCCGTGGAGGACTCGGAAACGCTTTCAGAAGAGCAGATGCGCCTGGAACGCCTCCTTTTCGGTTTCAGGACGATGTGGGGGGTTGAGCTGCAGGAATTGTCCGGGAAGGATTGTGCCAACCGTCTGGAAGATCTCCGAGAGAAGGGTCTGGTGGAGGTCCGTGGCGTGCGTGTCGTCCCGACCCTCAGAGGTTACCTCTTTGCAGACAGGCTTCCATTAATGGTTTCCGAGTAGCAGTTTACCAGAATAATTTTTTTATTGACAAAGATTTCGTAATACATTATCATAACTCAAGCTATGTTAAATAATTCACATATCTCAGACGGGAATAGCTTGAAATCAGCGGTATTTACGATTGCCCGTAATTCAGTGTGTGAAACTACTGGAAATTTTATGGTCACAACGTGCATTATTTCACATAGCATCACCTAACGCGAAATTCACCTCCACAAGCTTCTCATAATAACCCCCCTTCCCCCTGGCACCCAACCAGGGGGTTTTTCTTTCCTTTACAACCATTGAGTTTTGTTGTAATCTCTACACGCAAAATGGACGTTTCAAGCGCAGACATGTACACGGGCGGGCTCATCGGGATGATCCTCTCGGCGGGACCGATGGCCAAGGTCGTGATGGTCATTCTTTTCTTCTTTTCCATCGTAGCCTGGACCATCATCTTCATGAAGTACCGCCAGTACAAGAGGACGGAGGCCGAGGGCGACCGGTTCTTCAGGGCCGTTAAGGAGGCCGACTCCTTCAAGAAGCTTATCTCGGTGTACCGGGACAGCCAGGACAACGCATTCTACCGCCTCGTGCTTGCCTGTTACAAAGAAGTGACCTCGAGACAGAAGGACAACCCGGGCAGGATCCGCAGGGAGGATATCCCCCCTATCGAGGACATGCTCAGGATCGCCATATCCGATGAGTCGGTCAAGCTTGAACGGAGGCTTTCCTTCCTTGCCACCACGGCAAACACCGCGCCGTTCATAGGTCTTTTCGGAACCGTTTGGGGTATCATGGATTCATTCCGTGAAATAGGCGTCAGAGGCACGACGAGCCTCGCCGTCGTGGCGCCCGGCATAAGCGAGGCGCTCATCGCCACGGCCCTGGGCCTGGCAACCGCCATACCTGCAGTTCTCGCGTACAACTACTTTCTCGGAAGGCTCAAGAGGATCCTCTCTCGCATGGAGAATGCCGCAATCTACCTGGTGAATATCCTGGAGAAATGAAAGCACGGGGCGATTCAAAGGGGCCGCTGTCAGAGATCAACGTCATTCCCCTCGTTGATGTCATGCTGGTTCTCCTCATCGTGTTCATGATAACGGCACCCATGATGCAGCACGGTCTCGGCATCGACATCCCTAACGTGACGGCGAAGGCCCTTCCCGCCAAGGACGAGCCGCAGATACTGAACATCACGAAGGACCAGAGGCTCATCCTCAACGAGAAGAAGATCGAGGCCAAGGACCTCAAGGCGGCCATACAGCTCCTCTTTGCCAGCAAGGACAAGAAGGAGATATTTCTCCGCGCCGACAAGGATGTGCCCTACGGGTTCGTTGTGAGGTGCATGGGGACCATCAGGGAAGCGGGCGTGGACAAGGTGAACATAGTAACGAAACCGCTGGATAGAAATGAGTGAAGAAGCCTGGACCAAAATGCTCGTCGTATCGCTGGCCCTTCACATCATCGTGCTTGGTGTCTTTTCCATTCCCATAAAATTCCCTTCGAGGAAGATCGATCTGTCTTCCGCGTATTCCGTCAACCTCGTGGGCAGCACGGGTAGCCTTGGTGGCGGATCGGCCGGGCCGAAGATCGCGGCGCAATCGAAGCCCGAACCGAAGCCGGACAAACCCGCACCGGTGGTCAAGGAAAAGAAGGCCCCACCCAAGAAGCCGCAGCCAATCCGTAAAGAGGATGACGCTGTTTCTCTTTCCAAGAAAAAGGTTCCTCCAAAGACGAAGGCAACGAAGGAAGAGGTTGACCGGCTCGCGGAGCGGATACGCAATATCAGGAAGAAAACTGACTACATAGACGTTGCCAAGGCCGGATCGGGTGGTTCCGGCAGGGGCGCGGGCGCTGGCCCGGGCTTGCCCGGCTCCGGCGGCGGGTCCGGCGCTCCCCTTGACCCTGCGATGCAGAAGTACCTTCTCGATGTCTACGAGAAGATAAAGAACGCCTGGAACGTCCCGGGAACGGCAAGAAGGGAACTGGAGACGATCGTTACGATCAAGGTAAGAAAGGATGGGCGGATCACCGACATCAACATCGAGAAACGCTCGGGCAACAGGGTATATGACGAGTCCGTGCTTCGCGTCCTTAGGGCGGTGGAGCCGTTGCCCACCATCCCGCAATCCCTCAACACCGATTCCCTGGAGATAGGGTTCCGGTTCGTGCCCGGAGGGATATCGTGACGGCCCTGCAGAGCATCCTTATGGGCGCCGTGCAGGGTATAACAGAGTTCCTTCCCATCAGCAGTTCCGCCCACCTTATCGTCATCCCCTGGTTCTTCAATATCACCCAGGGCAACATCAACCCGCTGACGTATGACGTCATGCTCCACTTCGGGTCGCTCTTCGCGGTTCTCTTCATCTACGGCAAGAGATTCTTCCGTGTCGTCATCGAGGGCCTCGTCGATTTCCGGGATGGCCGGGGCACCGATTCCACACTCTTCAAGATGGTTATAGCCACTATACCCGCGGTGGTTGCCGGTTTCCTCGGGAAGGACATCATAGAGACCTACCTCAGGGCGCCGTTCGTAGCCGCCTTCATGCTTGCCCTCGTGTCCATCCTCATGATCGTGTCCGAGAGGATCAATGTCGACAGGAGCGAGTTGACCATGCCCATCGCCATCGCGATAGGTGTCGCCCAGGCCATCGCCCTTGTGCCCGGGACCTCGCGAAGCGGCGTTACCATCACCATGGCCCTGCTTCTTGGTCTCAAGAAGAGCGAGGCCGTCGATTTCTCCTTCATGCTGTCCATACCCATCATCCTTGGAGTGTCGCTCTATGAGCTGCGGCACGTTGAGATCCAGGGGGACGGCGCGGCGATCTATGCCCTGGGCATGCTTTCGGCCTTTGTCTTCGGCGCGGCGAGCCTCAAGTTTCTCATCGGGTACCTGAAGAAACATACCCTCGACCTGTTTGCCTACTACCGCATCGCGCTTGCCCTGTTGATCCTTGTTTTCTCCCTCATTCCCCGCGTTTGACATCGGGATGTGCCCACTTTACACTATGAACATGGAAAAGGACAAGAAAGAAAAGAAGGCAAAGACCATCAGCGATGATTTTGTCCTCTATGATCCCGAAAACCTCCCTTACATGAAACTCTGCGTGTGCGACATCATTCGGGAGCTGCCCGAGTTGACCCCTGAAGACATTGCCAGGTTCAAAAACAAATAGGACATTTCCGGATCACAGGCTCTCAACTCCCGTCGAACCTCGCGGGACAGTGCCGGACATGGCGTCGTTCCGGCGGGAGGTCATGGAGTTCTATGGGCGCAACAGGCGAACCTTCCCCTGGAGGGAGGATATCACACCTTACAGGGTGGTCGTCTCGGAGATCATGCTTCAACAGACAGGGGTGGAACGGGTGAGGGAAAAGTACGAGCCTTTTGTCCGGCGCCTGCCGGATTTCTCGACCCTCGCGGCCGCACCTCTGAAGGACATAATGACAATCTGGCAGGGTCTCGGTTATAACCGCAGGGCGCTTTCGCTCAAGCGCCTTGCCGGAGTGGTGATGGAGAGACATTCGGGTCGGCTTCCTCAAGACCGGGGATCTCTGCTCGAATTACCCGGTGTCGGCGAGGCCACGGCGGGGGCCATAATGGCCTTCGCTTTCAATGTGCCCGCGGTGTTCATCGAAACGAATATCCGGCGTGTCTTCATCCATTGTTTTTTCCCTGATGAGGCGAATGTCTCGGACCGGCAGATCGTGCCTCTCATTGAAGCCGCCCTCGACCGGTCGAATCCTCGGGACTGGTACTTCGCATTGATGGATTACGGGTCTCACCTTGGCAGGACCGGGTCCAACGCCAACAGGAAAAGCTTGCACTACTCGAGACAGAGCCATTTCACCGGTTCCGACAGGGAATTAAGGGGAGAGGCGATCAGGGTCCTCCTCGTACGCGGTCCCATGACGGTCAACGACATTGCCGCCGCCGCGGGCCGCGATGCGCGCCGGCTGGTGCCGGTGCTCGACACCATGGTTGGGGACGGTCTCCTTGTCCGGGAAAAGGAGAGCTACCGGATAGCCTGAGCCATGGCCGTTGCAGGGTCGCCGATGACCCTGAGCATCCCGTAATATACGAGAAAGAACACAACGTGAAGCGCAAGCTGTTCCAGCCATGTCAACGGCCCGGCCTTGCTGCCAAGAAAACCCTGTCCGGCGGTGGGCAGGGCGATGAAAAGCATGGAGAGCCAGAGGAGCAGGACGTAGAGGGCCACGAGGGCGGAAGAAAAGGCTTCAAGGCCCGCGAACCGTGCCGCCACCGGGTAGATGGCGCCGAATATCCCGCTTGTCGCGAGGTGCATGGGAATGCCGGCGGCGTACAGGCCTATCGAGCTGCCCTTCATGCCTGACGCTCTCAGGAGGAACCTCCCGTCGACTACGAACATGCTCGACCTGAAGATGCGCAGACGGGCGGCGACATCGGACGTGACACCCATGACGGCTCCGGCGGCGACTCCGGCCACAAACCCGACAAACCCCTGCGTGACGACCCCGGACATCATACGATCACCTCCGCGTGATATGATTGCCTTTTTCAAGTATAACCTGTCACGGGGCAGAATAACCCTTTTTCTTGAACCGTGACGTCACAAAGGGGGAGCACAGGCCTGGCGCCCGGGACCGTATACTTTGCAAACAGATGTAATTTCCAAGAGTTATACCTTGACGCTTGACAAAAGATCAATTGTGTATATCTTAATGGGACGTGGTATCGATTGTAAGGTACCCAGTCCGGTAGAAAAAGGAGACGCTATGTTCGAGGTAACAGAAAAAGCCGGAGAGGTGATCAGGAAGCTCCTCGAAGGGAAAGGAGAACCCCAGTCGGTCAGGATCATGATGACCGAGGGTGGTTGATCGGGGCCCTCATTGGGCATGGCCCTGGATGGGCCGTTAACGACCGACGAAACGTTCATGGAAAAGGGAATCAAATTCATTATTGACAAGGAACTCTACGAGGAAGCAAAGCCCATCAGCATCGATTTCATCGAGTCTCCGATGGGAGCGGGTTTCCTTCTGAAGTCATCATTGTCGGCCAAGGGCGGCGGGGATTGCTGCGCGTCGAGCGCCGGCGGCTGCGGCTCCGGCTGCAGTTGAGAGATCGGAGCGAAGAGGGGCCGGGGTTACCCGGCCCCTTTCTCATTTGTTGTCGTCCGGTATTGTCGCTGTACCCTGCGGCGAGTCCCCCCGATATGACTTGTTCTTCGTGATGACCCTGGCCGTTGCCTTTCCCTGGCTCATTACGTATTGAACGGTCACCCGGTCACCGGTCCTGATATTCTTGACCGCTTTGTACCCCTTGAGCCTGGCTCCACCGATCTCGAAGGTCATCCCCACCTTCATCGATTCCACGACCATTGTCAGGTCCGAGAGACTGATGGATGTCACCCTGCCGGTGAACCTCTCGATCTTCTGCCCCTTCTGAGGTTTGGGTGTGAGGGCAGGGGCCTGGGAGACGAAGACGGCAAAGACCGCCATGACAATAACGGGAATGATCACTCTTCTCATTGCCAACCTCCTTTGAAACGAGGACAAGTCTTCATTGTATCATTGAAGACCTGGAGTATTGAACCTGATACGGCTGAACCGGTCTCACACGTGATTCCTGAGCATCAGTTCCACGGGATGGGGGTTCAGGAAATACTGGCCGTTCAGATACGGCTTGTCGTATCTCCGCACGTAATGATTGAGAAGCGTGACGGGTACGACGAGGGGTATTAAAGCCCGGCGGTACCACTCGATCACCTCGAGGAGCTCCTCTTTCTCGTCGCTGCTCAGGTCCTTCTTGAAGTAGCCCGTGATATGATGGAGAACATTGGTGTTCTTGCGGCTTGTGGCAATGAGGCGGAGTCCCTCCATGAGCGTCTCGATGTAGGCATTGCTGAGATCCTGCCCGTATCCCTTCGCGTTCCCGACGAGTCTGCCCAGCGCCGACAGGTGTTTCGGGCTGTGCGCCATGACAAGCAGCTTGTGGCGTGTATGGAAATCCACGAGACCCCCGAGGGATGGTTTGTTGTCTGTGAACCGCCGCCATCTTTCAAAGACAAAGACGCGCTCGATGAAGTTCTCGCGCAGTCCCGGGTCATGCAGCCGGCCCTCGTCCTCCACCGGTATCAGGGGAAACCTTTTCATGAACGCCGCCGCGAAGATACCCACCCCCCGGTGGACGGGCGGGCCCGAGCCCATGTAGACCTTGACCGCCCGCATGCCCGAGCTCGGCGACTTCGTCTTGAAGATGTAGCCGGAAAGCCCCTGCTGCGCCAGCTCGTCAAGCTTTTCTGCCGCCCACTCCTTCATCCCGGCGGTGTGGTCTACGCCGGTGTGTATGGTTACGAGGCGGGGGTCCTCCACGCTGCCTGCGAGGTGCATGGGCTCCCGGGGCACGCTCAGGCCGTATTCGACCTCGGGACAAACGGGGACATAGTCAAAGAACTGCCCCAGGGTGTCGGTTACGTAGGGGTCCTGTTTGTGCCCACCGTCGTAACGGACCTTCTTTCCCAGGAGGCAGGCGCTTATGCCGATACGTATCTTACCCGGGGAATCTCCCCGCGGGTTGTCATCGTTTCTTTCCACCAGCGCTCCTTATCCTTAATCCTAATCGCTGCTGCCGTACAAAAGCAAGGGATTTTGAAAATATCGCGATCGGTGAGCGTGTCCACGGCCCATCGCCCTTCACGGTCTCTTTTAGGAAACCTGGGACCGTTCTTAGAACTTTCCCCCCAGCGATCCCGCGTAGCCGGTGAGCTCCACGTATCCTTCCGCGCTCACCTCTTTCTCACCCGACGTTCCTCTCCCGTCGACGGCTCCCTCCCAGTAGGTGATGCCCGTGGACGCGGTGGTGACGAGTTCCTGGTCGGCGACGAGGGGCCTCACGGTAACATCGATGGCGGCGGCGGGGACCCTGATACGCCAGGCTGCCGGGTACCGGCCGGCCGTTTTCGCGCTCTTCCAGTGGGAGAGGACCTCTGTCTCGATGTCTCCAAGAGCGAGGTGCCGCGATGTGCCGTCGCGCTCGACCAGCGTGCCCGATGATTCCCTCTCGAAAGTGCCGTCCTTTCTCCGCAGGTAGTAGATCATGAGGTCTCGGCCGTCGCTTAGATGCAGGGCGAACCAGTCCCAGCCGGCCTGTTCCTGCGACAGCTGGTTGGAGCCAAACTCCTGGTCGAACCAGCTTGTTCCCTTTACGGCGACGGGGTCCTTCATGCCCGGTACCCTGAGGGTTCCTCGCGCTGTCAGGTCCGTAAAGGAATAGTAGTGCGAGGCCTGCCCCGGGCGCGGGCCTTTCCTGCTCAGCCCCTGCCTGCCATGGAGGACGGGAGGTTTCGCGGGTGTGAGGTTGAGGTCCAGCTCCATGCCGTCCTGGGCGGCCTTAAGGGTGATCCGGCCGTCGTCCTTCATGCGGGCCGACCAGTTGAGGACATGGATGTCCATGGTGCCTGTGGCCGCCCCGGCGAGGCCCGGTCCCTTCCGAGAGGCGCGGTCACGCCAGTGGAAGCCGCCCCTCGACGCATCGGTGATGGCGAAATGCGCGAGGTAGACGTCCCGAACCGACCAGGAGCTTGAGGGGTCCTGTGCTTCGAGCGCGAGGCCGTATCGGAAGAAGGTGAGCTGGTACCCGTACCTCTTTCCCTCGCTGTCCGCCAGGTTCCCGGTGAAATACCACCATTCGGTCCTGTATTCAGGATGGCTGCCATGGTCGCGGGGAAAGGACCATTGCCGGGTCGCCTCGGCCTGCCTCCACCCCTGCCCGAAGAGGTCCCGGGGCAGGCCGGCGAAAAGGGACCACAGAAGGACGAGGACGATAAGGCCGGCTAAGGCGCGGAGCAAAAGGGCGGGACGGGTTGTCATCTTCCTCATTCCTCCCTGATCTGCATGACGGGGTACTTGCGGACCACCGACCACACCGGGTACGCGCAGGCGGCCAGGCTGGCCGCGAGCGCCGTCAGGCCCGTCACCACGTAGGGGCGCGCGGTGAAATGGTAGAAGATGGTCCAGTTGAAGCTCTGAAGATTGATGACCTTGATGAGGATGAGGGCGAAGACGGTCCCCACGACGGCGCTCATGAGGAAGCTTATGAGACCGAGCCCGAGGCTTTCGGCGACGGTCATCCGCGCCACGTCGCCTGTCGTGAAGCCCAAAGCGCGATAGACGCCGAACTCCTTCTGCCGCTCCACGAAGAGGGTCATCAGGGCGCCGGCTATCCCGAAAAAGGCGACGATCACGGCCAGGACACGCATGGAGCGCGTGACCGCGAAGGTGCTGTCGAAGATATCGAGTATCCTTCCGTGGAACTCTTCGCGGGTGGCAAAGGGAAGGCCGAAGGACCGGGCCCGGCGTTTCACCTCTTCGATGATCTTCGCGCGGTCCTGGTTCCCCTCATCGATGAATATGCCCAGGCTGTTTATGGTCCTGTCGCGGAAGAGCCTGAGGTAGACGGAGCGGTCCATCATGACGACCCCGTGCTCCGAGGCGTAGTCGTAGTAAACGCCGGCGACGAGCAGCTCCGCCGGGCCTCGGGCCGTCTCGATGGTGATACGGCTGCCCGTTCCGACCTTGAAACGCCGTGAGAAGCTTTCGGAAACGATGACATCACCCCTCTTCACGCGTTCCCAACTCCCGTCACCTCCCTCGAGCCAGCCGAACCGGTCGTATCGCTCGAGGACCGAGGCGTCTATGGAGGTGATCGAGGCCGGCCGTCCCCTGAAGGTTATGGGAACATTGCGGAAGACGTCTATCCCCCCGATACCCGGCACGGTCTTCAGTTCTTCGTAGAGCTCTTCCGGAACGTTCACGTCGGCCTTCGTCGAGATGTACAGGTCGCCCCGGAGCTGGCTGTCCATCCACCACACGAGGGATCGGCGGAAGCTGTCGATCATGGATCCCAGGCCGATGGACATGGACAGGGCGATCATGAAGGCAGCTACGGCAACGGAGGTCCGCCCCAGGTTCTCCCTGATGTTGCCGATGGCTATCCTGCCGGCGAGCCCCATGACGCGGGAGAAGAGACGTTTCATCCCGGGAGTGGCAACGATGATGACAAAGCCCGCGAAAAAACTTGCACCGAGAAGAAAGGCGAAGGCCCCCGCGAAACCGACGTACGCGTGGAGGAAAGACAACCCGAAAAGAACAAGGGCGAGGGCGAGGCATGCGGTTCCGAAGAGGGCGATCGTTCTCATTCTCTTCGACGTGCCGCGGGTGGCTGTCCTTCCCCTGAGAACGTGTACCGGGCGGACGCGGCGGAGTTCGAGAAGCGGCGGCAGGGAGCCCACGATACTTGCGGCCGAGCCGAGGAACACCCCGCCCGCCAGGTTCCAGGACGACCAGGGAAGCGCCGATGGCCTCAGGAAGAAGTAGAGGGTGCTTATGGTGCCGCCCACGATCTCAACGAGGAACTTGCTCAGGAAGTAGCCGAGGACCCCTCCGAGGGCGCCGCCGGCCACACCGAGGATAAGGACCTCGACGAGAAAGGCGCCGGCCACCTGTCCCCGGGAAGCGCCGATGGCCAGGAAGATTCCGGCGTCCCTGCGCCTGCTCACAACGGCGAACATGGCGGTGTTATATATGAGAAAGATGCCCACGAAGAGGGCGAAGAGAGACAGCGCCTCAAGATTGAGCTTAAAGGCGCCGAGCAGGGCCGACAGGTTCCGGGCTTTCTGGGTGTTGGATTCGATGGTGAAGCCCGTGGCCCATCGCTGCCGGAATGCCTCTTCATCGGTGACGACGAGATCGGCGCGGTCCACGTATCCCCTCATGCGGAAGAACTTCTGGGCATGACCCACATCGATGATCATGAGGGGCTCTCCGGAAGGATTGGAGAAGACGTGCACGACGTTCAGGGGCCCCTGCAGCGTTGCGATGGCGCTGCCCGCCGAGAGGTTCAGGCCCCTCGCCATGTTCTCGTCGACAAGGACCGCCCCGGGATCGAAAAGGAACGACGAGAAAGCCTCCCCTGTCCTGCCGTCACCGGCGGACGCGCCTATCCGGGCCGTGATGGAGCGGACGTTCCTGTCGAGGAAAGGGTCGAGGCCCAGCATGCGTATCTGTTGGCCTCCCGTCAGACGCACCTTGCGGTCGATGACCGGGGCGAAGTACCTCACCGCCGGATCGCGCATGATCCCGGCGAGCACCGTCTCCTCCATCGGCCCCGCAGGGCGCGCTATGGTATGGGTCGTCCCGCCCTTCAGGAAATCTACGGCGCTTCCCAGGCTCTCAAGGGCCGAGCGGGAGGCGAGCATCATCCCCACCGCTGCGGCCACCCCGAGCGCTATGCCGAGAAGCTGGAGTATGCTGAGGCTCTTGCGCCGCGCCAGGTAGCGCAGGAATGACCGGATGACACTCCTCACGGGGCGAGGCCCTCGCAGGAGATCTCCTCGAATATTCTGCCGTCGGTCATCCTGAGGACCCTGTCGGCGTATTCGCAGGTGTTCAGCGCGTGGCTCACCATGATGAGGGTAGTGCCGGCTTCGCGGCAGCGGCCGGTCAGAAGGGCGAGTATCTGCGCCCCCGTGGCGGAGTCCAGGTTCCCCGTCGGTTCGTCGGCGAGGATGATTGGAGGTCTCTTGACGAGGGCGCGGGCTATGGCGACACGCTGCTGTTCCCCGCCGGAAAGCTCATGGGGAAATCGGCGTTCCTTGCCGGCAAGGCCGACAAGCTCCAGGGATTCACGGGCGAGGCCTTCGTCGGGACGGCCCGCGAGTTCCAGGGAGAGAAGGACGTTCTCCTCTGCAGTGAGTGTCGGCAGGAGGTTGAAGAACTGAAAGACGAAACCCAGCTTGTGACGGCGTAGCAGGGTCCTGCCTTTTTCCCCCAGGGTGCCGAGGTCCCCGTTGTCGATCTCGATCCGCCCCCGCGTCGGTTCGTCAAGACCCGCCAGCAGATTGAGCAGCGTCGTCTTCCCGGAGCCGCTCTTCCCGAAGAGAACCACTATCTGACCTTTCCCGATGTCAAGGTCGACACCCCGTAAAGCCATCCCGTCATGGCCCTCCGTCTCATACTGCTTCCACAGGTCGTGCGTCCGTATTATCGTAGATGTCATGCTCATTGAGGATTCCCTCACCTATCCTTTTGGTACATCAAATATATGCCGCATGAACAAAAATGTCCAACAGGAGAGACTCGGAAGCGGGGAACAAAGTGCTACCTGACTTTCGCGCGTCCTATAGGTCCTATATATCCTATATGTCCTATAGGACCTATCTGTTCCTATAAGTCCTATCCGAGCCCTTTTACCTTCTCTGGTGGCAGGAATATCTCGAAAGGCGTGTGCGGGACGAGGAGCAGATTGTGGGGTTCACCGATCTCTTCGGTGTTCAGGAGTCCCAGGTCCCTGAGGCAGGGGAAACTGACCCCCGTGACCCTGCAGACCCGTGGTTTCAGGGGTTCGTGGAATATCCGGAGGCGCCGGAGGCTTCCCCATGCCGGATAGAGACCCACCGCGGGGTCCATGAGGTAAAGGAGGGCCCTGTCGACATTCGGGAAGGGATCGAGGCCGGTCACTGCGGGGGCGGTCTCGGAGGCCGTGATCGTGAACGGCCCGCGCCAGTTCCCCTCCACGCGATAGCTGTCGTAATTCCCCGTGTCACCGGTATCCGCGGTGATGTTGAAGGCGCAGTGTTCGACGGGCATCCCCGAGAGCATCCGGTACATGAAGGTGATGAAGCGGCCGCTGATACCGCATCTGATGAAATAGACGGCCGTTTCCTTCGTCCGCGGGTCGACCACATAGGTCCTTATGTTGACCTGGTCGAATGGGATGGACGGGGCAGGGATGTGAAACGCCTCCTTCGTGTTGCCTTTGAAGATGACGAGGGAAAGGAAGCCGTTCCTGCCGTCTGCGGTCGCCGGCACGACACCGCGGGGGACCATGGACGCTATCCGTTCCGCGGGCAGGAGGTAGGAGACATAAAGCATGTCCTTGAGGACCATCACGACGGAAGGAGCGCGCCTCTTGCTCATGACAATGATACTATACCGTCAGGATCGGTTTATGGCAACGAAAAGGAAGAGAGGACCGGCGCCCTATCCCTTCCTGAGATCGAGGAGGACCTTGAGGGTGTTGCGCTTTCCTGCCGCCGCGAAAGCCTTTTTCGCATCCTCCAGGGGAAACACGGCCGAGATGAGGGGCCTGACATCGACAAGGCCCCGGGCGAGTGCCTTCAGGGCGGGTTTGAAGGGACCGCAGCGGGACCCGACGACGGTTATCTCGTCTATGACGAGGGGGGCAAGGTTGATGGGGGTTCCATGGGCCACGGTGCTCTTGAGGACGATGACGCCCCGCGGCCTGGTAAGCATCATGGCGGTCTCGAAGGCCCCGGCGCTGCCCGTCGCCTCGACGACGACGTCGTGCTTGCCGCCTGCCGGCAGGTCCTTTGTCAGTGTAACCGGGACGCCCTGGTCCCGGGCGATCCCGAGCTTTGCGGGGTGCTTTCCTGCCAGTGTCACCCGTGCCCCCGTGAGCCTGAGCACGAGGGCGCAGAGGATCCCCAGTTTTCCGTCGCCGAGGACGAGCACCCTGTCGGATGTCCCTATCCGCACCTGTTCGAGTATTTCGAAGGCCGCTGCCAGCGGTTCTGTGAAGACCGCCTCTTCGTCGCTCAGTCCCTCGGGGATCTCATAAAGGTTTCCCACCGGAAGCGTCATGTGCTCAGCGAACGCGCCGTCCCTTCCCAGTATGCCTATGGTCGTCCTGTGGGGGCAGTGTTTTTCAAGGCCTGCGAGGCAAAGGTCGCACGCGCCGCAGCCGCAGTTTATCTCTCCGACAACGCGCTTCCCGACGAGCCTCCCCGACCTGCCGCCCTCAGCCTCGACGACGCCGGTGAACTCGTGGCCCATGATCCCGCGAAACCCGAGATACCCCTTCGTTATCTCCATGTCCGTATTGCAGATGCCCGCCATTGTGACCCTGATCAGAGCCTCACCGCGTGCGGGGACCGGCCTGGGCCTGCCGCCAGTCAGCTTCAGGCGTCCGTCGAAGACTATCGCCTGCATCCTACTTCCCCTTCCTGTGTTTGTCGATGAACCAGTCTATCAGCGCTCGTGAGATGCTCAGCCTGTCCGGTATTTTCGGAAGGTCGTCCGCGGTGAACCACCGCGCGTCGGTTATCTCATCATTGTCCGCGGCGATCTCCCCGGCAACCCAGGAGGCCGTGAAGCCTATCATGAGGGAATCGGGGTAGGGCCACGGCTGACTGCCGAAATAGCGGATGTCGCCCACCTCCACGCCCACCTCTTCCCTCACCTCCCTGCGCACCGTGTCCTCCAGTGTTTCCCCGGGCTCCGTAAAACCCGCGAGAACGCTGTAGAGGTTTTCGGCAAATCTGCTCGCCCTGGCGAGGAGGACCTTCTCGTGCCTTTCCACGAGAACGATCACCGCCGGGGATATCCTGGGGAACATCGTTGAACCGCAGACCTCGCACACCTTGGCGAGAATGGTCTCATGCCGTCGGAGCGGGGAACCGCAGGCGCTGCAGAACCGGCATGTCCTGTCCCAATTGAGTATGGCGAGGGCCTTGACGGCCATGTCATACCTGGTGTCGTCGAGGACGCCGAAGAGCTTTCTGAGGCCCAGATAGTCCATGCCCCGGGAGGGTTCGTCTTCGCCTGTAACGGACAGAGCATAGCAATCGACGCCATTGAGCGGACCGAGTCGGTATCCGTCCGCAAAGGACAATCCGAATTCCTCAGCGACAGACCGGTCGGGTACCCGGGGCACGCCCGATGACAGGTCGACAAGCAGCTTGTGGTCGCGCATGAGGAAGACGGGGTGCGAGCTGACATCATCGTTCATGGCCGGTTCATCTCCTTCGTTTGCCAGTGTATGAATCAATACTGCATGAGACAATGAAAGTCAAGAAGAAGGCCTGGCAAGGCTCTAGAGGCCGTTGTACCGGACCTTCGATTTTTTTCTCGTCGAAAAAAGAAAAAAATGATATGATACCAACACATTCAAATGAATACTTCTCTCATAACCGCCCAGAATCTGCGAACCGGCATCTTTGCACCGACAATCCGGGAGATGCAAAGAGGCGAGAGCCAGCGCCGGGAGGACCGGGAAGGCGCGGCTTCACACAAGGGATTGCCCTCACGCTTTGTTCCCTTCGAGAGCGATGATGTGACGGTCAGTTCCGGCAGGAAACCCGCTCCCGGGGGAGCGCGGGAGCAGCTGCCCGTCCACGTCCCTGCCTCGGGAAGCCCTCAGACCATGGAAGAGAGAAGGGATGGACAGGACGGGGTGCTGACGGTGAAAGGTCCCGGCTCCGCCGTTGAGAGCGGCGTCATCCGTTACACGGTAAATGTCGGTCCTTACGATACCAGTGTGAGCACGGTGGCGATGAGAAAATATGGAGAGGCAAGCTCCCACCGCGCCTGGCGCCCCGGTACCTTTGAAGTGACAATCTGAACGGCAATAGCGCCGACCGCATCCCAGGGATAAAAGAATAGCGAATTCGCCGAGTTGACCAGTGCCGAATGGGAGGCAGCGACACGACTTCCTTCTGCCGTGCTGGGCCGGTCAGCCGGCTATTGGCGGTTCCGCTGCCCATCTTTGATCGTTCATTTGCGTCGAGCTGCAACTGCTTCATGGCTAAGGATGATCATGCGGTCCTTCTGCGGCCTGCCTGAAGAAAGCGGGGACGTCTCGCGGAATACCCCCCGGATGAGGGCTATCGAGGACCCGCGCCATTTTCTTGACAAAGACAGGCGGGATAATTAATGTATTGTATCAGAATGAAAGGGTTACGGGAAATTCTAAGCGGTCGTGAGAGGTCTGTTCTTGAGCTCATCGTAGAGAATTATATCATCTTCGCCGAGCCTGTAGGTTCCATTACGATCTCCAGGGCAATGAAGAAGAAGGTCAGCTCGGCAACGATCCGCAACATAATGGGCGATCTCGAGGAACTGGGTTTTCTCTACAAGCCCCATGCCGTCGCCGGGCGTGTGCCCACTCCCAGGGCGTTTCGCTACTACGTGAACAGCCTGCCCGCTCCCGGGGCCCCCGGCAAGAAAGAGCTCCGGGCCCTCGAAAGCCTCTCCCGGCTGCGCTATGCGTACACCGAAGAGGTGATGGTCGACGCCTCCCGCGTTCTCGCTGCCATTTCCCGCTGTCCAAGCATCGTCGTTGAGCCCCGCGTGGACACCATGCTTTTCAAGGAAGTGGAGTTCGTCAGGCTTTCGCGCAACACGATCCTCATTGTCTTCGTGACGACATCGGGAATGGTGCACAGGAGGTTCGTCGATACGGGCGAGGATATGGAGCAGGACGTGCTCGACGAGATGAAAGGGTATATGAACGAGCGTTTTTCGGGAATGCCCTTCTATGCCCTCAAGGAGAATATCATCAGGGACATGCGCAGGGACAGGGAGGATTTCCAGAGGCTCTACCGGAAGATACAGGACGCCGTAGATGTTCTGGTCGGCGAGGAAGAGAAAAGAGAGATATACATAGAAGGGGCGTCGAAGATGATAGGTATTCCCGAGTTCTCCGATGTGGAGAGGCTCAAGGACCTGTTCCGTGCCCTCGAGAACAAGGAGAGACTGATACAGCTCCTCGACCGGTACCTGAGCGACGAGGGCATCAACGTGATCCTTGGAAGCGAGAGCGACATGAAGGGGATCGAAGGGATGAGCATCATCACCTCGGCCTATCGGATAGGTGAGGACAGCTATGGCCTGCTCGGGATCATCGGCCCGATGAGGATGAACTATTCCCGGCTTATCCCCATAGTCGATTACACTGCCCGGGCAGTGACGGATCTTTTCAGATCGATGTGAGGAAGACAATGAACGAGAAAGACAAAGACCTGCTCAGCGAGGAGAAAGAGGTAAGACACGAAGAAAAGGGCGAGAGCGGGCAGAAGCACGAGGAGCACAAGAAAAAGAAGAAGAAGGAGGAGCTTCCTTCGGAAGTGAAGAAGGAGCTGGAGGAAAAGGACGGTAAGATACGGTCCCTCGAGGAGAGGCTGCTTTACCTCCAGGCCGATTTTGAGAACTTTAAGAAAATAAAGGCGAAAGAGAAACAAGACCTCCTGAAGTACGCGAACGAGGTCATTATCAGGGAGCTGCTCCCCGTCATCGACAATCTCGAACTGGCCCTGAAGCACGCCGAATCCACGGAGGATTACAAGGGCATCCATGAAGGCGTGAAGATAACGCTCAACGAATTCATGAAGGTTCTTGAGAAGGCCGGCGTCAAGTCCATCGAGGCGGTGGGCCAGAAGTTCGACCCCAACTTTCATGAGGCGTTCTACCAGGAGGAACACGAGGACGTGGAGCCCGACACGGTGGTCTCGGAGTTTCAGAAGGGTTACCTCCTCAACGACAGACTCATAAGACCTTCCCGGGTGGGGGTTTCCAAGAAACCCGAAATACAGTAAGACGTAAGAAAGGCGTACCATGAGAAGCAGGCAGCACGTGGATTATTTCGAGGTCCTCAATGTTCCGCGGGGGGCCACGGATGACGAGATAAAGAAGGCATACCGGAAGCTTGCCCTCCAGTACCACCCGGACCGCAACCCCGGGGACCACAGCGCCGAGGAGAAGTTCAAGGAGATCAACGAGGCATACGAGGTCCTCGGCGACGAGCAGAAAAGGCGCCACTACGAGCGCTTCGGGACCGTCGGCGACATGGGGTCCGTCTTCGATTTCGGTTTCCAGGGGAATTTCGACTCCGTATTCAACGACCTTTTCAGCGATTTCTTCGGCAACCAGCGGCCGCGCCAGAGGAAAGGGGGCGATCTCAGGTACAACCTGACCATAGAGTTCGAAGAGGCGGTGTTCGGCGGGGAGAAAGAGATCGAGATCCCCAGGGAAGAGAGGTGTCCCGTCTGCAGCGGTTCACGTGTCGAGCCGGGCCACGAGCCGGTGATATGCAAGCATTGCGGTGGGCGCGGACAGGTCCGTCAGAGCCACGGGTTCTTCACCATCAACAGGACCTGCGAGTACTGCGGAGGAGAAGGGCAGGTCATCAAGCACCCCTGCAAGAACTGCAAGGGCAGGGGGACCGTCAGGACAAAGAAGACGTTGAAGGTCCGGATACCCCCCGGTGTCGACAACAACAGCCGCCTCAGAGTGAGGGGCGAGGGTATGCAGCAGCCGGGAGACACCATCCCGGGCGACCTCTTCGTGGTCCTCCAGGTCAAGGAACACGCCGTGTTCGAGAGGGCCGGCGATGACATCGTCGTTCAGGTGGATGTGGGATTCCCGCTCCTGTGCCTGGGCGGGGAGATCACCATACCCACCATCGAGGGCGAATCCGTCCTCAAGGTACCGGCGGGCACACAGCAGGGGAAGGTGTTCAGGCTTAAGGGCCTCGGCGTCAACAAGTCCAACGGCTATGGCAGGGGCGATCAGCTCGTGTATCTCAATATCGTCATTCCCTCCGATCTGACGGAGCGGCAGAAGACGCTCGTCGAGGAACTGGCCGCCGAGTTCAGGGACTCATCCCCGCAGACACGGAAGGGTTTCAAAGAAAAGTTTATGGAATTCTTTGAATAAAAGGACAGGGACGGGTCATTGGTAATAGGTCATGGGCTGCCGACTGTCTGTTCTTCCCATAACCTATAACCCATAACCTATAACCTGTCTTCATTTCTTCTCCGCATTCTCGACCATCAGTTTTGCTATGGCCTTTGAAAAAGCCGCCGGGTCTTTCGGTTTCGATCCCTCCAGCACCAACGCCTGGTCATAGAGGAGCCGGACATAATCCTTCAGTTCCGTGCCTTCCTCCCCTTTCTCGAAGATGGCGTTCATCGCGGCGAAGAGCGGGTGGGAGGGGTTGAGCTCCAGTATCCTCTTCATAGGAGGCAGGTCCTGGCCCATGGCCTTGAGAAGGCGTTCCATGGCCGGATCGAGGTCGCCTTCATCGGCTACGAGGCAGCACACCGTATCGGTAAGCCTTCCCGAGAGCCTCACATCCTTGACCTCCCCGGAGAGGGTTTCCTTGATGAGATCGATGAGCCTTGCGTACCTCTTCTTCGTTTCCTCTATCTGGACCGTCTTGTCCTTGTCGAGGGAGATATCGCCCCTCGTTATGGAGTGCATCTTCTTTCCCTTGTATTCGAAGCCGTTGAAAATGAAGTCGTCTATGTCATCGGTCATGTAGATGACCTCGAACCCCTTCTCTTTGAAGGCCTCGAGGTAGGGCGAGTTGGCGGCGTCCGACAGGGATGAGCCGACGATGTAGTATATCTCTTCCTGGCCTTCCTTCATGTCGTCCACGTATTCCTTCAGGGTCCGGAACTTGCCTTCCCCGGAACGCGTGGAGGCGAAGAGGAGGAGGTCGGCGATGGCCTCTCTGCGGGAAAAGTCGAAATGGACCCCTTCCTTGAGGACGCGGCCGAACTGACCGTAGATCTTCACGTAATCGTCGTAGCTGCTCTCCTTCATCTCTTCGAAGGTGTCGAGGATCTTCTTCGTAATGGAGTTCTTTATGATATCGACCTGCCGGTTGTTCTGGAGGATCTCGCGGGAGACATTGAGGGGCAGGTCTGACGAATCGACGACGCCGCGCAGGAACCGCAGATACTGGGGTATGAGGTCCTCGCAATGGTCCATGATACGGACCCTTTTCACGTAGAGCATGGGCCCGTACTTGAAATCGCGGTAGAGCATGTTCACGGGAGCGACGGAGGGTACGAACATGAGGGCGGCGAATTCCGATGTCCCTTCCGCCCTGTAGTGGATGACCTTTGCGGGGGGATGGAAGTCGTGGGAGATGTGCTTGTAGAAGTCGTCGTATTCCTCGCTTGCGACCTCCGACCTATCCTTGAGCCAGAGCGCCTTCATGGAGTTGAGGGTTTCCTCTTGGCGGACCTTGACCTTTTCGCCCTTCTGCAGCTCGCTCTCCACTTCCTTTTCCACATCCATCACGACGGGGTGTTCGATGAAATCGGAGTACTTCTTCACCACATTCCGGATCTCCCATTCGCTGAGATAGGCCTTCTCGTCCTCGCGCAGGTGGAGGATGACATCGGTGCCGCGCGACTCCTTTTCGACCTCATCAACGGTGAAGGTCCCGTCGCCCGCGGATTCCCACTTTACCCCTTTTGTTTCCTTCGAGCCGGCGCGCCGTGAGATGACCGTTATCCTGTCGGCGACCATGAAGGAGGAGTAAAAGCCCACGCCGAACTGGCCGATCAGCTCCGGGTTGTCCTTCACCTCCTTGCCCTTCAGGGCCTCGAGGAACTCCTTCGTGCCCGAGCGGGCGATGGTGCCCAGGGATTCTATGATCTCGTCGTGGGTCATTCCGATGCCGTTGTCACTCACCGTGAGCGTCCCGGCATCCCTGTCGACGAAGAGCTTTATCTTCCATCCGCTGCCTTCCTCCAGGATGTCACTGTTCGTCAGCGATTCATACCGCGCCCTGTCGATGGCATCGGAGGCGTTGGATACCAGTTCCCTGAGGAAAACCTCCTTGTGTGAGTAGAGAGAGTGGATCATAAGGTCGAGAAGCTGCTTGACCTCCGTCCTGAATTCCATCCGTTCGCTTGTCATAACCCGGTCACCTCAAATTAGATTGTTTTTTCGCACAAAAACTAAGACAGGGAGGGGAAGGAGTCAATAGGGGTTAAAGAAGGTTCAAGGGTTCAAGGGTTCAAAAGTTCAAGAATAAAAGACAAAAAGGGCACCGGATGCCTTCGGCCGGTGTGCGGATTGCGTTGACAGCCGATCTGCACGTGTCACTAAAAGCGTGTCAAGGACCAGGTTAATTCCCC
>DBQU01000111.1 GCA_002305765.1 Deltaproteobacteria bacterium UBA1386
ATTGCGACACAGTCTCTTCGCCGGAATGACGGAGGAGCGGACTTTGCCAACAATCTGTCAGGCGATTCAAGCCGCTCAAGCGATTCAAGCCCTCTTTCACCTGAACACGTTATACTTGACTATCGTGAAGAACGCCTTGATGCCGTCGCGCCAGGTGATCTTCTTCCCTTCCTCGTAGGTCCTTCCGTAGTAGGAGATCGGAACCTCGAAGATCCGCCATTTCCCCTTCGCGACCTTCGCGGTGATCTCGGGCTCCACGCCGAAGCGGTCTGATTCGATCGTTATGGCCTTTATAACCTCTTTCCTGAAAACCTTGTAGCAGGTCTCCATATCCGTGAGGTTGAGGTTGGTGAACATGTTGGACAGGAGCGTAACCGCCGAATTGCCCACGAAATGCCAGAAGTAGAGCACCCTGTGCGGCCCGCCGAGGAAACGCGACCCGTAGACCACGTCGGCCTTTCCCTCAAGGATGGGGCCGAGCAAGACCGGGTACTCCCTGGGGTCGTATTCCAGGTCGGCGTCCTGAATGAGGACGATGTCGCCTGTTGCCTCAGCTATCCCGCGCCTCAAGGCCGCTCCCTTGCCCTGGTTCCTCTCCTGAAAGATGGTGACGATGCCCTTCTGAACCCTCAGATATTCCCGTGTCCCATCCGTCGAGCAATCATCGACAACGATTATCTCCTTGTCGTAGGGCGTCTCTTTCACCTTCCGGAGGATCTCATCTATGAACTCTATTTCATTGTAGGCCGGTATGATGACGGATAGGAGCATAGCGTAATGTTATATGGACACCTGGAAAAATTCAAGAATGAAAAGAGAAGCATGGTTGTGGGTTTTAGCAATGAATCGGAATCCTGTGCGCAGAAACGTTGGGCCAACCCTCATCGGTGCGGCCTCATATGTTTCGTCATCCCGCCACCCCTCTCCGCCCGTCATTCCTTCCTCACGTGCTGTCATTCCGGCGAAGGCCGGGATCCAGGAGAGGGTCGGGATCCGAGACCATCTTGCAGGAAACGTTGAGACCTTCCCGGTTGGCACCACCACTTACCGACGCGACAGAGGTCTTCCTGGATTCCGGCCTTCGCCGGAATGACGGTGGGGGAGTTGGAGGAATGACGGTGGGGGAGTTGGAGGAATGACGGTGGGGGAGTTGGCGGAATGACGGTGGGGCTCCTTACCCATTACCTGTTTCTTTTTTTTCTTCTTTGTGTCATATTCTCTAAAAGATGGAAATACCCTATCTTGAATATTTCGGTTTTTCGGAGAAGCCCTTCGGGATGTCCCCGGATCCGTCCTTTTACTATGAATCCGCGGAGCACAGGCAGGCCATCGATCATCTCACGTTCTTCCTTGCCCAGCAGGAAGGCTTCGCCCTGATCTATGGCGATGTGGGCTCGGGAAAGACGACGATCTCACGGATATTCCTCAACAGCCTGGACCACGGCACCTACAACACGGCCCTTATCCTGAATCCCGTGGCTGACGAGGCGGAGTTCATGAAGGAGGTGCTCGGCGAGTATTCCGTCAGCGACATACCGGAGACAAAGAAAGAGCTCTACGACAGACTCAGGGGCTATCTCCTCGAGGAATTCCAGAAAGGCAGGACGAATGTTCTCATCATCGACGAGGCCCAGCTCCTCTCCTACGATCTCCTTGAGTTCATCCGCCTCCTGTCCAACATAGAAACAGACAAACAGAAGATACTGCACACCGTCTTCTTTGCCCAGCCGGAGTTCCTCGACAAGCTGAAGGACCCCGCAATGCGCCATCTTTCCCAGCGCATAACCGTTACGTATCGCATCGAACCCCTGACCTACGCCGAGGCAAAGGCCTACATAAACTACCGCCTTTTCAAGGCAGGGGCCAAGGGACCCCTCGAGTTCCAGGACAGGGCTATGAAGCTCATCCACACCGCCTCACGGGGCTATCCTCGTCTCATCAACTACATCTGCGACCGCTGTCTCCTCGTCCTCTACGCGAAGTCCAGCTTCTCCGTGGACGGCCACGTGGTCTCCAAGGTCATCATCGAGGAGAGCATCCCCCTTTCCACGACGAAACACACCGACGACTCAAAAAGGCTTGCCTTGAGGCGCCCTCTCCTTATAGGAGGGATCATCGCCGTCATCGTCATAGGCGTGGCCGGCTATTACTTCATGATCACCGGGGCCTTCAGGCTTTTCGCCCCGACAAGACCTCAAACGCAACAGGCATCTGTCGCACGGACATCACCGGCAGCCACGGCCGCCCATACCACGCCCCCCGCACAGGCGCCTTCGGCGCCCCGGCCCGCCGTAGCCGCACAATCATCAACACCTGCCCGGCCAGCCGCTCCCGCTAAGCCCGCACAACGAGACATCATCCTCAAGAGGGTCTACGTCAACACCGAAGCCGCAAATGTCAGATTGGAACCGGACATCAACTCCGCCCGCATCGGCGTCATAATAAAGGATGAACTCCTCAAGGTCATCGCCGAGAAGACCGGCGCCGACAGAATGAAGTGGTACAAGATAAAACTCTACGAAGGCCGCGAAGGCTGGATCTCAGAAACGGTAGTCACCGAAAGGAAATAACCTTCAAGCCATTCAAGCCATTCAAGCCATTCAAGCCGTCTTTCAGACGTACCACATCTCCGCCTCGAACGTTTCCGAGGGGACTGTGATCACGAGATAGCCTCTCTGGGGTATCCTGTCGACTATCATTTCGTTGATCTTCAAGGAGAACCAGACCTCCGCCTCGTCCTTCGGGCCGAGGCCGAGGTCGCTGAAAGGGATACACAGTTCGAGTATCTCGTCAAAGGCAGCCTGCACGGGAACAGCCGCCTTTATGGACCCGTCACGGACGTGATACTCTATCTTGTGATCGTCCTTGCCGATGATGGAGACCTCGAAGACGGCGCCATCCATCTCGTTCATGAACCTCTTGTCCAGATCGACACGCAGGAACAGACTGGTTTCGTTGAACCCGAAACAACAGTCCTTCAAGGCGAAGACCGCTTCATGCATGGCCGTTCCGTGCCCCTTGCCTTCGATGAAGCCGGATCCTATCCATTCGAAATAGTTTGTCACCCTGCCATCGATAACGGGACGGAGAAAATTGACGGGCTCCCGAGCGGGCCGCGCCACACGGTCTTCCACGATGATCGGGATCGACAGTATCTCCGGCACCTCCTTGCCGAGATAGCGGTACACATTCGCCAGGTTCTCACGGAACAGGAGATCGAATATCTCGTCGCTGTCCGAGGAATGTTCGTCTCCGTACCACCAGAACCAGTCGCTCCCCTCCGCTACATAGATGGATTCCCAGGCCATGCTGTTCGCGTGGTCAGGGTCTTCTTCCCCGAGGAACCGCCGGGTCTCCGCAAGCCGGGACCATGCCGAATTGTCTTCGCTATGGCCGAGCCATATGGAGAAATTGTGTCCGATCCAGGAACCGGCGTGGCACCGGGAAAGGCTTCCATAGTCCCGGGCGGTTTCAAGGTATTCGGATATTGTGACGGGCGTCATGCCGTCCTCGCGAAGGATGCCCTCGTAGAGATAGCTCAGGAAATCCCTTCCGTCATTCTTGTAACCTTCCCAGGCGTTCTCGCCATCCATGGCGATCGTTACAAGGGGCCTCGCGATCCTGTTCCCTATGGAGCCCCGGATCGTCCTGAGCCTGCCGAGGCAATCCTCCGCTGCTTCCCTTGCGTCCGACCGCGAATAGTGAAAGGATATGAGGTCGGAGAGGGACTGGTCCCGGAAGATAATGGTGACGTCGCGGCCGTTCCTCTCGTAACGATAAGGCTTGTAGAGGACCTCGGGATTGATGACGAAGCCGTGCCCGTCCCTGCGCGCCCCCCATCTCAGACTTTCGAAAAGGATGTCCTCGTCCGTGGCAAGCCACCGGACACCGTGCCGCATGTAAAGCTCCAGGGCGGCCTCGCTGACGGAGCCCTCGGGAGGCCACATGCCCGCCGGCCGGATACCCATAACCCTTTGGAAGAAGTCGAGACCCGACGATATCTGGCGCGAGGCGTCCTCGGGCCAGGCAAAGGGCACGTCCGGCAGGTTCACGTCCGGCATTGCTTCCCTCGCCGACGCGCTGTCGATGAGAAGGGGAATGATGGGGTGATAGAAGGCCGAGGTCGACAGTTCCACAGACCCCTCAGCGGCAAGCTCCCTGTAGAGGGGGATCGTACCCTTGAGGATGTTCTTCTGAACGTCCATCAGGACCTTCTTGTCCTCTTCACTGAACTTTTTCCCCTTTTCCCTGAGATACCGGAGACCTTCAAAGTCCGCGAAGAAGCTCGGGTCGGTCCAGGCGAGAAAGAAAAGTATCTGCAGGTCCCGGAACTCATCCTCGCTGAAATACCCGGTAACCTTCGACAGGCCGTCCGCGGGACAGTAGAGACCGCGTTTGGCGAGGAGTTCGTAGTAGCGCGGGAAGGGCCGGATCATGTTCTCCCAGTTGGCATTGAAGAAGTTGCCGAGGAGGAAGACCTTGTTTTTCTCGGTGAGATGCGAAGGGTCTTTCCTGAACACATCGAGATACGTATCTTTCACGTCGAGGTCTTCATAGTCCACGAGCTGTTCGAGGAGGGAGGGAACGAAATTGAAGTTCTGTTTCATACCGGGAAAACCCTTGAGCATGGCGCCCATGTCGTAGTAATCCTTGGTGCCGTGCAAAAGGGTCCAGGGAAGGAGGTATTCCCCGGTGAAGGTGTTCTTGTAATACGGCTGGTGCATGTGCCAGAGAAATGAGATGCAGATCCCGTCCATATTCGTATTATCGCTCACAATTCCGAATGGTTAAAGTTCGTCAACCTTAAGATGGCGCAACGTGACCTCGGCGCCGATCTCAATGATCCCGACTGTCCCGGATACCGAGTATCCGCCCCTGCAGCTTCCGGGATTGAAGAGGATGGCCCCCCCTTTTTTCATATTGAAGGGGATGTGCGAATGGCCGAAGACAATGATATCGACATCCCGGAACACCCGGAGGACCTTGTCCTCAAGCCCTTGCGGCGAACCCCACCCATGGATGATCCCTATCCGTCTTCCCGCGGCCTCCTCTACACGGCTCTCCGGGAGACGGGCCCCCAGGTCGAAATCGTCCATGTTGCCCCTGACCGCCCGGAGGTCCCAGTTCGAAAGGTAGTCGAAGACGCTCGACGACGTCATGTCGCCGGCGTGGAGCATCATGTCGACATCGCTGAACAGGGCCTTCATAGCGCGCTTGAAACCCTCTGTCGGATGAGCGAGATGAGTGTCTGAAATGACGGCGATCTTCATTGGATGAATAACTGTATAAGAAAAAGGGGGGCCTGTCAAAAACAAATTTGCCCGTTACCAGGGCAGGCGGGAGGCTTTCCCTTCTTCTGGCACCTTCCGCATCCGCACCCAAGGCCGATGCCCATCTGCATTGACAGGACACCGCGTGGGGTGGTAGAGTAAGTGATGAAATTATTGAAGAAAATTCCCCTCAAGTTCAACATATATCTCCTGAAAGAACTCACCGGCATCCTGCTTCTCTCCCTCGGCATCCTCACTTTCATTCTTGTCCTGTCGAGACTCGGGAAGATCGCCGACCTCGTGATCAACAAGGGTGTGGGGTTTACGGATATCTTCGCTCTCGTGGCCTTCTCGGTGCCCCCTTATCTCACCTTCACCCTCCCCATGGCCTTCCTCCTTTCAGTCATCGTTGTCCTCGGGCGACTCTCCACGGAGAACGAGATACTGGCGCTGAAAGCCAGCGGGGTCAACCTCATGTGGCTCTTCGTGCCGATAACCCTCGTGGGTCTCATAGTGACCTCCTGCGGGCTTTTCAACACCAACGTCCTCCTGCCCCGCTGCAGCGGCTTGTTCAGGGAAACCCTGATCAACGTGATAAAGAAAGGCATCTCCGTCGACGACAAGGAAGGCGTCTTCAACGATAGCGTGCCGGGGGTGGTCATCTACATCAACAAGGTCGACAATACCAGGAGAACCCTGACGGGCATCGTCGTGTCCGACGACCGCGACAAGAACGTGAAGCAGACGATCTCCGCGAGCAAAGGATATGTCCACATAGACTCGGAGACCTTCCAGCTCTATTTCGTGTTGCAGGACGGCACCCTCCATCGATGGGAGAAGGCCACGGACACCTATCGGAGCGTCAGCTTTCAGGACTACACCTTCACCATGAACCTCTCCCAGATGGTGCAGACAGGAGGCGTCAGCAGAAAGCTCGCGTACGAAATGGACCGGAACGAACTGAAGAAGGCGCTGACGACGGCGGCGAACGAGGATCAACGATACGACCTGCTTCTCGAGATCTACAAGAAGATATCCTTGCCCCTGTCGTCACTGGCCTTTATAATACTGACCATCCCCCTCGGGGTGAGACGAAAGGTGGAGGGAAGGTTCTCGGGAACCCTCTACAGCCTGTTGCTTTTCATCTTTTACTACGTTCTCATCGCCATGACGGACAGTCTGGGGAAGAACATCCACGCGCCACCCTACATCGTAACGTTCCTCCCCAACGTGGTCATAGTGGCAATGGGTCTTTTCCTCCTGAGGAACCTGAACAAGGAGGACCACGTTACGATGGCGCAAAGATTGAAGTACCTGTGGGTCTACTGTCTTGAAAAGGTTAAATAGATATCTTCTTTCCAGCGCTATCAAGTATCTGCTCATCGCCCAGATGGCGGGTGTCAGCATGTTCCTTGTCATCGAGTTCTTTCAGCATACGGACCGCTTCACGGAATCGATGCATGCCTTCGCGATGGTTTCGCTCTACATACTGCTCCTCCTCCCGTATTATTTTAATCTTATCCTTCCCCTCGCTTTCCTTGTGTCCATGCTGATAGTGCTCATACTCATGATACGGGGCAATGAAATGATCGTGGCGCGGACCTCGGGGATCAGCACGCTGTCGCTCATGAAACCCTTCCTGGGGTTTTCCCTGGTGCTGATACTGCTGTCCTTTCTCCTCGCTGAATGGATAGTCCCGCTTTCAGCGAACGCCTCGAATTACATCTATCAGGTCAAGATCAGGGGTGAGGAATCGCACGTCTTCATCAAGAACGACAGGATATGGTTCAAGAGAGACAACAGGATCTGCAACATAGACTACTTTGACACGAAAAAAGATATCATCAAGGGACTCACCGTACTGGAACTGGGGAACAACTTTGCCGTCGTCAAGAGGACAGACGCCCAGCAAGGCATCTGGAAGGACGGTACCTGGCATTTCACGGGCGTCGCCATCAGAACATTCGAGAAGAACGGCAATATCACCAAGAAAGAGTACGCCAGGGTGAGCAATATCATCACCGAACAACCTTCAGTTTTCAAGATCGCGGAACGAAACCCCGAGGAGATGAGCTACAGGGAGCTGTCGCGCTACATTTCCCGTCTCAGGGAGGATGGGCACGACGTGAGGCGGTACCTGGTGGACCTCTATAACAAGGTTGCCTTCCCCTTCATCAACCTTATCATGGTCTTTGCCGCCTTCTCGGTGGGCTTGAGGTACGCGAAGACCAAGCATGTCTCCAAAGGCATATTTTCAGGCATCCTCGTGGGCGCTCTGTACTGGTTCTTTCACTCTGTGTCCCTGTCACTCGGTTACTCGGAGATATTTCCTCCTCTTTTCTCGGCATGGTTCTCCAACTTGCTTTTTATCGCCTCCGGTGTCATAGGTATTGTCACATTGAGGACATAGGTCCATTTTGCGCGTCTTTGGCTACAGGAAAGGAGTTTTGTTTTGCGAGCATATCTGGATATTGAAACAGACAGAAGGGGGAAAATCTGCGTCGTCGGCCTCCTCGTCGAGAACAACGGTTTTCTCCAGTGGTACGGCGACAGCATCTCGCCGGAAACCATCGAGCGGGAGCTTTCAAACGTAAAGACCATCGTCACTTTCAACGGGGATCTCTTCGATCTCCCGCAAATGAAGAAGTGTCTGAACATCGACCTTCAATCCAATTTTGTCTCCCGCGATCTTTTCAAGGACAAGAAGAAGCTCGGCATCAAGGGCGGACTCAAGCAACTCGAAAAGATGTTCGGTATCGAACGCAAGACGGAAGGCATAAACGGGTATCAGGCCATGTGGCTCTGGGAGAAGTACAAGAAGCATGGGAACCGTGAGGCCCTGCACTTGCTTCTTGAATACAACAAGGAAGACGTCGTCAACCTGACACGACTCGAGGAGATCATCGATGAGCTCGGAGGCGGCGTGCTATGATGGAACAACCCTTTGAGATCGACTCAAGGTACAACCGGATAAGCGGCATCATGATCGTCCCCCGCTCCAGAAAGAGGTTCCCCTGCGCCGTCCTCTCCCATGGACTGATAAGTTCGAAGGAAAGCTCGAAATACATGGCGCTTTCCGAGCGGTTCGCCGAGGCGGGAATTGCCTCGTGCAGATTCGACTACCACGGTTGCGGTGAGAGCGGGGGGAACATAGAGGAAACGACCCTGACCATACGGCTCGACAACCTGAACGCCATTGTCGACCATGTGCTCTCCCACCCCTCCGTTGACCCTGCGAGGATAGGTATCATAGGAAGCAGTTTCGGTGGCTCCACGGCCATCCTCAAAGCTGCCCGTGACGAACGGATCCGATGCCTGTCCCTCTGGGCTACCCCTCATCTGCTGGAGAACAAAGACGACAGCACCATTTCCGAAATCGCCTTCAAGGAAACGATATTCACGGATTTCCAATCATACGACATACTGGGGGAGGCCAAAAAGGTGTACCGGACTCTTGTCATCCACGGCGAGGCCGACGAGGTCGTCCCATGCGCCGAGGGAAAGGCCATCTACAAACACCTGAGCAAACCCAAGGCCATCGAGGTGATCAAAGGCGGCGACCATGTCTTTTCAGCGGAGGCCCACAGGACCAAGGCCATAACCCTGGCCCTCAACTGGTTCAGAAGATACCTCATCTCCGACAGTCAAAAGACGGCTTGAGAGGAAAAGAAAGGGCTTGAGGGCTTGAATGGCTTGAGTCGCTTGACAGCCTGTTGATAAAC
>DBQU01000063.1 GCA_002305765.1 Deltaproteobacteria bacterium UBA1386
CGTCATCTCTGAAAACGCCTTGTCAAGGCAATATGAAAGCGCGGCTTTTTTCCGGGTATTGCTTCCGATCGGGTCTTTATCCCAGTCATCTCTTCGCCTTCCATGAGGCATGAAAATGTCCCGGAGGTGTGTCGCAATCATTCCGCGAGCTTGGAAACGATTCATGACGACATCGCGCTTACACCTCCCGTGGACAAGCCCTTATTCAATACCGGATCCCTGTAGGGTTCCTCCTTTGTCCATACATGATAGGCGGCCTCGGCCAGGTGCCGTGCCACCGCACCGATCGCCTTGGGGTGGTTCCTGCGTGCCTTGATGCGCCTGTAGAGCTGCGTGGCATGGCGTTCGGGATACCGTGCCTGGTTGAGGCAGACCGAGTGGGCCGCCTCGATGAACGCCCATTTCAGGTACCGGTTCACATCGGGCCTGAGGCGTCCGTAACGCACCTTGTCCGCGCTCTGGTGCACGCGGGCGGTGGTGCCGGCATAGGACGCAAGATGCGGGGCGCTGGGGAAGCGGGCCATGTCCCCCACCTCCAGTGCGATCGCCACGGACAGGATGAACCCGATACCCGGCAGGGTCATGAGCCGGGTTATGGCGGGCGTGGCCCGTGCAAGTTCCCGGATGCGTTTTTCCATCCCGAGGATCGCTTCATCGAGCGTGTCGAGCTGGCCGAGCATCACCCGCGTGACGTAGGCCGTCTGCGGGGGAAGGGTGTCCACACACCTCTCCAGTTCGACCCGGGCCTTCCTCCCGAAGGCGTCGCTGAACTCACTGAGTGTAAATCCGTACTTGTTCAGCGTTGCCAGGACGCGGTTCTTCAGGCGTGTCCGCTGGGCCGTGAGGACCATGCGGGTCCGTGTCATCTCCCTGAGGTCCCTCAGGTCCTTCGGGGGTATCCAGACGGTGGGAAGCGTTTTGTTGCGCTGGAGCCTGTTGAGGCCGTGGACGTCGAGCTTATCCGTCTTGTTGATGAGCCCCATCATGAGTTTTGCCTTCCGGGGATGGACGAGTTGCGGTTCAAGGCCTGCCTTCTCTATCTCATCGACTATCCAGTACCAGTTGCCTGTTGCCTCCACCGCCACCGGCGTTCCTTCCCCGCATCCTGCGAGACAATCCCTGATCGCCCCACGGGAATGGTTCACCCTGAACTGCCTTGTCCTGCCTGTCTCGACATCTTCCATCTCAACCAATGTGTAGCGTTTGTGTGAATCAAATGATATAAACTGTCTCATGCGCGGCTCCTTTCTTCTGGCGAAGGATCATTCCATCAGTCAATCTGATGGTCCCATCAGTATACACTGACGGGTGGGGCCGCGCTTTCATATTATCATTCCGGCGAAGGCCGGAATCCAGATGTTTTTCTAACCCCTCGTTTTTCCTGGATTCCGGCCTTCGCCGGAATGACGAAACAGCACGAATCGTCTTCAGAAATCACTTTGTCAACAGCCTGTCAAGCGATTCAAGCCATTCAAGCGATTGCAACGGTCTTTTGTTGGCTGGGGGACAAGGATTCGAACCTCGATAGCAAGGTCCAGAGCCTTGCGTCCTGCCGTTAGACGATCCCCCAGAGGGTTTGCGAAGTGGCGACCGCCTTTAAGGTCTGTCCTATACAAAGCATATCACGAGGCCTTTGTTAACGGGTGAGGGCTCGTCGGCCGGAGACTCGCCTACGACTATAACACATTGAAAAAGATGGTTGTTTGTGGTAAGAAATGGTCGGTCGTCGTTCATGCAGGACACGCGGACGGGGCCGAAATCCAATACAGGAAGCATGTAGCTCGAGGAAAACCTACTATGACAGAACAAGATGTTTCCCCGCAAAGCGATTTCATAAGAGAGATCATCGACAATGACCTCAAGGCCGGCAAACATGACGCGGTGGCCACGCGTTTTCCGCCGGAACCGAACGGTTATCTCCACATAGGGCACGCGAAATCCGTTTGTCTCAATTTCGGTATCGCCGCCCAGTACAAGGGAACGTGCAACCTGCGCATGGACGATACGGACCCCGCTGGCGAATCCCTGGAGTTCGTGGAATCCATCCAGAACGACATCCGCTGGCTCGGCTTCGACTGGGAGGGGCGGCTCTTCTTCGCCTCCGATTACTTCGAAGCGCTCTACCGGTTCGCCGTGACCCTCATCAAAAGGGGAAAGGCTTACGTCTGCGACCTCAGAGCCGACGAAATCAGGGCCTACCGGGGTACATTAACGGAACCGGGGAAGAACAGCCCCTATCGCGACAGGTCCATCGAGGAGAACCTCGACCTCTTCGCCAGGATGAGGGCGGGGGAGTTTGAGGACGGCAGCCGCGTGCTGCGTGCGAAGATCGACATGGCATCGCCCAACGTCACCATGCGTGACCCCGTCATCTACCGGATCAAGCGCTCCGGCCACTACCGCATAGGCGACGAGTGGACCATCTATCCCATGTACGATTTCGCCCACTGTCTCTCCGATTCCATCGAGAAGATCACCCATTCCATATGCACCCTGGAGTTCGAGAACAACAGACCCCTGTACGACTGGTTCGTGAACGAGCTCGTAGAAGGTCCGAAACCCCGCCAGATAGAGTTTGCTCGCCTCAATCTCACGTATACCGTCCTCAGCAAGCGCAGGCTCATCGAACTCGTTGAAAGCCGCATGGTCAGCGGCTGGGATGACCCTCGCATGCCTACCGTCGCCGGGATGAGACGACGGGGATACACCCCGGAGGCGATACGGGAGTTCTGTGCGAGAATAGGCGTCGCCAAGAACGACAACCTTGTCGATATAGCTCTCCTGGAACACTGCGTCCGTGAGGATCTCAACGAGCGCGCACCGCGCGCCATGGCCGTCCTCAAACCCCTCAAGGTGATCATCGACAATTATCCCGAAGGACAGGCGGAGGACATGGAATGTGCCAATCATCCTCAAAGACCTGAAATGGGCACAAGAAAGGTGCCTTTTTCCCGGGTCCTCTACATCGAAAGGGATGATTTCATGGAGAACCCTCCGAAGAAGTACAAACGACTCGGTCCCGGACGCGAGGTGCGTCTGAGGAACTCCTACGTCATCAGGTTCGCCTCCATGGTCAAGGACGAGGAGACGGGAGCGGTCAGCGAGCTTCATTGCACTTACGATCCCGGGACGAGGAACGCACCCCCGTCCGATGGACGCAAGGTCGAGGGTGTCATCCACTGGGTTTCCGCGGCGCACGCCATACCCGCAACGGTCCGTCTCTACGACAGGCTTTTCAGGGTCCCCGACCCCGCCGGCACCGAAGGTGACTTCGCGAGTCTTCTCAACCCGGGATCCCTGGAGGTTGTCCCGGCATATGTGGAGCCGGGTCTTGCGGGAATCGTGCAGGAAAGCAGGTATCAGTTCGAAAGGATCGGCTATTTCTGTGTAGATACGAAGGATTCGCTTCCGGAAAAACCCGTTTTCAACCGGATCGTCTCCCTGCGCGACTCGTGGGCAAAGATCGCCGCCGAGCCTGCCGGAAAATGAGCACGAAAGAAACGCTATACAGCTGCAGTCCAACGCGAAGAAAAGGGCATGCATGAACTTTAAACAGGGTTTTGACAACGAAAAATACCTTCAAGAGCAAACACGGGAGATCCTGGAACGCGTAGAAAGGTTCGACAACAAGCTCTATCTTGAATTTGGCGGAAAGCTCCTTTACGACTACCACGCGGCCAGGGTCCTGCCGGGCTATGATCCCAACGTCAAGATGCGCCTCCTTGCGGAACTCAAGGACAAGGCGGACCTTCTTCTGTGCATATACGCGGGCGATATAGAGCGAAAGAAGATACGGGCGGATTTCGGCATCACCTACGATGCCGACGCCTTGAAGCTCATCGACGAGCTGCGCCACTGGGGAATAAACGTCCTCGGCGTCATCATCACCCGCTTTGACGACCAGCCGGCCGCGGTTCATTTCAAAAACAAGCTGGAGCGACGGGGAATCAGGGTGTACACGCACCGATTCACGAGGGGGTATCCCACCGATGTGGACATGATAGTCAGCGACGAAGGTTACGGGGCCAATGCATACATGGAATCCGACAGGCCTCTTGTGATAGTCACCGGTCCGGGACCGGGAAGCGGGAAGCTGGCAACGTGCCTCTCCCAACTCTACCACGACCATAAACGGGGCATACGGTCGGGATACGCCAAGTTCGAGACCTTCCCCGTCTGGAATCTGCCCCTCAAGCACCCCGTCAACGTCGTCTACGAAGTGGCCACCGCAGACATCAGGGACTTTAACCTCATCGACCCCTTTCACATGGAGGCATACGGCAAGACATCCATCAATTACAACCGCGATGTCGAGGTCTTTCCCGTACTGTACAGGATCATGGAAAAGATAACGGGAGGCGGATCGTTCTACAGGTCACCCACGGATATGGGTGTGAACAGGGTAGGCTTCGCGATCATCGATGACGAAGTTGTCAGGGAGGCATCGAAACAGGAGATCCTTCGCAGGTTCTTCCGCTATCGCTGTGAATACGCCATGGGGTTCGCCGATAAGGAGACCGTCCAGAAGGCCGAGCTTTTCATGAAGGAGTTCAAGCTCGATCCCGAACACCGCCGGGTCGTCACACCGGCCCGGCAGGCCGCCGTCGACGCGCAGGCCGCGAACAAGGGAAACGAGGGGATATTCTGCGGGGCATCCATCGAACTCAAGGACGGGACCATCATAACAGGGAACAACTCTCCCTTGATGCATGCCGCCACCAGTCTCGTCATCCATGCCATCAAGCACCTGGCGGGAATCCCCGAACAGCTGGCACTGTTACCCGAATACGTCACCGAATCAGTGCGCAACCTGAAGACGCGCATACTGAATGAAAGCTCTGTCAGTCTCGACCTCGAGGAGGCCCTTATCGTCCTGTCCGTGAGCACCATGACCAACCCGGCGGCGCAGCTCGCCCTGGAAAAGCTCAAGGATCTCCGCGAGTGCGAAGTACACATGACACACATTCCCAGCCCCGGCGACGAGGCCGGCCTGCGCCGTATCGGAGTCAACCTGACAAGCGATCCCAGCTTCGCCACCAAGAACCTCTTTGTCACATGACACGGCACCGGGACCTGACACGCCTGACCCATCCCATGTCATAAACTCCCAAGGAAAGGAAATGCGCGCATGACGAATCCCTGGAAGATACTACTTGTTGCTCTCACCATGGCGGGCGTCTTCTGCACCTGTGCCCACGGGGCCGACACACCTCGCTTCGTCTTCGCCACCCTCGAACAGGGACGGGAGATACTGACTGCCAGAGACGTCTACATCGAGCAGATGAGCCCCTTCGACCGATCCTGCCGCATGAAAACAAACAAGGTTGTCACACGGGAGACATTCCTCGACTTCGTCTCGAACAACGTCCTGCCATGGGATCAGGCCGACAAGGAACTCCTTGGCCCCGTTCTTGCCGTGATCGAATCGAAGCTGAAAGATTTCGCCTCTTTCCTGCCGGAAGGGATCTACCTCGTAAAGACCACCGGCAACGAAGAGGGAGGCGCGGCCTATACGCGCGGCGGGGCCATCGTGATCCCCCGGGCGATGGTCGGGACCGACAGGGTCGCCCTGTGCAAGCTCTTGTCTCACGAACTCTTTCACGTAATAACACGCCTCGACCCCCGGTTGCGCGATGAGCTCTATGAAACGATAGGGTTCACGAAGTGTCCGCCTTTCGAATTTCCGAAGACACTGAAGGACCGCAGGATCACGAACCCCGACTCACCGCTGAACGAACACTGCATCTCCGTGAAGGTCGGCAAGCGCAGGCTTCTTGTCCTGCCGATCCTCTACTCCCGGGTCG
Organism: Deltaproteobacteria bacterium UBA1386; assembly: GCA_002305765.1. Lineage (GTDB taxonomy): Bacteria > Desulfobacterota > Syntrophorhabdia > Syntrophorhabdales > Syntrophorhabdaceae > Delta-02. The sequence goes on from DBQU01000063.1 coordinate 5,805, forward strand.
AAGAGTACGACAGATCCCACAGCGAGCATCTCTTCGACTATCTTCAGCTCGCCTTCCTCGGGGTCGCACGGGACAACGGCCCCGGACGCAAACCGACGCCCCTCAGGGGGGCGAAGCCGGATCTCTACGACGAATCGGAGATGAGCGGCTTCTTTGAACAGGTTGGAAGGAACACGGATTACACGATCCATCCCGAGGAAATACTGGCGGACAATTTCTCCTACCTCTTCTTCGGCGTAACGGAGCTTGAATCGCCGGAGGTGGTCAGGAAGATGGAGCGGGTCTTTGAGAAGGCAAGGTTGAAGTGACAACGGTTTGCGGAATCTGTCCTGCCTGCATGCCTTCGCGCTCTGTGCCCTGTTCATGGCCGCTGGCATCGCCCCGGCGGCAACGGGCATAATAAGGTCATCGCGAGCGGCGGGACTCCGAATGAGTAATGAGTCCCGAAAGACAGGCAAAGGGGCTGACCATTCGGTCAGCCCCTTTCGATCTGGCTGGGAGACAAGGATTTGAACCTTGATTCACGGAGTCAGAGTCCTTTTTAGCCCATTATCTATCTTTGTCGATATCCGTACAATCTAATCTGTTGACATATACATTAGTAATGATTTAAGCTAGTTACCTAAGTCATGCAGTGATGAGATAATCTACGTTGTACCCGGCTTAGTATGTGGAAATCTAGCCTTAGGGTAGCATGGGGGGTAGCATGGAAATTGATGATGACGTGAAAAAGGATGCTGCTGACCGACAACAGAATAAGCGAAAGGCAACGCAATATCAAGGTGTATACTCACGAACGGGTGTCAGGACCCGGCGGAAGGATGGAACACCGATCGTGGACACCTGTTTCGACATCACCTACAAGCTGAAGGGAACGAAGGTCTGGGAAAAGGCAGGATGGCAGGGTCTGGGATTCTCGGCGAAGCTGGCATCCCTCCTCCGAGCAGAGAGACTCCGCGAGCTGGCCGTTGCGGGCGTTCTCCCCGAGAAGAAAGGAAAACCAGTTCCCCTCTTCGACGACATAGCCCAGAAATATCTCGACTGGGCGAAGAACAACAAGTCCCGTGGCGGCTACGATGATGCCAACCGGTACGATAACCACCTGAAGGATTCGTTGGGGAACAAGCAGCTGGATCAAATTACGCCGATAATGCTCGAGAAACTCAAGAAGACTCTTGCAGTAAAAGGGCTCGCTCCAGCCACGGTGAAGCACGTCCTCGTCCTGGTGCGCATGATCTGGAACAAGGCGATCGCGTGGAATTTATGGCACGGTGAGAACCCCATCAGGAGGGTTAAGCTGCCAACCCTGCAGAACCGCCGCGAGAGGTACCTATCCCCGGAGGAAGCCGCCCTCCTGCTCGCGAAACTGAAGGAAAGGTCTTCCACAACGCATGATATCGCGCTCCTTTCCCTCCGGTGCGGCCTGCGTTTCGGTGAAATCACGAGCCTCCGTCGCATGGATATCGATCTCGATAACGGGGTCATAAACGTCGCGGATCCGAAGAACAAAAGTTCCCGGAAGGCCTTTATGACGCCGGCTGTCAAGGCGGTGCTCGAGGCACGCCTACCTGAGTACCCGGAGGAATACGTCTTTACGGACCAATATGGAGTAAAGGTCCGAATATCGAAGACTTTCGAGCGGGTAATCGATGACCTTGGCTGGAACGCCGGCATTACCGACAGAAGGCAAAAGGTCACATTTCATACGTTGCGACATACACATGCCAGCCTCCTAGCTATCCAGGGCGAGTCTCTCATAACGATAGCTGAAGCCTTGGGACACAAGAGCCTGCAGATGGTCAAGAGGTACGCGCACTTAAGTGATACCACTCGAAGGGAAGCGGCAGAGAAGCTTGAGCGCACGATGGCCGAGGCCACACCGGCAACCGAGGAACTGAAAGGACTCAAGGCGGGGAATACGAGGAAGGAAAAGAAGAAGATGGCGAAGAAGTCTCGAAAGAAACCTGAAGGGAAGAAATAAGCCTCTAGGACACTTTTCTCGGGGTGGGTGCTATACGACTATTCATCACGGCCCGAAATGCTCTCAGAACGAAAGTCTGGCGGTTTCTTGCGCCCTAGACACAGGGGGGGCAGGCATGGTGGGGAGGCCTGCGCAAGCTGCAATCAATTTGAACGCGAGATCTATCCCTGACGGGGCTCATTCCTCCCATATTCCCATCTGATTCCCATTGCCCCGGGGCACCTTAGGCCCTTTCCGTAATTCCTCAGGAACCGCCGAGAGCTCGCTCGCCTCGAACAACTCACTGTCGAGTACCATCTCCAGTATCTCCTCCTGCTCCGGGTAACCTTCCATGGTCCTCTCAAGGACCCACAGAAGCTCAAGGAACTCCCTGGTGAATTCATGTGTCCATACCTCCGGGCGGATATCATCCAAAGGGGATGACTTCTTCCCTTTCCGTTCCCTCATCCTGTAGCCCAGCCAGGACTGAACGACCTTGAGACCCGATACCTCGAATTCCCATATTGCCTTCGTAACGGGAGCGAACCTGCCATCGCCAACGGCCACGGTCTGCGTATCTTCATCGTAACCGTATTCATTCGGGTACTCGTCCTTCCTGTCTGACACCGCCACGGTGCATTTCGCGGATCCCGCAGGGATCTTCCCCCGGGGCCGTTCCTTCGAATGGACACGCTCCCCGTACGTGTGCAGCCAGATCAGGGACTTGCCGAACTCGGCGGCCCTGGAGAACAGCGCTTTATCCTTCGTGATCGGCACGCGGATCTCGCGGTTGACGAGTTCCTCCGCAAAGCGGTCCGTGTACCCGGGATGCGCGAGGAGACAGTACACGTATCCCGCCAGGTCCTCGGGAGTCACAGACCCCAGGGCTTCGAGGAGACCGGGAGTTATGTTGGGCTTCGTGCCATGGTTGTCAAGGAAGAGAGGGATCACATCCGCCCCTCCGTATGAGCCCCTAAAATGATGTTTGTCCGGAATTTCCGAGCAGCACATTACGGCTTGCCCAGATCCGAGAGGATGATTGAGCAGGCTGTTCAAATATACTTGTTTATTGCCGTGAGTATACCAAAGTGATGGCCTTAGAAAATCCCCCAGCCGATTATCCGGGATGACCCACTGTCTGTCGAATGAACGGTATGCATATCTGATCGGCAGTATCAGGTCGTTCTCGCAAGAGTCGACAAGGGGGGGCAATTCTTTACTATTGTCCCTTATATCGAAACACTTGTCCGTTATCTTCCTGTCACGCGTCTCTTTGAACAACGTCTCTCTGTGCTGTGACGAAACGAATGTCTTCCATCTCAGTATAAGAGTGGCCGTGTCCGGAGCAATTGGCCAGGTACGATAGAACCCTACACCAGGTTGTTGCCAAGGAAATATATCGGTAATCTTCGGCCACTTGCTGAACTCGCCAGTACTTGCCGGTCGAAAGGGGGCTTGCCATTGATCCGGAGCTGTCTCCCATTTCAGGTCCATCGCAATCTGCACTTTTTTCAACGTTGTTAGCTTTTCATCTCTTGTGCCTTCAATCCTTGCATATCTTACGATCGCGGGGGTGTCAGGGTCGTCTGACCTTTTTCTCCATGCAACGAAGATTGCAACGGGAGTCTGAATCGCGAATACATTTTCCTCTTTCCTTGTTCCCCTACCCTCTCCGCCCAGGTCTATGATATCAATATGATCGCAGGTCCTACGCATATGTTCACGCATACCCGAGAACGCATCGCCGTCAATGTAACTCGAAGCCGTGATGAATGAGACAATTCCGGGACCAACGGCTGTTTTGTGCTCGAACACTTTCCATAGGGACCATCGAATGAAATAAACATAAAGATTATACAAATTCCGCAGTTGGATGCCAAGTCCTGCTTCCCTTGCCGGCCGCAGGAAGTCCTCCAGGATGGGTTTATCCTCCTCGCCACCGTATCTGACCCACCCTCCTGTCGTCTCCCTGTTGCTCCCGTCCCTCTCGGCGGATTCATGCCTGCCATAGGGGGGATTTCCGAGGCATACCAGTACATGCTGCGAGTCCTTCACTTTCAATGCACGCTCATGTTCCTGGGCGATGGGTTTGTGAAAGAGCGGAGGTACGGGTGGCTTCACATGCGGTGATTCGAGGGTGTTTGTGAGGTAGATGCCCGTGCCGGCGTCAGGGAGCGCGACCTTGTGCTTGGTCAAAGCCTGCGAGAAGCGCAGTTGCGCGACCGCATAGGGCCCAACCATCCATTCAAACCCATGAAGATTGTGGAGGAGGGAACGGGCTCCCCCTTTCACGGCTCCGGGGCCTTCCTCTTCTTCCACCCGTCCCAGGGCATGCTCTATGATCGTAAGCAGGTATGTTCCCGTGCCCGCCGCCGGGTCGAGTGTGGCAACCCCGGCTTCGACAAACCCCATCTCTTTCCCGAATTCCTTCTGCAGGACCTCGTCTATCAGCCTCACCTGGCACTGGACAACTTCGAGGGGTGTGTAATAAACTCCCGCCCTCTTCCTCAGCTCCGGGTCGTATGCCGCCAGGAAGTCCTCGTAGAAAAAGAGCCAGGGGTCCATGCCGTCGCCTTTCGCAACGAAGGCCTCGCGCGGTGTCGCATGAATGACCCGTTGCACGAGGGAAAGGGAGGTGCTGATCTCCTTTCTTGCCTCCTTGTCAGTAAGGAACTCCAGAGAACGTGACAGGAGGGAATGGTGCTTGTAGAGCGTTTCGTAGGCGTCTCTCAGGTCAAGCACGTCCGCCTTCTCGAGGTGGGCAAGGAGCAAAGCGAATATGACCGTCTGGGCGTAGGCGTCGGCAAAACGGAAGTCGTCCGCGTCAGGGAACAGGAGGTTGCGTATCTCCGTCCTGAGGGACTGCATGGGTGATTTCCGGTCCTCAAGGGACTCGATCACGTCCTCCCGGATGAGACGGCAGAAGGGGGCGAGATAGGCTGCCAGTTCTTTCGGTTTCCCCGGGACGATCGGTGACCACGATGTGAAGGTGCCGAACAGCGAGAAGAGCAACTTCGCGTCATCCTCGGTCGCAGCGTCCTCGCCGTCACAGCACGCGTCCCCGTCCAGCCGGACGATCTTCTCGACGAGCTCCCCGTCCCTGTACAGGGCCCATTCATTGGCGCTCGTGTACAGGATGTTCGGAAGGTTCTTGAAGCGGGACCATTGGTCAGCGTCATGCCCCTTGTACCTGGCGGTGCTTGCTCCCTTCTCCGGTTCCTTCAGCTCGATATATCCGATTAACAAGCCATCGGCCTCGACCGCGTAGTCCGGACGTCCGATGCGCCCGACGGCGGACTCGTCCTTGAGAACTATCCTCTGACCGGTCATCCTGCCGTATGCGGTGAACAGGCGTTCTACCGGAGATTTGAGCTGTGCTTCGGGCTGGCCTTCGGTTCTTGCGGAGAACTTGGCCGTCAGGGCCTTCGAGAACTTCTTCAATTCATCATGGAGTGCCACATGTGGCAAAGGGTCCTTCATTCACTTCCTCCGCTACAACCCGTTGGATTACGATGCTATGGTCAGAGAATGGCGCCGGGAAGACAGGGTTTCCACCCCCTGAACTTGCCGGCGCACCTAGTTCTTTTTTCTATCCATTATCGGGAAAAGCAGCGAGGATTGCAATAGCTATTTCAGGTGATAGGACACACCTTGGATTGCGAATTGCTGATTGTGTGATTATTGCGAACAATGGTAATATCACGAATAATGACTGAAAACATTAATGTCCCTGAGAGGCTTGGTATACCTGACTACGAATTCAGAGTGGTTTTCGGGGGTACTACTGTTGATTATGATTGGGACAAGGAAGAGGCAGAGATGGTCAAGATCTTTCAGA
>DBQU01000050.1 GCA_002305765.1 Deltaproteobacteria bacterium UBA1386
CTGCCTGACCTATGACATGGGAGCGGTTGCGCCGGCACCAAACCTCGAACACCCATTCTTCGGAATGTACCGGTTTAAGACAGGGTTTGGCGGAAGGATTGTTCATAGGGGTGGAACATGGGATTATCCCCTTATTAAGGAAGAGTATCTGGTATTCCGCAATGCGGAGATGCTGGGGAAGGTTTAAGAGAACATGACGAAGGAGGTCAATTATGCCGTTTGAGATAATCATCGACGAAAACAGAGGCCCAACGTTAAAGATCGTATTGGAGGAAGAATATCTCGTGCAGCTTTCTTTGAAAGATGTGGCGGAGAATGGCAGAAATCGCCTGGGCAAGATCCTTGACGACGAGTTTAACCGGATAGTTCGTGAAGCAACCCTGGCCGAACGCAACCGGATCCAACAGGGGATTAAAGATCTGCTGGGAATTAGAGGCACAGGGAGGCGGGGATGACGGAAGGCGAGAAGAATTGCGCGGCTGGATCACAGTAATAAAGGAGAGATTACATCACAATGACCAAGACAGAACTATTAAAACGAGCACAAAAAAATCTCGCGTATCGGCTGTTCGATGCCGGTAGAGACGGCGATGTAGAAGCGGCAACCAGGGCCATTGACGAAGGACTTGAAGAAGGTGCAGACATCAATGGGAAAAATGAAGACGGCAGGACTCCTCTTCATACCGCCTGTGCGCACGGGCATGTCAATGTTGTCCGGTTATTACTTGAAAGGGGCGCGGACCCGAATGCAAGAGATAACAGTGGGGAGACGCCTTTTGACCATGCCGTACGACTTGAATGTGCCTACGACCGGGACGAAGTAACCAGCATTCTCCTCGAATGCTTTCCTGGTGTCGCCCGGCAAAGCAAAAATAATTAGAAGCGGGGATTTTCGCTATTATACAAGGTTAACCCCTTTGTCAGAGGTTCATACACGCCGCAGCGGGTTCGAGCATCTTGTTCAATGCTGCTCCCAACATGGCAAGAGTGACCCCCCAAAGTAACACCCTTAAGCAAGTATCTTCATTAGGCACCCGAAAAGCCCCGTTTTTGCCCCTAACGGGCAAAAGAACATCGCTCCAGAACTTCTTGACCTCTTAGGGTTTCATTTTGGGATCGGGATCATCGAGCTGCATCGCGTTGTGCCAGGTCATCCTGGAAACCACGGCGCCGTTGACGCAAGGTTGACACTCCCGTTCCTTTTCAAGGAATGAAAGTGTCAACGCTCTTTCCTTGGCTTGAACAGCCGGACGCTCCTCTTTCAGCACAGGATGTTGTCAACCTCGGATTTGTCGATGTCCATAATGTACTGGATATTGCTGATCTCCGCCGCCTCCCGCGTCAATGCAGCAAGATCGTTTCGTGAGAGGTATTCCAGAGCAAATTTCCTGCTCCCTGCCATGAGTTGGCGGAGTCCCTGTGCCAATCGCTCATAGTAAGTGTATAGCCCGAGCGCACCGGTCGGCAGCTTGTCGAATACTTCGCTGCCCAACTCCTGGCGCAGAGAGCTTGCGGTCACAAAGATTTCGTCCTTAGTGTTACCGAATCGCTCTATGTAGACAGGAACCTGCTGCGCCGCGATAGACAGTCCTATCGTCTTCCCCACCATGGCCGCCGCTATCGGCGCGCGGGCCATTCCCACCATCTTTACGAACGGTGCGCCCATAGCAAGACCCTTGAATATCTGGTCCTCGAACGAAAACCCGCCATTGATCGCAATTGCCGGCAGGTGCCTGTTGTTGTCGGAGAGCCGCTTCGCGTACTGATATACGAGGGAATGAAGTTCGACAGGCGGTACGCCCCATTCATTCATCATCCGCCACGGACTCATTCCTGTGCCGCCACCGGCGGCGTCCACAGTCAGAAGGTCCAGCTTGTATTTGGATGAGAATGAAATCGCCCGCGCCAGATCAGCAGGGCGGTAGGCCCCCGTCTTGAGGAAGATATATTTTGCGCCCGCCTTACGGAGACCATCTATTGTCGCAGCGAATGATTCTTCCGTTACCATTCCCACCCGCGAATGCCTCTCGAATTCCTTGAACGCCCCCATCTGGAAAGCCTTTATCACGTTGCGATCGGTCGGATCCGGCAGCACGATATAACCACGTTCGTGGAGCATCTGTGCCTTTTTCAGATCTTTTATCTTTACCTCGCCTCCGATATCCTTTGCACCCTGGCCCCACTTGAGCTCGACACATTCAACGCCGAGCTTTTCGATGGCATATTCCTGCACCTTCAAACGGCCGTCTTCGACGTTTGCCTGAACGATTATCGCGCCATAACCGCCATGCTGGTAGTCCTTGTACAGTTTCACCCGGCGTTTCAAGTCCACCGTGTCAACGATCCTGCCGTCCTTGAAGACGGCTCCGGGATCCATTCCCACAACATTCTCGCCGATGGTGAGACCCGTCCCCGACATCGCGGAACCTATTGCAAGCCCTTCCCAGTTGTTCTTGGCGATATTGGTGGAACCTATGCCCGAAATAATCCAGGGATAGCGAAACTTCAGCCCTCCGTCATTTCCTATGTGCACCTCGAGATCAACGGCCGGGAAAATGGCCTTGTCGCTATCCATTTCGATGCCATGGGCGCCCGCTGCGGTGCCCATTATGTTGAAGTGCGAATAGTCAACGGGATACTTCTTTTCCGCCGCAGTAGTGATGACGCCAAAGGGTTGTGGATATATTACCTCATGGCCGCGGTACGCTGACTTCCCTATCTCGCACATACCGATGCAACCGTCGACACATGTCACGCACATGCCCGAAGCGGACGTTATCGAATCCTCGGTCCTGTTCTTGGTGAGGGTTGCACTTGAGCTGTTCACTCGTGAAAAAGACATATGTGGTTCTCCTTTCGCCTAGTCTTTCCTTATTTCACATGCCACGCAGGGCGACATGTAACACATCATGTCATGGAATTGTTCTTTCTCGACACAGGGCGGGCTCAGATTAGCACAGCCTCCGCAAACCGCCTTGTCGGGTTCAGTATAAGTACATCTCAGTTGGCAGGCCGGACACACCTGCATGCACCCTCCGCATAACCTGCATACGTCGGAACGTATATCGAAGGGAGTACCTATGCTTCTGCCACTACCGCGGCCGCGGAACCCTATTGCCTTGGCCATCATCTGTTCTTCACACATGCGCACGCATAGCCCGCAAAGAATACAGTCCTCGTACTCCTGCCGAAAACGCTGCTGTCGCACATTATGCTTCGATGCAATGTCTTGGATCACTTTGGACTGCGGGCACGACGCCAGGAGAAGTTCTATGACCATCCTTCGGGCCTTTATAACACGCTCCGAAGCGGTCCGGACCTTTAATCCTTCCTCTGCCGGGTAGGTACAGGATGAGACGAGTCTCGCCCCCGGGCCGTCGCCTATCTCGACAACACAAAGCCTGCATGCCCCGTAAGGGCTTAGCCCTTCGTGGTGACAGAGCGTGGGAATGGGGAAACCGAGAAAGCGTGCAGCTTCAAGAATCGTCGTTCCTTTCTCCACGGACGCGCGAAGTCCGTTTATTGTCAGTGTGATCATGTAGGATACCTCCAGTTTGTCCGACCGTTCATTGATCTGCTGATGCCTCCCTCGTGAAAGCAAGATCGCATCGCAGGCAACGCCTTGCTTCGCTCTGCGCGTGATCTTCGGGTAAAGCCATTTCCACTTCGATGAAGTTTTTTGTTCTCTTGTCGGGTGCTACTGCAGGTGGGATGGCCCGGCCCGCAACCCCCGCTTCGGAATCATCAACCGTCGCTGGCGGAATGAACACGGACGGAAGCGTGGCCCGTGACGGCTCCGAAACTTCCCTGCCCTGAAGATACCCATCAATAACCTGGGCTGCTTTCTTCCCGGCCGCAATGGCATCAATGACAGTATTGGGACCGGTTACCAGGTCGCCGCCCGCAAAAACCCCTTCAAGACCCGTCCTGAGCGTTCTGGGATCGACCTTTATCCTGCCGCTCCTGTCCACTTCCAGACCCATGGAGGCAAAGGTTCCGCTCTCCGGTCTTTCCCCGATCGCGATGATGAGTGTGTCCAACGCCAGCGAAAACCCGCTTCCAGGTACCTCCACCGGCCTTCGTCTCCCGGTGGCATCGACCTCTCCCAACCTGTTTCTTATACATTCGATGCCGACCACGCGACCTTCTTCGGAAAAGATCTTTACCGGAGAAACAAGGGTGTGCAGTTCAATACCCTCCTTTATCGCCGTCTCGATCTCTTCCTGACGCACCTTTATCTTCACGGGAGAGATTAGCGTCTCGATTCGCACACCCTCTTCAAGTGCCGCTTCAATCTCCTCTTCGTAAGCGGGCATCTCGTCACGCGAACGACGATAGAAGAGGGACACGCCCGTGACGCCCTTCTGGCGAAGTGCGACACGTGCCGCGTCCACAGCCGAGTTTCCCCCGCCGATCACCCCGACATGACCCCTGGCGAGCTCAATTCCCTCCATTTTGGACTTCTTGAGAAAGTCTATTGACGGGTAAACCCCTTCAACATGCTCGTTTTCCAGGTTGAGACGCCAGCTTTCATGAGCCCCCGTGGCGATGAACACGGCCTTGAACCCCTTGCCCAGAACGTCCTCTATCGTCATGTCCTTTCCAAGCGCGCGGTTACACTCTATCTGTATATTTTCATTAAGAAGGCTTTCTATCTCCTCCCTGGCAATACGCGACGGCAGCCTGTAGGCAGGCAGTGTGCATGTCAGCATGCCTCCAAGGCGGTCTGCCGCCTCAAAGATTGTGACCCTGTAGCCGAGAAGGGAAAGATAATGAGCGGCGGCCAATCCCGCCGGGCCGCCCCCGATGATCGCCACGCGCTCCTCCCTGGTTTTCCCGGGTTCCGGGCGGTAGACTGATGCGTCAACCCGGTCGGTGACAAACCGCTTCAGCGCACGGATGGCGATGGCTTCTCCACCGCCCGCTCCAAGATTGCACCGGCTTTCGCATTTTCGGTCGCACACGCGGGAGCTCACACCGGGAAGAGGGTTTGCGCCGCGTATGACCCGGTACGCCTCCTCGTAATCTCCTCTTTCCACAAGGGCGACATACCGCCACGGTTCTGTGTCCACGGGGCAGGCCGCCTGGCACGGCGCCCCCACCAGCTGCTTGCAGACAAAGGCATCGCACCGCTTGTCATGGATGTGCCGTTCGTATTCGTGGCGGAAGTACTTGAGTGTACTCAAAACGGGGTTGGAAGCCGACTGGCCAAGTCCACACATCGTTGTATCCTTGACTGCCAGGGCCAGTTCTTCGAGAACAATTAGGTGCTCGGGTGTTCCCATGCCGACAGTTATGTCCTCAAGGAGTTCATACATCCTCTGCGTGCCCTTCCTGCAGGTGAAACACTTGCCGCAGGACTCATCCTTCAGGAAACCCATAAAATACTTTGCTACGTCCACCATGCAGGTATTGCTGTCCATCACAATCATGCCGCCCGATCCCATTATGGAACCCACGCTTTTCAGGGTTTCGTAGTCAATCGTCAAATCGAACTTCGACGCCGGAATGCACCCGCCGGATGGTCCGCCGGTCTGGATCGCCTTGATCTCCGCTTTGCCCGCCGGTCCGCCCCCGATATCCCGGACAACTTCCTTCAGGGTCATTCCCATGGGCACTTCGACGAGCCCGGTGTTTTTGATCTTGCCGACGAGGCTGAAGATCTTCGTCCCCGAACTCCCCGACGTCCCGAGCGCGGCAAATGATCGGCCTCCCATGGCTATTGTCACAGGAATGTTGGCCCATGTCTCGACGTTGTTTATCATCGTGGGTTTCCCATAGAGACCCTTTACTATCGGAAAGGGGGGCCGCTGCCGTGGTTCCCCCATGTGGCCTTCAATGGATCTTATCAGGGCTGTTTCTTCTCCACACACGAATGCGCCTGCACCTTTCACGATCTCTATATCAAAAGAGAACCCTGTTCCCAGGATGTCTTTCCCAAGCAGGCCCAGGTCTCGCGCCTGTTTAAGGGCCGTGTTCAAGTGTTTTATCGCCATGGGATATTCTGTTCTTACGTAAATGATGCCCTCTGTCGCACCTGTACCGTACGCACCGATGAGCATGCCTTCGATTATGCTGTGAGGATTACCTTCCAGGACGCTTCTATCCATGTAGGCTCCCGGATCGCCCTCATCGGCATTGCATATAAGGTACTTCGCGGCACCATTCTTTTGAGAAGCAAAGAGCTCCCATTTTTGGCCGGTAGGAAACCCTGCGCCGCCGCGGCCCCTCAAGCCCGACGCTTTCACCTCGTCAAGAACAAACCGCGGGTCCCCCCGGGAAATAACATTCACGAGGGACAGATAGCCGTTGTTTCTAATGTAATCAAGGATACGGATGGGATCGACCTTCTCATTTCGTCCTATCACCGTCCGCACCTGTTTCCTGAAAAAGGGTATGTCGTCCTGTTTCTCGACAGGCCGGCCTGTCTCCGGATCGACAAAAAGCAGCTCCGTGATAATCTCTCCCTTCGATGCGGCTTCGATAATCCTCGCCATATCATCCGGGTTGATCTTCGGATAGAATGTCCGCGCCGGCTCCACCAGTACCGACGGTTCCATCGCGCAAAACCCGTGGCAACCCGTGATGCGGAGGCGGACCCTGTCAGTGAGCTTTTTCTGGAGAAGCTCTCTTTTGGCGACGCGTATCAGAAGATTCGCGCCGCTTGCCTGGCAGCATGTACCCGCAGGGATGACGATGGTTGGAATCTCCCCGTCGTTATGGGCGGCGAGTCGCGCCTGCAGCGCCATGAATGCATCGATCGATGTAAGTTTGTTCTTGTGTGCGTTCATCAGATTGTTGCTCCATTCAAAGTAAGGATGTGTCCGTTGCATCCCTTGCGGGAGCAGATACTTATAATCCCCGCGCCCCCATCTACATTCATCGTCCCCATGGGGGCGTTACACTCCAAACAGCCGAGTTTACCTTGAAGGTTTGCGCCGCAATGGGGGCAAAGGGGTGTCAGCAGTGCATCCTCGGGGGCAGCATGTTCTAAGATCTTAACGAAGTTGCCGTAGAGAGATGGTATCCTCATCCATCCGGTTCCCACATCAGTCATGACATCGATCCGTATGGAAGGGTGTCCGTCGATGCGGTATGCGGCGTCAATCAAGCTCTGACCACATTGAGGACAGGAAGCCTCGAAAGAGAACTCGTAATCCTTTGAGGCACCACCGGATCCGTGAGTTCCCTCCCTGGTTGCTTTGATTATGTCCTTGACCTCTCTCTTAGTCACATTCGCATGGTAGTGCCCGTCCGAAACCACGATCGGGCCCAGCGCGCATGCCCCAAGGCAATTGACTGTTTCAAAGGTGATCTCATTATCCGGGGTCGTCTCGCCCGGTTGCAGATTCAGCTGCCCCTTGAATTCCGCAACAACGGTTTCGGCGCCGCGGACGTGGCAGGCCGTCCCCAGACATGCGGATACGCAGTGCTTTCCTCGCGGCTTCAGGCTGAAGGCTTTGTAAAAAGTCGCGACACCGTAGACATCCGTCAATGAACATCCCGTCTCGGTGGCAACAAGCCTCAATGCTTCTTCAGGCAAATAGGTATATTTCTCCTGTATGTCCTCAAGGATGGAGATGATAGCCGCCTTGCCTTGGCTTTTGCGTATGATGTCGAGAATATTTTCCGTTTCCATATGACTTTCTCCTGCGAGCGAATTCCTCGTGTTTCCCACCAGTAATTCCTTACTGATACTCCTCGCAATGCCACACACCGCCTTCATGCTTTGAGAGGACACAACCATCCCAGTTTCTGCATGTGGTGCACAACCCTGCGTGGTCTTCCGCATAATCCCGTACCGTACCCTCGCGGACGACCTCTCTTTCAGCTGGTCCCTGGACAGGCTGCGAGATCAGTGCCGGGGTGCCGTCGTCACCGGCGAACTCTTCGCAAAAAAGCACTTGCCTCTTCGGCTCAGCGGCAAGAGAGCATATATCGAGGTTCACACAATTGGGGCACAACCCCCCGTAGCTGCTCGCTTGAGAGGGCACAGGCCTGGCCTTCCCACTCCTGGACTTGGCTATACTCTTCATGGACGTCTCCCTTTCAGTTCGGTTAATTACTCTGCGGAGCGAACGATGCATTTTCCTTGCCGCGATGTTTTCCTGCGAGCGAATGCCGGTCTTCTCTTTCCGGCAGTCGTGCTGGATGTCATAGCATATTGAACACTTATGAGTGGTATCCGTTACACGATAAAGAAGAAGAAGTGATGCCGGGCAGGTCGCGCCGGGATGAAAGCTGCCGGGTAATTCTGTACCACCGGGGACATATACCCCGATCCCGGCGGATCGTTATCGGGAACGTGATTTCCCTGTTCTGGAAAGCTTTTCGCGAAGAGTTTTCCTGTCAATCCCGAGGATTTCGGCCGCCCTCGTCTTGTTGCCCTTGACGCTGGCGAAGACGTTCTGAATGTATTCGGCCTCGACCTCGGCGAGAGTTCGGTTGAGGTTCCCATGGCCGAGAGCAGAGAAACGCATGAGTTCGGGGAGATCCGGGGCATCTATGGGATCCTCATCCGTCATGACCACCAGGCGTTGGATAACATTCTCCAACTCTCTCACGTTACCGGGCCAATGATATTTGCGGAGTATCTGCAGCGCACGATCCGAAAAGCGGTGCACTGGTTTTCCCAGTTCCTCGGAATATTTCTTCATGAAGTGCTGTGCCAGGAGAATTACATCGTTATCCCGCTCTCTCAACGGGGGCAGATCGATATTGATCACATTGATGCGATAAAAGAGGTCTTCCCGGAATAACCCTTTTTCTACAAGGGTTGCGAGGTCTTTATTCGTAGATGCAAGGATTCTCACGTCAACTTTTCTCGTGCGCCCCGAACCGACCATGCAGACCTCTTTATCCTGAAGAACGCGCAGGAGCTTGACCTGCATGGCCAGGCTCGTTTCGCTTATCTCGTCAAGGAAAATGGTTCCCCCATCCGCAGTTTGAAAAAAACCCGCACGGGTCTCAGTGGCTCCCGTGAAGGCACCCTTGATATGTCCGAAGAGTTCGCTCTCGAGGAGTTCTCCGGGGATGGCCCCACAATTGACAGGGACAAACGGCGCGGAGATCCTCTTGCTGCCATAGTGTATGGCCCGTGCGACAAGCTCTTTTCCGGTACCGCTCTCACCGAAGATCAGCACCGTCGCAGCAGTATGTGCAGCCCTGGCAATGAAATCTCTGACTGTGGCCATTGCCGGAGATTCACCAACAAGACCGTCCGTGGCAACGGGTTTCTGCTTCGGGAGTCTATGAATCGTCTTCCGCATGTGGAGCTTATTGAGGGTTCGGGCCACAGCGGATAGAAGCTCCTCATCGGTAAAGGGCTTTACCAGATACTCTTCGGCTCCCGTCTTCATCGCCTCCACGGCACCCTTCACGCTCGGGTAGCCCGTGATTATCATCACTTCCATGTCGCGGAAGTTCTCACGAATATGCCTCACGAGGTGCACGCCGCTCAAACCCGGCATCTTGAGATCTGTGACTACAAGATCGATGGGGGTAACGTCGAGGATCTTGATGGCCTCGGCCGCATTGGCAGCTGTGAACACCACGTATCCCTCGGCAGCGAGATTTCTCTGGAGCAGTTCCAGCGTCGCCGGAGAGTCATCTACCGCCAGGATGGAGTCTTTACGGTCAGAAGAGCGCATCACGCGCCTCATTCCTGTACCGTCTTACCCTCTTGACGGGCAATTCTATCGTGCACACCGTTCCCTTGCCAGCCTTGCTTTCCACTCTTATCGTGCCCTGATGTGATGCAATAATTCCATGGGATACCGGCAGTCCAAGCCCTGTACCCAATCCGATCTCTTTCGTGGTAAAAAAGGGAGTGAATATCTTGTCGAGAATCTCCTGCTCCATCCCAACGCCGGTATCTTCCACTACAACGGAAACCTTTCGGGATTCCCCGCGTGTATTGATCCTCAGACAGCCCCCGTCCGGCATGGCCTGCAAGGCATTGACGATGAGATTGACAAACACCTGTTTGAGTTGTGAGCCGTCTGCGTCGATCTCCGGGATATTCGATGAAAAACCGCAGACCACGTTGATCCCGTTACTGACACAGCGAGATTCCAAGAAATTCAAGACTTCGGTGACGAGGTGATTGACATTCACCTTCCCTTTTTGGGGTGGGATCTGGCGGGCAAAGATGAGAAGTTTCTTGACTATTTCCCGGGCATAGAGGGACGTGGACAGTATCTTGCCGATATCCGCCTGGGCCTGTGTCGGTAGATCAGGACATTTCTGTGCAAGCTGCGCAAACCCCAGTATATGCCCGAGCGGTTCATTGAGCTCGTGAGCAACTCCGGCAGCGAGTTGCCCGACGGTGGCCAACCTGTCGGCGTGCCTGAGTTGTTCTTCAAGTTTCGATCTGTCCTGCTCTGCCTCTTTTCGCATTATGACGATTGCGACCTCCTTTGCCACAGCTTCCAGAAGGTTTCGCTCTTCGTTGAGAAAGGGTCCATGGTCCCTTCTCGGTCTTTTATCGGAATAGCCTACCTCGATGTAGCCCCGGAGCTTTCCATTGATCACGATGGGTACAGTCTGGCGATGACACAATCGCCGATAATTGTTGGTGCAGTGAGAACGACCGTCGAGGACTACTCTTGCGCAGGCTGCTTCGGGATACAACCAGGCCGATGGAAGACCCTCCACCACTCCCTTCAGCATGTCACTCATTGTAATGTCTTTCTGACTGGCAAGATGAGCGATGTTGTAAAGGCACGAAAGCTCTTTGACACGCTCGCGTAAATCTGTCTGCGCTTCGCGATTGATGTCGTCCACGGTTTTCATTTCGTCTAGTGTTTCATTTTAGACAATAAGATAAGCTATTGCAAGGAGAGAGTGCCCGCGGAAGTAGCTGTTTTCGGCCATATCTCTATCCTCCTCGTGTGGTCCTTTTATAAAACAATTTACAAGGTCGTACTTGATTTAAGGCAAGATCTGTTATAAAGCTCTTGAAGGCGAGCATGGGAAGCAATAATCCCTTGCGCTACTCAGTAAATGTTGGGGCATAAATACTAAAATATGGCTTATGATACGTTTACTCTTCCCTTTGTACCTCCGTTTCGATTGGATTTAACCGTCTGGGCTCTTCGGGAACTATCGATCAATGTCGCGAATGATAAAATAGACCTGACCAATCTGGAGGAATTAACCAATGAGGAAGCGATTGAATTCCTTTCATCCCTGGGCGGTATAGGGTTGTGGTCGGCAGAATACTTTCTCTTACGAGGCTTGGGAAGAGTGGACATTTTTCCTGGCGATGATGTCGGAGCGAAGAATAATCTCCAGCGATTATTTCATACGGATAAAAAGCCAGGCTACGAGGATATCAGGGGAATGACCTCCTGCTGGCATCCATTTGAAGGCCTCGTGTATTTCCATTTGCTCTTGGACAAATTGCACGAAAAGGGGATTTTATGAAGAACAACACGATTTATACAATTGGTCACTCAACACATTCGATAGACCGGTTTATCAAAATCCTTCAAGCGTATAAGATCGAATTAGTAGCTGATGTACGTACAATCCCCAGATCCCGCCATAATCCACAATTTGACGAAACTCAATTGAAACTCGAATTAGAGCAGCATGAGATTGAATATCTCCACCTGGGAGAGCTTGGAGGGTTGCGTCATACGACTAAGGCATCCGTTAATGCCGGGTGGATAAATTTATCGTTTCGCGGTTTTGCCGATTATATGCAGACGCCGGAATTTCAAAAAGGCATTGAATTACTCATCGAAACTTCCAAATTGAAACAAACGGTAATTATGTGCGCGGAAGCGGTTCCCTGGCGATGTCACAGGTCACTTATAGGGGATGCCTTAATGGTTCGCAACATAGAGGTAGAAGACATTATGAGCGAGAAGATCACCAAACCGCATAAAATAACTCTCTGGGCGAAAGTAAACGGGGTTACTATTACCTATCCCGAGACCGTTCAATAAGCTGGATTGCATTTTTTTGTTTGGATCACCGCCGCCGTTGAGTCCGCTTTCAGCCAGAGTTGGCCTTCCCGCAGGTATGTCTTTGCGGGACTATGCCTCATGACCCGTTAGTGCGTGCTTTCTCGAACGCCTCTCCTTCCGGGTAATATTTCGTACTCTTGCCGCGAGCGCTGCCGTCCCTGAACTCCGTTTGTTCCTTGACTGTGCCGTCTCCGTAATACTGCCTGACGACGCCGTCGGGGACTGAACCGGAGCAGTAGACAAGAACGCCGTTAAGATCGTATGATTCGCTCGCAATCTGCCTGTCTCCGAGGTAGTAGACGACCAGAAATCCTACTTCTGTGGGGGCGACAACCTTTGTTATTTCTGTTATCGCGCGGTTCGTTCTTTCAGTATTCATATCAACGAGACCTCCTTGACCTGGAAATTGTCTCCTGTCAGCCCAAACACGCCCGTTGCCGAATCCCTGGAGTTAAGACCGGTAATCTTCCGGTCCCATAATCCGGCAAACTAATCGATTGCAAAGGATATGCCAGCTACACAAAGCATCGAACAATGGCATCCAAAACATGGCTCACGGTTGTTGGAATTGATCCCGCAGGTCAGCTGTGAAAGGCGGCTGGAGGTGTTGCATTTTTCGACATCTCGTTACATTCGGCAACTCTGTTCCAAAATGGGCAGTCTCCAGGTTATGCCCGCGAATATCGTTCCCGTACCCGGACCGAGGACCGTTCCACACGTCTGATATAAAGGGTCAGGTGTGATTGCGAGTATTGCATGCATACACCGCGGCGTTTCGAGATGTCAAAGAGCACGGTGCAATAGCACGGGAATTGCAAAAGATGAGACCAAGAGCTCAGGCCGGACTGTCAAGGAAATACCCTGTTGAGAAAGGAGGGGAGAACGGCTATGTTCAGGCTATTCCCAAATATCAATCATGTAAGTATCAAGATAGACTCTTTTGCGGAGAACGGTGAAAACCGGGAACAAGCATTGGTCTTCATGATCGCAATTCAGGCATATCTCGACATGATTCTCTACAAAAAGAATCTGTTAAAGACACTGCATCAGGGCATTCAACCAAAAGTCAGGCACCAGGTCGAACAACAGCACCGCTATTCGGTGGTTTTCTTCCTGCACCCCTGGGAATCGTCGGGAGAGAGCTATGGGGCATATCTCTTTTCCCTCATAGGGAAGGAGTCACTCTTTAGGAACCTTCAGAAGGCTGTGCGCTGTCTCGAAGTCGAAATCAAAACTATCGAGAGGCAACTCGCTATGTAGTTAACCCTAACACTGGCCCCTTGACCTATACGTAATTATGTATATGCTTAAGAGGTAGCTCTTATTGATGGAGGGGTTTATGCTCAGACCTTACACATTGAATCTGGATGACTCCCTGATGATGGCCGCGAAATCGAAGGCTTTGCAGGATAGGACGTCTGTCAGTGAGATGGTGAGGCGTCTTCTGTCTGAACACCTGGGCTTAAGCAACCGAATGGTCGATAACGTACCTGATGAAAAAAAGATTATTGAAACTCTTGAGAGCTACTCCTCGGGACAGCTCAAGAGGTCCGAGGCAATGCGGGCAATCGGACTTGACCCGGTGGAACTCGAAACCTTTACATCCCTGATGAATGAATATGGAATTTCGTGGCCGGAGGTCGGTCGTGAGCGAGCAGAGAAAGAAGGCGAATATGTTGCGCGGGCGATCGCCTTCAATTCGGGGGAAATCGATGAGTATTAAGAGGGAGAAAGTCAAACTGCTCCTCCCGGACGCATCTCCGCTTATTAGCCTTGCTCACGGGGGAGAAGATTGCCTGGAACTGATCTTTAAAGCAAAACTCCCTGTCGTCATGACGGACCAGGTGCTTTTTGAAGCCACCTACAGGAAGGATGAGCTTCAAGACGCAGCTGTTATTAACAAGTGGTACCGGAAACACAGGACGCAGATCAAGGTCGTCGCGACAAAGATAGGCGAAGCAAGAAAAGCGCTGGAGTCCGTCGGGAAGTATGATCACAAGAAGTTTGCCGATCAGGGAGAAGAGTCAGTATTACAGGCGATCAAATCGAAGCAACTGGAGCCCGGGCCGTATTTGTTTCTTTTCGAAGACGAGCAGACGGCGGGCCCTTCCTTTTTTGGCGTCTATCCGGTTCATGTTGTATCTACCTACGGGTTTTTGGTTGGTCTGGAACGGGCCCATGTCATACCCTCGGCGGACAAAATCCTTCAACGCATCAGATCGGGTGGCCGGCATAGCCTTAAAGCCGACATTATCGACCAGTTCGAGATCCTGAAGTAGAATCGGAATGGATTCCGACGGTGTGATCTGCCAATACGTATCCAGTGAAATCCCTACAGTACCATTGTCCAGCATGTAAGATACGTAAATCTCCCGGCCCGGGGGTCAACTCTCCCCGCCTTCGTCTGTGATTTCCTCATTGTAAAATAACTCCAATAGCTTATAATCTCAACATGGCAACTGTTAAATGCCCGAACTGCGGTAAGGAAGTGAAGATCCTTTCGTTCGGGTATGGATATATGGCAATATGCTGCGGCATGATCGTGTACAATAGCAGCGATGAACCGCCGGAGGCAGGAAAGAAAAAAGAGGAAAAGAAAGACGAGTAGATACTCCGGAAACTGCGGGTTGACAACACCATCAGACGATTTTAGAAAGTCAACGTATTGTGGTATATTCCAACGATCTCTATAATATCGTAGCGGGACAAACGAAATGAACAACAATGCCGACAACAACGAGCCTGAAGCCATCTGGGATTTTATCAGATATCTCAGGGAGCAAAGAGGCTTGAGTCTCGTCAAATTTGTCGAGATGATTGCTTGTACCCTGATGCACGCGACGCGGATAGAAAAACTGTACAACGTATCGCGCAGTGCAGCCTCGCCGCGGCTGTTCAGATGTATCGCCGCCGCATGCACCGATGACCCGGAATCCTGCAGGGCCCTGGTTGCTCGCGGGGTATGCGACTGATGGCGTCAGGCGCTTGTCTGCGGATAAGAATTTCCTGAACATCATGAAAAAAGCTGAAAGACTTTCCCCTGTTAAAATAAAGAAATTGGGCGTCGCTGTCGGGCTGAGATATTCGTTGATCGAAGAGCCGTGAATGTCATGACGGCGGCCGCCTGTATCCGCTTGCTTTCTCGAGGATTTCCGCGACATATTTGTTGAGGTGATGCCTTTTTCCATAGCTTTGAACGCGACCATGGGCTTACCCATATGTTGAGGGTTCCTTTGAACGGCCGTTCCGGCTCCCGGCCGGCATCCTTACAAGTGTCCAGGTAGTCGTCGACGGTGTCTTTAAATGCTTTCTTCAGTGACTCGACGTCCCGGTGGCCCTCATAGCTCACGAGGTCAAGGATCCCCTCGAGTTTCCCGTAGAGGAAGTCGTCGTTGCTGTAGTTCACCGAGCCGTGATAGTTCTTGTATCTGATGAGATTATTCTTCATTATTTTAGAAACCTCCTTCAGAAGGGGTCCTTTCGACCTGTTGGAGTCCCTTGAGAACCAGCTAGAAGGACAGTATTCGGCCCTACCGGAGCCCTTTCAGATCTCGATAGAAGCCCCAGGCCAAGCAGGAAGAGCATCTGTTCATCATGTTCATAGGCTAGGAGGAACTGCTGGTCCAAGACGCGGAACTTGTATACCCGCACAGCAGTCAGGTCACCTTTCTTTTCTTCGCCGCATGTCGAATCTGACAAGATATGCCTGATCGCGTCGTTGACCGGCTTGACCTGATTACGGTGAAGCTTCTTGTAGGCGCGCCTGAAATATGGCGACTGAACAACGTTCATTTTTCAGCGCTGAATTCGAAAGGTTCGAACTGGCCCTGCTTCTTCGCCGCCAGGATGTCCCGGATCAACTCACCCGGGAGATCCAGGTTGTCAAGGGCAGCTTTCCCGATCCGGGCCCAGTAAGCCACCCGCAGGGGAACGGTCCTGCTTTCGGCTTCCGCGCTCTTCCTGGCCTCATTGTATAATTCATCGTCTATGCGGATGGCTACGCTCATGTGATATTTATCTCTGTTACAAGAGGTAGCATATTGCAACAGGAAAACAGCACAATCCAGAAGACCGGCTCGGGGGCGATGTGACCAAATTGGACAAATCATGCGGCAAAAATGCCCGGATGGTCCGATAGGGTATACCGCAATCCCTTTCCTATTGCCAGAGACCGGCGGCCCTGGTGGTCTCTATGCTGTCCTGCAGTTCCTTATCCAAGCTCGAGAGAAAGTCGAGCCCGGTGCTCTCCTCAACGTCCCGTATGGTGAAGATATACAGGGGCAGATCCTCTGTCTCAAGGGCCTCATTCGGCATAATGAAGGCGATGGCCTCCTGCTTGTTCGGGTCATAGACGATCTTGTAAAGGCGGGAGGGAACCGCAACTTTGTTCTTCCCGATGGTCTTCGTGGTGGCGCCATCATATATGGGACCGGTATAGATGAAGAGTTCTCCTCTGTTTATCGCCCAGGCGCGGACGAGTTCCTCGAGGGCCTTCCAAATCCCCTGATTCATCTTCTTGCCCACCTGGGGGACCATGTTCGAGAGGTAGAAGCACTCGATCATCGCCTGCTT
>DBQU01000081.1:0-31637 GCA_002305765.1 Deltaproteobacteria bacterium UBA1386
TAAGTATGTCCATACCACGTGCCAGCGGGCCGGGGGTCCGCCCTCGAAAAACCCACCCGGACACCACACCGCCCGCTATTGCCTTTGTCCTATAGGTTATAAGACCAATAGGACTTTGGGGGCTCGGGTTTTGGAATGGGCCGGGGGTTTTCAGCGGCGGGGTCTGCCGGTATTCTTTCCCGCGTATCCCACCGCCGTGTGGTATGCGGCGCGGTCGAAGAAATAGACGAGGCGCTCTCCCAGCTCGAACATGCGGTAGATGTCGACGGCCTTCTCCCAGACGCCGAAGGAATAGGTGAACATCCACACATGTTTCTTCAGGAGGCTCAAGGAGCTGATGGCCTCCTCCAGGGGCACCCCACCCTCGTTGCGCTCCCTGCCGAGGCTGCGGTAGAAAGAGGTGAACTCGCCCTCGCTCTTCTCTTTTCTCAGCCACGCTCCGAACTGGCCCATTATGACCATGGCCCTCGAACGCAGGGCCTCCCTGCTGACGCGCCGGTAGGAACGTGTCGACGGGTTTGTCGTGATGTCGTCGAGCCACAGGTTGACGATCTTCTCCGAGTTCTCCTGCACGGCATTGGCGAGCTCGTCGGACAAAAGGACGACGGGGTAGCCGATCCTGTCCTTCACGGTGCTCTCCACGAAGGTTTCGAAGGAATCGTGGATGCTCCAGAGGTCCTTCTTCAGCTCCACGAACCTAGCCAGGGCCTTCACCTGCGAATCGAAGGCAAGCTTTGGAAGGTTCATGACGGGGAAATATCTCGCCTCCGAGGCGTCGTCGCCGGCCCTCTCCTGACCGCCTGTTTTCTCGACCTCGAAGGTGACGATGAGAAGCTCGCCGTACAGCGGGTTCACGTGGGAACCCACGTCGAGGAGCTGCACGATCCTGCCCTCCACCCCGGCCTCCTCCTTCAGTTCGCGAAGGGCGGCGTCCTCTATGCTTTCCCCCGTCTCAGCGAAACCGATGGGGCAGCACCACATGTCCTTGAAGGGCTCCTTCGCGCGGCGCACAAGGAGTATCTCGCGCTTGCCGTTGGCAAGGATCACCGACGCGACAGGCAGCGGGTTCTCGTAATAGACCGTGTCGCATGCGCCGCACACCTGCCTGTGCTTGCCCTCGAGGAAGTCCGTGCCGAGAGGCGTTCCGCAATGGGCGCAATAGATCCTTCTCTTCATTTCCCCGCCACGAATATCCTGTCGTTCTTGTTGAAGCTGAGCTCGCCCTTGCGGCGAAGCTCGGAGAGCATCGTGTCCCTGACGACGCGGGGATCAACGTCCTTTTCGATGAACTCTCTCT
Organism: Deltaproteobacteria bacterium UBA1386; assembly: GCA_002305765.1. Taxonomy (GTDB): domain Bacteria; phylum Desulfobacterota; class Syntrophorhabdia; order Syntrophorhabdales; family Syntrophorhabdaceae; genus Delta-02. Next base: position 1,298 of record DBQU01000081.1, read on the forward strand.
TGAAATCTATGTACAGGGCGAGGGAATCCTCGTCGCCCTCGCGGAACACGAGCGCGTTGGGGTAGTCGATACAGGTCACCGTTGTGAAATGCCGCTTGAGGAGCGCCTCGCCGTTCTCCGCGGAGAACCGCTCAATGACCTTTCTCAGGTTCCTGAAATCGAAATAGTGCTGGCCCTCCTCAAGCATGGAGGAGCTGTGGGTGAGGCACAGGAAGAGCCCCCCGGGTTTGAGTACCCGCGCTGCCTCAGCGACGGCACCGGGGAAGAAATAGAGGGAATAGAGGGACAGCGCAAGGTCGAAGCGGTCCGCCGGCAGCCCCGTCGGCGCCGGCAGAGTCATGGCGCGAAAGACCGCCTCACGCGCCCGGGCCCTCGCGGCCGCGAGGAACGGGGCCTCGTTCTCGGGAAGACAGTCTATCCCGACGATGAGATCGAGCCCCCCGGGCATGACCTCCTCGAACCAGCCGTACCCGCATCCGAGATCGAGAACGCTCTCCACCCGGGGCCAGGGGATCGCGTCACGGACAACGCTTCTGATATCCTTCCTGTTCTCGGAATGCTCCCGAATGATGGCCCCGACCCGCGCGTGAAGATCGTGGTTCCTGTAGTTCCCTATGATCCCGGCACTCCCTTCCTGCACATCCCTCTCGGTCATTCTGAACCCCCTACCGGGAAATGCGGTCGTCAAGGGCTCCCTTCCCTTCCCTCACCAGCTCCGCGACATCGTCGGCGAGCCTGACCACCGTCGACGGCTCGCTTACCAGGATCCCTCCATCCACGACAAGCGAGATGTTGTCCCCGAAGGTCTTTTCGATCACCCGCGGGTCGGTCATGACCTCTTCACCGGCGATGCGGGCGCTCGTATTGATGACGGGCCGGCCGCACAGCACCGCTATTCCCACCGGTACGGCGTGGGCCGGTATCCTCACTCCGACCTCCTTCCTGTCCGTCATGAGAAGCTTGGGGATGATCTTCCTCGCCTTGAGGACAAAGGTAAAGGGCCCGGGCAGGTACCATTTGACGATGTCGAAGGAAAAATCGCTCAAGACGGCGTAGGTGCTTATGTCCTTCATGTCCCTGCATATGATGCTGAGCGCCCTTTTCGGGTCGAGGCGCTTCATCGCGTACAGTTTCCGTATGGACCTGATGTTGAAGAGGTCGCACCCGATCCCGTAATGGGTATCCGTGGGGTAGGCGATGATCCCGCCTTCCTGCATGGTTCGCACGATCAGCTCGGTTGCCTTCTTCTTCGGCCGCTCCGGGTTCCACTCAACGATCATCTTTTCCTCGCCACCAGTTGCGCCGTCGCTCGCATTCTCCCTTTATGCTCCCTCAACCCTTCATCGTAATGGATGAGGTCGAACCCGGGGAAGAGGGCCGGAAGTTCCCCCTCATCAAGAAGAAAGGCGGGGTTCCTGGGATGGTCCACGTCGCCGCCCGCCTTGAGGAATGTCTCATACATAAGTATACCACCCCTGTCGAGCACGGCCGCGATGTCCGGGGCGATCTCCCGGAGCAGGAAGTAGAAGACGATGACCCCCTGGAAAGAGTCTTTCCTGAACGGCAGCCTCGCCGCGTCGCCCTGCACCATCGCGATGGAGAGTCCCCGGGCCGCCGCGGCCTGACCGGCGATCCTCAGGCCTTCCCATGAACGCTCGAGACCCGTCACGGCAATGCCCGCAGACGCGAGAAACAGGGCGTCCCTCCCGCTGCCCATGGCGATGTCGGCCACCCGGCCGCCGAACAGGTGCCGGTACCGCACAAGCAGGTCGTGGGGGCCGTCGGGGCCGTCGTAGAAACCCTTGCGATACCTTTCGTCCCAGTCGGCCGCCTCGCGGACCTCCTTCTCCTCGCTCATTCCTTCCAAATCCCTCCGCGGTACTATTATAGTCCACCAGGGGGCTCTAAGGGATAGCTTTTTTTTGCGGTGGGTGATATATAAGACCCATGGCCATCAGGATAGTGTTCCTCGACTGCGACGGCACCCTTACCACCGTCAAGAGCAGCTGGGAATACCTCCATCGTCGCCTGGGGCTGTGGAGCGACAACGCCGACGAGTACCAGGCCCTCTTCAGGCAGGGCGCGATCGATTACCACGAGTTCTGCAGGAGGGACGCACTCCTCTGGAGGGGTCTCTCCGTCGGTGACGTGGAAGCCGTCATCGGGGAAATATCATACCAACCCGGCGCGCGTGACCTCATCCGGTCCCTCAAAGTGGCCGGCATGGTCACCGTCATCGTCTCAACGGGTCTGTCTCTCCTCGTCGAAAAGGTGCGCAGAGAGCTTTCCGTTGACCTTGCCTTCTCCAACGACCTCCTTTCCCGCGACGGTACCCTGTCCGGAGAGATATCGATACATGTCGATTACGACCTGAAGGGCCCCATCGTCCGCCGAACTCTCGAGCGCCTCGGGCTGTCTCCCGCGGAGGCCTCCGCGATAGGTGACGGGGAGGGGGACAGGGGGATGTTCGAGGAGGTCGGCCTGCCCATCGGTTTCAACATGAACGGTTCCGCACCGGCCTTCCCGGAGCGCACCATATACATCGAAGAGCTCCGCGAAGCAAAATCCTTACTGGGGGTCGCCTGATGAATAAGACATTCGCCGCAAGGTCCGCCATGCTCCTGTGCATCTCTCTCCTGTTCCTTGTCCCCTCCTGCGCCCCGAAGAAGGTGCAGATATTCGATATGCCCGCAGGCGCCCGCACGGATATCATCCAGATCGCCCTGGCTCAGCAGGGCAAGAAATACCGAAGCGGTGCGAAGGGGCCCGATTACTTCGACTGCAGCGGCCTCATCTATTTCACGTACAGGCAGGCAGGCATCTCCGTCCCACTCACAGCCGAGGCGCAGGGACGCTACGGCGCCGAGATATCCCGGGGAGAGGCGCAACCGGGCGACCTCGTTCTCTTCAGGATCAGGAACGACGACCACATCGGGATCATGGTCAACGGCTCCGATTTTGTCCATGCCTCCAAATCACGCGGTGTGGCCATCGACTCCCTGGAATCCACCTACTGGCGAAGATACCTGATAGGGTTCAGAAAACTGATATAGGCGTAAGGCGTAGCCCGGTATCTGTATGATCTTCTTTCCCCTGTCATCGAGGAGGACGGCGTGAAGAAGTACACGAGAACGGGTTTCTTCTCCTTCGCCGCGAGTTTCCGGACCTCCCCCATGGTCTCCTGGCCTGTATCCGCAAGGGGGGGGAGGAGGGAGAAAAGGAGGAGGATCAAAGCCAGGATATTTCGTCCCGGCATGCTCCATGGTATCAGAAAACGATGGAGCCCGCAAACCGGTGCGGGTGCGCCGGAAGGGCCGAGGAAAAACTATTGACTTGTAGAAAAATGTCCTGTAGAATTGGATACACGTTACCCGGCACATTACTGGACAAGATTCTCAGTTACATTAGGGTTAATTCCAAGCCTCTGGGGTACTACTAGTTTTCCACATATGTTGAAAAGTTGTTGAAACAATCCATGCCATGTCTGATATCCTTTCCGAAATAAAGCCGAAGATAGCTTCCATAGTCAGCGAGGACAGCTTCAAAACCTGGATAGAACCGCTCAGCTTCATCGACCTCACGAACCAGAACTGCCGCATCGGCGTGCCCAATGCCTTCTTCCGTGATTGGGTGTCGGAGAACTTCGAACCCATTATCGTAACCATCCTCAAGGATGCCACGAAAGAAGATGTCAGGATCGAATATGTGCTCAAGAGGGATGAGAAGGCGGAGGAAAAGAAGAAGGTCGTCCTTAGGAAGCAGACGACCTTCAGTCAGTTCAATCCGAAGTATACCTTCGAGAACTTCGTTGTGGGCACGAGCAATCAATTTGCCAATGCTGCGTGTCTCGCCGTGTCGACCAACCCCGGCAAGACATACAACCCTCTGTTCATATACGGCGGCGTCGGACTCGGCAAGACCCATCTGCTCAATGCGGTAGGCAACTTCCTCGTGAGACACGGCACCATCAACCCCGATCGCATATGCTACATCACGGCGGAAACCTTTACGAACGAACTCATCAACTCCATACGCTACGAGAAGATGGACGACTTCCGTAACAGGTTCAGGAAAATGGACATCATTCTCATCGACGATATACAGTTCATCGCCGGCAAGGAGAGGACCCAGGCCGAGTTCTTTCACACTTTTAATACACTCTATGACAACATGAAACAGATTGTTGTCACCAGTGACAAATTCCCCAGGGATATCGAGAACTTCGAGGAGCGCCTCAAATCCCGTTTCGAGTGGGGGCTTGTTGCCGACATACAGTCCCCGGACATAGAGACAAAGGTTGCCATTCTGAACAAAAAGGCCGAAGCGGAGAAAATTGTTCTCCCTCTCGACGTGGCATTCTTCATAGCGAACAACTCGGAGGATTCCATCCGCTCCCTCGAGGGCACCCTGATCCGTGTCGGGGCCTACGCGTCCCTCAACGACACACCGATCACCACGGACCTCGTGAAACAGATCATGAGCCATATAATCAAGGACAAGAACAAGGAGATCACCATCGACATGATCCTCAAGGAGGTATGTTCACACTTCTCCGTTACCCTCGGCGATATAAGATCGAGCAAGCGGATCAAGTCCATCATGGTGCCCCGTCAAGTCGCAATGTACCTGTCGAGGAAGATGACCGACTCTTCGCTCGTAAGCATCGGCGAGAAGCTTGGCGGTAAGGACCATGCCACGGTGCTCCATTCCATAAAGAAGATAGATAGTGAACTAAATGTTAAAAAGGAGTTGAAAAGTACTGTTGAAAAGATTGTTCAAAGATTGAAGTCAACATGATTCAACAGTTGTCTTAGTTTTTTGCACAGCGTCCATTTTCATTTAATCCTGTGAAGTCAGTTGGTTGCATATTTTTCAACATTTTAACACCACTTATCTGTTATGAGGAGTTAATTTATGAAAATAATACTAGATAAGAACATAATCCTGCAGCCAATATCGAAGATCGTTTCCATAACGGAAAAAAGATCTCTCATGCCGATTCTTTCCAACATTCTCATCGATTTTGGCAAGGAAGGGACCACCGTCTACTCCACGGACCTGGAAGTGAGCGCCATCACCAGTATAGATTTCGTCACGGACATGGAGAGAAAGGTCGTTGTCCATGGAAGAAAGTTCCTGGAGATACTCAAGGAACTGGACAGTGGAGAGATAGAGTTCATTTTTGAAGACAATGTCATGACGATACGCCAGAAGATGACGGAAATATCCCTAAGTCTTCAGGACCCCGAGGAGTTCCCGGAAACCAGGGAGATATCGGGCAGGGATGAGTTCACCATCCCCGGAAGCATCCTCCTTGAGATGATAGACAAAGTCGAGTTCGCCGTTTCCATAGATGAGACCCGCTATATACTCACCGGGATGTTTATGAAAGGCCAGGACGACAAGGTGGTGGTCGTCGGAACGGACGGATTCCGGATGGCACTTTACCAGAAAGAGATCGACGGCCTTAAGCCCTTTCAGGGGATGACGATCCCGAAGAGGTCCATTTCGGAAGTGGAGAGGGTCATAGGAGAGGATGAGGACGTCCGTGTCGTCATCGATGAAAAACACGTCCAGTTCAGCACGGAGAAGATGAAGATCATCTCCCGCATCATCGAGGGGAATTTTCCGGATTATGAGAACGTCCTCCCCTCGGGCAACACAAATGTCGCGGAGGTGGAAAGAGAGTTGCTCTTCAAGGGGCTAAAGAAGGTCTCTTCCATCATTGGAAGGTCTGAGCCGGTGAAGATGACACTGTCCGAGAATACGATGACGATCGAGGCGGAGTCGGATATCGGCAGGGCCAAAGAGGTCATCGGAATAACATACGATGGTGAAGAGACGACAATGAACTTCAACGTAAAGTTCCTGATAGACGTCGTAACACATCTGACGGGTGACCAGGTGACAATAGCCGCGCCGAAGGCGTATGGCGCCGTCCTCTTCAGGTCCGGGGATCTGGACGGCTACAAGAACATAGTGATGCCTATAAGGATATGAGAAATGGGTGAATACGGAGCGGAAAGCATAAAAATACTTGGCGGTCTCGACGCCGTCAGGAAAGTACCGTCGATGTACATCGGCAATACAAACATCGACGGGCTGCACCACCTTATCTACGAGCTTGTCGACAACAGCGTGGACGAAGCGCTGGAGGGATACTGCAACAGGATCGCGGTGACCATACACCGCGACAACAGCGTGACCGTGGAGGACAACGGCAGGGGTATACCCGTGACGATGCACAGCGAGGAGAACATGTCGGCCCTCGAGGTCGTCCTTACAAAACTGCACGCGGGCGGGAAGTTCGATAAGGACACCTACCGGTATTCAGCAGGCCTTCACGGGGTAGGTCTTTCCGTCGTCAACGCGCTCTCGCATTACCTTGAGGTAGAGGTGAAGAGGGCGGGGCAGGTCTATTTCCAGCGCTACGAACAGGGTAACAGGATGACGGACCTCACCGTCATAGGAGACACCGAGAGCACCGGCACGAAGGTGAAGTTCAAGGCCGACGCCACCATATTCGAGACCACGGAATACAGCTACGATACGCTGGCACACCGGATGCGGGAGATCTCCTTCCTCAACAACGGTATTCACATCATCCTTAATGATGAGAGAAAGGCCAGAAAGCAGGATTTCAAGCACGAGGGAGGCATCCGCTCCTTCGTCAAGTACCTTAATGCGAGCAAGACCGTGCTCTTCGACGAACCGATATATGTCTCGAACTCGCGGGAATCCCTCGATCTTCTCGAGGTTGCCCTCCAGTACAACGACGGGTACAACGAGAATATCCAGAGCTTCGTGAACAACGTCAACACCAAAGAAGGCGGCACCCATGTGGCGGGCTTCCGCAGCGCCCTGACACGATGCGTGAACAACTTCATCCAGAGTAACATGCAGGGCAAGGTCAAGGAGAACCTCACCGGCGATGATATCAAGGAAGGTCTTGTGGCCGTCGTGAACATCAAGGTCCAGAACCCCCAGTTCGAGGGGCAGACGAAGGCGAAGCTCGGCAACAGCGAGATAAAGGGCATCGTCGAATCCCTCCTGAACGAGAAAATAGGGGAATACCTGGAACTCAATCCCCAGATAGCCAGGACGATAGTCGGCAAGGCCCTCGAGGCGCGCCGGGCCCGGGAAGCGGCAAAAAAGGCGAAGGAGCTCGTCAAGAGCAAGAGCCTTATAGAGAACGGGGTGCTGCCGGGAAAACTTGCGGACTGCCAGGAAAGCGACCCGGTGCAGTGCGAGCTTTTCATTGTCGAGGGCGATTCAGCAGGCGGTTCGGCGAAACAGGGCAGGAACAGGAAGACACAGGCCATACTACCCTTGAGAGGGAAGATACTCAACGTCGAGAAATCGCGGCAGGAAAAGGTGTTGACGAATCAGGAGATACGCTCCATCTATCTCGCCGTCGGCATTGGGGCCGAGGGAAAAGGACGGCTGCGCTACCACAAGGTGATCATCATGACCGACGCCGACGTCGACGGTTCCCATATACGCACGCTCCTGCTCACCTTCTTCTACCGCCAGATGCCCGATCTCATCACGGACGGGCATCTTTTCATCGCCCAGCCGCCCCTGTACAAGATAAAGTCCGGCGGTAAGGAATCCTACGCGAAGGACGAAGATGAATTCGAGCGCGCCATCACGCAGAGGGGCATGGAAAAGACCCGCTGTGCCGTTAACGGCGACACGCAGGAGGGACCGGAGCTCGCCGAAAAGGTGGAAAAGATAAAGACGGTCGAGGGCTTTCTGCGCAATTCCCTCGTGGACGGGATTGACAGGGAGATATCCCTCGGTCTCATGCGCTTCGATATAGTGAAACGGGAGGACTTTCAGAAGGAGGACAAGCTCGGCAGGCTGCTCGAGAGCTTGAGGGGTTCGGGCTACAGGTGCACGATGGTCTGGGACCGGGAGCACAACCTCTTCTGCATCGAGGCGGAGGCGAAGGGCAGCAAAGGAAGAATGATCCGTGTGGAGTACGAGATGTGTGCCGTGAGCGACTATGCCGACGCATACAAGGCGTACGTGGAGGTGAGGAACTTCTACGAGGAAGGCGTGCGCGTCACCGACGGGAACAAGCCTCCCGTCTCCTTCAGCCCCGACGAGTTCCTCAGGCACATACTCGAGAAGGGAAAGGAAGGGGTCAACATCCAGAGGTACAAAGGTCTCGGCGAGATGAACGCCGAGCAGCTCTGGGAGACCACGATGAACCCCGAGAAGAGAAGGGTCGTCAAGGTCACCATCGAAGACGCCGTCGCCGCGGATCAGGTCTTCACCGTCCTCATGGGGAACAACATCGAGACGCGCAGGACCTTCATCGAGGAGAACGCCCTGAGCGTGAGAAACCTCGATATATGATAACGATCGGCATAACGGGGATCATCGGCAGCGGCAAGACGACCGCCTCGGCGGCCCTCAAGGCCCGCGGCATTCCCGTGATAGACCTCGATGCCCTGGCCAAGAAGATGCTCACCCTGGCGGAGGTCCACGAGGAGATAGAACGGGAATTCGGCGATGGTCTCGTCATCGACGGGCAGATAGTGGTCGAGAAGCTGAGGGATATCGTCTTTGCGGACAGGGAGAAGCTGAGAAGGCTCGAGCGCATCACTCACCCGCGCGTGCGGCGCGAGCTCTGGCGGGAGGTCGGCGAGCGTGCGGAGGCGGGAGAGAAGGCGATTGTCGTTGACGGCCCGCTTCTCTTCGAGACGGGTCTTTACAAGGAGCTCGACAGGACCGTCGTCGTCACCGCCGGCATGGACGTGATACGGGAAAGATTGAAGCTGCGGGGCATGGCCCCCGACGACATAGAGAGGCGGATATCCAACCAGATACCGCTCAAAGAAAAGGAAGAGGCAGCGGACTATGTGTTACTCAACAATGGAACGAGAGAGGACCTCGAGAGGAACATCGAGGCACTTCTGGAAAGGATCAATGAATGGGAGGTAAGAACTCGATGCACCTCAACGACCTAAAAAGCAAGAAAATCGGCGAATTAACACAGATCGCGCGGGATCTCAACATCGAGAACGCCTCGGGTCTGAGAAAACAGGAGCTCATCTTCTCCATCCTGCAGGCATATGTCGACAAGAACGAGAATGTGTACGGGGAAGGGGTTCTCGAGATACTTTCCGAGGGTTTCGGGTTCCTGCGGTCCACGGATTCCAACTATCTTCCCGGCCCCGACGACATCTACGTTTCCCCCTCGCAGATAAAGAAGTTCGGCTTACGGACGGGGGACACGACGTCGGGACAGATACGGCCGCCGAAGGACAACGAGAAGTATTTCGCCCTTCTCAAGGTGGAGTCCATAAACTTCGACGACCCCAGCGTCGTGCGCGACAAGATCATCTTCGACAACCTGACGCCAATATATCCCAATGAGAGGGCGAAGCTCGAGACCGTGCACGACAACCTCTCGACGAGGGTCATGGACCTTTTCACGCCCATCGGCAAGGGACAGCGCGGGCTCATCGTCGCGCCCCCGAGAACGGGCAAGACGATGCTCCTCCAGTCCATCGCCAACAGCCTGACGAAGAACCACAAGGAGATATACCTCATCGTCCTGCTCATCGACGAGCGGCCCGAGGAGGTGACGGACATGATGCGCTCCGTCAAGGGCGAGGTCATAAGCTCGACCTTCGACGAGCCCGCGACACGGCACGTCCAGGTCGCCGAGATCGTCATCGAGAAGGCAAAGAGGCTTGTCGAACACAAGAAGGACGTCGTCATCCTTCTCGACAGCATAACACGTCTCGCCCGCGCCTATAACACTGTGGTGCCCTCGAGCGGCAAGATACTCTCCGGCGGTATCGACGCGTCGGCCATGCAGAAGCCGAGACGCTTCTTCGGCGCCGCGAAGAACATCGAGGAGGGGGGGAGCCTGACCATCATCGCCACCGCGCTGATCGACACGGGCTCGCGCATGGACGAGGTCATCTTCGAGGAGTTCAAGGGCACGGGCAACTGCGAGATATACCTCGACAGGAAACTGGCGGAGAAGAGGATCTTCCCCGCGATAGACATCAACAAGTCGGGCACCAGGAAGGAAGAGCTGCTCCTCGGATCGAGCGACCTGCAGCGCATCTGGCTCTTGAGGAAGGTGCTCCAGCCAATGAACACGGTGGAGGCCATGGAATTTCTCCTTGAAAAATTGGCCGATACGGATTCTAATAAAGACTTTCTCTATTCGATGAGCAAAGGAGGATAAGAGACATGAAAAAGGGCATCCACCCGGAACTCAGGACCGCGATGGTGAAGTGCGCCTGCGGTCACACGTTTGAGACCCTTTCAGTGAAGGACAAGATCACCGTCGAGATATGCGCCAAGTGCCACCCCATCTTCACGGGCAAGGAAAAACGCCTTGATTCCGCCGGTCAGGTCGAGAAGTTCGAAAGGAAATACGGAAAGAAACAGAAGTAATGTTCGGCAAACTCATTGAGCTTGAGAAACGCTTCGATGAAATAGAAGCGGAGATGGTGAAGCCCGAGGTGCTCTCCAACATGGAGGAGTACAAGAAGCTTGCCAAGGAGCGCACGGACCTCAAGGAGGTCGTCGATCCCTACCGCGAATGGAAGGCCGCGAAGGCTGAGCATGAGAAGACGTCGGAGCTTCTGAAGCAGGAGTCCGACGAGGACATGAAGACCCTGGCGCGGGAGGAGCTTGCCAGTCTCCAGAAGGAAATGGAAAGGATCGAAGGGATCCTGACGGACAGCCTCCTGAGGAAGACCGAGAAGCAGGCGAAGAGCATGTTCCTCGAGATACGGGCCGGCACGGGAGGGGAGGAGGCCGCCCTCTTCGCGCGCGACCTTTTCGCCTCATACATGAAATTCGCCGAGCGCATGAGATGGAAGACGGAGATCATGAGTTCCAGCCCCTCCGACCTTGGAGGTTTCAAGGAGGTGATCGTCGTCATCGAGGGAAAGGACGCCTTCAATACCCTGCGTTACGAGAGCGGCGTCCATCGCGTGCAGAGGGTCCCCGAGACGGAGGCCCAGGGAAGGATCCACACCTCGACGATCACCGTTGCCGTCCTCCCCGAGCCGGAGGAGCTGGAGGTCACCATCAATCCCGACGAGGTGCGCGTCGACCTCTTCCGTTCCAGCGGGCCCGGGGGGCAGCACGTGAACACCACCGACTCGGCGGTGAGGCTTACCCACATCCCGACAGGCATGGTCGTCACGTGCCAGGATGAGAAATCGCAGCACAAGAACAAGGCAAAGGCCATGCGCGTCCTCAGGGCCCGGCTCAAGGAAAAGATGGAAGGCGAGAAGGAGCAGGAGATCTCCGACGAGCGGCGAAAACAGGTAGGAACCGGCGAGCGCAGCGAGCGCATCAGGACCTACAACTTCCCCCAGGGACGCGTCACCGACCACAGGATCGGCCTCACCCTGTACAAACTCCAGGACATCCTCAACGGGAACATAGAGGAGATAACGGGTCCCGTGACCGCGCATTTCCGCTCCGAAGCACTCAAAAAAGGGTAAAGGGCATTGAGGATCAGCCAGATCATCGCAGGCGAGAGGGGTCTCTCCAGGACGGACGTCATCGCAACCGTATGCCTCGCCCTCGGCCTTACGAAGGAACAGCTCTTCTGCCGCATGGACCGTGAGATCGGCGGGGAAGACCTCGGCGCCGTGCGGAAGGCCCTCGACGAGCGCGCTGCGGGCAGGCCCCTGGCGTATATGACGGGAACGCGGGAGTTCTTTTCCGAGACCTTCTCCGTGAATGAGGCGGTGCTGATCCCGCGGCCGGAGACGGAGGTCCTCGTGGAGGAGGCCCTCGCCCTCATCGGCGGCAGGAGGGACCTCAGGATTCTCGACATGGGGACGGGTTCCGGGGCGATCGGCATCGTTATCGCGAAACACGCGGGCAGCAGCGTCGTCTGTGTCGACATATCCGAGGCGGCCCTCGCGGTGGCGCGCAGGAATGCCCGCTCCATCGGGGTCGAAGAAAGGACGCGCTTTGTGTGCGGCGACCTTTTCGCGGCATTCAGCGACGGGACACGCTTCGACATGGTCCTGTCGAACCCCCCCTATGTGGCCGACGACGAGTGGGACGAGCTTATGGCCGATGTGAGGGATTTCGAGCCAGCCCGTGCCCTGCGGGGCGGGGAAGGGGGTCTCGAGGTGTACCGGCGGATCGCCGCCGAGCTGCCCCGGCGTCTTGCCCCGGGCGGATCGGTCCTCCTGGAGATAGGCTCCGAAGCGCAGGCCGGGACGGTCGGCGCCATGCTCGAGGTGGCGGGGCTCAGGGTGAAAGTGAGAAAAGACTATTCAGGCAGGGAAAGGGTGCTCGCGGGACATGGATAAGTTCATTATAGAAGGCGGAGAGAGGCTTAAGGGGAAAGTCAGGATAAGCGGCTCCAAGAACGCCGTCCTGCCCGTTCTTGCCGCCACGCTGCTTCAGAGGGGCACGTACGCCATCAGTAACGTGCCCCGTCTCATGGATGTCACGACGATGATGCAGCTTCTCGACCTGCTCGGTGCGAGGTGTGTATGGCAGGATGAGCACACGGTAGAGGTAGACACCGCGGAGGTGGGGAACCACGTTGCTCCCTACGAGCTGGTGAAGAAGATGCGGGCCTCGGTTCTCGTTCTCGGGGCGCTCATCGGCGGCCTCAGGAAGGCGACGGTCTCCTACCCCGGAGGGTGCGCCATAGGGGAGCGGCCCATCGACCTCCACCTCAAGGGCCTCTCGGCGCTGGGCTGCGACGTCGCCATCCGGGAGGGTTATGTCGATGTCACGGCAAAGAAGCTTAAAGGGGCGCGCATCGTCTTCGACAGCGTCACCGTCGGCGGGACGGAGAACCTCCTCATGGCGGCGGTGTTCGCCAAGGGGGAGACCCTGATAGAGAACGCCGCCCGCGAACCGGAAGTGGTCGATCTCGCGCGGATGCTCAAGAAGATGGGGGCGCGCATCGAAGGAGAGGGGACGGCGGTCATACGGATACTCGGCGTGGGCGAGCTTACACCCTGCGCCTGGGACGTCATAGAGGACAGGATAGAGGCGGGGACGTTCCTTGCCGCCTGCGGCATGACGCGGGGGAGCATCGTCCTCGAGAACTGTGTTCCCGAGCACATCAAGGCCGTTATCGACAAGCTCACGGAGACGGGCATGGACATCCACTGCGACGGGCGAACGATCAAGGCGTCCATGTCGAAGAGAAGACCCCTGGCCGTGGACATCAGGACCGTGCCCTACCCCGGGTTCCCGACGGACATGCAGGCCCAGCTCATGGCGGCCATGACGACCTCCAAGGGGGTGAGCGCCATAACGGAGACCATATTCGAGAACAGGATGATGCACGCGGCGGAGCTCCGGCGGATGGGCGCCGATATCAGGGTCGTGGGCAACACGGCCATCGTCCACGGGGTCGAATCGATGTCGGGCGCGAAGGTGATGGCCACAGACCTGAGGGCAAGCGCGTCACTCATCATCGCGGGCCTTGCCGCCTACGGCAAGACGGAGGTCTCGCGCATATACCACATCGACCGGGGCTATGAGCGCATCGAAGAAAAGCTCAAAAACCTCGGCGCCAGGATCGAAAGGGTGAAAGATGAAAGTATGGGAGCTTGACCGGGAATTCGACGGCCTCATATCCTTCGTGAAGACCGGCAGGGAAGGCAAGAAGCGCGATGTCCGCGAGGCGGTCCTGAAGATACGCCAGGCCGTCCTTTCCCGCGGAGACGCCGCTCTCGTGGACTTCTCCATCGCCTGGGACGGCTGGAAGGCGGCGCACCCCCTGAAACTGACCTCCCGTGAGATCGGTGAGGCGGCATCGAGGGTCCCGGCAAGGGACATTTCCGTCCTCAAGGGGATGATCAGGAACGTGACTTCCTACCACAAGGGACAGAAGATGCCGAAACGGGTCTTCAGGAAGAAGGGCCTCGTCGTCGAGGAAGGCCCGGTGCCGGTGGAAAGCGCCGTGGTCTACGTCCCCGGGGGAACGGCGTCCTACCCGTCGTCGCTGGTCATGGGGGTGGTACCGGCGCAGATAGCCGGGGTGAAGAGGGTCTGCGCGACCACGCCCGGCCGGGGGGGTGCCATAAATGACCACGTGGCCGCCGCCGCGAAACTCCTCGGCATCGACGAGGTCTACCGCGTAGGAGGCGCCCAGGCCATATATGCCTTCGCGTACGGGACGGGCTCGGTGCCGAAGGTGGACATGATCGTCGGGCCGGGAAACGCCTACGTGGAAGAGGCCAAGAGGGACGTTTACGGGTCCGTCGGCATCGACATGCTCGCCGGGCCGACGGAGCTTGTCGTTCTCTGCACCGAGGCCCACTCGCCTAAGATGGTGGCCCTCGACATGTTCTCACAGGCCGAACACGACGAACTGGCATCGGTGGGGCTCTTCTCCTCTTCCCGGGAACACCTCAGCGACGTCATGAAGAGCATCGAAGGGCTTATCGACGGTGCCCCGCGCAGGGAGACGATCAGGAAGGCCCTCGACGACAACGGGTACATGGTGCACTACACCGACCTCGGCCGCGCCGTCGAGGCGATAAACAGCATCGCGCCGGAGCACATGGAGCTCCTGGGCGACACAACGTGTCTGCCCTCGATACTCTATCCCGGCGTCATCTACGTCGGTCTGAACACGCCTGTTGCCATGGGCGACTACTATATCGGGACGAACCACGTTCTGCCCACGGCGGGCGCGGGACGGTTCACAGGGGGGCTTTCCGTCGACCGGTTTACAAAGCGGAAGGTTGTTGTTACAATAGACCGGACATTCATTGAAAAATATGGCGACAGGGCGGAAAGGCTCGCAAGGATAGAGGGCCTGCCCGCCCATGGCGATGCAATAAAGGCACGAAAGGAGTCCCCCAAATGAAACTGAAGATCGGTCTGCCCAAGGGCAGCCTGCAGGAATCGACTTTCCGGCTTTTCAAGAACGCCGGCTACACCATCAAGCTCCGGGAGCGCTCCTACGTCCCCGTCATAGACGACGACGAGATGGAAGGCCTCGTCATACGGGCCCAGGAAATGGCCCGCTACGTGGAGGACGGGATCCTCGACATGGGGATAACGGGGGCCGACTGGGTCCTGGAGCAGGATGCCAGGGTGGTGGAGCTCGTCCGTCTTCGCTACGGCAAGGTGGGCTTCCGCGGCGTCAAGTGGGTCGTCGCCGTGCCCAACAATTCTCCCATCAAGAAGGTGAAGGACCTCCAGGGCAAGAAGATCGCAACGGAGCTCGTGGCCTTCACGAAGCGGTATCTCAAAAAACAGGGGATCGAGGCCTCTGTGGAGTTCTCCTGGGGCGCCACGGAGGTTAAGCCGCCCCTTCTGGCCGACGCCATCGTGGAGGTGACCGAGACGGGAGCGTCGCTGGTCGCCAACAACCTGAGGATAGTGGAGACCATCTTGGAATCCGAGACCGTCCTCATCGCGAACAGGACCGCTTGGAAGGACCCCTGGAAGAAGAGGAAGATGGAAAATCTCATCATCCTCCTGAAGGGGGCGCTCCTTGCGGAAGAGAAGGTCGGGCTCAAGATGAACATCCCCAGGAACAAGCTCGGCAGAGTGACGGAGATCCTTCCCTCTCTGCACACGCCGACGGTATCGAACCTTTCCGACGACAAGTGGGTGGCCATCGAGGTCATCATCGACGAAAAGGTTGTCAGAGATATAATCCCCGACCTGAAAAGGGCCGGGGCGCAGGGGATCGTGGAATATCCCCTGAAAAAGGTCATCATGTAAGGGGGAGATATGGCGAGGAAGGCCGAAGTGGAAAGGACGACCAAAGAGACGTCCATCTCCGTATCCTGGGACCTCGACGGCTCGGGCGAGTACAGCATCTCGACAGGGATACCCTTTTTCGACCACATGCTCGATCTCTTCGCGAAGCACGGCCTCTTTGACCTCGTCGTGACGGCAAAAGGGGACACCGATGTGGACAACCACCATACCGTGGAGGATGTGGGCATCGCCATGGGGAAGGCCCTGAGGGACGCCCTCGGCGGCATGGAAGGGATAAGGCGTTACGGCAGCGCGCTCGTTCCCATGGATGAGACGCTCTGCATGACGGCCGTCGACATATCGGGACGGTCCTCCTTCGTCTTCAAAGGGCGTCTCCAGGGAAGAACGGGAGGATTTGACGTCGACGTGGTGAAGGAATTCCTCCAGGCCTTCGTGAACGAGGCGAGGCTGACCCTTCACGTCAACCTCCTCTACGGAAGCAACCTCCACCACAAGGTGGAGGCCGTGTTCAAATCCTTCGCCCGGACCTTGAGGGCCGCGGTGGAGAAGGACGACCGCATAAAAGGCGTACTCAGCACGAAAGGCGTACTGTAAATGATCGTTGTTGTCGATTACGGGATGGGCAACCTGAAAAGCGTCCTCAACGCATTCGCGAAGCTCGGGGCCGGCGTCACTGTGTCCGGCGACCCGGCGTCCATTGAGGGGGCCTCCGCCATAGTCGTGCCGGGGGTGGGCGCCTTCGGCAGGTGCATGGAGAACCTGGAGGGCAGGGGCCTGGCCCCCGCCATCAGAGAGCACATCCGCAGGGACAAGCGGTACCTCGGCATATGCCTCGGGATGCAGGTGCTCTTCGAATCAAGCGAGGAGGCGCCGGGAGTCAAGGGTCTCGGGGTCATCAAGGGCACCGTGCCGCGCTTTACGGGCTCCATGAAAGTGCCCCACATGGGATGGAACAGCGTTGACATCCGGAAGGAGAGCCCCATCCTCAAGGGAATAAACCCGGGCGATTTCTTCTACTTCGTGCATTCCTATTACTGCGCCCCCGACGACGGATCCGTAATCGCCACGACCACGGAGTACGACGGCCCTTTCACCTCAGCCGTCGAGACGGGCTCCCTCTTCGCCTGTCAGTTCCACCCCGAAAAAAGCCAGCGCGTGGGCCTTGCGCTCCTCCGGAACTTCCTTGCCCTGGCCGGGTGTTAGAATCGTCACAAGTCCCAGGTTTCAGGTCACAAGTTAGAAGCCAAAAGAAGAATCGGTTGGCCGCTCCACAAAAATGTGACGGCCCACCCCCCTCGCGGCAATCTCTGGCGACCTGCGACAAAAAAAGGGCTCCGGTTTCGGAGCCCTTTTTTAGCTATATCTTGTTCGTTTAGTTCTTCTTCAGATAATCAACCGCAAACTTGACTGCCTCGGCGCCGGGAAGACCCTTACCCTTGAGGGTTTTTACGTGGTCATCAAGAAGGGGCTTGACGGCCTTTGCCCATTTCGCGTCTTCTTCCTTGGAGAGAGTGATGACCTGATTGCCTCTCTTCTTGGCGAAATCGTAGCCTTCCTTGTCGATCTCATCCCAGACCTTACCCTGTTTCACTACCCATTCCTTGCTGACCTCTTCGAAGACCTTCTGGACGTCGGGAGGCATGGCGTTCCACTTTGCCTTGTTCATGACCACGAACATACCGGTGGTATAGGCGGAGCCGAAGTTCTGGGTTATGTACTTGACAACCTCACCCCATTTCCAGCCCTGTGCCGCCTCAACGGGAGCCATGGCGCCATCGGCCACGCCGGTGCGGAGCGCGTCATAGGTCTCAGGCATCGTTGTGCCGACGGGTGCGCCGCCGAGCGCCTGAACGACCTTCGCCGCGAGACCGGTCGCGCGGATCTTCATGCCCTTCATGTCATCCATCGTCTTGACGGGTTTCTTGGAGAGAAGGATGCCGGGGCCGTGTGCGTGAAGCCAGAGCACCTTGACGTCGGCAAGCTCTTTCGGGTTGAACTTGGCGTAGTAGGCGTTGATGAGGTTCGTCGCGGAAACGCCGCTCTTGTAGCCGAGGGGAAGGTCGATGACTTCCATCATGGGGAATTTGCCCCTGGTGTAGGCGAAGCAGCTCTCGCCGATGTCCGCGATGCCTTTCACGACGTTGTCATAGGTCTGCGCGGCGGGGGTGAGGGTGCCACCGGGGAAGTAGGTTATCTTGACCTTGCCGCCCGACCTCTTCTCAACTTCCTTGCACCACTGCTGCGCGACGACGCTGTTCTTATGCGGCGCCGGGAAGAAATTGGAGTAGTTGAGCGTGATGACCTTCTGGGCCGACGCCATTACTGGAAAGAAGGCAAGACAGGTTGCAGCGAAGAAAACGAAAAGCAAACACTTTACCCCGAAAAACCGTTTCATAAAACCCCTCCTGAAATGTGATTTTCTCTCTTTATAGTAAACGGGGTACCATTTGTCAACACAATTGCACACAAAACAGGGGCGAAGAATCACGGAGTTCATCATGATGAACAAATGCTGTGCAATAAAACCTTGCAATTTTATGCAATACAGACATATGTTCATTATGGGAAAAAAATAAACTTGACTTTTGAACAAATATCCGCAATAATTTTGCCACATAATGCTTTTCAGGCATTACCAATCTTTATTCAGGGGTGCTGCCTATGGCCAAACACAAAATATTATGTCCCATATCCGGAAAGGCTTGCGTGGAATGCGCTATCTACCGCGGCCGACACTATTACCTGTGCTATTCCCCGGCCTATCGGGGTACGTCCTTCGATCCGGAGAGGATCAAGGAGTTGAAGAAAGAGGAGTCCGCCGACGAGTCGGACAAGACCTTCGGGATGCCGGGCAACATAGAGGTTGGGTCGCAGTGCATCAGGAATGTCGAGGAATACGGCATCGAGCGCGAATTCGCCGCCTTGAAGAAGAACTGATCTCTGCCGGCAAGCGTTGGCTCGGCTCGGCGTTGAAGAAGTAGAAACAATAGAAAGGAGAGGAGACCTATGATTAACGATTTTCAGTACCTGAAGCCTGCAAGCCTGAAAGAAGCGCTTGCAATGTACGCGGAACACGATGACTGCAAAGTCATCTGCGGCGGCCAGTCCTTGTTGATCGTCTTGAGGCAGGGCATGCTCGCCCCCGAATATCTCGTGGATATCAAGCACGTCAATGAGCTCAAGTACATCAAGTTCGATGAGAAGGACGGTCTTAGGATCGGCGCGACGACGACCCATAGGGAGGTCGAGAAATCCGATATCATCGCGAAGAAATATCCTGCCCTCGTTGCGATGGAGCAGAAGCTCGCGTCGATCCAGACGCGCAACTGGGGAACCATAGGCGGGAACCTCGCCCATGCCGATCCCGCAGGCGACCTCGCACCCGTTCTTATCGCCCTCAATGCGGAGATAAAGTTCGGGAACGTTGATGGCGAAAAGACCGTTCCCCTCGACGAGTTCTTCGTCGATTACTTCGAGACGCAGATGGGTCATGGCGATCTCGTTCTTGAGGCGCACGTTCCCGCACCGGAGCCGAAATCCGGTTGTGCTTATCAGAAATTCAATCTCCTCGACAGCGAGATGGGTATCGTTGCCGCTGCCGCCTCGGTTGTGCTCAACGCCGACGGCACGTGCAAAAACGCCCGGATCGTTCTCGGCAACGCAGGTCCCACACCCCTTAGAGTGACGAAGGCCGAAGACCTTTTAAAGGGCAAGAAGCTTGACGACAAGCTCTTCACCGAGGCCGGCCAGATCGCTTCGGAGGAAGCACAGCCTGTCGCCGATATTCACGCATCCGAAGAGCATAGAAGGCATGTGCTTGGTGTTCTCACCAAGAGGATGCTGAAGAAGGCCTTTGAACAAGCCCAGAAGGCTGCCTAAGGAGGAGAGATATGAAAAAACAGGTATTGACTTTTAGAGTTAACGGTGACGAATACGAAATCCTTATACATCCGAAGACCTTGCTGGCGGACGCCATCCGTGAGCACGTAGGTCTCACCGGCACCAAGAGAGGCTGCGACACGGTTTCCTGCGGCGCCTGTACGGTCATGGTGAACGGCATGTCCGTGAAATCCTGCTCCGTCCTCGCCATCCAGTGCGAAGGGATGGATATCACGACGGTCGAAGGCCTGGAGGAGAACGGCAAGCTGAGCCCCATCCAGAGGGCGTTCCTCGACAACGGCTCCTACCAGTGCGGGTTCTGCACCCCGGGCATGCTTATGTCCTCAACGGCGTTCCTCAATGAGATGGGGGACAAGAAACCTTCCGAGGAAGAGATCCGGGAAAGCATCGAAGGCAATATCTGCCGGTGCACAGGGTACAACAGTATCGTAAGGGCCATTGACGCCGTTGCCCAGGGCAAATATAAGGAGGAGTAATATGAGTCACAAAAAATTCTCAGTCATCAATACGCCGGTCCACAATATAGATGGCATTGCGAAGGTAACGGGCCGGGCCACATACACATTCGACGTGAAGCTCCCCGGCATGCTCTACGGGAAGATCCTCCGCAGCCCCCATCCTCACGCGAAGATCATCAACATAGACACCACCAGGGCGATGGAACTCCCCGGGGTCCATGCGGTCGTGACCGGCAAGGACACGCTGGGCATAAAGCAGGGCATCTGGAGACGCTACGAAGAGCTTTGCGACGAACAGATACTTCCCTTGGAAAAAGTCCGTTATATCGGCGAACCCGTCGCGGCCGTCGCGGCCGTGACGGAGGAGATCGCGGAAGCGGCCCTCGACCTCATCGATGTGGAATACGAAGTTCTTCCCGCTGTTTACGAGCCGCTGGAAGCCATCAAGAAAGACGCTCCCACGATCCACGAGGGCGTCGAAAGAAACATCAACGTCACCCGTCACATCGAGTGGGGAGATGTCGACGAGGGGTTTGAGCAGGCCGACTACATCAGGGAAGACTGGTTCAAGTGTTCCGGCCAGCACCATATGTGCATGGAGACCCGGGCCGCCGTTTCAAATTTCACCCCTGAAGGCAAGCTCACGGTCTGGACATCCACGCAGTCCGCGTACTACCACCAGGCCCTCCTGGCAGGCGTCTTTGGGCTTCGCGAGGGAGATGTCCGCATTCTCGCACCCTATGTCGGAGGAGGCTTCGGCGGTAAGTTCGAGATAGACTCCGCCCAGTTCTGCAGCGGCATCCTCTCCATGAAACTCCATAAGCCGGTGAAGATCGTTCTCACCCGTGAAGAGGATTTCATTGCCTCCAAGAGGCGCACCCCCATGTTCTACTACGTCAGGACAGGCATGAAGAAGGACGGCACCTTCGTTGCCCGCGAGTCCCGCATGTTCAGTAACGGCGGCGCCTACACGGGCATGGGTGCAACGGCCCTCTACCTGTCGGGCTTCTTTCACTCCTTTCCGTATAAGTGGCAGAGTTACCGCTACGACGGCTACCGTGTTTACACGAACACCATGCCCTCGACGTCGATGCGCGGTTTCGGTGCCCCCCAGGCCATGTTCTGCTCCGAGCAGCAGATCGACTGGATGTGCGCGGACCTCGGCCTCGACCCCTTCGAGGTGAGAAGAAAGAACGGCCACACGGAAGGCTACGAAGTCCCGGGCCAGGCATTCATCGCCAGCTGCGGCCTCGAGCAGTGCATCAACGAGATCGAGAAATGGGTCAAATCGAAAGGCAAGCTTCCCGCGAACAGAGGCATTGGCATATCCTCCTGCGGTTTCATGTCGGGCGGCATCTTCAACTGGTTCGACTCACCCTATTCATTCTCCTCGGCTGTCATCACCATCAACGTTGACGGTACCGTCGAGCTCCATGTGGGCTGCCAGGATATCGGCCAGGGCTCGAACACCACGATGGCGATCATCGCGGCAGAGACCCTGGGCGTGAAAGTGGAAGACATCAGGGTCCACTCCGGCGACACCGCGCACTGCCCCGCCGACCTCGGCGCATGGGGCTCACGCCAGACCCTCATGGCAGGCAACGCCGTGAAGATGGCCTGTGAGGACGCGAAGAAGCAGCTCCTGGAATTTGCCTACGCGGAAATGGGCATCAACATCGTCTATGACCTCGACATCAAGGACAGGTGGGTGCATATCGTCGCCCGTCCGGAAAGAGGCATGAAATACGAAGACCTCGTCAAGAAGGCGCTCCGCGCGAAAGACGGCCAGCGCATCATGGGCCGCGGCTACTACACGCCTCACAGAAAAGGCATGATATCCCCCGCATACAGCTACATGATGCAGGCTGTCGACGCCGAGATCGACCCCGAAACGGGAAAGATCAAGATCCACGAGGTCATGACGGCACACGACTGCGGCCAGCCCATCAACCCCCTGGGACTCATCGGTCAGCTCGAGGGCGCGGCTTCCATGGCCCTCGGCTACGCCTATCTCGAGGACATGCCTTTTGAGGACGGCAAGATGATGAACCCCAACCTGGTCGACTATAAGGTCATCAGGGCCCCCGAGATGCCGAAGACGGATATCATCGAGATCGATACCTACGAGCCGGAAGGACCCTACGGCGCGAAAGAGGCCGGCGAAGGCCTGACGAACCCGACGGCGGCCGCGCTTGGCAACGCTGTTTTCAACGCCCTGGGCATCCAGATGAAAGAGCTTCCCATCACCCCGGAAAGGGTCCGCAAGGCCCTGGCCGAGAAGAAGGAAGCCCAGAAATAGCCCTGACAAAGACAAATAAGGAGGTATACCGTGAGCTTTAAATGTCCCGCATGTAAAAAAGAATGGCCCAACAGCAAGCAGGTGGCGCGCCACATGTTCGGTACCGGCGACAAGGCGCACCGGGCATGGATCGAATCTCAGGGTTACTCATATATCGAGCTCCTCCTCGCTCAGACAACCGAGCCGGGCAACAAGAGCTACGAGATCCTTGCGGACCTTATCGAGAAGGCGCAGGACAAGCTGTAAGAATAATTGAGCCCGCGAAAGGCTTGATAATTATAACATTAAGGAGGAAGTCCCATGATCATAGAGGGCGGTTTTACCATAAAAGCACCGATCGATAAGCTCTTCGATTTCCTGCTGAAACCGGAAACGATCCTCACCTGCCTTCCGGGCGCAGAGTCGGCGAATATGATCGACGACACGTCATACGAGTGCATCGTGAAGCAGAAAGTCGGGCCCATCAAGGCCAGGCTGAAATTCGTGAACAAGATGACCGTTGTCAACAAGCCCACGCACATCGAGATCGAAGGTGAGGGCGAAGATATGACCAAACTCGGCCACTTCAAACAGAAGACGGTCGTTGACCTGACAGAAAAGGGCAACGGCGAGGTCGAGGTCACATACAAGACAGACGTGAGCATCGTCGGCAAGCTCGCCATGTTCGGCGACAGGATAATGAGGGCGAAGGCGAAGGACACGGAAAAGGAATTCACGAAGAACCTTCAGGAAAAGCTGAAATCCATAGCGTAGTAAATAATGCGAAGAAGAAAAGGGGTTCCCGCCCTGTGCGGGAACCCCTTTTTCGTTACCAAAAGACAAAACAAGGCAACGGGCACCTTCCACCGGTGTGCCAATCGTGTTCAGAGGCCGTCGGGTCTAGCCGTCTTTCACTTGCACCGCTCGACAGGCTGTTGACAAACCCCGTTTCCCGCCCCGCCCTTCGTCATCATCCCTCCACACTCTCAGTCCGTCATCCCGGCGCAGGCCGGGAACCAGGAAAAACTCGGTTGCGGCAGAAAGCAAACATAAGGATACTGACCGAAGAGCACGATACGAGAGGTGCCATCGAACCTTTCAGCGTTCATTCATTGCCAGGCCTTCCTAGATTCCGGCCTGCGCCGGAATGACGGAGAAGGAAGAATGGCGGGATGACGGGGAATGGGGAGTGCAGAGAGGAGGAGGGGACGATAGGCGGAATGATGTAAAAGAGAACTATATCAGGAGGATATTGGAGAAAAAAAACCGCCTCCTGAGGGAGGCGGTTTTTGCCTTCAATCCTTTTTTGTCAGCCCGGCATCAGCCAATGGGGGAGCCAGGTCGAAAGCGCGGGGAAGATGAAGACCAGGATGCCGCCGACGATGATGCTGATGAGGAAGGGGTAGACGCCGGCATAGACGACGCTGAAGGGTGTCTTGGTGATCTGCTTGACGACGAAGACACAGATGGCCATGGGAGGGAGAACGACGCCGAGCATGACCGTTATGCCGATGAGGATGCCGAACCACATGGGGTCGTATCCGAGTTTGAGTATCGCGGGGTAGAAGATGGGCGTCGCCAGGATCATGAAGGCCAGGTCATCGATGAATGAACCGCCGATGAGGTAGATGAGGGCGATGAAGACGATGATGACCCAGGAGGGCATGTTGAGGCTGACGATCCAGTCCGCGGCGACCATGGGTATCGTCGTGACGGCGATGAAATGACCGAGGACAGTGGAGCCGGCTATGAGCATGAGGACCATGGTGGCGGTTCTGACGGACTCGGCAACGGACTTGATATAACCTCTTATGTTGAGGTCGCGCATGGCGAAGGTCATGACGAGAACGAGGAAGGTGCCGACACTACCGGCCTCTGTGGGCGTGAAGACGCCGCCGAGGATGCCGCCGATAACGAGGAAAAAGATGATAAGGACCATGATGACCTGCGGTATGGTCTTGAAACGCTCCCCCCAGGTTGCCTTGGGACTCGCGGGACCTATGGCGGGGTTCATCTTGCACCATCCGTAAATGACACCGATGAAGAGGGCGGCAATCACGAGACCGGGAACGATGCCGGCGAGGAAGAGCCTGCCGATGGATTGGTCAGTGATGATGCCGTAGAGGATGAGGGTAACACTAGGCGGAAGGAGTATGCCGAGTGTGCCGACGGTTGCCACGATACCCGTGGAGAGTCTCTTGTCGTAGCCAAACCGGTCCATCTCGGGGACGGCGACGCTGGCAAACGTCGCGGACGTGGCCGGCGAGGAACCGCAGATGGCCTTGAAAACGGTTGCGCCGCCGACGGTCGCCATGGCGAGCCCGCCGGGGATGTGGCCGATGAACTTGTGGGCCGCGTCAAAGAGGCGTTTCGCTATACCCGAGTTGAAGGCCACCTGTCCCATGAGAACAAACAGGGGTATGACAGTGAAGCTGTAAGAGTTGAGGACGTCGTACATGTCCTTTGCCAGCAGGTTGAACGCGGCGCTGAATGAAATGAGGTAGCCGAAGCCGAGAAAACCCATTATCACCATGGCGAAGCCGAGCTCGATGCCGGTGAGGAAGAGAAAGAGTACTATGATCAGTCCAACGATTCCAACGGTTATGGGATCATTCATATTGGCCTCCAAAGATCTTGAAAAGGTCGCAGATCAGGACCAGACACTGTATGAAACAGCATATGGCCATTCCGTACGCGATAGGATAAAAGGGGATCTGCCGGGTCAGCGAGACCTCTCCGGACACGAAGAGGTCGTGACCGTACTTGAGGAGGTTATAACCGATCAGGTAAAAAAGGCCGATGCTTGCGAGACGGGTGATGACGTTGACTATGCCCTGCCCCACCTTGTTGAACTTCTGGACGAAGAAATCGACAAAGATGTGGCCCCTCATCCACGAGGTGATGGGGATGGCGAAACCGATGGCTATCGCCCCGCCGAAGCCGACCATCTCAAAGGTACCGATAATGGGCCTGTCGAAGAAATAGCGAAGGAAAACGTCACATACCGTGAGCAGCATGATAGCGGTCAAGGCTGCCCCGGCAATGGCGCTCATCCACTTACTGAGCTTTTCAGTGATCCAAAGTATGGCTCCCATTGCTCCTCCTAACTAAACTATTTGTATTGTCTCTTGTACCCCTGGATATATTATGGCATCTTAAGGCATCCCGGCGAGCAATGTCAAGTGAAAAAAGTTACAACCTAACTTATCAGAATCGTTGGATTTTGTCAGGTTTTGTACCCCAGTTCGCCGGGACTGGAAATGATAACGTCGCGTAAACACTGGACAAAGCCTTTATTGACGGGATAAAGGCAACGCATGAAGGGGCAAAAAACAGTTTGTCGGTCACTCTCTCCTGTGCGGTGCACAGTCGAACAGGCCTTTGATATTCGGAGCGAAAGATGGTAATACCTTGTGCATGAAGATAGGCTGCGCCATTTTGGCGGGGGGAAGGAGCGTGCGGATGGGGCGCGACAAGGCGACGGCCGAGTTCCGCGGCGCCCCCCTCATCCGGCAGGTCTACGACACGGTGAGGCAGGTCTTCGACGACATCGTCATCGTCTCCTCGGTCCACGAGGCCATCGAAGGCGTCGAGGCTCCGGTCATACGGGACATTCTACCCGTGCAAAGCCCCATGGTGGGCATCGCGACGGCGCTTATCCATTCCACGAGGCCCCGCGTCTTTGTGGTCGCCTGCGACATGCCGCTGCTTTGCGTCGAGGCGGTCCGATGCCTTGTCGATGAAGCGGAAGGAGAGGATATCACCATTCCCATGGCCGAAGGCTACTACCAGCCACTTCACGCCATATACGGGCGTTCCTGCCTCGCACCCCTTTTGAGGCTTATAGGCCTTAACCGACTCAAGGTCTCCGACGTCCTGCCCTACGCGGTCGTAAAAGCCGTCAGGGACCGTCCATGCTTCTACACCCCGGGGGGAACCCTTGTCTTTTCGAACATCAATACGCCGGAGGAGCTTGCCGGGATCGATGGCAGCGGGGCCTGACATGACCGAGGGCGGCGAGGTGGTGATGCGCCAGATGACCGTCGGCGACATCGACGGCGTCCTTGAGATAGAAAAGGTTTCCTTCGCCGCGCCCTGGACACGGGGAATGTTCGAAGAGACCCTCTCGTCGCCTGTCGGCATTAGCTTCGTCGCCGAAGAGAATGGGCGGATCATCGGGTACCTCATCTTCTATCGTGCCGCACGGGAGATACACGTCATGAACATAGCCGTCGATAAGAACCGGCGCGGGCTCGGCCTTGCGTCGTGGATGATGTCCCGCGTCATGGACCTCGGGCGGAGGAATTCCATGGAGACCTGTTTTCTCGAGGTGAGGGAAAGCAACATGCCCGCCCGAAGCCTCTACGAGAAGCTTGGCTTCAGGCAGATCGGCAGGCGCAAGGGATATTACCGGGAGACCGGCGAGGACGCCATCGTGATGGAACTGACACTGACCGATCAGACCTGACACGAAAGGAGGAGAAGCGTCAGGCCCGCACGGGCCGTTTCTTCATCCCGACCCCCGCATTATTTAAGTTGCGCCCGGCAGGCCATACGGGTTACAATCGCTTACCCAAGACACCGCCCCCATATATATTAATGGTATGGCGTACCGGGGAACAAAGGGAAGCCATGGATGACATTCCGGGAAAGATCACATGGAACGACTGCGTCACGGGCAGCTACCGCCGTCTCAGCGTGAGACTCGAGAGGTCTCTCGGCAGGGTATCACCGGGCCAGTTTGTGATGGTGAAGATCCCGGACCGCGACGTGTTCCTGCGCAGGCCCTTCAGCATCTATGACTCCCGGGGACGAACGCTGACGATCGTGTACCGGGTGGTGGGCAAAGGCACCGATGCCTTGAGCGCCGCCGCCAGGGGAACACCGCTCATGGTCCTCGGCCCTCTCGGCCGCGGGTTCACGCCGGGAAAAGCTACCACCCCCATCGTGGTCGCCGGAGGCATCGGTTATGCCGGTGTCAGAATGCTCCTCAAACGGCTCGATCACAGGGCCACCCTCTTCTTCGGGGCCACGGGGAAGGATGAGCTTCGTCTGGCGGAAGACCTTGGAGCAACGAGGGTCCTCGCCTCGACCATGGACGGGTCCTTCGGGTTCGCCGGCGATGTGGTGAGCCTTCTCGGGCACCACCTCGATGACTACCGGGATAAGAAGCCGGAGGTCTTCGCCTGCGGCCCTTCGGGTATGGTAAGGAGCCTCAAGGCCCTCCTGGAGCCCGGGAGGATTCCCTGTCAGGTTTCCGTTGAAGAGAGAATGGCATGCGGCATGGGCCTGTGTTTCGGCTGCGTCGTCGCCACCGCGGACGAGACGAACCCCTACAAGCGGGTGTGCAAGGAAGGACCGGTATTCAGCCTATGGGATCTCTCGCTGTAGAGCTTTTCGGCAAAACGCTCAAGAACCCCGTCATGAACGCGTCGGGCACGCTCGGCTACGGCGTCGAGATAGAACCGCTCTGGGCGGTGGAGACCATGGGAGCCTACGTGACGAAGGGCCTCTCCGCCGCGCCCCATCACGGCAACCCCACGCCCCGCGTCTGGGAGGAACGCTGCGGGATGCTGAACTCCATCGGCCTCCAGAACGTGGGCGTCGAGCGATTCTTCTCCCATTATTTTCCTTTCTTCGTAGAGAGGCGGTGCCCCGTCGTCGTCAACTTCTTCGGTTTCAGCGAGGAGGAATACCTTTCCTGCGCGAAAACCATAGAACCCCACGACCTCATCGTGGCGCTGGAGATGAACCTTTCCTGTCCCAATATTAAAAAAGGCGGCATCAGCTTCGGGAAGGAGGCGTCGGCGGTCCACGCCATCGTGCGTTCCGTGCGGGAGGTCACGAAGATACCCCTCATCGCGAAGTTGACGCCGGAGGTGAAGAACCTCGTGGAGATCGCCCGCGCCGCCTACGAGGGAGGAGCGGACGGATTGACGCTCATAAACACGATACCCGCCGCCGTTGTCGACGTGAAGGACCGCAGGGTCTCTCTGAAGGGCGGTCTTTCCGGGCCCCTCCTGAAACCTATCGCGTTGCGCGCGGTGCACGAGTGTTCACAGGCGGTCCCCATACCCATCATCGGGGTCGGCGGGATAACGAACGCCGAGGACGCCCTGGCGTTCCTCATGGCGGGCGCCCGCGCGGTGCAGGTGGGATGTGCCACGTTCGTGGATCCCTTTGCCATGCCGAAGATCATCGCGGGTCTTGATTCCTGGCTCGATGCATCGGGACTCGCCGGGATATCCGCCATCGTGGGGGCCGCCCATGGATAAGGGCGGTCCGGAAGGTGTCGCCCATGGGGTCCCGGGCGAGGAAGAGGCCGTGCGGATCGTCCGCGAGATAGCGGAAGGCGCGGGCGTGCCCGAGCTCATCGCGCGCATCCTCGTTGCCCGGGGGGTGAGGACCCCCGACGAAGCCCATGTCTTCCTGAGGCCCCGGCTCGCCGACCTGTCCGACCCCTTCCTCCTGCCCGATATGGACAAGGGCGTCGCGCGGCTTGTCGAGGCGGTCGACAGGGGGGAGCGCGTCTGCATATGGGGCGACTACGATGCGGACGGCATTTCCTGCCTCGCCTTGATGTTCAATTTCCTGAACCATCTGGGACTCGTGCCCGTCGTCCACATACCCACCCGGGAGGAGGGATACGGGCTTCACATCGACAAGGTGGAGGACCTCGCTAAACAGGGCGTGGACCTTATCGTTTCCCTCGACTGCGGTGCCTCCAACGTCGAGGAGATAGCCCATGCCAGGAGCCTCGGCGTGGACGTCATCGTCGTTGACCATCACGAGATGGGTGACGAGGTTCCCCCGGCGGTGGCAGTCATAAACCCGAAACGCCGCGGTTCCCGGTTTCCCACGAGGGACCTCGCCGCGTGCGGCGTCACCTTCTTCTTTCTCCTCGGGCTGCGCCGCGTGATGCACGGAAAAGGTCTCATTCCGGCGCACATCAACCTCAAGAAAGAGCTCGACCTCGTGACCGTGGGGACCGTGGGGGACATGGTGCCGCTTTTGGGGGACAACAGGATACTCGTGCGCCACGGCATGGAGGTCATGAATGCGAAGCCGCGGGCATGGCTCAAGTCGATGCTCGACAGCAGGGTCATATCGAAGGGGCTCATCAACGAATTTGCCCTTGGTTTCATCATCGTTCCCCGGATCAATGCCGCCGGCAGGGTTGCGAGCCCCCATCCGGCCCTCGATTTCCTGGTGGCAAAGGAGACCGGGTCGGCGTCTCAACTGCTCGCGCACCTGCAGAAGCTGAACAACGTGAGGCAGCAGCGGGAGAAGAAGATACACGAGGAGATCGTCGCTTCCATAGGCCGCGACGGTCTTTCGGGCAGGAAGACGATCGTCGTCTTCGATGAAAAGTGGCACGCGGGCGTCCTGGGCATTGTAGCCCAAAAGCTGACCGAGCAGTTCGAAAGGCCAGCCATCGTCATTACCAGGGTCAACGGGATATGGAAGGGTTCCGGAAGGGGAGGCGACGGCATGGACCTTTTTGAGACCATAGGCTCCGTCTCGCATCTCCTTCTGAAATACGGCGGTCACAAGTATGCATGCGGCATCTCACTGGAGGAGGAGAACCTGCCGCTCTTTGCCGAGGCGTTCGAAAAGGCGGTGGAGGGGAATATCACAGCGCGAAGGCGTGTGGTGCACGTGGACACCGCCGCCGGATTCGAGGAGCTTACGGCGGAGGTGATGGAAAGACTGGAAGACCTCGGCCCCTTCGGCATCGGCAATCCCCGCCCGAACCTTGCCCTTGAGGCTGCGGGCGTCTTCGCCGCGCCGAACGGACGCACCAGGATCACCGATGGGGACAACAGGACCTGGTACGGCTTCTACGCACCAAAAGGTTCCCTCCAGAGGGAAGGCGGCGCAAGGATAATCGCCTCCCCCGTCGTCAAAATGGAAATGGGAGAACGCTTCATACACCTCAATATAAAAGAAGTAGAATAGAAAAGCCGTTTTGGGTTTTACGTTTTACGTGTTAGGC
>DBQU01000081.1:31760-74168 GCA_002305765.1 Deltaproteobacteria bacterium UBA1386
TTAACACTTAAAACTTAAAACGGTTTCTAAGGTTGTGCGGCCCGCCAGAATAGTGTATAAATAAGCAACGATGCGTTTTGTTCTTGTCCTTTCCCTCCTGGTTTCCCTTCTCCTCATGCCTTATGCCCTTTGCGCCCAGGGGGAGAACGGCGGCATAACGGCGGCATCCTATATACTTGTCGAGAAGGACACCTTTCGGATCATCACGGGCAAGGACTATCACCGCAGGCTTCCGCCGGCGAGCACGACCAAGGTGATGACGACGCTCGTCGCCATGGAACGCTTGGGTGGCGACGAGATAATCGTCCCCGACAAACAGGTTCTCCGGATATCCCCGTCCAAGATGAACCTCGTCCCGGGAAGGCACTACCGTTCCGAGGACCTCATGAAGGGAACGATGGTAAAATCGGCGAACGATGCGGCATATGCCCTTGCAACCCACGTAAGCGGTTCCGAAAGCGCGTTTGCCCGGCTGATGACGCAGCGCGCCCGGGAGATGGGTGCCATCGACACGAATTTCGAGAACGCCTCGGGTCTTCCCTCGGACAACCAGTACAGCTCCCCCTACGACCTGGCCCTCATATTCCGGCATGCCATGGCCAACGAGCGCTTCGTCGAGCTCATCGCCACGCGGTACTTTCTGTTCGAGGACTCCACGCGCAAGGTGCGCTACAAGAACCACAACAGGCTGCTCTTTTGCTTCGAACCCGCCATCGGCGGGAAGACGGGGTATACCCGGGCGGCGAGACACTGTTACGTGGGGGCCTTCGAGAAGGGCGGCAGGGTCTATATCCTGGCCCTGCTGGGGAGCCGCAGCCTCTGGGGCGACACCGTGGAGATACTGAAGACAATATACGATGACGTTCCCACCGATAAGGAACTCCGCCAGGCGCGGGCGTCCTCCGTCACGCTCTGTTCCACGACGGCTCCGAAGAAGAAAGCGGCATCCCGGAAAAAGGTCGTCAAGCACCGTACCATGAAGTCGAAGAAGAAGACAGTAAAGAAACAATGAAAAGATGCGTAGCCATCGTAACGGCATTTCTCTTCCTTGCAGCGTCCGCGGGTGCTTTCGCCCTCACCAACGAGGAGGAACGCCAGTACGGCAAGGAGATCTACCTGGAGATCGCCCGGTCGGCGCCGATCAACAACGATCCCTACATCTCGCTGTACCTCAATGAAATTCGGGTAAGGCTTGAAAGCAAGACGACCATGCCCTTCCCGGTCGTCCTCACCGTGATCGATTCCCCCACCATTGACGCCTTTGCCACGATCGGCGGATATGTCTACATCGCGGCGGGTCTCATCGCCAATTGCGACGACGAGGAAGAGGTCGCCGGCGTCATGGCCCATGAGTTTGCCCATATCAAGAAAAGGCATATCGCGAAGAGGATGGGCAAACAGAAGTATCTCAACGCCACCATGATCGCCACCATGCTCGCCGCGATGCTCGTCGGTGATTCGGCACGTGAGGCCGTCCTTGTGACGGGCATGGGCACGGCGCAGTCGATGGCCCTGAAGTACTCCCGCGAGGACGAGGACGAGGCGGACCGCGAGGGTTCCATCCTTGCCAACGAGGCGGGCTACGGCGGTCTCGGCATTGCCGACTTTCTCAAGAAGCTCCGGGCCGGCGGGGGCGACAAGCTCTATCCCCAGTATCTTCTCACCCACCCCTATCACGAAAGCCGCATCATCAACCTGGAGAAGATGTGGACCAGGAAACCCCCTTCCGTGGACACCTCTCTCTTTCCCTACATCATCGCGCGGGCGAAGGTCGTGCAAGACTACCGTTCCCGGGGCCTTGCGGATGATATCTGGGTCAGGCGGTACGCCCGGGACAGCAAGGATCCCGTCGCGGCATACGGCGCGGCGCTGTATCACTCCCTGAAGGGCAATTTTGAAGAGGCGGTGCGGATCGCCCGGACCATCAACTCTCCTTACAGGAGCGTCTTCCTGGGAGAGATCTACGTCACTGCCAGCA
The DNA here is from genome assembly GCA_002305765.1 of Deltaproteobacteria bacterium UBA1386. Taxonomy (GTDB): domain Bacteria; phylum Desulfobacterota; class Syntrophorhabdia; order Syntrophorhabdales; family Syntrophorhabdaceae; genus Delta-02. The sequence continues at coordinate 33,739 of DBQU01000081.1, forward strand.
GGTTTCCCGAGGCCGCCGGGGTGCTGAAGGACGCCACGGAAAAGGTGGGCCGCTACTATCTCGCCAGGGCATACGAGGGCATGGGCAGGACCGATCTTGCCGCAACCACCTACCGGTCCCTCATCCCCTACGCCCCATCCTATCCGGAGATATACTACCGTCTCGGCATGATCGAGGGCAGGACGGGCAACGAGGCCGCGGGCCACGCCAACCTGGGCCGGTACTACATGTATAAGGGCAACTACATGCTGGCGAAAACGAATTTCGAAAAGGCCATCTCCCGCTACGGCATCAATTCACGGGAGAGCACGGAACTCATGCGCCTCCTCGACAGCCTGGAAGAGAAGAAAAAGTAGAATAAGGGGTCCGGGGGCAGGATTCAGGAAAGACCCTCTCCCTTTCCATCCCATCGTTCCATTATCCCGATGATCATCCCGGCGAGCGACTCGACATCGGTCCTGTCGACGCCGGTTCTCAGCGAGATGTTCCTTCCCCTGGGATGCCACACGGCAGGGTCGAAGGCGGTGAAGATGGTCATCGTGGTCAGGCCGCAGACACCGGCAAGATGGGCCATGCCGGAATCGTTGGACACGAAGACGCCTCCGATGCCGAAGAAGTCCTTTACGTCGGCGAGATCTTCGAAGAAAATGGACCCCCGGGTGGAAAGGGACAGCTCGGGCGGCCTCATCAGACGCACGTCAATGCCGGCCTCCTCAAGCACCTCCCGGAGGACAACGAAGTTCTCCACAGGCCACTTCTCCTTCGAAAACCCTTGCTCGGCGTAGAGGATGACCCGTCGCGCCTCTTTCGGAACTATCTCCTTCCGCGCCGGCTCTATCCCCACGGCAGAGAGCTGCCGCAACTGGTAGTCTTCAACGTGCACGGTCTCCCCGGCGGCGGCAGTCCCGTCGCCCGGGGAAGGTGAGCCGAATGCCCCCTCGGGGTACATGTCGATGAACAGCGGCTCCTCGACGGAATGAGCCTTCCAGCGGCTGCGGATGGAACCCCGGCGGTCCTTGCCGATAAAGGCGATGCGACCCCAGCGCGGCCCCGTGAGCTTCTCGGAGAAGAGGTAGAGCCAGTGGCGTGATTCCACCCCATGGGTTCTGAGAAAGTAGCCTCCAAAGAGGTCGAAAAAACGTCTGTTGCCCAGGCCCACGAGGCGGTCCCCGAAATGCCCGCGCAGGGAGAGGAAGACGGATTCTGAGAGACATACATCGCCAAGGCCGCCGAGATGGACGACGAGGACCTCGTCCCCGGTCGACATTGCCGCGAGGGGTTGCGACCCTATTCCCTGCATATCGCTAACCAACGGTCCCTGTGATGCTGCGGTTCATATCGAAGATGGCGGCCCTGGTTTTCATATTATGTGCACCATTGTAACGGGAAAAGCGAGGGTCGATAAAGGAAAAAGATCGCGCGAGGCGGGTGAGTCAGACCCGCCCCGCGCTTGAACGTGCTCTTCGCACGTGGGGGTAGTCGCAGCGCGCGTCCACCAACAATACGAACTCCCGGCCTCCATAGGGGCCAATCTCGCGGGGAACGGCACCACACGGTGTCGCCGCGCTTCTTCACGGGCGCACACCCGGTCCGCGGCCGCCGCGGACATACGCTTGAGAGTGCATTGCCTGGTTTTCGGTTTGCTAAGTAATAACCATTTTCCCGGAGCCAGGTCAACTGCAAAGAACGGATTGCCAGGAAAGGGGACAGATGAGGGCGGGGGCAGGATAGGACCAATGGGACGATCGTAGGACGAATAGGACATATAGGGCCCATAGGACGTATGTGAAGGGGTGGGCGCTACCCGGACAAACGAGAGGGGTTGCGGCGAGGAGCGGGTTATGGGTGAAAAAAAGAACCCCTTATCTTACCTTGACAGCGCAAAGCAAAATAAGGGGATCTATGATCTACTTTCTTCTCTCGCCCCTAACCCTCAAGCCATTCAAGCGGCTCAAGCGGTTCAGGCCGCCCTTACAGACTTATGTCTCCGAACCGCATGCAGCCCTTCAGGGCGTGATACCTCTGTTTGATCTCGGGCATGGTGAGCCTCTTGATCCTGTTGATGCTGAAGTCCTCGACGTTGAAGGAGGCCATGACGGTTCCCATGATGATTGCCTGTTTCACCGTTTCCGAGGTAGCCTCGCCCACGTTGGCGAGGTAGCCCATGAAGCCCCCGGCAAAGGTGTCTCCGGCACCGGTGGGGTCGAAGACGTCCTCCAGCGGGTACGCGGGGGCGAGGAAGACCTCGTCGCGGTTCATCATGAAGACGCCATACTCCCCGCGCTTGACGACGATGCACACGGGGCCGAGGTCGATGAGCTTCCGGGCGCCCTTGAGGAGATTGTGCTCCTCTGTTATTTCCCTCAGCTCCGCCTCGTTGATGACGAGCATATCCACCCGGCCTATCACCTTCATGAGGGCCTCGTACTTGTTCTCGATCCAGAAGTTCATGGTGTCGAGGACGAGGGCGACGGGTTTGGTGACCTGTTCGATCACGTGGAGCTGGAGCTCGGGGTCGATGTTCGCGAGGAAGAGGAATTCGGCGTTCCGATACTCCTCGGGGACCTTCGGCTTGAAGGTCTCTATGACGTTGAGCTCTGTCTTGAGCGTTATGGCCTGATTGAGGTCGTATCCGTACTTGCCTTCCCAGCGGAAGGTCTTTCCATGGTCCACCTCTATCCCGGACATGTCGACGCTGCGTTCCTTGAGGAAGGATATGCCATCCATATCGAAATCGCTCCCCACCGTGGCCACAATGCCGACGTCGGTGAAGAAGCTGGCGGCATTGGTGAAGTGCAGGGCCGACCCCCCGAGGACATTGTCCGCCTTCCCGAAGGGGGTCTCTATGGAGTCGTAGGCCACCGTCCCCGCGACAAGGAGCCTGATCATGTTCCCATCTCCCACGACGCGAGGTACCTCCTCTGCTCGTCCGTCAGGGTGTCGATGGTGATTCCCGCCGATGCGAGCTTGAGCAGGGCGACCTGCTCGTCAATGTCCTTCGGCACGGAATAGACCTTCTTCTCCAGCTTCTTGGCGTTTTTCCACATGTACTCCGAGCAGAGCGCCTGGTTCGCGAAGCTCATGTCCATGACATCCGAGGGATGCCCCTCCGCGCAGGCGAGGTTGACAAGCCTGCCCTCGCCGAGGACGAATATCTTCTTGCCGTTCTTGAGGGTATACTCGTCGATGAACTGGCGGATCCGCCTTTTCGACTTCTTCATCTTCTCCAGGGCGTCGAGGTCGAGTTCCACGTTGAAGTGCCCCGAGTTGCAGACCATGGCGCCGTCCTTCATCTTCTCGAAATGTTCCTTGCGGATGACATGGATATCGCCGGTGGTGGTGACGAAGATGTCGCCGATCGCCGCCGCCTTCTCCATCTCCATGACCTCGAAGCCGTCCATGTGGGCTTCAAGGGCCCGAAGGGGGTCTACCTCGGCGACGATAACGCGGGCGCCGAGGCCCTTCGCCCTCATGGTGACACCCTTGCCGCACCAGCCGTACCCGGCAAGCACGAAGGTGGCGCCGGCAAACAGGACGTTCGTGGCGCGCAGAATGCCGTCGATGGTGCTCTGTCCCGTGCCGTACCGGTTGTCGAACATGTGCTTCGTAAGCGCGTCGTTCACGGCCACGACGGGGAACTGGAGAACGCCTTCCTTTTCCATGCTCTTGAGGCGTATGACGCCCGTCGTTGTTTCCTCCATGGAGCCCACGACATCGCCGATAAGGGCCTGTTTCTCCTTCTTGGTCAGCTTCTTGTACCATTTCTTGATGATGTCATGGAGGCCTTCGGTGCGGTCGAAGGCGATCATGTGCAGGGCTCCGACGAGGTCGGCCCCATCATCCATGGTGATATTGGGCATGAAGGCCAGGGCCTTCATGATATGGTCGTAGTATTGGCGGTCCGTCTCTCCCTTGATGCAGAAGGCGGGTATCTTGAAGTGCTTCACGATGGCGGCCGCCACGTCATCCTGCGTGCTCAAGGGGTTCGACGCGCAGACCACCACGTCAGCGCCTCCTGCCTTCAGGGTCTTCATGAGGTTCCCCGTTTCCGACGTCACGTGGAGGCAGCAGGCTATCCTGACGCCCTTCAAGGGTTTCTTCTTCGCGAACCTCTGTGCGATCTGGCCGAGGACGGGCATCCTTCTTCCCGCCCACTCTATCTTCTCCAGCCCGGCGTCGGCCAGTTTTAGGTCCTTCACATCATAATCCATACGCGTTCTCCTTCGATCGATATCGTTGCGGGAGTCCTATATCCCCGCGGCCTTCCTTATCTCTTCCACCATGTCGAGCTTCTCCCAGGTGAATTCCGCCTCGTTCCTGCCGAAATGGCCGCCGCAGGCGGTCTTCTTGTAGATGGGCCGCAGGAGGTCGAGCTTCTCGATGATCTTCCTCGGCCTCATGTCGAAGAGGTCGTTGACTATCTGCGCGATCTTGTCGGGGCTTATCTTCGAGGTGCCCTGGGTGTCTATCATGACGGAGACGGGCTGAGCAACGCCGATCGTGTAGGCTATCTGCAGCTCGAGTCTGTCGGCCAGGCCGGCGGCAACCAGGTTCTTCGCGATGTAGCGGGCCATGTAGGATGCGCTGCGGTCGACCTTGGAGGGGTCCTTACCGGAAAAGGCGCCGCCGCCGTGGCTCCCGACGCCACCGTAGGTGTCGACGATGATCTTGCGTCCCGTCACCCCGCAGTCACCCTTGGGACCGCCGACCACGAACCTTCCCGTGGAGTTGATGAAGATCTTCGTGTTGTCGTCCATGAGCTCCAGTGGGATGATCTTCTTGATGACCTCTTCCGTCACGCCTTCGCGTATCTTTTCGATGGTCACGTCGGGGTTGTGCTGGGCCGCGATGACGACGGCGTCCACCCTGACGGGCTGCCTGTCGATATACTCTATGGTCACCTGGCTCTTGCCGTCGGGCCGCAGGAAGGGAAGGGTCCCGTCCTTGCGGACATCGGCGAGCCTCCTGATGAGCTTGTGGGCATACATGATGGACATGGGCATGAACTCCGCCGTCTCGTTGCAGGCATACCCGAACATGAGGCCCTGGTCGCCGGCACCCTGCTCGTGGTCGCCCGTCTCGTTGACGCCCATGGCGATGTCGGGGGACTGTTCGTCGATGGCCGTGAGGACCGCGCAGGTCTCCCAGTCGAAGCCCATCGACGAGTCGTTGTACCCTATCTCCCTCACCGTTTCCCGGACGATCTCGGGGACGTTGACGTAGCTCGACGTCGTTATCTCGCCGCCCACGAGGGCAAGGCCCGTCGTTACATACGTTTCGCAGGCAACCCGAGCCCCCGGGTCATCCTTGATGATAGCGTCGAGCACGGCGTCGGATATCTGGTCGGAAACCTTGTCCGGATGTCCTTCAGCAACTGATTCGGACGTGAATAAAAACCTGCTCATTCCCATTGTATAATCCTCCTTGACGTCGGTGTTTGGTAAAAGTGTATCCTGCTAACCCCGGACCTTCGGGAAATCCCCGGGGAACAATCGTGCCATTTCGTTCTTCAAAAGCAGTTCCGCCTCCGCCGGCGAGTCCTTCTTCATGATCTCCTCGAGGAGTTCCCGGCAGTACCCGTGATCGAGTCCGCGAATGGCCTTTTTCGCCCGCGGTATGGCATAGGGGTTCATGCTTATCTCGTCGAGGCCGAGGCCCAAAAGCACCGGGACATACCGTGGTTCCCCCGCCATCTCACCGCACAGCGCGATGGTGATCTTGTGAGCATGGGCATCGTCGACGGCCTTCTTGATCATCTTCAGGACGGCGGGATGGAGCGGTTCATACAGGTACGAGACGTATTCGTTGACCCTGTCGATGGCGAGGGCGTACTGTATGAGATCGTTCGTCCCGATGCTGAAGAAGTCGACCTCCGCGGCGAGCATGTCGCTTATCATGCACGCCGAGGGGACCTCTATCATGATCCCCGTCTTTATGTCCTTGTTATAGGCGATCTTTTTGTGCGAGAGCTCGTCCATGCACTCGGCGATGATGGCCTTCGCTTTTCGCACCTCCTCGATGCCCGAGACCATGGGGATGAGGATGCGAAGGGGCCCGTACTGGCTGGCCCGGAGGATCCCCTTCAGCTGCGCCTTGAAAAGGGGGACCTCCTTGATGCAGAGCCGAATGGCCCTCAGGCCCATCGCGGGGTTTATCTCCTTGGGCATCTCGATCTCGGAGACGAACTTGTCGCCGCCGATGTCGAGGGTCCGGATGGTGATGTACTGGAGTGTTTTGCTCTCCGCCAACTTGCGATAGATGTGGTAGTGGTCCATCTCCGAGGGAAGGTCGTGCTTTCGCGAAAGGTAGATGTACTCGGTCCTGTAGAGGCCTATGCCGACGGCCCCGTACTTCTCGACGATGTCCATCTCCGCGAGAAGCTCGATATTGGCGCCTACCCTCATCCGGAAGCCGTCCTTCGTCTCGGCCTTGAGCCGTGCCACCCTGAGGTGCTCTTTCTTCTGGTTCCTGAGGTGGATCTGCTTCGCGGCGTATTCTTTCTGGACCTCCTTGACGGGGTTGATGATGACGACGCCCTCGTCGCCGTCTATGATGACGAGGTCGTTGTTCCTGACGAGCATTGTCACGTTGCCCACGCCGACCACGGCAGGTATCTCGAGGGCCCGGGCCACGATGGACGTGTGGGAGGTCCTGCCGCCCACGTCGGTCGCGAACCCGGAGACGCGGTTAAGGTTGAGCTGGATGGTGTCGGCAGGCGACAGGTCGTGGGCGATGATGATGGACTTGCCCTTCACCGTCTCCGAGCTTATACGCGGTTTCTCACCGACGACGAGGATCCTCGCGAGCCTCTCGTAGATGTACCTGATGTCCTGGCCCCTCTCCCTGAGGTAGGGGTCCTCCACCTTGTCGAAGCTGGCGAGGAACCGGGAGACCACGATGTCGAGGGCCCATTCCGCGTTTATGTGCTCGCTGCGGATCACGTCGATGACGGAATCGACGAAGAAGGGGTCCTGAAGGATGAGTATGTGGGCGTCGATGATGAAGGCGTGCTTTCTCACGTCATCGTCGGGGATCGAATCCTTGATGTGGCTGAGCTGGTCTATCGCGCCCTGGACCGCGTTCCTGATGCGGCCCACTTCGTTCTCCGCCTGGCGCGGGGATATGGAGCGCTTCGTTATCGACACCTTGTCCCTGTCGATGAGGCGCACCCGCCCCATGGTTATTCCCGAGGAAACGCCGGTCCCCTTCAGGGTCTGATTGACAAGAATCTCTTCCTTCATTCTTCGTTGAATCCGTCGTCTATGAGGCCTCCCAGTTCACGAAAGGCCTTTTCTTCGTCCTCCCCTTCCGCCTTGAGGACGATCTTGCTTCCCAGGGGACAGGCGAGCATCAGAAGGCCCATGATGCTCTTGCCGTTCACCTCCATCCCGTCCTTTTCGACCATCACGATGGAGTTGAACTTCGCCGCCGCCTTGACGAACATCGCCGCGGCCCGGGCATGGAGGCCAAGCCTGTTCCTTATCGTAAATATCCCTTCCAGCATCGCTCCCTAATCCTTCTTTCTGGCCTTCAGGACATCCGTGGCGAGATATATGTTCTTCTGACCGTACTGCGTGATGAAAGCGGCCAGATCGTCGAGCGTCTTCCCCTCCCGGTATGTCACGAGCTTGATGAGCATGGGGAGGTTGACGCCGGCCACCACCTCGACCCGGCCCTCTTCCAGGAAGGAAAGGCTGATGTTGGAAGGGGTGCCGCCGAACATATCAGTCAGGATGATGACCCCGTCGCCCGTGTCCGAGTCCTTCAAGGCCGAAACGATCTTCTCCTTGGTCTCTTCCACCCGTTCGTTGGGAAATATACCGACGGCGATGAACTGTTCCTGTTCACCCACGATCAGTTCGGTGGCGGCAACCATCTCCCGCGCGAGATTGAAGTGTGCCACCACTACGAGACCAATCATTTCGCCTCCTTACCTCTTCTCTATATCCCGATGGACGGTGGATACGCTGTAGCCCATGGCATTGAGCTGCTCGGCGAGTTCGCCCGCGATGAAGACCGACCGGTGTTTTCCGCCCGTGCAGCCGAAGCAGACAGTGAGATAACTTTTCCCTTCTTTCTCGAATAACGGTATAAGGTACACCAAAAACTCCGAAAGAAAAAGGAAATATTTCCTGAACACATCCTGGGATCTGATGAATTCCCTGACCTCTTCATCGAGCCCGGTCTGGTCCCGGAGCTCTTCGACAAAGAAGGGGTTCGGCAGGAACCTCACGTCGAGGACGATGTCGGCCTCGAGTGGAAGACCGAAGGCGTACCCGAAGGACATGATGTTGATCTTCATCCGCTGCTCGTGGGCGCCGTATCTCTCGAGTGCCAGGCGGCGCAGTTCGTGGGGGGTAAGATGGGTCGTGTCTATGACCTGATCGGCCATGTTCCTGAGCCAGGCCATCAGCTTGCGCTCCTGGGTCAGCGCGTCCTTGACGTTGGACGAGTCGAAGAGGGGATGGGACCGTCTCGTTTCCCGGTATCTACGAATGAGGCTCTCGTCGGAGCTTTCCAGGAAGAGGACCTTCGCGCCGAACTCTTTCTTGGCCTTTTCTATGATATCCCGGCCGTTCTCGAAGAAGTCCCTCAAGCGCACGTCGATGACGAAGGCGCACCGCGCGATCTTCTCCCCCTCATCGCGGTTGAGTTCCAGGAACTTGAGGAGCAGAAGGATGGGAAAGTTGTCGACACAAAAGAACCCCGCGTCCTCGAGGGCCCTGAGGAACGTCGTCTTCCCCGAGCCGGATATGCCGCTGACGATGAGGGTGTCCTTCATTCCGTCCCTCCCTCCATTGATCTCTGCATCCTCTTCTCCAGCTCCACGGCGGTGTTGATGCCCTGCCTGCGGAGGATGAAATTGCGGCATGCCAGTTCGATGATCGCCGAGACGTTCTTGCCCGAGCTGATCGGAATCTTGACGAAGGGGAGGTCGACGCTGAGCACCTTGAACTTCTCTTCCCTCAATCCCACCCGCTCGCACTCGAGGGAGGTGTCCCAGTCGAAGAGCTCGATGACGAGGTCTATCCGCTTCTTGTCGAGGACGGCGGACACGCCGAAAAGATGCCGGATATCGACGATGCCCACGCCCCGTATCTCCAGCAGGCTCTTTATCATCTCCGGCGCCTCCCCGTAGAGGTCGATGGCCCCGATCTTCTTGACGTGCACGGCATCATCGACGACAAGGCGATGGCCCCGCATGATGAGCTCGAGGGCGTTCTCGCTCTTGCCGATGCCCGGCCTTCCCATGATAAGGGCGCCGACGCCCAGAATGTCCATGAGGACGCCGTGGACGGTGGTCGACGGGGCAAGCTTCTCCTCCAGGAGCTTCGTTATCCTCTCTATGAATATGGACGTGACGAGCCTTGTCCGGAGAAGGGGGATGCCCTTCTCTTCCGCTGAGACGACGAAGAACTCGGGGACCTTCAGGTTCCGGGAGACGATGAAGCACACCACGTTGTTCTTGCAGAGCTCCCTGATGATGCGCCGGCTCTCGGCCTCCGACAGCGACCTCAGGTAGGATATCTCGATGTTGCCCAGTATCTGGACCCTGTGGGGATGGAGATAGACCATATGGCCCGTTATGACGAGGCCGAGCTTCTGGATCCTCGGGTTGTAGATCTTACGGGCGAGCCCCTTTTTGCCGGCCAGAACCTCAAGTTCCAATCCGTATAGCTCGTCATCTACAAGCTGTTGAACCTCTATTCCCTTCATGTGCCTTTCCGCGAGGTCCTCCCCCGGAGGGAGGCATGCTTCCCGGCCCGTCCCTCGAGGCGGGCCCTTACAGCTTTCCGTCCTCTTCCACGATGCTCTCATACAGGGAATGGGCATCGGGGAGCTTCAGCAGCTTCTTTCTGAACGAAGGGTCGCGAAGGATCTTCGATATCCGCGACAGGACCTTCAAATGCAGGCTTGCCGAATCCTCGGGGGCGAGGACGAGAAAGAAGATGTGTGCCGGCTGCCCGTCGACGGCATCGAAATCGACACCCTGACGTGACCGGCCGAATGCGACGAGGACCCCGCCGGGACCCTTCATCTTGCCATGGGGAATGGCGACGCCGTCGCCTATGCCCGTGCTCCCCAGGGCCTCCCGTTCCATGATGATCCTCACGACGGAGTCAACGTCCTTTACAAGGCCCGCAGCCTTGAGCTGCCCCGCAAGCTCGGTGAGTATCTCCTCCTTGGTGGTGCCCTTGATATCGGAGATGATCGAGGATTCTTTCAGTATGTCGGTTAACCTCACGGTCCCTTCCCTGCCGTTTCTATGAGACTGAACTTCCCGTCCTTCCGTTTGTAAACGATGCAGACGTTGTCGCGTTCCCTCTCGCGGAAGACCATGAACATGTCCCCCGAGGCCGTAAGCTGCATCACGGCCTCCTCGGGGTCCATGGGTTTGGCTTCCACGGTCCTCGATACAATGATGCCCGACTCCTCGCTCGTAGGCGGCGGTGTGGTGCGTTTCAGCTTGCTCTCGCGGTACTCCTTCATCTTGTCGCGGTACTTTGTAAGTCTTCGTTCCAGCTTGTCGAGTATGCTGTCGATCGCCGCATAGATATCATCCATGACCTCATGGGCATTAATGACGACCCCGTTGATGGTGAACATGACATCGATACGCTGGCGGTATTTCCGCTCGAGGGAGATGACCACGTGGATGTCGAGGGGCGTCTCCACGTATTTCTGCAGACGGGAGAGCTTCTCCTCGACATAACGCCTTACATCTTCGCTGGTATCAACGTGCCTGAAGCTGGTTGTGATATCCATAGTTCCTCCGCTTACAAAAATAAGGTTGGCGTGGACCAACCTTGGAGCTTATTAATAACAGATATGCCGGATCGTGTCAATCCAATTCCCCGAAAGTATTACGTTAATCGATCAGGAGCGTAAACGCTCCGCCAAGGCTTCCCCGTATCCGGAATCTGTGCCTTTAGTCTATCACCGTCCTTTCCCGTGAGGACCGAATGTTGAGAATCTCCCTGTATTTCGCGACCGTACGGCGGGCTATGTTTATGTCATGGCGCGATTTCAGGATGTGGGCTATCTCATCGTCCGTGAGGGGCTTCTTCTTGTCTTCCTTCTTGACGAGCTCCGCTATGAGGTCCATGACGACATTCGTCGAAAGAGGGTCCCCTTCTCCCTTGTTGATGCTCGTCGGGAAGAAGAACTTCATCTCGTACACACCGTGGGGGGTGCTCATGTACTTGCTCGTCGTTATGCGGCTTACCGTCGATTCGTGGACCCCCACATCCTGGGCGACGTCCTTGAGGATAAGGGGCCTTAAGCTTCTCAGGCCATTCTCGAAGAACTCACGCTGGAAGTTCACGATGCTCTGGGCGACGAGAAAGAGCGTCCTTTGCCTCTGCTGGATACTCTTGATGAACCACTCCGCCTGCTTCATCTTGTTCTTTATGTACCTCTTCGTCTCGCCGCTCACCTTCCTGTCCGTCGCGAGCTCCAGGTAGTAGCGGCTCATCCTGAGCTCCGGGACATCGTCGTTGTTGAGGGCGATGTCGAACCCTTCCTCGCCCTTGACCACATAGACGTCGGGGACGACATAGGATATGAACTCGTCGCTGAAGTTCCTTCCCGGTTTGGGATCGAAGGACTTGATCTTCTCGAAGACCTCCTTGATCCTCTCTATGGGGAAACCGGTCGCCTTTGCTATCCCCCTGAGGTTGTTGTGCTGGAAGAGTTCGAAGTGATTGGCGACGACGTTCTCGAAGACGGGGTCCTTCTCACCCGACACCTCGTACTGTATGAGGATGCATTCCTTCAGGTCCCGCGCGCCCACCCCGGCCGGCTCGAGCCTCTGCACCTTTCTGAGGACCGGCTCGAGGACCTCGACGGGAAAACCGGAATCCCGCGATATCTCCTCGAGGCCGCAGATGAGGTACCCGTTGTCGTCGATGTTCTCGATGATCCATTCCGCCACCACCCGTTCCCGTGGGCTGAAGTCCGAAAGGCCGATCTGCCACCTCAGGTGGTCCCTGAGGTTGTACGTCTTCCTGACCATGTTCTCGTAGTCGGGGGCCTCCCTGTCCTCGGCGGGGAAGAACTCCTCCGAGGGCGAGTATCGTTCCAGGAGCTCCTCCATCTCTCTCTTCTCGTCCTGGCTCTCCTTTTCCTCGGCGTCCTCGCGCGGTTCTTCTTCGGTGATCTCGAGAATGGGGTTCTCCTTCATCTCGAGCTCGATGGCCTCGACAAGCTCCAGCTTGGAGAGCTGAAGGAGGCGGATTGCCTGCTGCAGCTGCTGGGTCAGGACGGGCGAGAGCTTCTGTGTCTGTTTAAGCTCCAACATCGATGTTGAATTCCTCACCAAGATATACTTCGCGGACGATCCGGTCCTGGGCCACGCTCTCCGGCGTGCCTTCGAGAAGGACCTTTCCCGCGTTGACCACGTATGCCCTGTCGCATATGGGGAGCGACTCACGGACGTTGTGGTCGGACAGCAGTATGCCGATGCCTCTTTGCTTGAGCCCGAAGATTATCTTTTTCAGGTCCGAGACGGATATGGGATCTATGCCGGAGAAAGGCTCGTCGAGGAGCATAAAATGCGGCGATGTCATGAGCGCCCGCGCTATCTCGAGGCGCCTTCTCTCTCCGCCCGAGAGGGAATCGGCGCTGTTGTTCGCCAGGTGTTCCAGCTTGAAGGACTCGAGTATCTCCATGACGCGGTGGTTTATGAGGTCGCTCTCCTCACCGAGGAACTCGAGGATCGCCTTGAGGTTGTCCCTGACGGACATCTTCTTGAAGACCGAAGGTTCCTGGGGAAGATAGGTTATGCCCTTGCGCGCCCTCATGAACATGGGCAGGTCGGTGATGTCCTCCCCGTCGAGGAGGATCTTGCCGCCATTGGGCTTGATGAAGCCGATGATCATGTAGAAAGACGTCGTCTTTCCGGCTCCGTTGGGGCCGAAGAGCCCCACGATCTCGCTGGTCTCCATGTACATGCTGATCCCGTCGACGACCTTGCGCGCGTTGTATGTCTTCAGGAGACCCTGCGCGGACAGCGTTGCTTTCATTCCTGCTATTTTCCCCTCTCCATTCTTATCTTCGGCCTCTCGACGGACAATTTGCCGTCCTCCGTCGTGTAGATCACACGCTCCCCTTTCATTTCCACGTTGTCCTTGAATACCCTCGGAGATTGGGTGAACACTATCCTGCCTTCCTTAAAATGATATACTGCCTTTTCGCTTTTCGCAACAGTGCCCTTGGATATGACGCGAACGTTGCCGTCGGCCTCGATGCGGTCCACCTCGTTGTCGGTGCTGTATATGTGGACAAGGTCGCACACCATGTTGAGGTCCTCTCCCTTGAGGATGACCTTTCCCTCGAGGACATAGGTGGCCTTCTGAAAGTAATAAAGGAGGGAGTCCGACTGGAAGCGATACTTGGCCTTCTCCGTCGCTATGATGCCGCCGACGTCGGAGAGGAGCCGCAAGGTCTCCTCGTTGGTGTTGGCGAGAAGCCCCGTGCCGCGCATGTCGACCTTCTCTCCCTTGATGTCCACCACATCCTTTGTCGTCGTGACGCCGTTCTTGAAATCGAAGTCCATGTAGGGGCTCTTCAGGGTGTACTCTCCCTTGTAGAAGACCTCCACGTTGTCGACCCTGCCCGACTCCTTCTCGGTGTCCATGGAGCCTTTCGTGCCGGTGAACTCAATGGAGACGTCCGGTTTCGGCTTGTACAGCCCCTTCAGGTCTTCGAGCTCGATGAGGGGCCTGTCTATGTACTTCCGGGCGACCTTCGCCGTGAGCTCCCAATCCACCACGCCGCGGCGTTCACCCGTGTACTTCACGTTCTTGAAGACGACGGCCTTGTTGCTTTCCTCCGCTACGGGGACCGGTTGTCTTTCAGGCTTGCTCACGAAGAAATAGAGGGCAAGCAGGAGGCTTGCCGCGATGCAGCCGAAAGAGACGAAGATTATGATCTTCCTGTTGCTCATGTGTCCTCATATGCCATTCACACCACCTTGGCCCTCAAGAGGTCGTGGATGTGTATGATGCCCACGGGCCGCGCGCTGTCCTCGTCGTTCACGACGAACAGGGATGTGATCGAGAATTCCTCCATTTTCTTCAGCGCGTAGGCGGCGAGGGCATCCCTGCGGACGACCTTGGGCCCCGGGGTCATGACCTCACCCGCACTCTTCGCCAGGAGAGAATCGTCGTAGCGTTCGATCGCGCGCCTGAGATCTCCGTCCGTTATGATCCCCGCGAGGCGCCCTTCGCCGTCGTAGACCCCCGTGACGCCAAGCCTCTTCGACGTTATCTCGAGGATGGCGTCCTTCATGGACGTCTCAGCGGAGACTCCGGGGACGGCCTCGCCGGTGTGCATGAGGTCCTCCACTCTGAGGAAGAGCTTCCTGCCCAGAGAGCCGCCGGGATGGAGGGACGCGAAGTCTTCCACGTTGAAGGCCCGCCTTTCCATGACGGCAATGGCGAGGGCGTCGCCGAGCGCGAGCGTCGCCGTGGTGCTCGACGTGGGCACCACGTTGTAGGGACAGGCCTCCTCCACGTTCACGACGAGGGCGACGTCGCCCAGCCGGGCGATGGTGGACGCGGCGTCTCCCGTTATGGCGACGAGCGGGATGTCGAGGCGCTTCACCCAGGGTATGATGCTGAGCACCTCCTCGGTCTCCCCGCTGTTGCTGATCACGATGAGCACGTCTCCGCGCTGGAGCATTCCCAGGTCGCCGTGGAGGGAGTCAGCGGGGTGGACGAAGAGTGCCGGCGTGCCCGTGCTCGACAACGTGGCGGCGATCTTCTTGCCGACGAGTCCCGACTTGCCCATGCCCGTCAGGACGACCCTGCCCGTGCACCCGAATATGGTCTCCGCCGCCCTGTTAAAGGAGTCATCGAGGCCTTCCATCACCTTCAGGAGGGCCTCCGCCTCCTTCCTCAGGATGTCCTTTCCCGTTCTCACGTGGTCCACAGGGCCTCCTCTATCCTCCTGAGGGTCCGCAGGACGCCTTCGAGCTCGTCGAGAGGGAGGGAATTGTCACCGTCGCAGAGGGCCCGTGCCGGATCGGGATGGACCTCCATGAATACCCCTTCCACGCCGACGGCTACCGCCGCCCGCGCCAGGGGAACGATGAAGCGGGCCTCCCCGCCGGAACGGTCCGTCATGGCCGAGGGCTGCTGCACGCTGTGCGTGGCATCGAAGACCACGGGATACCCGAAGTCCCGCATGATGGGTATGGCACGGAAATCATTGACAAGGGTGTGGTACCCGAAGGACGTGCCCCGTTCGGTGACCAGTATGTTCCTGTTCCCCGTGGATTCGACCTTCCTGATGGCGTGGGCCATGTCGTTGGGAGAGAGGAACTGACCCTTCTTGATATTGACGGCCCTGCCCGTCCTGCCGCAGGCAATGAGTATGTCCGTCTGCCGGGACAGGAGCGCCGGCACCTGGAGGACGTCGGCGACCTCGGCCGCCGCCGCGGCCTCCCCCGCGGAATGGACATCAGTGAGGACGGGGACACCCACCTCGCCCTTGACCTGTTGGAGGATGGCAAGCCCCTCGTCCAGTCCCGGCCCCCTGAAGCCCGATATGGACGTCCTGTTCGCCTTGTCGTAGGAGGACTTGAATATGAAGGGTATGCCAAGTCCGGCCGTTATGCGCGCGATGCTCTCGGCCGTCCTCAGGGATATGTCCCTGCCTTCGATGACACAGGGGCCGCCTATGAAGACGAAAGGCCTGCGGCCGACGGTGACGTTGCCGATGGTTATTTCTTTTTGCACTTCAGTCTTTCCTGCCTTCGTTTCAGCGAGGCCTTGATAAAATCCCGGAAGAGCGGATGCGGGTCAAAGGGCTTCGATTTGAACTCCGGATGGAACTGGCATCCCAGGAACCAGGGATGGCCCTTCATCTCGACGATCTCGACAAGCGTGCCGTCAGGGGAGATGCCCGACACGATCATGCCGCTCTTCTCCAGGCGCTCGCGGTATTTCATGTTGAACTCGTAACGGTGCCGGTGCCGTTCGTGGATGACGTCCTGCCCGTAGGCCTTGTGCGCGAGGGTGCCGGCCTTGAGGACGCAGGGGTATGCGCCGAGGCGCATGGTGCCGCCCTTGTCGGAGTACTGGTCTCGTTTCTGCACCTTGTTCTCCCTGTCCGTGAACTCCTCGATGAGATAGATGAGGGGATAGGGCGTCTTTTCGTTGAACTCGCAGCTGTTCGCGTCCTTGCAGTCGGCGAGGTTGCGCCCCATCTCCACGACGGCGAGCTGCATGCCGAGGCACAGACCGAGGAAGGGGATCTTCTTTTCCCGCGCGTGCTCGATGGCGTTGATCTTTCCCTCGATGCCGCGGTCCCCGAAGCCGCCGGGGACGAGGACGCCATCGACGTTGAAGAGGTCGGCCGTTATGCCCTTTTCGATGTCCTCGGAGTCGACGTAGCGGATGTTCACCCTGCAGTCGTTCGCGATGCCTCCGTGGACGAGGGCCTCATTGAGGCTCTTGTAGGAGTCCTTGAGTTTGACGTACTTCCCGACGAGGGCGATGTCCACCTCTTTCTTCGGGTGCTTTATGGTGTCGCCGATGGCCTCCCACTTGGAAAGGTCCGGCTTCTTCGCCCAGATGTTGAGGAGTTTCGTTATCTTCTCGTCGAGCCCCTCGTTGTGGAAGGCTATGAGGACCTCGTAGATGACCTCGGCGTCCTTGGCGGCGATGACGGCGTCCTTTTCGACGTTGCAGAAGAGGGAGATCTTGTCCTTGAGGCCCTGCGACAGGGCCCGCTCCGTCCTGCACAGGAGGATGTCGGGCTGGATACCGATCCTTCTGAGTTCGTTCACGCTGTGCTGTGTCGGCTTCGTCTTCATTTCATCGGCGGTCTTGATGAAGGGAACCAATGTCAGGTGCACGAAGAGGGAGTTCTCCTTCCCCAGGTCGTTGCGAAGCTGACGTATCGCCTCCAGGAAGGGCAGGCCTTCGATGTCGCCCACGGTGCCGCCGATCTCGACGATGACGACGTCGATGCCTTCGTCCACGTCGAGGATCCTGCGCTTGATCTCGTCCGTGATGTGGGGGATGACCTGGACGGTCCCGCCGAGATACTCTCCCTTTCGTTCACGGGAGATGACCGTGT
Organism: Deltaproteobacteria bacterium UBA1386; assembly: GCA_002305765.1. GTDB lineage: Bacteria > Desulfobacterota > Syntrophorhabdia > Syntrophorhabdales > Syntrophorhabdaceae > Delta-02. The sequence goes on from DBQU01000081.1 coordinate 50,827, forward strand.
CGTAGACCTGGCCCGTCGTGAAATTGCATTTCTTCGAGAAGGCCGCGGTGGTGAAGCGCTCGTAATGCCCGAGGTCGAGGTCCGTCTCCGCGCCGTCCTCGGTCACGAAGACCTCACCGTGCTGGAAGGGGTTCATCGTGCCCGGATCGACATTGATGTAGGGATCCAGTTTCTTTATGGTGATATTGAGCCCCCGGGACTCGAGGAGCGCGCCGATGGACGCGGCCGCTATGCCCTTCCCCAGGGACGACACGACGCCGCCCGTCACGAAGATGAATTTTTGTCTCACTGTCTTCCCCCGATCAGTATACGTATCATCTCTTCACCGCTTATCACCGCCCCGCCCGCGTTCTCGTCGTAATCACCGCCCTCTTCGGAGGCGGGATCGCTCCTGTCGTAAACGGCGAAGGGCACCGGGGTGGCGTAGTGGGTCCTCATCGCGATCGGCGTGGCATGGTCGGTGACGATGAGGAACCGCGTGTCCCTGTCCGTTTCTTTGAGAAGGACGCCGAGCACGTCCCTGTCGATGCGCTCGATGGCCTTTATCTTCTCGGGGATGCTGCCGTTGTGGGACGCCTCGTCGGGCGCCTCCACGTGGATGTACACGATGTCGTGGTCTTCCAGGAGTTTCAAGGCCGCACGCGCCTTCGCCCCGTAATCGGTGTCGAGGTATCCCGTGGCCCCTTCGACGACGGGGGTGGTGAACCCCACGAGGCTCGAGATCCCCCGCACGAGGTCCACGGCGCAGACCGTCGCCCCCGTAAGGCCGAACTTCTCCCGGAACGGTGGCAGGCCGGCTCTTTTGCCCTGGCCCCAGAGCCATATGCCGTTCGCCGGGAGCTTGCCGGCGTCGATGCGCTTCCTGTTGATGTCGTGGGACCCGAGCACCCTGCGGGAGCGGTCCATAAGGGAACGGACCATTGCGGCTCCGTCGCCCTCGGGGAGGTACCCCGCGATCTGTTTGCCCGTGATGTCGTGGGGAGGCGTTGTCGACAACTCCCAGGCGCCTCTTTTCCATATCATGATGTGGCGGTACCCGACCCCGGGGAAGAAGGTTATCCCTTCGGAACCCAGCTCGTCATTGAGGGACGCGACAAGGATCCGTGCCTCCTCCGTGGAGATATGCCCGCCGGAGTAGTCGCCCATGGTATCACCCCCGTTCCCGGTCCCGATATGAACGAGGTTGCACCGGTAGGCGACGTCGTCGGACCCCATGGGGATGCCCATGCCGAAGGCCTCTATCGGGGCCCGCCCCGTGTAATACAGCGCCGGGTCGTAGCCGAAGATGGACATACCCGCCACGTCGCTGCCGGGAGGAAAACCGTCGGGCACCGTCTTTACCTTTCCCGTGAGACCCTTTCGGGCCGCCGCGTTCATGTTCGGCTTGTTCGCGGCCATGAGCGGCGTCTTCCCCCCGAGCTCCTCCAGCGGAAAATCCGCCATGCCGTCGCCGATGAGAACGATATATTTCATGCGCTGCCGCACCTCACGCGGCCGGAAGGCCCCGGTCCTCTCACAGGTTGCCTTCCTCGATCCTTATGTGAACGCTCTCCCCCTTCGTCAGGGACAGGGCGTCTATTTCCTTCTTCGCCTTCATGAGACCTTCCTCGGGGGCATCGTGGGTCACCATCACGACGGGGACGTAGCCGCTGAGCTTCCGGCCCTGCTGGGTCACCGCCGATATGCTTATCCGATACTTCGAGAGGATGCCCGATATCTTCGAAAGCACACCCGGCATGTCCTTTGCCATCACCCGCAGGTAGTAGGGCACGGAAGAGGCCCTGCCTTCCTTGAACCTGCCCGCCGCGACGAGGGGCCGCACGCCTGTGCCGCCCGCCCCGGAGATCCGCTTGGCGATGTCGACGATGTCGCTCACGACGGCGCTTCCCGTGGGATCGCTCCCCGCACCCTTTCCATAGAAGAGATTGGGGCCCGTCATGTCCCCGACTATGTAGACCGCGTTATAGACGCCGTTGACGCTGCTCATGGGGTGGTTCACGGGCAGCATGGCTGGCTCGACGCGAGCCTCGATGCCTGCCCCCCGCTTCTTCGCGATGGCAAGGAGCTTTATCTTGTACCCGAAGTCCCGGGCGAAGCCTATGTCGACGGGGTCTATCTTCGCGATGCCCCGTGTCGTTATTCTGTCCATGGTGACAGGCGAGGCGAAGGCGAGCCTTACCAGGAGCGAAAGCTTGTGCGCGGCGTCTATCCCCTCGACGTCGAAGGTGGGGTCCTTTTCAGCGTAGCCTTTCCGCTGGGCGTCCTTGAGGGCCTCGGCGAAGGATATCCCTTCGTCGGTCATCCGCGAGAGGATGTAGTTGCTCGTCCCGTTGAGGATTCCCAGTATGTAGCTGAAATCATTGCCGACGAGACCGTCGCGGATCGCCCGGATAACGGGGATGCCTCCGCACACGGAGGCCTCGAACCCGATCTCGCACCCCTTCTTTGCCGCGAGCCTGAAAAGCTCGTCGCCTTTTTCCGCGAGGAGGGCCTTGTTTGCCGTCACAACCTGCTTGCCTAGACCGAGGGCCGCGCCGATGAAGTCGCTGGCGGGACGCATGCCGCCAATAAGCTCCACGACGATGCCGACCCTCTCGTCATGGATGAGCTCCATGGCATCGGAGGTCACGACATTCCGTGCAAGGCCTTTTCCTCTCAGCTTGCGCTCGTCCACCTCGGCCACCCTGACGACGCGAAGGTCGAGACCTGTCCTCCTGCGAATGAGCGCGGCGTGTTCCGTCAGTATCCGGTATGTGCCGGTTCCCACTGTTCCCAATCCTATTATCCCTATTCCGATCATGATCTTCCCGTAGGGCGGAGGAGATTCCTGATCCCCTTCACCGCCTGTTTTATTCTGTGCTCGTTCTCCACGAGGGCGAACCGCACGTATCCTTCACCGAACTCGCCGAAGCCGATCCCCGGCGAGGTGGCCACCTTTGCCTCTGTCAGGAGGAACTTTGAGAACTCGATGGACCCCATCGCCGCGTACTTCTCAGGTATCTTTGCCCAGACGAACATTGTGGCTCTCGGTTTCTCCACCTCCCACCCGAGGCGGCAGAGGCCCTCGCAAAGCACGTCCCGTCGCGCCCTGTACTTTTCCACGATCTCGGGCACATCCGCGTCGCCTTCATTGAGGGCGATGATGGACGCGATCTGGATCGGCTGAAAGACGCCGTAGTCGAAGTAGCTCTTTATCCTGCTGAGGGCGTTTATCATCCTTTTGTTGCCCGCCGCGAACCCGACCCGCCAGCCGGGCATGCTGTAGCTCTTGGACATGGAAAAGAACTCCACGCCCACATCCTTCGCGCCCGGGACCTCGAGGAAGCTCGGCGCCCTGTAGCCGTCGAAGGCGAGATCGGCGTACGCCAGGTCGTGGACGACCATCATGTCATGCTCCTTCGCGAAGGCGACGGTCCTTTCGAAGAAGTCCTTTTCCACAACCTCCGTGGTGGGGTTGTTGGGAAAACTGATGATGAGCATCTTCGGCAGGGGCCACGTGGTCTTCACCGCGATATTCAGCCTTTCGAAGAATTCCTCCCTTGGTAGAAGCGGGATGGTCCTCAAGTCCCCGCCGGCGATGACCACAGAATAGGAGTGGATGGGGTAGGCCGGGTTGGGGACGAAGACGACCTCGCCCTGACTGATGGTAGCCAGTACGAGATGGCCGATTCCCTCCTTGGCGCCCATCGTGACGACCACCTCGTCCTCGGGGTCGATGTCCACCCCATAGCGCCTCCTGTACCAGTTGGCGATGGCAAGGCGGAGGTTCGTTATGCCCCGTGTCGCGCTGTAGCGGTGGTTCCTGGGGTTCCGCGCCGCCTCGACGAGCTTCGAAACGACATGCTTCGGGGTCGGCAGGTCAGGGTTCCCCATGCCGAGGTCGATGATGTCTTCGCCTTTTCTCCGTGCCTCTATCAAAAGGTCCCGGACGATGCCGAACACGTAGGGCGGCAACCGGGATATCCTGTAAAATTCTTCCATTTATGTTGAAAATTACCACATCCCCGGGGACACAATCAACACAAAAGCCAAGCAAGAATTGTTCCATAAAACGATCGTTGCGCGTTCCGGGTTCCGAGTTGCGAGTCAAGGGCCGAAGACAACATCCTCTGTTGCACTAGTCAGCATGCACTTCTGGGTAATCGTGTTGACAGCCCGTCCTGGTTCACGGTCTTTCTTCCCGCAACCCGCAACCCGCAACCCGCAACCCGCAACCCGCAACCCGCAACAGCTCTTCTAGAGCTTGTAACCGAACTTCCTGAGCATCTCCTTCCGGGCCCTCTTGTCCTCGTCCTTCTCTATGCCTGCCGGTCTCGCGCCGTCTATGACACCCATGATGCCCCGCCCGCCGGTTGTTTCGGCCACCACGACCTCGAGGGGGTTCGCGGTGGCGCAGAAGATCCGGCAGACCTCCTGGCATCCCTTCACGGCATTGAGGACGTTGATGGGAAAACCGTCCTTGATGAAGATGACGAAGGTGTGCCCGCAGGAGAGGGTGAAGGACGTGTCGGCGGCGAGCTTCGCCAGGGCCTCGTCGTTGCCCTCGTATCTCACGAGGCAGGGCCCGCTCGCCTCGGAGAAGGCGACGCCGAACTTGAGGGACGGAGAGGACCCGACGAGTAACTCGTAGAGGTCCTCGACGGTCTTGATGAAGTGCGACTGGCCGATGACGATGTTCAGGCCTTCGGGTATGTCGATCTTTACGGTCTTGAGTTCCATTGTGCCTCCTTTAGTTGGTAAAAAAGATTAAAAACGTTATCTCACGCCCGCCCGCTTCGCTCGAGTTCACAGAGTTCACAAAGAGAGACGGAAAAGAGAGAAAGGATTGCCGCCGTCCCGGCGGGAGGCAAAGACAACTCTTTTCCATTCCGCTCGTCATAAGGGAAGGGCGGAATCGAAGATGTTCCCTGATCCCGGTAGTCTCCGGGATCAGGGAACAGTCTTTCCTCTTCTCTTCTCTCTTTGTGAACTCTGTGAACTCGAGCGAAGCGGGCGTGAGACGATCTTTTCGTTTTTTCTGTCATTTACGTGCTTCTCCCTCCCCTTCGCCGAAGGGCTGTTCCTTGCCGAAGTCGGGGACGTAGAGGGGGGCGCTTTCGAGGTCCTGGGTGAAGACGTTGTCCATACCATTAGTTGTAAGGAAGGAAACGAGGTCGTCGTATTCTTCCTGACGTATCCTGCGGGAGAGCACCGGGTGCTCGCCGGAGCGGTGGAGGGGAAGGTACTGGGACATGAGGCCCACCCAGGTCCGTTTGCCCACATTTTCGGCGATCCAGCCGAGTGCAGGACGGGAACCGGCAAGGCCACCGGGGAGCACGAGATGGCGGACGAGGAGGCCCTTTTTCGCGATGCCGTCCTCGACGACAAGGTGCCCCACCTGGCGCTTCATCTCGACAAGGGCCGCGCGGGCGAACTCGGGGTAAGGTGCGTGGGCTGCTGCACCGGACAGCTTCTGCGCGATGGCTGGACTCCAGTACTTCAGGTCGGGCAGGTAAATATCGACGAGGCCTGCCAGGGCGCGAAGGGCGTCGACACTGTCGTAGCCGTTCGTGTTGTACACGAAAGGTATGCCTATACCTCTTCTCTTCGCTTCTCCGATGGCCGCGGCGATAAAGGGGACGTATGGCGTCGGACTAACGAGATTGACATTGTGGCACCCCATCGCCTCGAGGGAGAAGAACATCTCCACAAGTTCATCAATGGTCACCGTGTTTCCCCGACCCTCATGGCTTATCTGGTAGTTCTGACAGAAGACGCACCGCAGGTTGCAGAAGGAAAAGAATATGTTCCCCGACCCCCTCGTCCCCGAGATGGGCGGCTCCTCCCCAAAATGGGGCCCGAAATGGGCCACCGCAATATCCCCGCCTGCCCCGCAGAACCCCCTTTCCCCGGCAAGGCGGTCAACCCCGCACCGACGGGGGCAGACAGTGCAGGGTGCAAGCATGGAAAGGTCGGGTTTCATCGGCAATAGTATAGCAGAAACGGAAGACCAGGTAATGGGTTATAGGTTATGGGTGATAGGAAAACCGGGGAAACCCTGATTTCCACTGTTCTTTGCTTTTTCCCCCATGACCCATGACCCGGAACCCATTACCTGGTCTTCAGGAGACCGTATATGATCCTGTTCCCACCGCGATGAGCTCTCCCGTGTCGTTGGTCAGTTCCGTTCTCGTAACGGCGACCTTGTTCCCAGTTCTCAGGGTTCGTGCGATGGCGGTGAAGGCTGTGCCCGTGCCGGGGCGGAGGAAGTCGACCCGCAGATCGATGGTGCTAACCCGCCCGAACCTCTCAAGCTTGGCCCCCAGCGTTTCGTCCATTCTTTCCTGTGCGCCCATGAAGGCGACGAGTCCTCCCGTGACGTCGATGACGGAGGATATCACGCCGCCATGGACCATACGGCGCTTTCGGTGTCCCATGAGCTCGTCGCGCATCCGAAAGGACACCGTCACGCCTCCGGGGCTCATCGATTCTATGCTGAGCCCGAGCAACGTGTTGAAAGGGATCTGTTCGCTGAACATTTCGTTGATCACATGGAGGAATTCGTCGTTGCCGGGTTTTTTCATCGTTCCCTCAGAGCCCGAGGAATTGGATCATCAGGCCGCAGGTGAGGATCGTCAAGCCCGCGATGGCGTGGGTGTAACGTTCGGCCCTGTCAAGGACCTTGAAGCTTAAACCCGCCCTCATGAGGAGTACCACGGCCATCATCGTGGCTATCGTTACGACACCGAAGGCGAGGCTCACGAGGGCAACCCCCATAAAGCTCTTACGGGCGGCGGGATAGATGAGAAGGGGTATGAGGGGTTCGCAGGGGCCGAAGACGAATATTATGAAGAGGATCCAGGGTGTGACGGCCCTTCCTTCGTCCTCATGGAAATGGGCATGGCTGCCGTGATGGGTGTGCTCGTGCTCGTGGACGTCTGAGGTGCCGTGGACATGCACGTGCCTGTGGGGTTTGTTGAGGACCGCCCTGCGTATGCCCCACACGGTGTAGGCAAGGCCGAAGGCGATAAGGAGCCACGCCGCGACCGTCCCCCGCGTCGATTCTATGAGCTCGAGCTTCTCGAGCGCTACACCGAGCGCAACCCCGACGAAACCCAGCACGATGGAGCTCAGGATATGCCCGAGCCCGCAGGCGAAGGTCACCAATGCGGTCTTCAGCGTCGACCATTTCCTCGACCAGGACAGCATCACGAAGGGTACATAGTGGTCGGGGCCGAAGAGGGTGTGGAAGAACCCTATGGACACGGCAGCGATGAGGAGGGCGGACAGGTCAGGGGACATAGGGGGCCTTGGGTGTGGTCTTAAAGGACGCTGCGAGACCGACAGGACCTATAGGAGGGATAGGACGTATGGGACGTATGGGACGCATGGCACCTGTTGAAGTTTCGTGTCATTATAATAACTTTGCACCCGATTGTCCACATCGTGTTGACAACCGCCCTTCCTTGACCGTCTTTCTTCTGAACCCTTAAACCCTTGAACCCTTGAACCGTCCTTACTCTATCGCCACGTTTACCATCTTCGGCTGCAGCGTTTTCACTATGTCGTGGGGGCCCATGGCTATGAGGTAGCCGCGCCTGCCGCCGTTGATGTAGATCTTCGGCAGGGCGAGGATGGTCTCTTCCATGTAGACGGGCATGGCCTTGCGGGTGCCGAAGGGCGATGTGCCGCCGACCATGTAGCCCGAGTGTTTCTGCGCGGTCTCAGGCGTGCAGGGCCCGACCTTCTTGACGCCCATGACGCGGGCGAGCTCCTTCGTGGAGACCTCCCTGTCGCCGTGCATGAGGACGACGAGAGGTCTTTTGTCCTCGTCTTCCATGATGAGGGTCTTCACCACCATGTGCTCGTCGACGTGGTACTGCTTCGCGAACGTTTCCGTCCCCCCGTGCTCCACGTACTGATAGGGGTGCTCCGAGAACTCCACCTTCCTCTCCCGAAGGAACCGGACGGCAGGCGTCACATAGGTCTTATCCTTGGACATAAAGATACCGTTTTAAGTCTTAAGTGTTAAGTTTTTAGTTAAAAGCAGGGCCGTAAAGAACCCCGGATCACGATCTCGCGCAAAAGACGGCACAGACCACCCTTTCTTCTCTTGTCTTCTGCTTAAAACTTAAAACCTAAAACGTAACACCGTCTTCATCCTATCATCTGCACCGTCCCGTCCGGTATCACCGCCACCCGGACGGGTCTGCCCGCATACTCCCTGTCGAGTTCGCCTATGAGGGCCGGAAGGTCGTCGACCCAGGTGATGTCATCCTTTTTCCCGAACCAGTAGGAGCCGGCGTGGTCCTTGTGGCGGGAGTAGAGGAAGAGCCTCTTCACCTTTTCATGGAGCGGTCTTTCGCCCCTTCCGAGCCTTCCCCAGAGGTCCTTTCCGAACCTTCCCATGAGGTAGTGGATGACCTGCCCTTCCTCGATGTCGTTCAGGATGACAAGACAGCCGCCGTCGGGGGTAAGGATCTCCTCCGACGTGGAGGCGGCGATGACGGCCTCGTTGGCCTTGCCGAAGGTGTTGGCGAAGACGATATCGTACTTTCCGGCCGCATTCGTCGCGTAGTGCGCGAGCGCCCCTTCTATCATCGCGGGATAGAGGGAGTCGGGATGACCGGCGAAGACGCGTGTGGCGCGGGACGAGCTGTTGACGAAGACATCGATCTTGATGTCGAGCCGAGCCATCCTTCCCGCCTCGCGCATGTCCGACAGGATGGCGTTGCAGGAATGGTTGCCGAGGCCCCAGCAGCTCTCCAGGTTCTGCTGGAGAAGGAGACCGTGGTGATACTGAATGGCATCGATGTGGGCTATGCCGGGAAAGACCATCTTGTATCCGCCTCCGAAACCGCAGAACTGGTGGGGGATGAAGGAGCCCATGCCTATCCTGAGGTCGCAGGTCAGGTATTCTTTATTAATGGTAACGGGTGTTCCCAGGGCCGTCCTTCCCAGCGTTTCGCAATTCTCGTAGCAGTTGTGGTTGTAAACGGGAAATCGCTGAAGCACCTCGTTGCCGAGCTTCTTTCTGAAATCGGCGTTATTGTGAGGGGAGTGGGTGCCCAGGGCGCAGAGGAACCGCACCCGGGAGTCGTCGATGTCCGCGCCTGCCAGGGCCTCGAGGAGCGTCGGGACTATCTCGTAGGTGCGTGTCGGCCGGGAGAGGTCGTCGAAGAGGACGCAGACCTCCTTCGCGCCTTTCATGAGCGGGACGAGGGGCATGATGGCGGCCCGGTATTCCGCTCCGCCGATGGGCCGTGCCCTGTCACCTTCCATTGACAGCACGTCCACGTCCCAACGGGCCGGGAAGTCCGCCTCGAGGGTGCGCTCACCGTTCCAGAGGCCGTGGGGCAGGGATATTTTCATAAATTTAGAACTTGTAATGATAACAACAACTAGGGTACAGTATACGAAATTAATGAGAAAACTGGTAATAAAAAAAGACAAGACGATACGGCAGAAGGTCTATCATCACATACGCGAGGAGATCCTCAAAGGTGCCATCGCCCCCAAGGAGAGGCTTATAGAAGCGAAGATCGCCGGGGAGATAGGCACATCCCGGACTCCCGTGCGCGAGGCGCTCCACAACCTCGAACTGGAGAAGCTCGTTGTCTCCATCCCCCGGGTGGGCTACGTGGTCAGGGGCATGGACATGGAAGAGGTGGAGCAGATATGCGAGATCAGGGCGGCGATCGAAAGTCTTGCCATCGCGTGGGCCACGGCGAAGCAAAGGGACAGGCTCATCGGGGCCCTCAAGAGGAACATCGAGAACCAGAAGAAACAGATATCGAAAGGCAATCTCAACGGCTACGTTGAGCTGGACGCGCAGTTCCACGACATCATTGCGCGCCTTGCCGGCAGCGACCGCCTGCTGGAGCTCACCCAGACCCTGCGCAGGCATATGCTGAGGTACCGGATCCAGTGCATCTACATGACCGAGACGGCGGAGAGATCGATGCACGGCCACGAACGGATCGTGACCGCCATCGAAGGGGGGGACTCTCAGGAGATCGCCGCCGCGGTGAAGACACACCTTATCCAGGCGAGGGACGACATCCTTTACTATGTCTTTCGCGATCCCGACGGCGACGCCAGCCGATAGCCCCAGCAGCGGACCCCACAGAGGACGTTTTGATTGACAAAAAGGGGTTTCTGTGCAAACCTCAGAATAACGCATAAAAACCAAACGGAGGTGCTGGTATGAAGAGGTATTCCTTCCTTGCGCTCGCGTCGGTGTTGCTTCTGTCCGTCCTGTGTGTGTACTCCGTCTCCCAGGCGGCGAACACCATAAAAGTGGGCATCGTCGACACCTACACGGGGCCCGCGACGACCTTCACCAACGACGTTCTCGATGGCTTCAAGCTCGCCGTGCAGAAGATAAACGCCTCCGGAGGCATTTTGGGCAGGAAGATCGAATACACGACGAGGGATGAGAAGTTCAAGCCCGACATCGGTCTTGCCATGGCCAAGGAACTTGTCCTCAAGGAGAAGGTCGATATCCTGATGGGCACCATCAACAGCGCCACCACGCTGGCCATCTCCGACTTCGTGAGGAAGGAGAAGATACCCTTCTTCGTCACCTTCGCAAAGAGCGACAAGATCGTCGCCGAGAAGGGACACCGCTACATCTTCAACATGAACGAGAACACCGAGATGGCAGGCAGGGCGGCCGCCATCGCGCTCGCGAAGAAGCCCTACGTCAAGTACTGGATAGCCGGCGACGACTACGAGTACGGCCACGCCATCGCCGAGGGCGTCTGGGACAACCTCAAAAAGCTTAAACCTTCCGTCCAGAAGGTGGGAGAGACGTGGTGGAAGGTGGGCGAGGCGGACTTCACCCCCTACATCACGCAGATACTCGCCGCGAAACCGGACTTCATAATCGTCGCCACGGGTGGCTCCGGCATGGTCAACTTCCAGAAGGCGGCCAAGGCCACGGGTCTTTCGCAGAAGGTCCCCTTCTACCAGCACACGGCAACGGAGCTTTCCGTTCTCGCCCCCCAGGGACAGAACGCCCCCGAAGGGGTCTACGGAACGGCCAACTACTTCTTCTACTATCCCGACACCGCCCAGAACAAGGCCTTCGTGGCCGATTTCAAGAAGGCATACAACCGCAATCCCCGGATCGGTGCCCTCTACGGGTACATGACGGCGCAGTTCATCGCCGAGGGGTACAAGAAGGCCGGCAAGATCGACAAGGAGAAATTCGTCACGGCCCTCGAGGGCATGAGCCTCGACAGCCCTGTCGGCAAGCTTGAGATCCGCAAGTGCGACCATCAGCTCCTGCTCCCCATGTACTTCGGCGTCACGAAAAAGGACGCGAAGTATGAGTTCCTGACCGCCAGCGGCATCGAGACGATCCAGGGCAAGGACTACGTCCCGTCCTGCGAGGAGGTTCTGAAACACCGCAAGAAATAGGAAGAAGGAAGACAAGGGAGAAGAATGGAGAGCGTCCTTGGCTTCATAAGCCCGAAGATCTTAAGCCAGATACTCGTGGGCCTGTCCCGCACGGTCATCCTCTTCATTGTCTCGTCGGGCCTGTCCTTGATCCTGGGGGTTCTCAGGATCCCCAACGTGGCGCACGGTTCCCTCTACATGATCGGCGCCTTCATGGCCTATACGGTGTCGCACCTCTTCGGAGGGGGCAACATGGGTTTCTGGATGGCCCTGGTGCTGGCACCCCTGGGGGTGGCGGTGGTCAGTTTCGCCGCCGAGAGGTCCCTCTTTCAGTTCCTCTATGAGCGCGAACACCTGATGCTCCTCCTGCTCACCTTCGCCATGTCCCTTGTTTTCGGAGACCTTGTCAAGATGGTGTGGGGGGGCGAATACCGTTCGGTCCCCGTGCCTTCCATCTTTCAGGGCTACATAAACCTTTTCGGCGGGCTCCCCTTTCCCATCTACAGCTTCTTCCTTCTCGTCGTGGGGCCCGTCATTGCCATACTGCTGTGGCTTCTCACGAACAAGACGAAGATCGGCAAAATATCGCGCGCGGCCGCCGTGGACAGGGAGATGGTGGGGGCCGTGGGCATCAACGTGAGCTGGGTCTTCGCAACCGTTTTCATAATCGGCTGTCTTCTGGCCGGTCTTGGCGGCGTCCTCGTCGCCCCCACGGTGAGCGTTACCCTAGGAATGGACCATACCCTTATCATGGAGGCCTTCCTCATCGTCATAATGGGGGGCCTCGGAAACGTCTGGGGCGCCCTTCTCGGCTCGCTCATATTTGGCCTTACCCAGTCCCTGGGTATTCTCGTGTGGCCTCAGTTCGGCATCGTCTTCCCTTACCTGGCCGTGGTCGTCGTGCTCCTTTTCCGGCCCACGGGGCTCTTGAGGTCGACATGGTGAGGGGCCGTCCATGAAGAACCCTCTCCTTCGCGGAAAGCTTCCCTGGGTCATCGCCGCGCTCATCGTCCTTTTCCTCCTTCCCGTCTTTCTGGACAGGTTCTATGTGTACCTGGCGGCGATCATTCTCCTTACGGGCCTCAGCGCGACGAGCCTCAATTTCGTCCTCGGTTACGGCGGGGTCTTCCAGTTCCACCATGCCGTCTTCTATGGCATCGGCGCGTACGGTACGGCGCTCATGATCATCAAGTCGAACCTGTCTCCCTGGCTCGGGTTCATTGTCGGGCCCGTAGTTGCCGGCATCCTGGGGTTCGTTATCGGCGTCATCTGCATACGTCTTTCCAAGCTCTATTTCGGGATGCTCCAGATATCGCTGGGGTCCCTCGTGTGGGCCATTGTCTACCGGTGGTATTCCTTCACCGGGGGTGACGACGGCATCCACGGCGTACCCCTTCCCGACATCATCTCCTCGCCCAACGGCGCATACTACTTCACTTTGATCGTCACCGCCGTGTCCATGTTCATCCTCTACAGGATGATACGGTCCCCCTTTGGGAGCGCTCTCCAGGGGATACGGGACAACCCGGTGCGCTCCGAGATGATCGGCGTCAACGTGAAGCTTCAGCAGCTCCTGGCGCTGACCATCGCCGGTTTCTTCGGAGGTGTCGCGGGGTCGCTCTTCGTCGTGGTGGACAACACGGTCTTTCCCGACATGATGTTCTGGACGCTCTCCCTGGAGCTTATCATCATGTGCCTCCTCGGCGGGTGGTTCTCGTTTCTCGGCCCCATGGTGGGAGCCGGCATCATAGTCCTCCTGAGGACCTATGTCAGCGGCCTCACCGTGTACTGGGCCCTCATCCTCGGCATCATCATGATGCTCGTCATCTTCTTCCTGCCCAACGGCGTCCTCGGATACCTCGACAGGTTCGTTAAGAAGAAAGCGAGAAGCTGATGATGCGCGCAAGGAGCCTTACGTGCTGGAAGTGACGTCACTTCAGAAATCCTTCGACGGCTTCAAGGCCGTCAACAATGCCAGTCTCTCCGTGAAGGAAGGCGAGGTCGTCGCCGTCATAGGGCCGAACGGAGCCGGCAAGACGACCCTTTTCAACCTGATCACGGGCGTATTGAAGCCGGACGGTGGAAAGGTCCTCTTCAAGGGTGAGGACATAACCGGGCTTCCCTCCTACAAGGTCTGCCGCCGGGGTATGTCGCGGTCCTTCCAGGTGGTGAACGTCTTTCCCCGGCTCACCGTGTTCGAGAACGTCCAGGTCTCGGTGCTCGCGAAGCAGAAGAGGACCTGGAACCTCTTTGCCCCTTCCGCGAAGCTCGCCGTAAGCGAGACGGAGAAGATCCTCGAGAACGTGGGTCTTGCGGACATAAAGGATGCGACGAGCGCCGCCCTCTCCCACGGTGAGCGCAAGGTCCTGGAGATAGCCATTGCCCTCGGGGGCAGCCCCGAGTTCCTGATCCTCGACGAACCCACGGCGGGCATGTCGCCGGAGGAGACGACACGCTGCATCGACCTCATCAAACAGCTCAAGGAGAAGCTCGGCATCACCATCCTTTTCTGCGAGCACGACATGGAGATCGTGTTCTCCATCTCGGACCGGATCATGGTCATGGTCCGGGGGTCGACGATCATTGAGGGCACCTGCGACGACGTCAGGTGCTGCCAGGAGGTGCAGGACGCATATCTCGGCGGGAGCGACGCATGCTTGACGTGAACGCCATCGACACCTACTACGGATTGAGCCATATCCTCTTCGGCGTGACCTTGAGTGTCAGGGCCGGCGAAGTCGTCGGCCTTCTCGGTCGCAACGGTGCGGGGAAGTCGACCACCATGAAGAGCATCATGGGAATCGTGCCGCCGCGGAAGGGGACGATCACCTTCAAGGGGGCCGGGATCGCCGGGCGCAAACCTTACCAGCTTTTTCGTCAGGGTATCGGGTATGTCCCCGATGACCGCAGGGTCTTCGCCGACCTGTGCGTCGACGACAACCTGGAGATAGTCCACCGGCGCAACGACGAGTGGGACAAGGAAAGGGTGTATGGTCTTTTCCCCGCCCTGAAGGAAATAAGGTCGCGTCGCGCCGGGCACCTCTCCGGCGGGGAGCAGCAGATGCTCACCATCGCGCGGGCGCTCATGGGGAGCCCCGAGCTCCTGCTCCTCGACGAGCCCACGGAGGGCCTCGCCCCGCTCATCGTCCGGGACCTGGAAGAGCAGATCGTAAGGCTCAAGGAAGCCGGCATCAGCATCCTCCTGTCGGAGCAGAACGTCCGCTCCGCCCTCAAGATGATCACCAGGGCCTACGTCATCGATAACGGCAGGATCCGCTTCGAAGGCACCGTTCAGGAACTGGAAGCGAATGAAGAGGTGAAACGGAAGTACCTTATGATCTAGTTTTCGGCTCCGCGAAAACCAGATCCGTTTTAGGTTTTAAGTTTTAGGTTTTAAGCAAAAGACAAAAAGACCGTTTCAGGTTTCACCTTTCAGGTGAGAACCGAAAAAAGGCGGATATGTTTCCCGGTCTTTGGCCTGAAACCTGAAACGTGAGACCTGAGCCCGTTTTCACTCTCTTTTTGTCTTTCTTTTGGTCCGGTTTTCCTATAGAATTTATACATGTTCATGACTTTGGCGAGAGCCTGGAAGCTTTGTTTCATCGGGTTGTTCGTGCTCGTCTTTGGCGTTTCGTCCGTCCATGCCGTGGGCGACCTCGGCATCGTCGTGGAGAAGCTCAAGGATCCGGAGAAAACCCTGTTCTGCCCCGTGTGCGGCAGGGCGATCAGCCCCGGTGTCGTTCATACTGAGGCCACGGCCATCATCAGGGAGAAGCTCAAGACTGCGCTCACGGACCGGAACATCGGATACTCGGACGGGATGAAGCAGGACCAGCCTTACATACAGGTCCTTGTCTATCGTTTCCAGGAGCGCAAGGGTGGTAATTTCGCCGTGGAAAAACCCGCCTCCGTTGCCTTTCATATGCACCTCATGAAGAACGGGGTGGTGGGCAAGATATTCGCTTACTCAGAGGAGCAAAAGGCCCTCATGCAGAACCTGCTGACAGTGGGGAAGTTCTTTAGCAGGGGGGCGCGCTGGGTGACGGCGGAAGAGCTTGCCGGGGAAGGCATCAACGCCGGACTGGACGAACTCGTCGAGCCGAAGGAGACGACGGAGCCCGCGGAGTGAAAGCGCTCTTTGCGATGGACCTGATGGGCGGCAAGACCGTGCGTCTCAGGAAGGGTGATTTCCAGGCGGTGACGGTTTACAGCGAAGACCCGCCCTCGCTGATCGAGGAGATGGTCCACCGCGGCGCCCGGGATTTCCATATCATCGATCTCGATGGCGCAAGGACGGGCGAGCCCGTGCACGGGGAGATCATCAAAAGGATCCGTTCCACGGTGAAGGGATACATGGAGGTCGGCGGCGGCATCCGCACCGACGATACCATTAAATACTACAGCGATCTCGGCATCGACGGCATCATCGTCGGCACCCGCGCCCTGGAGGATGAGGAGTATTTCGAAGGGTTGTCACGGTTCCCCAACATCGTCCTCGGCCTCGACCTTCTCGGGGGCAAGCCGATGTCGCGGGGATGGAAGAGCGCCGTCGACAGGGACCCCGCAACCATCCTCAAAGCCGCCGAGCGCATCGGGATCATGGCCGTCCTGTGCACCAGCATCGAGCGCGACGGGATGCTGACCGGACCTGATCTGACCGGCCTCACGGCAATATCGGGAATGACACGTCTGCCCGTCATAGCGAGCGGCGGCGTGTCGAAGATAGACGACGTCAGGCGCCTCGCGGAGATGGACGTCTGGGCGGCGATCATAGGGAAGGCCTTCTACGAGGGGTTCATAGGCATCGAGGAGGCCATGGGTTATGCTGACTAAAAGGATCATTCCCTGCCTTGACGTCATGGAGGGCAGGGTCGTAAAAGGGACCAATTTTCTCGAGCTCAAAGACGCCGGCGATCCTGTGGAGAACGCAAAGGCATACGAGGAGCAGCTGGCGGACGAGCTGTGCTTTCTCGACATCACCGCTTCCCATGAGAAAAGACGGACCATCATCGACGTCGTCGAGCGGGTCTCCCACGAGGTCTTCATGCCGCTGACGGTGGGAGGCGGCATACGCTCCATAGACGATATCCGGGACATCCTGCGGGCCGGGGCGGACAAGGTGACCGTCAACACGACGGCGGTGGAGAACCCCGAATTCGTCAGGGAATCGAGCGGGATCTTCGGGAGCCAGTGCATATGCGTAGCCATCGATGCCAAGAGGCGTGAAGGCGGAGGGTTCGAGGTCTACACCTATGGGGGCCGCAGGCCGACAGGGGTCGACGCCATCGGCTGGGCGAAGAGGGTGGAGGAGCTGGGTGCCGGCGAGATACTCCTTACCAGCATGGACCGTGACGGGACCAGGATCGGTTTCGACATCGAATTGACGCGGACCATTGCCGAGTCCGTGAACATTCCCGTCATCGCCTCCGGCGGAGTGGGGACCCTGGAGCACCTCTATGAAGGGCTCGCCACGGCAAAGGCGGACGCCGTTCTCGCCGCGTCGATATTCCACTACCGGGAGCACACGGTCGTCGACGCGAAACGCTACCTGAGGGACCGCGGCGTGAACGTGAGGCTGTAGCCCCGGCAGCAGAATATTGGTCCAAAAACCGATCATGATAAGTAATAGGAGAAAGAACGAGGAGTCGCCATGGATGATCTGAAATGGGATGAAAAGGGTCTTATGCCCGCGGTCGTGCAGGATGCAAGCTCAAAGGACGTCCTCATGGTCGCCTACATGAACAGGGAGGCCCTTAAGCTCACGCTGAAGACGAAGACCGCCCATTACTATTCGAGGTCGCGGCAGAAGCTCTGGCTCAAGGGCGAGACCTCGGGCCACACACAGGCCGTGAAGGAGGTCCGCATCGATTGCGACAACGATACCATCCTTCTTCTCGTGGACCAGAAAGGCGCGGCCTGCCACACCGGGTACTGGAGCTGCTTCTACCGCGCCTGGTCAGATGGATGGAAGATCGTCGGAAAGAAGGTCTTTGACGAAAAAGAAGTCTATGGTGAAAAGAAGACCCATTGATGCCGCCCTTTTCTTCTTCAACACCTGTTGTTTCGTGGGGTGCATCCCCGGTGCGCCGGGGACCTACGCGTCGCTTCTCGCCGCGGTACTGATCTGGCTCTTCCCGGCCATCTTCGGCGATGCCGTCTTCGCCGTCATTCTGATCGTCTTCGCCGTGGCAACGGTCACGATGGAGAGATTCGAGGGTGAAGACCCCGGCCGCATCGTCATCGATGAGTTCGCCGGCATGTGCGTCGCCATGGCGGGGCACAGGGCGACGCTCCTCACCGTGGCCATCGGCTTCGTTCTCTTCCGCATCTTCGACATCCTCAAGCCCTTTCCCGTCGGGCGTATGGAGAGACTCAAAGGGGGCTGGGGCGTAGTGGGGGACGATGTGGTCGCCGGCATATTCGCGAACATCCTTCTTCTCCTGTGGACGAGGTTCATATGAAGATAGAGGAGAGATTGGTCAGGACCCTGACGGCGAGATCCCTTTCCTTATGCACCGCCGAATCCTGCACGGGAGGGCTCATCGCGGGCCGGATAACCGCCGTGCCCGGAGCGTCGGCGTGCTTCGAAGGCGGGGTGGTGACCTACAGCAACAGGGCGAAGGCGATCCTTCTCGGCGTTCCGGTTGAGGTCATAGAGGACCACGGGGCCGTGAGCGAAGAGGTCGCCCGGGCGATGGCTGAAGGGGCGAGGGAAAGGCTCGGGACCGATATCGCCGTTGCCGTCACGGGAATAGCCGGGCCCGCCGGCGGCTCACCGGAGAAGCCCGTCGGGACGGTCTTCATCTCGCTGGCGGTGGCGGGGATGACGTCCGTCCGCGGGTTCCGTTTCGAGGGCACGAGACGCGAGATACGCCGGCGCTCTGGAGACGAGGTTCTCCATTTCGTGCTCGACCACCTCGAGGGGAAGGTGAACGGATGAGGTCCTTTCTTGCCTTTGAGATCCCCCCGGAGGTCAAGGCATATCTCTCGCAGGTGTCCAGGGCCATGGCGAAGACCCTTTCGGGCGTAAGGTGGGTCAGGCCCGAGGGGCAACACATCACCATCAGGTTCTTCGGGGAGATATCGGAGGCGCGGGCGCGGGAGATTGAGGACATTGTCAGTGCGGCCGGGCCCTACCCGGGGGTTGGAGCGACCCTGAAGCGCATCGACGCCTTTCCCGACAAGCGAAGGCCCCGGGTGATCGTCGCCACCATCGATGAAGGAGTTGACATCATACGCTCGATATACCATGATATAGAGAACCGACTTACAGCCCTGGGTTACGAACGAGAGAAGCGGGGTTTCACGCCTCATATCACTTTCGGGAGAGTAAAAGTGCCCGCGCCTCTTCTGGAGAGAGACACCCCTCCCCTGGAATGTCCACGGTTCGCGATCGAGCGTATCATTCTATACAAGAGCATCCTCGGAAGGGAAGGCGCGACATACGAGCCGCTTTTCGAAAAGAAACTGGGTGGCGCGGCTTGAACTCAGCCGCGGGGAAGAAGGGAAAGAGACCCGATGCAGGGGAGAGATAAAGGAGAAAGATGAACCCGAAAACGCTCAAGGGAGGCATCGACGTGAAAGACGACGATAACAGAGGCAAAGCCATAGACATGGCCGTATCTCAGATAGAGAAGCTTTTCGGCAAAGGCGCCATCATGAAGCTCGGGGCGAAGGCCCTTGAGGCCGTTCCCGTCATCTCCACCGGCTCCATCGCCCTTGATCTCGCTCTTGGCATCGGCGGCATCCCCCGGGGCAGGGTGGTGGAGATCTTCGGGCCCGAGGCGTCGGGCAAGACGACACTGGCGCTCCAGGTCGTCGCCGAGATCCAGAAGACGGGGGGCAGCGCCGCGTTCATCGATGCCGAGCATGCCCTGGACGTCAGCTACGCGAAAAGGATCGGTGTCAACACCGACGACCTCCTCATATCGCAGCCCGATACCGGTGAGCAGGCCCTCGAGATCAGCGAGATACTCGTGCGCAGCGGAGGTGTCGACGTGGTCGTTGTCGACTCCGTCGCCGCCCTGGTGCCCCGGGCCGAGATCGAGGGGGAGATGGGCGATTCCCACATGGGCCTTCAGGCGCGGCTCATGTCGCAGGCCCTCAGGAAGCTCACGGCGATCACCAGCAAGTCCATGACAACCGTCATTTTCATAAACCAGATCCGTCACAAGATCGGGATCATGTTCGGGAATCCCGAGACCACGACGGGCGGGAATGCCCTCAAGTTCTATGCCTCGCTGCGCCTCGACATCCGCAGGATCGCCGCGATAAAGGACGGCCAGGAGGTCATCGGATCGAGAACGAGGGTGAAGATCGTAAAGAACAAGCTCGCGCCGCCATTCAGGGAAGTCGAGTTTGACATCATATTCGGCGAAGGCATATCCCGCGAGGGCGATGTCGTCGACCTCGCAGTGGAGATGGGCATTGTCGAGAAAGCGGGGACATGGTACTCCTACGGGGATTCAAGGATCGGTCAAGGCCGTGAGAACGCCAAGGAGTACCTGAAGACACACCCCGAAACGATGAAGGAAGTCGAAGGAAAGATAATGATACAGGCGGGGTTGAAGAAGGGAGAGACGGGTGACATCGCAACAGATCAGAAATAAATTCCTCGAGTATTTTGCACGCAACGGCCACACGATAGTACCCAGTTCCGGGCTCCTGCCGGAGAAAGATCCGACGCTCCTTTTCGTGAACGCCGGGATGGTGCAGTTCAAGAACCTCTTCCTCGGCCTCGAAAAGAGGCCCTACGTGCGGGGGACGTCGTGCCAGAAATGCGTGAGGGCCGGCGGCAAGCACAACGACCTCGACAATATCGGCAAGACCCTGAGGCATCACACCTTCTTCGAGATGCTGGGCAACTTCTCCTTCGGCGACTATTTCAAGAAGGAGGCCATCGCCTTCGCGTGGGAATTCCTGACGAAGGAACTGGGTCTCGACGCGTCGAAGATGTGGGTGACCGTCTTTCGCGAGGACGACGAGGCGGATGAACTCTGGAGAAAGACGGGTGTCAGGCCGGAAAGGATAGTGCGACTCGACGAGAAGGACAACTTCTGGTCCATGGGAGATGAAGGGCCCTGCGGCCCCTGCTCGGAGATACTCTACGATCTGGGCGAGAACGTGGGGTGCCGCCGGCCGACGTGCGCCGTCGGGTGTGACTGCGACCGGTTCCTCGAGATCTGGAACCTCGTCTTCATGGAGTTCGACCGCAGCGCCGACGGCACCATGACGAAGCTGCCGAAGCCCTCCATCGACACCGGGATGGGGCTCGAGCGTGTCACGTCCGTCATGCAGGGCAAGATCGGGAACTACGACACGGACCTCTTCGTCCCCATCATCAGGCGCATCGAGGACATAGCGGGCTGCGCCTACGGCGAATCGGAGAAGAACGACATCGCCATCCGCGTCATCGCCGACCACGCGCGGGGCGCCACCTTCATCATCAACGACGGCATCCTTCCCTCGAAGGAGGGCAGGGGCTATGTGCTCCGGAGGATCATCAGAAGGGCGCTGCGCTACGGCAGGAAGCTGGGCATACAGAAGGAGTTCCTTCACGATCTTTCCAAGAGCGTCGTGGATATCATGGAAGACGCGTATCCCGATGTGAAGAACAACCATTCCTACATCGTGAGGGTCATACGGGGTGAGGAAGAGCGCTTCATCGAGACCCTGGGCATGGGGATGAAGCTCTATGAAGAGTTCACCGGCGATCTGAAGAAGAAGGGCAGCACCGTCATCCCCGGGGAGCTTGTCTACAAGCTCTACGATACCTACGGCTTCCCCGTCGATATAACGACGGATATGGCCCTGGAAGACGGCCTCGTCCTCGACAGGGAGGGATTCGAGAAGGCCCTCTCGGAGCAGAAGGAGCGCTCCAAGACGGGCTCGAAGATCAAGGGCGAGGAATGGAACGAGGGCCACCTCACCATACTCGGCCGGGGTCTCACCGGCACCTTCACCGGGTACGGCACCCTGAAGGACGAAGGCGTCATCGGGGCCATCCTCGTCGGCAACGACACGGTAAATGAGATATCCGAAGGGGAAGAGGGCGAGCTTTTTCTCGACACGACGCCCTTCTACGCCGAAAGCGGCGGCCAGGTCGACGACTCGGGGACGATCACCCTTGCCGGCGGCGGCGCCACGGCGCGGGTGACGGCGGTGACCAAGGTAAAGGAAGACCTCTTTGCCCACCGCGTCGTCGTCGAAAAGGGGTCGTTCCACGGGGGAGACAGGGTATCTCTCGCCGTCGATGAAGAGAAACGCAAGGGCACGTCGCGCAATCACACGGCGACGCACCTCCTCCAGTATGCATTGAGAAGGGTCCTCGGCGACCACGTCAAGCAGTCGGGCTCCCTCGTCGAGGCTGGCAGGATGCGCTTCGACTTCACCCACTTCGAGGCAATGAAGGAGGAGCAGATACGGGCGGTGGAGGACATCGTCAACGAGAAGATCATGGAATGCGTGCCCGTCGTCGTCAACGTGAAGAGCCGTGAGGACGCCATACGGGAGGGAGCGACGGCGCTGTTCGAGGAGAAATACGGCGAGACGGTGCGGGTCATCACCATCGGCGATTTTTCCCGGGAACTCTGCGGCGGCACGCACGTGGCCAATACGGGCCAGATCGGCAGCCTCTACATCCTCGGTGAGAGCTCTCTCGCATCAGGCGTCCGCAGGATCGAGGCGACAACGGGCCGGGGGGCCCTTACGTACAAGCGCAGGATGGAGGGGACCCTGAAGGCCATCGCGAAACGGACGAACACCGAGTTCGACCGTGTCGAGGACCGTGTCGAGAGCCTCCTCGGGGAGATCGCCCTCAAGGAAAAGGAGCTCGACCGCTTCAAGCAGGACATCATTGCCCACAGGGTCGACGGCGCCATCGCGGAAGCGATCGACAGAGAGGGGATGAAGATCGTCACCCTCTTCGTGGAGAACGCCTCCGCCGACGACCTGAGGAAGGTGACAGATGTCGTGCGGTCCAAGGTGAAGGACTGCGTTGTCGTCGTCGGGACGACAGGGGACGAGGACAAGGGGCTCGTCGTTGCCTCTGTCAGCAAGGACCTGCAGAAGCGCTACAACGCGGGGAAGATCATCAAGGCCCTTACCGCGCAGTACGGCGGAAAGGGCGGCGGGGG
Organism: Deltaproteobacteria bacterium UBA1386; assembly: GCA_002305765.1. GTDB lineage: Bacteria > Desulfobacterota > Syntrophorhabdia > Syntrophorhabdales > Syntrophorhabdaceae > Delta-02. Next base: position 73,344 of record DBQU01000081.1, read on the forward strand.
ACCCAATATCGCGCAGGGCGGCATACCGGGGGCAAAGGTCCCGGAATCCCTCAAAAAGGTTGAACAATTCATCGACACCTAGTATCATGTGAAAAAACGACGGGGGAGAGATGAAGCGGTACGCGGACAATCTTAAGAGCGTCAACCTCTTTGCGGATCTCAAGGACACAGAACTGGAGACGATCTCCCGGATCCTCTACGTCAACACCTATCATCGGGGCCAGCTTATCTTCCAGGAGGGAGAGGATGGCAATGCCCTCTTCGTTGTCCTGAAAGGGCGCGTGAAGGTCTGCCTCTACGATGAGGAGGGACGGGAATACGTCCTCGATGTCATAGGAAAGGACGGTTTCTTCGGTGAACTCGCCCTCATCGACGAATTGCCCCGTTCGGCGAACGCCATTGCCATGGAGGGGTCGGACCTGCTTATCGTGCGCAGGGCGGACTTCACGAAGCTCCTCATGGAGAACCCCTCCATTTCGATCCACATACTGAAGGTCCTCGCGGGAAGGCTGCGCGTTGCCGATGAAAGGATCAAGTGGCTCGCCTTCCTGAACGTCGAAGGCCGCATCCTCAAGTACCTCCTTGAGGTCGGGGCGCGCCTTGGCATCAAGATGAAGGACTATGTCATCATCGAGAGAGGGCCTTCACAGATAGAGATAGCCAACTCCTGCGGCTGCTCCCGGGAAACGGTCTCCCGCATGATCTCGTCGCTGGTGAGGAAGGGCGTGATAAGCGTGAGGAGAAGGCAGTATACGCTATACCCGGGCACTCGCACCTTCTAGGTCCTGCTTCATATCGGGTCGCTGCCTTCGTTGCCTTCGTCGG
>DBQU01000002.1 GCA_002305765.1 Deltaproteobacteria bacterium UBA1386
CAAAATCCTCCGTTTTGTTAAGCGGTCGTGCGGATGCAGGCCAGGCGGGCGTTCGCAGGGGGTAGGATCAGGAGGAAGGTCGAAAAGGGCCGAAATTAAACATTTCGTAGAAGAAATGTAAACGCCCAAAATGCGCAGTATTACTGTAATGCAGTGCTGCTGCCATGCAGTAAAACCGTAAGACAGTAACATCGGGGTTGATGGCAAGGTTGCGTTAAAGCAGCATTTAACTACATTCCAGGGCAACGGCAGAAATTGTAGTTAATCCGTAGTTACGGTTTTCTCGTGACCGGCCCGTTGTGTACTCTATTTCCGATAAATCACTTGTCAGACCATTTAGTCCAGTATACAATACACTCCATCATGAAACAAAGACTCGGAAAGATGGAAATGCAGTTCCTCGCATACACGCAGATGAGAAGGCTCACAACGGTGCGGACCGGCGATATGCGGGAGGCCCTCGCCCTCTCTCCCTCCCAGGAACGCGAGCTCCTCAGCCGCCTGTCCAGGGCCGGTGTGATCGCGCGCGTGACAAGGGGCCTTTACCTTGTTCCCCAACGGCTGCCGCTCGGCGGGGTGTGGACACCTGATGATACTCTTGCCCTGAACGCTCTCATGGGGGAACGGGGCGGCCGCTATCAGGCCTGCGGGCCGAATGCCTTCAACTACTACGGCTTCGATGGACAGGTGCCCACGAGGGTCTACGCATATAACGACAAGATCTCCGGCGAGAGGACCGTCGGGGCGGTGACGCTTAACCTCATTAGAGTTGACAAAAAACGGCTCGGGGATGCGGAAAGGGTCCGGACCTGGGACGGACAGACGGTCTTCTATTCCTCCAGGGTCCGCACCCTGGTCGATGCGGTCTACGACTGGTCACGCTTTGGCACCCTGCCCCGGGCATATAAATGGATCCGCGACGACCTGAAGGCCGGACGGGTGACACTGGATAAGCTCGTCGATGTCACACTTAAATTCGGGGACGTCGGCACTATCAGGAGGATGGGGGCCTTGCTCGAGGGCGAAGGGGTGGATGAAGGGCTGTTGGAAAGGCTGGAGAGGCCTCTGAGACCCACGTCGGCGACGATTCCGTTTGTTCCGGGGAAACCGAAGAGGGGGAGGATGAACAGGAGGTGGGGAGTAGTGATCAATAGATAGTCACCAATATTGTATTTGCGACTATCTATTGACTCGGCGATCAAAAGGATCCCCACCGCAGCTTCTATATCACGCATACCCACCCGTGTGACACATCGATTCCGCCCCCTCGCCGAACGTCCATCAAGGTACACCCTGGGGGACAGTGGAGAGGAAAATGCCTCTTTACCATATATCTCATATCTGATATAATGACATGTGGTGACGATCCTTTTTTATGAGACGGAAGGTGGTAGCATCCCCGTTGAAGATTTTATCCGCTCTTTGCCGGTCAAGCATGGCGCGAAGGTGTACTGGGAGATAGAGCTTTTAAAGGAACATGGAACAGGTTTAAAAGAGCCCTACGTCAAACAGATCCAGGGAGAACGATATCGGGGCTTGTGGGAGCTTCGTATCAGGTCTGGAGGTGATGCATCCCGGATCATCTATTTTATGGTGTCGGGCAATACAGTCGTTCTGCTCCATGGGTTCATGAAGAAGGCCCTGAAGACCCCAAGAAAGGAACTGGAAACAGCTCTCGCGCGAAAGGATGATCACCTGAAGAGGAGTTCGAAATGAAAGACTGGGATGAAGTAAAAAAGACACTCATGAAAGACCCTGAATTTGCCGAAGAGGTGAAGAAACTGGAGCCTGAATACCAGATCGTTAGCCAGCTGATCAAGGCCCGCATCGAGCAGAATATAACCCAGGAAGAGCTGGCAAAGAGGATCGGTACCAGACAGGGGAATATCAGCCGACTTGAAAAGGGGAGCTCAAATCCTTCCCTTCAATTCCTCAAGAAGGTCGCCCAAGCGCTCGGCAAGGAGCTTTCGATCTCTTTCAGATAGGACTTGACGTGCTTCCATTACTCCCGGGGGAAGGCCTCACGGTACAGGGGACCCCGCGCCGCGGCCACCAGAGCCAATCCGCGAAGAGGCCAATTTCATTCCGAGCGCTTTTTTTCGCTCCCCCCGGCCCTTATTCCTCGCCACCCTCACAAAACGCCGTGAGAGCGATCCTACGAGGTCGTTCTTTTCTTCAGCTTCTCATTTAAACGGCGCGATGACCTTCAGCACGCTGAAAGCGGCGGGGTTGAACCTCCCCAACATCTCTTTCTGAAATCACAAGCCACAACAGCGTTACATCATTTTCTGCTTTTTCATTCATGGTTCCGGATAGTTGGAGCGCAAAATCAGGGGGGACGGGAATTTCCCGTCACCCCCGATTTTGAGGCCTTTTCATGAATGATTCCGGTTGGTTAAGTTGCCTGAAAATGTAACGCTGTTTTGATAGTGTCAATGTCCTGCCTCCTTCAGGGGACAGGAGTGTCAACACCTTGCCGTGCACCACGCCTCCATCACGAGCTCCGGATGGAATTCCCGGAACAGATCGAGGAGCTCTTCGCGGGCCGGGTCGGTGGAAGGGAGGGCAAGCGCCAGGTCAAGGGGTGTCCTCTCGGCCTCGTCCCTCGCGTTCACGTCCGCCCCGTGGTTCAGGAGGAGACGGACGATGTCGGGACGACCGTTCTCACACGCCCAGTGCAGGGGGGTGAAACTGTCGGTATTGTCGTAGTCATCGTAACCCTCGAGATGCCGAGCGTTCGGGTCGGCGCCGGCCTCCAGCAAGCCTTTGATGAAGTCGATGTCACCATCCAGGCACGCAAAGTACACAGGGGGTGTCGGGTCAGAAAAATATCTCTGATCGGGATTGCCCACCTCCCCGCCGCGGGAGAGGAGGAGACGGGCGATGTCGGGATAACCATTGAAGCACGCCAGGTAGAGGGGGGTGTAGCCTTCATTGTCCCTCACGTTCACATCCGCTCCCTTTTCGATGAGGAGGCGTACAGCGTCGATGTGGCCCTCCGCGCACGCACAGTGCAGCGGGGTGGTGCCACCCTCGGTTTTTGCATTGACCTTCGCCCCTTTTTCCAGGAGAAGGCGGACGATGTCGGCGTGGCCCAGAAGAAAGTGGAGGGGGGTGTTGCCGGCCCTGCTACGCGCGTTCACATACGCCCCGTGGTCCAGGAGGAGCCGGACGATGTCGTGGGACCCCGCCAGGTACAGCGGCGTTTGTTTATTCCCGTCCCTCGCGTTCACCTTGGCCCCGTGGTCCAGCAGCAGCCGGACGATGTCGGTGAGCCCGTTCAGGCACGCCTTGTGGAGCGGTGTGCCAGTGCTTATCTTCGCGTTCACATCTGCCCCGGCCGCGATGAGGCGGGGGGCGTCCTCGACGTCAAGAATAATCTGATAAGGATCCACGGCGATGTTCTTTCTCATATTGATTACCTCCTGCTGTGTTGTTGTGTGTGGAATCTGCTAGGCATCACCTTGCTCCTGCGTGCAGTACGCCTCCATGACGAGCTCGGGATGGAATTCCCGGAAGAGATCGAGGATCTCCTCGCGGGCGGGGTTGGAAGGAGGAAGGCGCATCGCCCAATGGAAGGGAGGACAGTCCAGCTTGTTCCTCGGTTCCACCTCCGCACCCTTCTCCAGCAACAGCCGGACGGTGTCGGTGCGGCCGCGCATGCACGCCAGGTCGAGGGGGGTCTGGTTGATGTTGTTCCTCACATTCACGTCCGCGCCGTGGTCGAGGAGGAGGCGGACGAGGTCGAGGTGGCCGCGATAGCACACATCGTGGAGGGGAATGGTGCCGTCGGCGTCCCTCGCATTCACGTCCGCACCGGCATCAAGCGCCTTCCTGACAGCGTTCAGATCGCGGTCCACGATCGCGGTGAACAAGCGTCCGTCCAGTGGCTTCATGCTGTCCTCCTCTGTGCCCGGTACCTTTCCTGGTACATCGCGGGGAGATCTATCGGCGGTTTCACGTTCCCGTCGAGGCTCCCCCTGAAGAGCGTGGTAAGCAGGGACATGCGGTTGAAGGCCTCTTTGTCCTTTTTGGGATCGAAGGCGAACCAGACAACCTCCATGGCGTCGTTGAAGTCGGGGGTCTTCGAGAGGGTCGCGAGGGAGTCCAGGGCGTCGGTGATGGTGTGGGTCTGCTGCATCATCGCCCTCCTCCCTTTTTTTCCGCGCGGGCCAGGTACTCCTCGACAGCCTTGAGGATCAACGCTTTGAGCGTGATCCCCTCCTGCGCTGCCCGGACCTTTGCCGCCCGATGAAGCTCCGCGGGGATGTCCTTCAAAATTAGTGTTGGCACGCTGTCCTCCTGTCTGTCGTGTATTTTGCCAGGCCCACGCGCACGAGCTGGGACCCGCAGCGAGTGCAAAAATGCGTCGTCTCCCACGCGATTACGTGGCGGCCCTGGATCTCCACGTGGCAAGCTAGGCATACGGGGGCTTCCTCGTGCTCGCGGGACCGGTCGAGGATCCGTTCACGTGCGGGATCGGTGATGATTGTGTCCATGTTTGTTACCTCCTTGTATATATTATCGGTCATTCCCATATATCCTTAACTATAAGTATAGCAGATATTACCAGGATGTCAAGTCGGACCTCGCGTAAACGCCCTATTGACGCCACTTCACAGCGGCAATAAATGTCGAATCTTTTTTTTAAAAAAGTTTCAGCACGGCCCGCTCCCCGGGGAAAAAGGCCTTCGCGCGGGGCCTGTAACCAACCGGAATCATTGACACTATCAAAACAGCGTTACATTTTCAGGCAACTTAACCAACCGGAATCATTCAGGAAAAGGCCTCAAAATCGGGACAGACGGGAAATTCCCGTCCCCCCTGATTTTGCGCTCTAACTATCCGGAACCATGAATGAAAAAGCAGAAAATGATGTAACGCTGCGCCGATGATGGACCGCCCCGAAAAAAAGGCCTTCACCTCACGGACCTTTTCCCTGTCAACATCTGTTGCCTTTGCCTCTCTCCGTCCGGAAAACCTTCCGATGCAGCCACACACATCCCTCATACGCGGGGGTGGACGGCGACAGCCGGACGGGCCCCTCCCGCGTGTGCCGGGGGTCCGGGGGCGGCGAAGAGCACTCCCCGGCGGTGGGAGGTTCCGAAGGAGGGCGAGCGTGGAGCCCTCCTGGGTCTGTTCGTTGCCACGAAAAAAGCCCGAGGCCTCGAAGGACCCCGGGCTAGGAGGTAACAGCCGGGTTCATCACGCCCGGCCTTGATGGATTGCTATTTACGCACGATCACGTCCGGTGCGCGTCTCACCTCGCCGACCCCCGCCAGTGATACGGCCTCAACCGTCCATTCCGGCCGCAGCTTGCCGGCCCGCTCGATCATATTATACGCCCTGGCCATGCACCGCCCGCCGCCGTCCGTATTCTCAAACACGACGCTGTCCCCGCCAAACCTGAAAGCATGCACCAGCCTGACGTCCTTCGGTGTCACCGCCCGCGGGGCCTGTCCCTCAGGGACCGGCATCACGGACAGGGACATGGCCGACCGCTCCTCCCCGGAGGCCGTCAGCTGCTCGACGACCTGCCCCCAGTTGCGGTTCTCCAGGGACGCCAACGCCTCCTGGCACTTGATCTCCGCGGGGGCCAACAGATCCTGGTCCGCCCGTACAGGCCCCGCGAATCCCACGATCACGCATGCCACCATCACCAGCACTGCCACCCCGATTGCCACTACTGCCACTGTATCTCTTTTCATATTGCCCTCCTGTTCATTTGTTTGTTTGTCAGCTTGTTAACAATGATACACGTCCTATGCCTCACGGGTTCACGGGCGCCCACACCGTATGCGCGGGGACCCATTTCCCGCCACTCCACTGCCCAGGCACTTCAACCCAGCGACCGGGGGGATCCTGCTGTGCCTGTCCCGATGGGTACGCCGTTGCCTGTCCGCCCTGTCCCTGCTGTTTCTGCACATGCTGGTCGACGGCATTGCCTGTGATGGCTCCAACGAGCGCTCCCGCACCGGCCCCGATGAGCGTAAAGGCCGTGTCACGCCCCATGACCTGCCCCGCGATCGCTCCGCCCGCTGCTCCGATCGCCGCGCCTTTTTGCATGTTGTAGCCACTTTCTGCACAACCAGCGAGGACAATTGCTGCTACAAGCAATACTATTGCCGATACCGTGTTCTTCACGCCGCACCTCCATTTTTGACTGCCAGCCACTCGGCGCCACTGACCTCTGTGAGCCTGGTTCCGCAACAAGGGCAGTGCTCGCCGCCACCAGGGATGTCTCCGAAATCGTCCCTTGTGACATTACCGAAGCGGGTATATCTGGTACCCATGACACGGTTGCGCCCGCATCCGTCCATGCATTTCTTGAAGATGGTGGTCTGAACCTCGGCCGTGAGTTGCTCCAGGATCTGCACGCGTTCTTCCAATGATTGTGTTTCTGCCATGCTGCACCTCCGTTTAGATATATGGTTTCCAGTTCCTTTTCCTTTTTTCTTCTGCTTCCCGGTCCTGCTCCGTATAGTGTCTCTCCAGCCTCCGTATCCGCTCCTGGATCCTCTCGTCTGCTTCCACGATCTCCTCCGTCGTGGTGCACTGACTGTATTCGCCTTCCGGCAGGCCCGCGCGGCGCTCCAGGTTGCACAGCCTCAGGTGCTGCCTGGCGAACTTGAGATTGAGGTGCACGATCATCTCCTCGTCCGTCATGCCGTTGTCGTGCAGTTCTTCTCCGTACATGCTCGTCTACCTCTCCCTCTCGCGGCTGCGATCATCCCGCTGGCGGTCCTGTTCCCTCGCCTCTCTCGCCTTCTCATGGCCGTCCTGCTTCTTCTCCATCCCGTCGAGCTTCTTCTCGGCCTTCTCCCCGTGTCCGTCCGCCCTCGCGAGCTGCTTGTCACGGATCTCTTTGCTGACCGGGTCTCTCCGGGCCACCTCGTTCTCGGGTTTCAGATCAGGACTGTGATCCGGCGGGATATCAGGCCGATCGTCGTACTTGCCGCCCTTCTCCTTGTCCTTCTTCTCCATTTCCTTGCGTTCCCTTTCCCGTTCTTCGAATTCCTTGACTCCCATGCTGCACCTCCTGTTATTATTTGTGGATCAGCCTGTTGATGGCTGCCCTGTTATACCTGTCCGTATCGCTACTCTTCTGCTCCTGCGGCTCCTTTCCCTGCGGTGGGGTCGGCGTCGTCGAGGAGGGAGGAGAGGTCCTCGCTGCCCTCACAAAATCCTGCAGCTCCACCTTCAGCATCCCGATGATCTTCTCCGCCTTCTCCGGTGCCGGCCTCGACTCCAGGTCGTGCAACGTCGCCTGCAGCCTCTCCATCAGGTCCGTCATCCTGTCTATGCTCCGGGCCTGCCTCTCCAGTACAGCTGTCATTTTGCTCTGTGTTTCCAGCACCTCCTCCAGGAGCTGCCTGTTCGAGGGCGGCGGTGTCTGTGTCTGTTCCATAACGGTCCTCCAGTGTCAGCGATACGTGGTGGTCCCTCAGTTTACGCGCGAGCTCAGCGTCCTTCTTGAGGAAGAGGCCTTCTAGCTCCGCCAGGGATTTCCTGCGGCAGTTACCCTGGTTGAGGATACAGATAGCTTGCCGGGCTCCGAGACTGTCAAACAGCTCGTCCCGCAAGGGGCTGCGCTTCAACTGAACCGTGTGGTTTTTACTCCAGCTCTTCCCCACGTTCATGGACCCGAGACCGAATAGTGCCATGGGGTTGCCCATCATCAGGCCGCCGGCTGCTCCCCCGCCACCGCCGATGTTCATTCCAACGTTGCGAGAGGTGGAGGTGCCGTAGCTGTGCTCAGGCATTTCCCCCTCACTGATGAGCTTTTTGGCCCACTCGCGTGTCTCGAGATCGTCTGTTCCCAAGATGATCCGGCTCCGGAAGTTGGCCGTGACAGTGTCCGTGGCTTCCTTGTGGCCCCATACGGACAGGAGCTGCGAACGTGACTGGGTGGCTGCCACGATGCAGAGCTTTCCCTCACGGGAGAGAGCGCTCTTCCGGAATGACCATTGGTTCGTGCTCTCCTGCACCTCGTCGGCGAACATAATGATGTGCCGGTCCTGGTTGAGGGTGCGGTCCGAGAGCCGCGAGAGAGCAACGTCGTAGACCTGCCGGAACAGGTAGTATCTCAACAACCTGCCCGGCTTCCCGAGGCTCTCCGGCACGTCGATCACGTACAAGCATTTCTCGTTCAGGAGATCGCTCAGACTGACAGTAGAGGTCCTGAAATTCCGCATCGACGGCATCGTGAAACGCCCCAGCCAGCTAGAGATGCTCGAGACGATGTTGCCCTTGGTCTTGTCGGGGATCTCGATCAGGTTGACGCGGACGATCTCCGACGCTCGTTTAATTGTCTCCAGCGCGTGGTCGTTGCCAGTATTACGCTTCTCCGCCGCCTCAATAATGCCCAGGAGTTCCTCTGCCGGCGCTGTCATTGTCGCATACAGGGCGGCAAAATCCCTGTTGAGGCCTGCGAGGTCGTGGATGTGCATGGTTGCATACGCGATCTCGGCCACCATTGTGTTCCAGTAGTCGTCACCTCCCGATCCCCCCTCGGCCTTAATCGCATCGGCGAGGATCGCCGCCGCGGCCTCCGGTGTCATAATGGCGGGATCGATCGGGTTGTACCCGGCCTCCCACGTCTCCGGGCCAATGACACGGAACTTGTAGCTCTGCCGGATCTCCTCCGGCATGGCGAGGTACGCGTTGTACACGTCGAGCATCGAGGACCGCTTGGGGTCGATGATAACGATGCTGGACGTGGGGTCTGAGCTCATAAGACGGACGATCATTGCATTGATGAGTTGCGTTTTCCCCGAGCCCGTCCCGCCCACGACCAGGAGAGACGTACACATATCCGTTAGGGAGAGGTCCAAGGGTGTGCCTGTCTGCATGCCGGCACAAACGCCCTCCGCCCTGAGGAGCCCCGTCGCGGTACCGACGGGGACCCGGGTCGTGCGGTCCCAGGCACAACGCGCCTCGATGGATCGGGCCATGGCGATAGACTGATTGAGTTCGGTCGCGGACAGGTGGCCATGCAAATAGAACTCCCCGAGTTTATCGATGTCCCGCCATACGGCCGGTTTCGTGGTCTGCTGCCACCAGGACCACGCTTTGGTCATGAGATCTGTCCCGACGTAGTACCAGCATTCGACCATCGCCATGGCGCCGGCAGCGGACACACCTGTCAGCGCCGCATTTGCGGGCTTCACTTTCCACTTCAATGCCATGATCGCGGTCACGATGATCCAGGCAAGCAAAATCCTCACGATGGAGAGGACGACCCTGCCCGTCTCCGGTGCGGTCTCCGGGGTACGGTAGTGCTTCTTTGCCGCGTCCATGCCGTGCTCCCGGGCGTATTCGAGGATGGCGAGCTTGGTCCGGTGTGTATAGTTGATGAGCAGATGCCGGATCGCCTCGTCTCCCTCGGCTTGCACGACATCGCATAGTCGTTCCTGTGCCCGCCAGTCCTGAAAGATGGCGTCAGGGGACAGCGTCTCGAGGCTCGCTTCGGGCACGCTGGGGATAGTGCCGGCAATGCCATATGCCGTTATCCTTGCATTGATGCTGTTGCGTACGTTTGCTATAAGTCCCATACGTTATCTCCTCCCTTGGAGCTTACTTGCCAGCCTGTATCCTGTGGCCTGTGTTCGATCCTTGAACCATACAGCCAGCCACACGGCCGCTATGATGGGCGGGATGAGGGATCCAATCGTGATGGCAAGGCCCACGATGGACGCGGCGAACATAGTCTTGATGTTGTACATGAGCAGGCAGATGACCAGCATCCACACCCACGGGGCTACGTGCGTTGTGACCGAAGACTGCTCCCGGGCTATAATGTCCCGGACATCCTGGATTGTTGTTCTTTTCTCTTTCATTTGATCACCTCCACTGAGTGCTGCTGGATCACCTGCATCAGCCAGATACCGGCATAGTACATCACCATCCCCGCGATGCCGAACCAGATCGGACGGATGGTCCAGCTACGCTTGGTTTCCGAGAGTTCCGCCCCGCATCCGGTACAGAACCGGGCCGTGCTGTTATTTTCTGTTCCACAGCTGCATATCTTCATCGTTTACCTCCTTTCAGTGCCGCCAGTGCCGCCCGGCGGGTCTCGGTGGTGAGCTCAAACGACAGTTTGTCCAGGTACCACGACCCGTCCTTCTTATGTTTGGCACCCACATAGATAGTCCCGGTGCCACCGTCCGGGACCTGCACCTTCGTGGAGCCAACCAGGGCGGGTCCACTGTATGTAAACGTGCCCTTGAGCCAGTATGAGGCCGGGTTACGGCTGCCCTCAGGCTTCAACTTGACATTCTGAATTTGTGACAGATCGATGTCGTTTCCGTTGACTTCCCCCATGACCCCAGCCAGGATCATCATCCTCTCCGAGGGGTGCATATCGCGCTCAAGATCGGGGTTTCCGGCGTAGAGGGCGAGATAGTCTGTGGGTCCCTTTGCTGCCATGGCCTTTTTGATGCTCGCCATGACGAGGACGTCACGGGGATCCTGCTGGGTGGAGGGGCCTCCTCCAACGCATGCCGCCAAGAAGAGGGCTACTACTAAGATGATTGCTGCTACGTCTCGTCTCATGTATTACCTCCTGTATTTAATGGTTACTGTCCTGTGCCCCGCGCATCGCTTACCGACGGGGGCGGGGTCACGGGCCTCTCGGGCCCGAGCGTTTTGTCGAGCCATGCACCGATACCGTTTCTCTGTGCCTGGGGCTTCGGGGCAGGGGCAGGCCGGGAGGGCTGTGGGTCCGGCCGGTACGTCCATTTCGGTGTCGGTGCAGGGGCAGGGGCCGCGGGGACCTTCGGGACCTTCTTCACCGTCTTCTTTTCCTGGACAGGAGGGGCCGGCGCGGGTTTCTCCGGCGGTGTCTGGGGGGCCCGTGACTCGGTCTGTTTCCCTGTTTCCTCCGCCTTCTTCTCCACCGGCACCCCTGCCTGGTCCTTCTCGATGACGATGTCGTTACTGGATGTCGTAGCACCAGGGACCCGGTGCATCCACCAGTATCCGCCAGCTCCGAGGGCCACGAGGATGAGGATCCCGGCAATGACCAGAAAAAGGCCTTTTTTCGATGCTCGCCCGGAAAAACGACCTCGAGAATTGCGTTCTACGGCGCTTTTCGAAGGGGGGGCCTGCCTATGACCCTCCTGCCTACCAGAAAAGCTCTCAGACTGAATTCGGTCCCCTTCCGGATTGGCCACTGGCGCCACTTCCCGGGCGGTTGTTTCGATGGCTGACCCGCATGATGGACAATAACGGGCGCCCTCCTTGATCTCGCATCCACAATTAGTACAGTACATACTTGCCTCCTTATCTTCCGTCGAGGTCCGGTCCTCGGTACGTCCAGGCGGACCGCTCGTTCTCTTTTCCCTTTCCCTGGTCCTTCTCCTTCTCTTCCTGCTTCTTCTCCATCCCGTCGAGCTTCTTCTCCCCGCCACTCAGGGCCTTTTCCAACTCCTTGAGCTTCGTCATGCGCTTGCCGGCATCGTCCACCTTTGCTCTCTCCGCTCGCATTTCTGCGAGTCCATCGGCGTGCATCTTATCGATACCGAGGTCACGCCGGAGATCCTGCTTGGCCTTTGCTTCGGCGATCCGCTGCTCTTTTACAAGATGCCTATCCAGAACCTTCTGGATCGTTGACACCTTGAGCTTCGAATGGATCTGTTTCGGTGCCCAGGTACGTCCCTGTGCGTCCTGGAAGCGCACCCCGAGGATCTTCCGAACGATGGTCTTTGAGGTGACGGGCTCGAAGTTCTTGATGTAATCCCTACCCCGATGGCTGCCCGGCCCGGTGCGAACGAGAACCGTGATGCCTGCCTGTTTGAGGGTCGGGGATTGGGACAGCGTGTACCAGTTGGTTGTCTTCACGTCGTCCCGAAGTGCGGGGATAACAGCGTCGAACACCGCCTTCCGGGGGGACGGCTTCCGGGTCTTGCCCGCGGCGATGGCGCGTTGCTGTCCGCGGTACGTGCCGGGCTTTTCGCGGATGTATTTCGGCAGTTCGTTGTCACGGGAGAGGTGCCGCATGAGGTGGGGATAACGGTCCTCCATAGCGTTACAAATGGCATAGCACCTGTGCTCTGAGCCCCAGGTATTTAGGACCGGCGTGGGCGTCATGCGGCCCTTGCTGTTCCGGTAGCGGGGCACCACAGGCACCCTGTTGACAACTATGTGGACGTGCGGATCTCGGCTGTGGGCATTGTGGAGAATGGCCACGTACTGATGTTTCTGGGCCAGACCCGGGCTGAATCTTTCGAGGGCCTCGCGGGTCAATGACCTGAGCGTTGCCAGGTCTTTGGTCGCCTGATCATCCCGGTGCCACCGGATGTAAAAGTGTGCGACGGGGTCCTTCGTCGGCCTCGTGACCGTCAGCATTTCCCTGGTGATGGACCGTGTTGTCTCTTTTCCGGGGACCTGCCGCGTCAGGTTATAATCCAAGACAAGGGCGTCCTTCGCCGGGTTGTAGGCATAGTCGATGGTCCTGCTAAAATCCTTTCCAAGGTCACGAGTCGGCTGCTTCCGGCCTTTTTCCTGCCCCTTTTCCGTGGGCACTTTGCCCTCCAATGCATACGAAATGCACCCCCGCATTCCCCTGCCCTGGCTTACGCTCATGATCATATTTAGTAGTCCTCCAAGCTGTCGTCTTCTTCCATCGCCGACCGGAACGCGGCCGTTTCGGTGTGGTGTTCGCCCTTTCCAGTGGGCGGGATGATGCGCACTTCTGCCCCGGGTTCTAGGTTGAGATAGTCCTCAATCGCCCCTTGCACTTCCTGGAATGCCTCCGCGATGCAATCGAATTTCTCGATGTTGTCCGGGTCGGACGGGTCATATCCGGGGCCTGCCGCGAGGGCGAGATAGATCTCTCGGGCGGTGCCTCCCACGGCCTGCAATGATCGATAGATGTCCAACAACACGGGGTCGAACTGGTCCGGGGCAAGGGGAGCGACCGGGGCGGCCTTGCGGTGAACGTACTGGTCAGTTGCGCCCTTGATGCTGGGTGTTGCCACGTCCGGGTGTGCCCCGAGAGCGGCCTTCTCGGCGTCGATGAATTTCCGGGCGGCGCTCATGATGGATGTCCGAAAGAAGTCCGAGAGGCTATCACCCCGCGCGGTCGCGATGTGCTCGAGAGCGGCCTTCTCCGGGGGAGTGAACCTGAGGGTGACGATGCTATTGCGGACGTCCTGGGGGTTCGCTTTTCGGACGTGCTTCCATCCCGGGAATCTCTTCGCAGCGGGGTCTTTTTTCTTCATGAGTGAGCTCCTTGAGGAACGTCTCGATGCCCGGGACCGAAGAGAAGGGCGAGGCCTGTCCGAGCCCTTCCCCATTGGCCGTTTTCGATTGCGCGTAATACGGCCAACCTTACTGGTTCCTCAATGACAGATACACGTGACAGCAGGGCAGCGTCAGGCAGGGAACGGCAGGCGGTCAGGGAGAGACGATGGGTGACGATAGGGTCGAGGTTGGGCGATGTGAGAGAGGTGGTCACGATGGGAATAGGGGTCGGCCTGAGCTTCGCGCGGCCGCCCCTGCTGCCCTCACGACTGCCTTCCTCTGTGCTCTTTTCTCGCCTCGAATGAGGCGACCCTACCTCGTGGATCAGGCGTATTCCTTCCATCCTTATGCCCCCATTCCTGCCTTCATCTCGGGGCGGTGGTGACCCTTCCTCTGGGCCTGTTCCTGGTCTTTTTTGGCTGCACGGACGGGGGCATTGTCCGGTGCTGTGGCC
>DBQU01000020.1 GCA_002305765.1 Deltaproteobacteria bacterium UBA1386
GAGCTACATCAGCCAGACCGTCAATATCCTCAAGCCCCAGAAGGAGCTCATGCGCATATACCCTGTTTTCCACTTCCTTCCCGGATCCCTCACCGAGATAGCAGGGGATTCAGCCAGGCGCGCTGACGGGAAGCTCCACCTCATGAACACGATCCCCAACAGCTTGAGCGCTCAACAGGTCCTCGCTGAGGCGCTCGGCCTCCATGACCTCTACCGCATCGGGATAGCGACCCATACCTTCGCTGACACGTTCGCTCACCAGAACTTTGTGGGGGCTGATGACGGCTTCAACAACATGGCGGGACTCCTGGAGAAACTCATCCCCAGTGTGGGTCATGCCGATGCCAAGCACAGCCCGGACGTACCCAACGAGCTCTGGAAGGACAAACGTCTCGTGCCAAGCCACGCCTCCATAGACAACAAGCCACGCTTTCTCGATGCGGCGGGGTGTCTCTTCGACCTCTACCGGGGCCGCTTCGTTGACGATGACGCGAGGAGCTCTCTTCTTACGGATCTCGGCAATGCCATAGGGGACAGCGCCAGCACGAAGACTCAGCGCGTCGGGAGCTATAAGGCCCTTATCGGGTCAGAGTTCACGAAGTACGACAAGGACGTCTGGTTCAAGGAGGCCGTGGGTTTCACAACCGCGGACACCTCTGGCGGAGGGGACACGGTGCCAGGGACGGAGACACGGTGGGTGTGGAAGGGCGATTACAGGGAAAGCCACTGGTTCAAGTTCCAGGAGGCGGTCAAGGCACACCAGGCATATGTGTTGGCGAGCATCGTGCGTCCCATATACGCGACGATGGAGCAGACGACGTGGTAGTAGTGGGAGCAGCCGCGCCCGTCGGGGTGGAGGAGAGACCATGATTCACACCTACGAGATAGAAGGCCTGAGGGTCCAGACCGGTGACCTTCTCTGTACCACCGACGGCGGTGGTGCGGACATTACCGGACAGTTCTGGCGCCTTATCGGGAAGCTCATACCGGGGGACGTGGACCACATTGTCATCTACATTGGGCCAGGGGGCAGGTGTGTTGAGGCGGGCGCAAAGGGCAAGGTCATCACCTTCGACATTACCGGCACCACGTGGAATGCGGAGGAGATGAGGTCCGAGAGAGGCCCCTTTGTCGATATGCTCTACGGCGCTGCATATCCTCTCCTGTCGGCAGATATTGACCCCGCCCGGGCCGTGGCGATCCGGGAGGACGTTGCCGCGTACTGCATTAGACAGGCGGAGCTGAACAAGCCCTATAACCTCAACTTCTTCGACTCAGCCACGGAGGGATCCTTCTACTGCAGCCAGCTGGCATACAGGGCGTACCTGAGAAACGGGATCGACCTTAACACGGGGGCATCGGTCTGGAGCATTCCCAGAACGGAGAAGATCGTCCTTCCCCAGGAGATATGGGACGGGTGTGTGCATGAGAAGGCGGGTGGACGCTAGTGAAAAGCGAGAGCGACGAAGTCGACGTGAATGCGAACGTGTGGCCGTTGCCAAGAGAAATGCGGTGCTGAACCTTATCTTAACCTGGCAGTCCTGTTTATCATTCAAACAGGTGGATCGGGAGAGCTGGTCGTCAACGTAGCTACCGGTTAGTATGTCCTTTTGCTATCTCCTAAACATAATCCTTCAGGTTGGTCTCGTAGTATCTTTTTGTGAATAGCGTAATATCGCTGATACTTGCATCTGGATCACTGGGGTCGCCGTCAAAACCAATGGACATGCAATAAAGCGTTGACGTTAGAGTGTTCTCTCCGCCCAATTTGGCGCTTCCGTCCAATACTTTGATCCATTCAACTATCTGGGATGGGTTCTCTTTGAAAATTGCCCTTTCTTGGAATGTCACGGGTTCCTCATCTGACCATATGGAGATACACTCACACTTGTTGTCCTGATCGTAGTGGACCGTAACCCCGATATTGTCGAAGGCATCAGACGTGTTGTTGGCAAATTCGTTTTGCCTGTACTCTTCAAATGGTGCGGGCAGCGTCTTTCTCACTTCAGAACGATCCATGCCGAATGTTATCGGTCCAATACCATGAAATGGCCTTATATCATATGCCATTTCCCCTCCCTTTATTTGTAATACCCCATAGATTTGGCATATTCTCGAGCCTGGCTGATAGCCTCTGTGTATTTTCCGGGAAACTTTGACTCAATATCGATGGCGTCCATTTCGAATGCTTCTCCAAATTTGCCTTCATTTATCAACTGTGCCTGTTTGGCTCTATATTCCGCGGCGCCTGGCGAGTTTCCAAAACTTGCTGTCTTTTTATGGTCTGTCTTGTCCATTTTAATGGCAGATCCGTCATTTGCAGAAATCCCGCTTCCGGATTTCTCTAATGCATCCCTTGAGGGCATGTGATGGCATTCTTCCTTTCCCTTTCTAGCGACTTGTCTCATACGCGCATATGAGCCGCCGATCTTTCCTCTGGACAATTCTTTCCCGGCCACGCGGGCTGCATTGTCAACCTTCTTCAAGCTATTGAAGTATTTTTCAACATGGCAGCTCTCTTGCTGAAAGCACTTTAGTAGCAGTTCGTCTCCCCTATCTAGGGAGTTGAACCCTTTGTAGAATCTGTGAGCCTGAGTTCCCGATATCCGCCCTGCATTACATTGGTAGTCCAGGAGTGTCGCTATGTTGTCAGATTTTGAAGCAAGTGATAGATCGACGTTATTAAGACTCTTTATACCGTATTTAGCTAACTTGTCAGCGTACTTAACTACCGCGCCCGTTTTTATAAGTCTGGTGGTGCCTACGGGATTAATCGCAAATGCCGGTGCCCCCCAGACCAGGAAAAGAAGCGCAACAACACATACCATGCTCTTATACGACGAATCGTTGCTCATCTCATCCTCAAGTACGGTGTTCTGATTCTCCTCGGTGTAAACTCATCTGGTGCCTGCATACTGGGCTTCAAATTGTTTACGCTTTTCTTCCTCGAGACCACTGGTAACCTTAGCGAAGAGTTTGCTCGCTTTGCCTTTGTAGCCGAGCTGATAGTGACAATTTGCAATCCCTAGGTTAATGAGCCTAGTCAGATCATCGGCACCAACGAGTTTTTGAATTAAGGTTATCTGACCGAGAGCCTTTTCATAATACGCCTGCGCCGACAAGTAATCCTTGTTATTATAGTAAAGGCTTGCTACTCGATAGTAGGGTGCTAACAATGAGTATTGCCCTGAATATTTATCAGAATCGTACTTCTTTTCCATAAGCGTAATCTTGTCGATTATTCTCTGCTCGTTTTTCCGAAAACTGCTCCCGAGCACATTAATAGTTAGAAGACCAGGTTCCAAGGCATACGGTTCCTGTTCTGAAGATTTTTCCAGAAATTCCAGTGCGCGCTGCTCATTTCCATCAAGCAGATGGTTAACTGCGATCAAGTAATCTACAAAGCTGCGTTTGTCGCGATCAAGATTGGCATCTGAAAGCCTCTTCACAGCTTGTTGGAACAATCCGACATTGCCTGTCTGGTAGTTTATCATTCCGAGCACCAGCAAGTCCTCCTGAGATGGTTGTTTGCTCGCTAGAACTCTTGATAACAGCTGGCTGCCTGATTTCATGAGGGCATCGTGAAACTCCTTATACCTTGTGGCGGCAATCTCATCACCTTTCTCTATTGCCCCGAACTTCTTCTCTTCATTGTCGTAGATTTCGTCGACGAGTTTTCTTGTCTTCCTGCTGCCCAGGTCTCGAGGGATAACAAGCCGTACGGTGTAATACAATCTTCCTGAATCCCCTCTATCAAGAACTGCTACTCCGTCCAGCACGGTTGAGGTAACGTTAGCGATGACGCCAAATTTGGCAGCGGCGGATAATGCAGCAAACTTCCCCATTGATCCGCCTATCAGCCCATACGAAAGACCATTGAGAATTACAGCACCTGTAATTGCGTTCCCTCCGACCAGTCCACCAACGGTAGATAAACCGGCCATATACGAACCGGCACCACCCCCCGCGACCCAACTTGCAACGGTGCTGACCCCTGTTGCTGCGGCAGGAGCCCCTTGGCCAAGCGTAAAATAGGTCACGGCTGCACCTGCGACTACCGTGGAACCAAGGATGACCCAAGAGAGATAACTTTTCTTATACAGTTGCTTTGGATAAACAGTCCGAAAACTTATTTCCGAAAGATGATCATCCTTCCAGAACATTCCCTTATTTATGATCTCTTTGGTTTTGCCTGTAATACCCTCGCCATACGCAATGAGTGGTTGAAGACTAAGACTAATCAAAACTACCGCTATCGTGCAAATAGAAAGTGCTTTCCTTGCCACGGTCCTCTCCCCCATAAAAGTAGTATTATGCATAACACTCTTAACACATTCTGCCGAGCTTATCAAAGATACAAGGGTCGAAGGGCGTGTCATTCAACGCTTTGATTGCCCGGGGTAGCCACAGAACTGTCTGGCAGGCTCACTTCTTGGTAATGCCGGACAGTCCCGCCAGGACAAAGGAAGCCAGAACATAACCCACCAGTTTGTGTAGAAAGAAGTAGTAGTATTGCCAGCCGGTCATCTCCTGAGAAAAGACCCTAAAATGGCTTTCGTCCAGCTTCACCAGGGGAATCAGCATGTCAAAGCTGAATCCGAGCGTCTTAATCGTACCCCAGGTGTTGCCTGGGGTAGTGGTACTGACAACCCACGCGCCAAGTGCAATGAACACGGCCAGCCACACCAGGGAGAAGAAGTACCGGTATCCGTACCCGTACCCAATAGTCCATTTCAAAAGGCTCAGCCCGCACCATTTAGCTCTGTGGCCTCGCGCTTTCATCTCTCTGCGTTCATGCTCTTTACCCTCGTAAAGAATGGTGTTCGCTTTATCCGGATGGCCCATGGTGTGCAGGACACCGGCGAGATTCTGATACAGTTGAGGGGAGTAATTCCTGTCTCTCTGGAGCAAAGTGACAAATGTACTCTTCCAGTTAATGTTCTGGGGCTCGTCGCCCGTAATGCCCAGGCCTTCCAACCGCGAATACGTGAATCCGGCAAGGTCAAGATCCTTGGGAAAGGCATCGAGTCCGGCGGTCTGCACGGTGGATACTGCGGTGTTTCGTAGCACCAACCGCGACTCGGACGGCCACGTTGGTTTCGCCTCTGTTCTGGACCCGAGACGAAATTCGCCTCGCACACAAGTCTCTGTCATATCGAGGAAAGCAAACTGAGCGCCAGAGATATCAAACCGGCCACCAATCTGTGCGAAAACAAAAGACACTTCCGATTCAAACACAGCACCTCGACGCATGTACACGGATCCGCTGACCTCAACGGCGCCCATATTCAATTTGCCGGTACACCTAGCACCAACGATGCCTGACTGGCCGCCCATGTCGAGCACGCCACCGACCTTGGCTGACCTCAGATCGACCTCCGCAAACTCAGCACCTCTACCCATGAAGAGATGCTTTTTCGTCTCCAAGGAGTTCATATTCAGCAGACCGGTACACTTCGCGCCGCTCATGTCCAGTTGAACTCCGACCTTGGCCGACCTCAGATCGACCTCTGCGAATTCGGCACCCGAACGCATGAACAGATGCCCCGTAGTCTCCAGAGAGCCCATACTCAATTTGCCGGTACACTTCGCACCAGTCATATCGAGTGTGCCGCCGACCTTAGCTCCCCTCAGATCGACTTCCGCAAACTCGGCACCCGCCTGGGAACCCTTACCCATGAACAGGTGCCCCTTGGTCTCCAGAGAGTTCATATTCAGCAGACCGGTACACTTCGCGCCGCTCAGATTCAACTGGACGTCGATTCTGGCAGACTGCAGTCTCAGGCCTCCGATGAAAGCTGAGTCTTCCAGCGAGATACTGCTTGTGGTCGACAGGTAGGACAAGTCTGCGTCTTTTTCCATTCGGCTTGCGTCGAGCCACCACGGATGCGAGAGGGATCCATGTGCAAGGTCAATGGGCTGTCGGACCCAGGCACCAACTATGCGGACGCCCTGGCGGGGCAACGCTTTCTGGTAGACATCACGGGTGAGGATGGTTTCTAGAAAGAAGGGGGTAATCTCGCGTATCGCCGACCAACCGTCGGGGCTTCTTGGATCGATCTTCCCATATCGGTCATTGAAGTTCGCGATTCGCCCCGCCTGAACCTCCTGCCAGACCCACTTTTCCGGTTCGCTCCATCCTGGTTCCACCAGCGGGCAAGAATCATCGGATTCAGTTGCAGGCATCGGCACCCCCCCCACGTGGACCAGCAGGAAGAGAAACGGCTGCGTTGCTCCGCAGGTCCACACTTTCTATGAATTGTACAGTGGTGACGTAGGCATGTCAAAGAAACGTGCGATGTTTCTCTCGGTACCGGAAGAAACGGAAGGGATGACTGTTTCGGTCCCTAAGTAATGGGACTAGACGCGAGTCACCGGGATACCGGAAGGTCCTGAGGGGCGGGGTTCTCGTTACACGTCAGGCAGGAATAGATTGGAACGGAGTCACGACTAGATTGCTCCTGGCAAATTGCCTTGCAAATTCTCCGCGCCCGATAGACAATAGAGATTATACCGAGGCGGGTCAAATCCACAGACAATCCAAGCATCAGGGCCTTTAGATCAACAGGGCGGGGGTGTCCTCATGGCTAAGTCTGGCAAGAAAGACTCTATCATCCGGGAGATCAACGATAACCCGCTGTCTCGCGAGGAGGTCATTGCGTTCATTACAGAAGTGGCGAAATTGTTTCCTGAAGACAGAGACTTTGAGGGTCATGCCATCACCGCCATCCGTGTGCTTGAGGGAAAACCCGGTAAAGCTCTCTCAATCGTGTTCAGGATGGAAGCGCTTGCCCGGCTGATTGACCAGGGACTTCTGCCTGGTTGGTGCAGAGAGCCCGACAGTCCCGAAGGCCCTTGGAGTGTCAGGCTACCCATCCTCGCGGCGGCGGGCGTGACCCCGGTACTTCTCGATGAGAATGGCAAGGTCACTTTTGACAAGGACGAGTTGCTGAAAGCAACTTTCATCCAGGGAAAAGAGGAATATGAGGAGATCGAATAGCGGGGGATACATGGTTAATGGGGACAAGTTCGGCGATCCTACAAACCCCCAGATACGGAGCAGCACATGCAGAATTGCTGGTACGGTGACAACCGCGACCTGGTGAAATGGTCGATCCTTATGCATCTGGCAGATATGAATTCGGCCTCCTGCATATTACAAATCGCGTACTTTCAAGAGTGCAGCTTTCCCAAAGTGGAGCTGGACTCAGAGGAAAGAGCCATACCCGAAGAAGTCTTGAGACATTTCAGAGACGTTGGGAACATCAAGGGCCTTTCATCAAGCATCAGGGTGGAGGTATTCGACAAGGTGATTACCGACCGGGAACGGTATCTCCTCGAAGCTAAGGAATTCATCTCCCGGCATGCCGCAGGATGTCGCTGTGTCGTGTTTCTTGACCCGGATACTGGACTGGAGTCGACACAACCGAGCCTTAAGCATGTGTTGAGGAAAGAAGCCAATGATTTCTGGAAGAGCCTCAAGGTAGGCGATACTCTGGCCATCTACCAGCATCAAACTAACAGAAATGGCAAGCCGTGGCAGGAACCGAAGAGGATGGAATTCGAGAAGGCGATTGGGGTGCCGGAAGGCTCCGTGAAGGTAGGCCGCGGGCCAAAGTTGGCGAGGGATGTCGTTCTATTCTATGCGATAAAGACCCAATAGATATGGCAGTTGTCGAGCGTTTTAACTCTCTCGAGGGAATGACAATGCTTATAAAATCCGCGGTGCTCAAGCCCTTGCTCATAAGATTCAAGACGCGATAAGGGGGATCCCGCAGTGTCCCCTCTTTCTTCGGAAAAGGGTTGGAGGTTCATAGGAAGGGATGAAGAGGACACCTCTTTCTTCCTTAATCTGAACACCATTACAGGCTCCGATGAGGTCGACGTGATGGTGGCCAGTGTTCCTGACTATAACGGAAGAACCATCCTCGAGATCAAGGAGTTCCTGCGAGAGAATGGGAGAAATCCCGAGAATTTTGAGTATATTGAACAATCCTGGGGGTTGGATCTTCGGAAGGACAAGTTTGCCTTATACGATCTGATCTTCAAAACGGCCGGAGGCGAGATCCTGCATTCAGTTGCTTTGCCGGTTACGTGGGGATACGTATCAACCGAAGAGATCGTTGCAGAAATCGCATTGGCCGTGTCCAGAGTGGTCGAAGAAAGAAGAGGACATGAGGTCACACAGAGTGAGACAGATCCTATCACCGTTGACGGGGACTATTATAACATCCTTGGCGTACCACTGAATGCGACCTTCCAAGCCATCAAGGCGGCCTACAGAAAGCGGGCCATGCGATATCATCCAGACCGGGGCGGAACCCATGAAGAAATGCTGCGCATTAACGAGGCCTGGCAGGTCCTTTCGGATCCGCAGCTTCGCAAGAATTACGATTACGCCAGAAGTCATCGGGATAACACCGAAGCTCAACGGGCTACATCGGCAGATGCAGCTGCCGCAAGAGCTCGGGCTCAATCCTATCCGCAGAACTGGGATGACTTTGCAGTATGGATTGACAATGTGTTTGAGGAATACGGCAAGGACAATAACGTGATCTTCGGCCTGAAATATCCTTCCGCCGGCAGAAGCATCCTCGGTTGGGTCTTCATACTCGGTGGCGCGGGAGCGGGCTTGTACACTGCATCTCTGGTGTTGCCGGATAAAGGACTCGAAAGGTGGCAGACATTTGTAGGGATTGGCCTGATTGTGGCTGGTGCGTGGCTTGGCGCGGTAATCCATAGGTTCATCAAAGATTTTATCGCTTAACACATAATCAAATACGTCTAGAAGAACAACGAACGGTTTTCCAGCAAGTTCTACAACTATGGGATTCATATTCGGTGAACAAGTTCACCATTTTATATATATATAAAATGGTCTTTTACTCCCGAAGCAACAACTCTCTTGACCTGTAAGGGTAAATTGCCGATTAGTGACCATGGTAGTTTATATATATATAAACTATCATGCACATGCGTTCTCAAATTTTCTTATCGTCTTTCAACCTTCACGGGTTGAATGCTATAATAGCCCCATGCTTCTCGATGATGTAAAGGCACTAACGTTGCAGGCGTTATTTCTCGACGATTTCCTCTCGGAGATATTGGTTCTGAAAGGCGGTACAGCTCTTTATCTCCACGAGTCAATAAGTAGGGTTTCAAGGGATATAGATTTTTCGCTATTCGAATTGCCGGCCGAAATGTCAAAGGAGGAACTGGAGGGTCGTTTTGAAAAGGCTCTTTCGAGCCATTTCAACGAGAAGGGCCACAGAGTGTTTCATTTCAACTTCGATGAGAGGGGTGAGGATGACCATGGAGGCTATGAAATACAGTTCAAGTTTGTGGCTAATTCTATTTATGAGGAGCTCCGTGGGATCAAGAATGGAGATTTTCGCATGCACACGGCCTTCGAGAGGGAAACGGGGCTGAAGTCAGTGAAGGTTCAGTTTAGTAAGACGGAATACTGTGAGGGATATAGCGAGAAGGATATAGAAGATGGCGTTCTTATTAAGGTGTACACGCCGGAAATGATACTGGTCGAGAAGCTGCGGGCGATATGCCAGCAGATGGACGAATACGAATTCAGAAGATACAAAACGGGTCGGGCAAGGGATTTTTATGATATCTATGTGCTCAATGAAAAATACGGCTTGACCGAAGTATTTCGAAGAAACAGGGGACTGCTCGTTTCACTCGTAGACAACATCTTTGGCGTGAAGGCTGTCGATTTCAGTCTTTTGCATAACCTCGAGAAATACAGGGAGTTTCACGAGGCGGACTACGCATCCTTATGCGATACCGTGTTCAGTAAAGAGGATCTGTCAGACTTCAATCATTATTTTGACTATGTTGGAGAAGTGGTCAGTGCGATCTCGGCGGTGTACTATGAAGCATCTCTTTAGGCACAAAGATCCTCCATGCCTTCGAATAGGCCAGGTTTTCCCGATTCTTGTTTATTTTTCCGTGGAGTAAATAGAAATCGTATTCCATCGGGAAATTGTCCTTCAACGAGCGAAGTGCGGATTCTTCATGGCCCGTCTGTTCCAACAAGAACCCGACGGCTTGATGATAGGGATATACGTAGTTGATATCTGTAAGATATTTTGCAATTCTCTTTACGGATATTCCTTCGCGAGCTGCCAGCGTGTATGCCTTGACTACTTCATGGATTCCACCGCACAATTCGGGACGCACACAGGCATCAATAAGCGTTCTCTCAAGATTCGTGACGGATATTGGCACGCCAGGGGATTCATTTCTGATGACCCCCGTATTCTTGGTGTCCTTTCCGTGCAAGACCTTGATGTTGTAATCCATGACCTCGATGACTTTCTTTCCTTTGCGTACGTTATTCCTGAAGGCGAAATCTATCTTGGGTTGAGTCAACTTCTCTCGCGCTTCCTCGACATCGTACATCATTTTCTGCTCGACGTTTGTGTATACGATCTTAGGTATTTGGTCCGTGAGCCCGTGTAGCTGCAAAGCCGTGTAGTGAGAAAAATAACCTTTAGGGATCAGGCTATTTGCAATTTCAAGTATGCCTGAGAACACACTCTTTTCTTCGAAATGTCTCGAGCAGAAGATCGACTGGGTCTCTTCCCCCGTTCTCACTTCAACGTTTCTCAGGATATCGTTTTCAACCAGGTACTTGAGTAACCCCTCGATCGATCCCCTGATCATTTTCAGGTCTCTAACCAAGTCACCTAGCAATAGCCGCTTATCAGAAACTGTCTTACCAGAGCTCACACTGGATTCGTAAAAGCGCTTATCAATTTCCGAGTAAGTGAAGACTGTGATGCCGGAGATATCGTAGGCCTCGTCAAAGTATTTTGTAAGCGTTTCCTTCCTGCTTGCTGCTAGTGATTTGACCCAATACGACTTACGCGACTGCATATTATATATATATAATATGCAGGCACACGTGTCAAGCCGCATTTTGATGTCAAATGTTTATAACAATAGACTGTTGTGTCATGCTTGATGCTGAGGCTGTATAATATATATATTATACAGCTACAGAACGTTGTCTCTGTGTTGAGCCCGCGAAGGCCTTCTGGAACCTTGTTTCAGTGGCACCCCACGCTATCTCTGACCTTCTACCCTGCAAAATGGTAGCTTTTCGTAACTCCTTGATATATGATTTCCCCATCAACCTGCAACAGACACGACCACAAATGAAGATGATATGAGAGGTAAGAGTGTTCGAACAAGCTTTCAAGAATATCGACGATGCCCTCCGGAAAGAGGCGGGATGCACCACAGAACTTGACTATACGGAGCAGACATCCTGGTTGCTGTTCCTGAAATACCTTGACGGGCTCGAACAGGACCGCGCGGACGAGGCTGCGCTACAAGGGAAGCCATATACCTACATATTGGATCAACCCTACCGCTGGGAAAGCTGGGCGGCACCGAAAGGCAAGGACGGTCAGATCGATCACAACAGGGCCCTTGCAGGGGATGACCTGCGGGATTTCGTCAACCAGAAGCTTTTCCCGTACCTGCACAGCTTCACGCAGAAAGCCGCGGGATCCAACACGATCGAATATAAGATCGGGCAGATATTCGGAGAGATCAAGAACAAGATCCAGAGCGGCTACAACATGCGCGAGATCATCGACCACATCGACGAGCTCCGTTTTCGCTCGCAGAAAGAGAAACACGAGCTGTCCCATCTGTATGAAGCCAAGATTAAGAACATGGGCAATGCCGGAAGAAACGGCGGTGAGTATTACACCCCGCGTCCCCTCATCCGCGCAATCATCCAGGTCGTCAAGCCCAGAATAGGCGACCGTATTTACGACGGAGCGGCCGGGTCCGCTGGCTTCCTCTGCGAGGCCTTTGAGTATCTGAAGGCAAGGGGCAGGCTCACAACGAAGGATCTTACAAGGCTCCAGACCAGTACTTTCTACGGCAAGGAGAAGAAGTCCCTCGCCTATGTCATCGCGATCATGAACATGATCCTCCATGGCATTGAGGCACCGAACATCCTGCACACAAACACGCTCACCGAGAACCTGGCTGACGTGCAGGAGAAGGACCGCTATGATGTGATCCTCGCCAATCCGCCCTTTGGCGGCAAGGAGCGCAAGGAGGTGCAGCAGAACTTCCCCATCCGGACGGGCGAGACAGCTTTCCTCTTCCTTCAGCATTTCATCAAGATGTTGAGGGCCGGGGGGCGTGCCGGCGTGGTAATAAAGAACACGTTCCTTTCCAACACCGACAACGCCTCCGTAAGCCTGCGGAAGCTTTTGCTGGAAAGCTGCAACCTTCACACGGTGCTCGATTGTCCAGGCGGAACCTTCCAGGGGGCAGGCGTTAAGACCGTGGTCCTCTTCTTTGAAAAGGGGGCACCGACACGGAACATATGGTTTTACCAGCTGGACCCCGGCCGCAACCTTGGCAAGACCAACCCACTCAATGATGATGACCTCGCGGAGTTCGTGGAGTTACAGAAGGCCTTTGCGAATTCGCCGAAGAGTTGGAATGTGGATACAGCAACTATTGACCAGTCGACCTTCGATCTCTCGGTGAAGAACCCGAACGGGGGCAAGGAAGTGAGGCACCGCAGTCCACAGGCTATTATGGACGAAATCGCAGCGCTGGATGCTGAAAGCTCGGCGGTGCTGGCAAACATTAGGATGCTTGTATGAGAACCAAGTGGGCAACAAAGGCGCTTGGCGAACTGAGCGAACTGATCACCGACGGAACACACAATTCTCCCCCCTATGTTGAGACAGGGGTTCCAATGCTCGACTCAAAGCATGTCAAAGAAGGTTTTATTATTGATGACACCGCGCCAGAAAAGTTTATTTCTCTCGCCACCGATACCTTCCTTGCCAAGCGCTGCAAACCTCGCGAGGGTGACATTCTTATAAGTAGCCGAGGAAGCATCGGCAAGGTTGCTATCGTAGGGAAGGGTCAGGACTTCAACATAATGGGCAACATGATTCTGGTTAGGCTTCCTGCAACCATCAACAGCAAGTTTGTGGCGTACTACCTACATAATCAGGCGATTCACATTGAATCAATTGCCAGAGGCGTAGCCCAGAAAGGGTTGTATCTCAAACATATCAGAGGCTATACCTTTCCACTTCCACCCCTCCCTGAACAGCAACGGATCGTCAGCATCCTTGACAAAGCATTTGACGGTATCTCCATCGCCAAAGCCAATGCCGAAAAGAACCTCCAAAACGCCCGAGCCCTCTTCGAAAGCCACCTGCAAGCCCTATTCGCGGAAGCCTGGCAGGCACACAAGTTAGTAACCCTCTCGGACTTGGCAATAGATATTACTGATGGCGACCATTCACCCCCTCCGAAATCGCCGACCGGTGTTCCCTTCATAACTATCGGGAACATTCAGAAGGATGCCCACAAGATTGACTTCAGTGACACCTTCATGGTACCGCAAGCATATTTCGACGCGTTGAAAGACAATAAAAAACCCCGAAAAGGCGATCTGTTATATACCGTCACCGGTTCGTTTGGCATTCCTGTTATCGTGGATGAAAACGTCGCTTTCTGTTTTCAACGCCACATTGGTCTAATCCGACCAAAGCCAGAGACAGACAGTACGTGGCTCTATTATTTGCTCCTGTCTCCACAAGTATTTTTGCAAGCATATGATAGGGCGACCGGAACGGCTCAGAGGACGGTCTCGCTGAAGGTCCTTCGAGATTTCATGGTTCCGAGTGTTCCGCTACCACAACAGCACATAGCAACATCAAAGCTCGATACTCTGTCCGCCGAAACCCGCCGTCTCGAGTCCATCTACCAGCAGAAGCTTGTCGTCCTCGAGGAGCTTAAGAAATCGCTTCTCCACCAGGCCTTTAACGGGGAGTTATAGGAAAGGACTATGAACGAAGCAGAAACCAGAGCCGACCACATTGACCCCGCACTGAAGGGAGCTGGTTGGGGTGTTGTCGAAGGCAGCCGTATCCGGCGCGAGTACCCGATAACCCTCGGCCGCATCCAGAGCTACGGCAAGAGAGGGAAAGCACTCACAGCTGACTATGTGCTGGAGTATCGCAACACCAGGCTTGCTGTCATCGAGGCTAAGGCATGGGACATGGCCCTGACGGAAGGTGTCGCGCAGGCCAAGAACTATGCCGGCAAGCTGGCTATCCGTTTCACCTATGCCACCAACGGCCAGGGCATCTATGCCATCGACATGGAAACAGGCAAGGAAGGTGAGATAGACGCGTATCCGTCCCCGGAAGAGCTGTGGAATTTCACATTCCCGGAGGCAAACGTCTGGCGAGACCGCTTCGCAGATGTGCCCTTCGAGGACAAGGGAGGCTCACATCCCAGCCGCTACTACCAGGACATCGCCGTGCAACGGGTCATGGAGGCCATCGCGGAGGGTCAGGACCGCATCCTGGCTACGCTCGCCACAGGTACCGGAAAGACCTTCGTTGCCTTCCAGGTCGCCTGGAAGCTATTCCATACGCGCTGGAACCTGAGCCGTGAGCCATCCCGTCGCCCGCGGATCCTTTTCCTTGCAGACAGGAACATTCTCGCCAATCAGGCGTACAACGCTTTCTCCGCCTTCCCCGAGGACGCCATGGTCCGCATAGAGCCGGACGAGATCCGCAAGAAGGGGAGGGTACCGAAGAACGGCAGTCTTTTTTTCACCATCTTCCAGACCTTCATGAGCGGTCCACCGAAGGATGGCAGGCCCAGCCCGTACTTTGGTGAGTATCCCCGGGATTTCTTCGACTTCATCGTCATCGACGAGTGTCACAGGGGTGGCGCCAACGATGAGAGCACCTGGCGAGGCATCCTTGAGTACTTCTCCCCTGCGGTGCAGATGGGTATGACAGCGACCCCGAAACGAAGGGACAACGTAGATACCTATGCCTACTTCGGGGATCCGGTCTATGTCTACTCCCTCAGGGACGGCATCAATGACGGCTTTCTCACCCCCTTCAAGGTGAAGCAGATCTCCACGACGCTTGATGAGTACGTCTATACTTCTGATGACCAGTTGATAGAGGGGGAGGTGGAAGAGGGGAAGATCTACACGGAAACGGACTTCAACAAGATCATCGAGATCAAGGAGCGTGAGGCCCACCGTGTGAAGCTCTTCATGGAACAGATCAATCAGCAGGAGAAGACCCTGGTGTTCTGTGCCACGCAGGATCATGCGCTGGCGGTACGTGACCTGATCAATCAGATGAAGACGAGCAAGGACCCGAACTACTGCCATAGAGTTACGGCCAACGACGGTGCCCTCGGGGACCAGTACCTGCGGGACTTCCAGGACAACGAGAAGACCATCCCCACGATCCTCACCACGTCGCAGAAGTTATCTACGGGTGTTGACGCACGCAATATCCGCAACATAGTGCTCATGCGCCCGATCAACTCCATCATCGAGTTCAAGCAGATCATAGGCCGGGGAACCCGGCTGTACGACGGGAAGGACTACTTCACCATCTACGATTTCGTGAAGGCGTACCATCATTTCAGCGATCCCGAGTGGGACGGGGAACCGGAAGAGCCCGAGCCCTGTCCGAAATGCGGATGCTATCCCTGCGAGTGCGACAAAGTACCACCGCAACCCTGCCCGGTATGTGGGAAACGACCCTGTGAATGCCCGAAGGATCCCTGCCCGCGGTGCGGTCAGCGTCCCTGCGTGTGCAAGAAGAGGGCGAAGGTGAAGCTCGCCGATGGAAAGGAACGCACCATTCAGCACATGATGGTGACGAGCTTCTGGCATCCCGACGGCACCCCGATGTCGGCGCAGCAGTTCATGGAGATGCTCTTTGGCAAGCTGCCCGAGTTCTTCAAGGACGAAGATGAGCTGCGCGCGCTCTGGAGCGCCCCGGATACCCGCAGGAAGCTCCTGCAGGGACTGGCCGATAAGGGTTTTGGCAGTGAGCAGCTGGCGGAGATGCAGAAGATTATCGATGCGGAGAAGAGCGATCTCTTCGATGTACTGTCCTATGTGGCATGGGCGATGCCTCCTCTTTCCCGTGAAGAACGGGCAGCCAGGGCAAAGGTTATCATCGACGCCCGGTTCAATAGTAAACAACAGGTCTTTCTCGATTTCGTATTATCGCATTATGTCTCGGTCGGAGTGGAGGAGCTTGACGAGGAGAAGCTCACACCGTTGCTACGGCTCAAGTATCACGACTCCATTGCGGACGCTGTTGCCGACCTGGGGAAGCCTAGCGAGATCAATATGGTGTTCACAGGGTTCCAGAAGTATCTGTACGAGAGGCAGGCGGTTGCGTGACAGGGGGGGAAGCCTTGAGGTGAATTGGAATAGCTTGGCCTCTACACTTCAATCATCGCTCTTGATAGAGGCCGAACCAGGGTAACGTGAGCCTCTGGCCCAACGCCGAAAAAGGGGAAGGTCTGTGATATGTACTCGAAAGAGAATACTCCAATAAAACTGTTACCCTGGCCCTCTGACGATCTCACCGAGCAGGAGGTTGAAGGCCTCCGGAGTGCATTGCGGGAATTGATGCCTCTCGATACGATGGTTGCCGACATGTGGGACTGGGATATCCATTTCGAGAACAGCACCTTTGTTGATACTTACTTCGATGTCGCCCTGGGCCCCGAGGATGTTGCACTCGCGGAAGCAGAGAGCCTGAAGGAAGACATATTGGGTTGGATCGACGAATATGGAATGGACTACGCACAGGACCAGATGACTCAAGAAGAATTCGAGGCGATGGTTCTGATGCAGTGCCGTGAGTTCATCCTGGGATGGCGGGGTAATATAGTTAAACGATTCGCGGGAAAAGGAATTCTAGAATAACGAACGCAGGTTCACATCACTCCTGCGTGCTTGCGTCATTGAGAAGACTCTTCTTCCGAAGAATAAGGATGCCTATCAATACCCCGGCAAACATACATGTCCCATCCCACATGGCTCTACCGCCCTTCTCGAAGACCATCCCGGAAAAGATGAAGGCAAGGGCTGCCAGGACGTAAGCTGTTTTCTTCCGATGTGATGGAGCCAACATGACTCCGATGAATACAAAGACGAATCCCATAATCGTATGGCCGGCGGTATTGAAAAAGAGACGGCTGAACCCGGATTCTCGAGCCAACGAAAAGAAGGTGAAGAGATTGACCAGAATCCACGCGAGCCAGGCCCCGAGTGCGGAGCAGGGCAGAAGAAGCAGCCATCGGATTATATGCGACGGTTCTGTGCCGGCTTTATTTTCCCGCTCATATTGTGCTGTCTTCTCGAGATTGCTCGTATCGTTCATTCATAATCCCCTTTGTGAGTTGGACGGCCTGTTACCTTTACCATACTTCATGGCGGACCGCACATCTTTTCTGTGGAAAGGGTTGGAGATCTGGGCAGACAGAAGGAAATGACGTCCTGAATATGCCAAAGGGGGGATTCTTGTAGTCAACTTGACTACAATCCGAAACAGCTATTAAAATCAATAAAGTACGCGTTTCGATTGGAGTCCACTTCTAGTGGCCGTGGCACAGCATTTGCCGCGAATCTGAGCAATGACCTTGAGACCATATTCCTTACAGGCTTGCGCAGGTCATCCTTACCATGCCCGTCCCTGTGCCTCAGGCGCCATGAGATAGTCAGGCTTTCAATCTGAGAGCATTTCGGGGTATGATGAATGTCGTTGTAGCGCCCACCCCCGAAGACTGTCCTAGAGGCCTATTTCTTCGTTGCAGTCTTCTTTCGAGGCTTACTCGCCAGTTTCTTCTTTCTCTTCTTCGAAGTCTTTCCCGCCTTCTGTTCTTTCGACCCCTCGATCACCGGCACTGCCTCAGCCATCGTACGCTCAAGCTTCTCGGCCGCTTCCCTTCGAGTGGTATCACTTAGGTGCGCGTACCTCTTGACCATCTGTAGGCTTTTGTGACCAAGGGCCTCCGCAATCGTTATGAGAGACTCGCCTTGGATAGCTAAGAGGCTAGCATGGGTGTGCCTGAGCGTGTGGAACGTCACCTTTTGCCGCCGGTCGCTGATGCCAGCGTTCCAACCCAATGCTTCAACCACTCTGTCAAAGGCATTGGAAAGCTCACGGATTTTCTGTCCCTGTCGGTCGGTGAATACGTATTCCTCGGGGTATTCGGGCAAGCGGGCCTGAAGTATTTCCCTAACGGCCGGAGTCATGAAGGCCTTCCTGGAGGTCTTGTTCTTGGAGTCCGCAATGTTTATGACGCTATTGTCCAGATCCACGTCCATGCGACGGAGAGACACGATCTCCCCGAAACGCAAACCGCACCGGAGGGAAAGGAGCGCGATATCGTGTGTTGTCGACGACCGCTCCTTCAGTTTTGCCAGGAGGAGGGCAGCCTCCTCAGGGGACAGGTACCGCTCCCGACGGTTCTGCAGGGTTGGCAGCTTAACCCTCCTGATGGGGTTCTCGCCGTGCCAGAGGTTCCACGTCAGCGCCTTATTCCATATCATCCTGATCAACACGAGGACGTGCTTCACAGTGGCATCTGAGAGGCCCTTCCCGTAGAGGTCGCTCTTGAGCTCTTCCAGCACCATTGGAGTGAGGTCATCCAGGCGTTTCTTTCCGATGCTGTCCTTCAGATGCTTATTGTACCTATTGACGTCATCATAGCCCTCGCGCGCCTTGTTCTTGGCTGCCCACGTGAGGTATTTGTCTGCCACTGTAGAGAACTTTGGAGCTTTCTTTCTTATATCGAGCTCCCGTCCGTGTCGCCTCTCGCGGATCCTCTCGATTCGGATCTGGTAAGCCAGCTCGGCGGTATACTTTTCCGACTGCTTCCCGACCTTCTCAAACACCTTCTTGCCGCCGGCATAATAGGTGATATAATATGATCGATCACCGGACTTCATGGCCCTGGTGAACACCCCTTGATACTTTGTCTTTTCATATCCTTCTGGCATATAATTTTTACCCGTATTACCCCCGTGTAGTCAAAAACAGCATCACGTGCGGTAAATTAGATTTTGTACAGAAACGCTGTAAACACTATATTTTATGCGGTAATACGAAGTCAAGGCAAATGAGGGAAAACAGCGGAAAATGGGTCAAAAAGGACTTCTAATCCGTAGGTCGCACGTTCGAGTCGTGCCAGGCGCGCTTCTATCCCGCTAATATACCGGTTTTTTTCAACGCTTGTCTGCAATCTGCTTGCGGTCACGGGCCCGGAGTTTTCGGGACGTCGATACCCGCGTTGCATCGGCTTCGGCTCGGGAGGATCACAGCCGGGATCATGTTTGAAAGGCACCCGGGCATGGGCCGTTGATCCTCATTTTACCAGGAGCACCTCGCATTTGGCCCCTTTCAGGACGTTGGAACTGACGCTCCCGAGGAAATACTTCGCGACGGCGGACCTGCCATGGGAGGCTATGACGATGAGATCGACATCGTTGAGGTCCTGGTATTTCAGGATCTCCTCGTAAGGCACTCCTTCCCGGACCACCGTGGAGACCTTTAGGTCGCTGACAGGAAACGTTTCGATCTCCTTCTGAAGGCGTTTCTTCGCGCCCTCGAGAAGTGTCTTCTCCTGCCTGGTCACCTCCTCTTCCTCAAGGCAGTATTCCTTGGTGCAGGCGGGAATGTCCTGGTCGATAACGTGGAAGAGCACGATCTCCGCGCCGGAGCTTTTTGCCACGTCCAGAGCCCTTTGGTAGGCCCTTGCTGAATGCTGTGAAAAATCCGTGGGCACCAGAATGCGTTTTGGTTTTACCATAACTCCTCCTTATGCGTTTTCTTGCACGCTGAAAAGACCCTATATCCGCTGGATACCCTTGTCAATGCTGCATCCCTGTCAGGCGCTGGCATGATTGGCGATTCGGCGGCCGTATAATGGCCCTTTTTTTTGCGGGATGTCGGGGGCTTGCCCCGCATGCTCCCGTGGAAAGCGGCAATTGCGCGAGCGGGTTGACGGTTGCCCGCGGATGCCCTGGTCACGCGCGCTACCCTGACAGCCTCCGCGCCGCATCCCGGCACAGGACAGGTCGCTTAATGAAATCGGAGGAATGGTCGATATACTCTTCAAGGAACCCCGGAAGACCGGGGGGCTGGATTTTCGCCATGGAGAAGACAGGAACCCGAACAATTCATCTCAGGGAGCAACTCGGCATCACGCTCGGCATTGCCCTGCGCGTTCAGCTGAGAGGGTCGAAGGACACGTGGAACGCTTCCCTCGTGGGCATGGTGGAGGGCCGGTATCTCATCGCCGAGGTGCCTCCCATACCGGGTCTCTGGGTGAAGCTCCACCAGATGAACAATATCATCGTCCGCTATCTCCATGACGGAAAGGCCTACGGTTTCTATTCCACGCTCATTGCCGCCCTGAACGAGCCCTTCCGCCTCGCTTTCCTGTCGTACCCGGAGAAGATCGAGACGGTCAACCTGCGAAAATTCCAGAGAGTGCCCTGTCTTATCCCCGGCGCGGTTTCGATGAGCGGGGTGTCGCGACGCGGTGTTTTCACCGACGTGAGCGAGGGCGGGTGCAGCTTCCTCCTGGACCAGTCGGGATCCGCGCCGGACCTGGGCGTGAACATCGGTGATGAGATAGTCTTTTCGGTGCGCCTCATCGGTTCGTCGGATGAAAGGTCTGTCAGGGCCATCGTGAGGAACATCAGGACGGCCGAGAAAGGGACATCCATCGGCACGCAGTTTCACGAGCCCGGCGATGACCTTCTCGATTCCATCCGCACATACATGGGAAAGGTGGGGAACCTTGATATGCCGTGATGGAAAACCCACGGAGGGCGTCGAAAGTGGTTGGCTTTTCGTGGAAAGTTGTTTAGAATTCTTGTAGTATCCCACACCAACTGCGTGCCCTGGAATAGCGAAGTTGTGGATCGGACTTCCGCAGGGGTTGTATGCGGGGAAGGAGGAAAAGGTTTTGAAACGCTGGTTGTTCCTGACCTCCGTTCTGGTCTTCGTGATCGCCTGTTTTTATCTCTTTTTTACCACCTACCAACAGGTCAGGAATGACGCCATAGAGGAGCTCAACAAACAGCAGACGGCCCATGCCAGGCAGGCCAAGGCGGCTATCGAAGGTTTTTTCCAGCAATACTTCAAGATGCTTGAGCATCTCGCCCGGCACGACGAGATCATCAATTTCAACAAGGTCGGCAAGCACACCATTGAGGAATTCTACGAGGCGAGCAGGAACGATATACGGTCCATCACCCGCATCGATGCCGCGGGCAGGTTCTTGTACACTGTGCCTGACAACGAGAAATACCGGGGAACGAGCGTATCCCATCGGGATTTCTTTCAGGCAATGAAGCGTGACCTGAAACCGGTCATCAGCGATATCCTCACCACCGTCAAAGGGGAGGAGAGGTCGATGGCCCTGCATTACCCCGTGATCAGGAAGGGGAGGTTCGATGGGTCCGTGGCGGTCGTTGTCTCCGTCGATGACCTTGCCGGGAAATATCTCAAGCCGATCCGTATCGGGCAGAGCGGTTATGCCTGGGTCTTGAACAAGAGCGGCCAGGAGCTATACTGCCCCGTGCCCGGACATATCGGCGTGTCCGTATACGAAACGTCGGGCCGCTTTCCGAGCGTCATCGCCATGGCCGAGGAAATGATGAAGGGAAAGGCGGGGACCACCACCTACGACTATGACTAT
Source organism: Deltaproteobacteria bacterium UBA1386 (assembly GCA_002305765.1). Classification (GTDB taxonomy): domain Bacteria; phylum Desulfobacterota; class Syntrophorhabdia; order Syntrophorhabdales; family Syntrophorhabdaceae; genus Delta-02. The sequence goes on from DBQU01000020.1 coordinate 21,559, forward strand.
ATCGCTGACAAGGAAACGAAGAAGATCCTGAAGCACGCGGTCTACATGCCGATCAGGATAGGTGACACCTTCTGGTCCATTGTCGTGGCCACTCCCGAAGACGAAGCCCTGGCCGCCATGAAAGGGTTCCGCGACAGGTGGTTCGCCATTGTCGGGCTCCTCGTCACGGGTCTCCTTGTTTTTGTGTTCTATACGGTCAAGTCCTGGGCCGTCCTCAAGGAAGCGCACAGGCGGATGGAGGCCGAGGAGGCGTCGCTGGAGAGCGAGGCCAGGTACCGGTCCATCTTCGAGAACGCCGTTGAGGGAATATACCAGTCGACTCCGGAAGGGCGCTTCATAAGCGTCAACCCGGCGTTCGCGAGGATCGCCGGCTACGACTCCCCGGGAGAATTGATACAGGCCGTCACTGACATCAGCAGGGACATTTACGCCGATCCCGAGGAGCGACGCGTCTTTGAAGCCACCCTCGAAAGACAGGGGATCGTGACAAACCAGGAGGTCAGGTTCAGGCGACGCGACGGGAAGGTCATATGGGTCTCCCTGAACGGGCGCGCGGTGAAGGACAAGGATGGAAAGGTACTCCATTACGAAGGTACCGTTGAAGATATAACGGACCGCAAGATAGCCCAGATCATGATACGGGACGAGATGGAGTTCAACAGGACCCTTCTCCAGACCTCCCCGGCCTTCTTTGTCGCCTTGAGCGCGGAGGGAAAGACGCTTCTCATGAACCAGTCGATGCTGGATGCGTTGGGGTATACCATGGAAGAGGTTTCCGGGAAGGACTATGTTGCCGACTTTGTTCTTCCTGAAGAAAGAGTGCTTGTCCAGGAGATCTTCTCCCGCATCGTTTCTTCCAACGAGTCGGTGCTGTGCGAGAACCACGTTGTCGCGAGCGATGGCCGCCGGCTCCTCGTGGAATGGCACGGTACGCCCGTCAGGGATGACCAGGGTTCGTTGCAATACTTCTTCGGCGTCGGCATTGACCTGACGGAGCGCAGAAAGGCGGAAGACGCCCTCAAGGCGGAAACGGAAAAACTGCAGATGCTCTCCGAGAACGCACCCGTCGGGATGGTGCTCATCAATCACGAAGGCCGATTCACCTACGTGAACACAAAGTTCAGGGAGATGTTCGGGTACGACCTTGGAGACGTGCCCGACGGGAGGTCCTGGTTCAGGAGGGCCTATCCCGACAAGCAGTACAGGACGATGGTGATATCCACCTGGGTGGAGGATTTTGTCGGCGCCGAGCCCGGCGAAAGAAAACCCCGCGTGTTCACCGTCAACTGTGCCGATGGCAAGCAGAGGCTGATCACCTTCGTGACCCTGCGGCTCACCTCGGGGGAACACCTCATGGTCTGCGAGGATATGACCGAGCTCAAACGCCTCGAGGACCGGCTCCGCCAGTCTCAAAAGATGGAGGCCATTGGAAACCTGGCGGGAGGAGTGGCCCACGATTTCAACAATATCCTGACCACCATCATGGGATATGGAAGTCTTGTACAGTTCGAGGTCGGCGACAACGAGAAGGCGAAGTCCCATGTGGAGCAGATACTGTCCGCGGCCCAGAAAGCGGCCAACCTGACGCAGAGCCTCCTTGCCTTCAGCCGCCACAGGACGGTCACCTTGAAGCCGCTCAATCTCAACGATTCACTGAGGGGAGCGGAGAAGCTTTTGAAGAGGCTTCTCACGGAGGACATAGACTTCAGACTGGCGCTCACGGATCGCGACACGACGATCCTTGCCGACGCGACGGAGATCGACCAGATCCTCTTCAACCTTGTCAGCAACGCGCGCGACGCGATGGCGAGGGGTGGCAGGCTCACCATCGAAACGGACATTGTCGAGATGGACAGCGCCTACCTTGAAGCCCACGGAATCGGGCAGCCGGGGGAATATGTGACCATCGCCGTTTCGGACACCGGCGCAGGCATGGATGAGGCCACGCAGGAGCGGATGTTCGACCCATTCTTCACCACGAAGGAGATCGGCAAGGGGACGGGCCTCGGCCTCGCGACCGTTTATGGCATCGTTTCCCAGCACAATGGCTATATCAACGTTTACAGCGAACCCGGCAAGGGCGCGACCTTCCGCATCTTTTTCCCCCTTGCGGAGCCCGCGGCAAAGGAAGAGCAATCCGACATCATCGACGTGAAGGGGGGCACCGAGACCATCCTCGTCGCCGAGGACAACGAGGCCGTCATGACCCTCATCAAGGAGGTCCTCACGAGGCATGGCTACCACACGCTGGAGGCGGCTGACGGCGAGAAGGCGGTGGAGATCTTCAGGGCCAACGGAAGGATAGATCTCGTGATCCTCGATTCCGTCATGCCGAAGATGAACGGCAGGGAGGCCTACGAGGAAATTAGAAAGATCTCTCCAACCATGAAGGCGCTCTTCATAAGCGGCCATACTCGTGACACCCGCCTCGACAAGGGCATAGCCGACGAAGAGGTAGATTTCCTCCCCAAACCCCTCTCACCGATAAAACTGCTGCAGACAATACGGGAAATACTCGATCGGACCTGAAAGACGGACAAAGACGGCTTGAATGGCTTGAGTCGCTTGAATAGCTTGAGAGTGAGAGACAAAAGCGGAGAGCCCCGCTCCCGGTTGTCATCCGGGAGCCAGGTGTTGTCTGTCTATTCATCCCGAGGTCTTTTACCCTCAACCGACTCAAGCTATTCAAGCGACTCAAGCCGCCGCTAGGCGATGTAGTTGATCTCTAGTATCCTGTCTATGCGGAAGGTGCGTTCTTCTTTTCGCAGGTCGCAGTATGCGCGGAGACCTTCGAAGGGTTTGCCCTTGAATTCCATGGGTTCTATCGAGAGGGGGCGGATGGTGCGGCGGGATTTGGTGTCGTTGGGCTTGAGGTAGACGATCTCGATGCTGAGATCCCGTTTGATGGCGTCGAGGATGATGGCGCTTCGTTCGTCGTAGCTGGCGCGCTCGTCGGCCTTGCGGTACTGGAACATGGTGAGGAATTTCGCGACGCGCCAGTCCATCCGTATGTGGCCCTTGCTGATCTTCTTCGTGAGGATGATGCCGTCGAAGTTGGTGCAGCGGCTCAAGGCCACGTAGACCTGGCCATGGGCGAAGGCCCCGCGGCCCATGTCTATCACGACGCGGTCGAAGGTCTTGCCCTGGCTCTTGTGGATGGTCACGGCCCAGGCGAGGCGAACGGGGTACTGGGTGAATGTGCCGGTGGTCTTGGTGGAGATCTTCTTCGTTTTTCTGTCATATTGGTACTCGAAGAGTTCCCACATGTTGGGGGTTACCTCAACGACTTTCCCGTCGTTGAGCCGCACGAGCAGCCTGTCATCCTCGCCGTCCATTCTGTTGAGGCCCTTGACGATACCCAGGGACCCGTTCACCCAGCGGCCGTACTTGTCGTTGTTGACGAGCATGACCTGGGCGCCGGGCTTCAGGGTGAGCGTTTCCTCCGCGGGAAGGGAGGAGCGATCGAAGACGCCGCTCGTCTTCCCGATAAGGGTGAAGGTCCTGTCAGGGAGGGCCTCGAGCATCGTGAGGTTGCGTGTGGCGGCGAGATCGTTGGTGCTTGTCAGGGTAATGCAAAACCCGTCCGCGGGAGTTGCGGCATCGGGCCTGTGGTTCCTGTTCAGCCGCTCCATGTCGCTGTCGGTGCAGGTGCGATTGCGAATGGCGTTCAATAGCTCGATGAAGTCCTGCTCTGTCTGGCGGTAGACCTTTTCCAGTTCGATGAACTCCATCTCGAAGGTTTTTTCCCTGAAGACCTGGGCGGAGAAGAAATAGGGCGATTCGTAACGGTGGCTGAATATCTCCCTCTCCGAAGCGGCCACGACCGGCGGAAGCTGATAGAGGTCCCCAACGAAGACCATCTGGACCCCGCCGAACCACTGCTTCCGGTAGGGCCCGTTGAGACGCATGAATTTCTCGACGCAATCAAGGAGGTCCGCCCGCACCATCGATATCTCGTCGATGATGATGGTGTCGAATTCCTTGTAGATCTTTGCCTCCGGGCCACTGACCTTTCTGACCTTCTCCGGGGTGATGCTGGGCTTGAACCCGAAAAAGGAGTGGATCGTCTGTCCCTGAACGTTGAGGGCCGCGACCCCCGTGGGCGCGAGCACGGCCACCTCCTTCCGCGTATTCTGACGGAAGTACTCGAGAAGCGTCGATTTCCCCGTTCCCGCCTTGCCCGTGATGAACACGTGGCGGTTGGTATCTTCCATGACCGTGAGGGCCTTCTGGAACTCGGCATTGACCTCAATGAACGACCTGCGCATGACAGACTAGTGTAGCATAAAAGCGGCTTGAATAGCTTGAGTGGCTTGAGGGTTAAAAATCAACAGACGGCTTGAGTCGCTTGAGTAGCTTGAATAGCTTGAGAGTGAGAGACAAAAGCGCTGAACCCCGCTCCCGGTTGTCATCCGGGACCCAGATCCTGTCTGCCTCTTCATCCTGTGGTCTTTAACTCTCAAGCGATTCAAGCTACTCAAGCGACTCAAGCCGTCTTTTCAGGCGGTTATCCAGTTGGGGTGGGTCGCGGCGTATCGGGCCACGGTTTGCCTGATCCATTCCTCGTCGAGAGCGGGGGTTATATAGAAGCGTGGTTCGAGGAGGGTGTCGCCGGGGGTGATGATGCCTTCGTTGCGGGCCTGTGTGGCAAGCGCAGTACCGGGATATATCCTTATGCCTATGGAAACCTTAAGGGAATCAAGGCAGAGGGAATCGGCGAAGGCCAGGGTTTTTTCAACGGATCCATGCGTTTCGCCCGGGGCTCCAAGCATCAGGAACCCCATTTGTTTTATGCCCTGCTCCGCCAGAAGCCGGTTGGCTTCGGTGACATCCTCACGGCGGAAACGCTTGTTCATCCTGCGGAGCACCTCGTTGTCGGCGCTTTCGGACCCCAGTGATACCTCGATGCACCCTGCCCGGGCCATCGCGGACGCCAGTTCCTCGTCCAGCCGCCAGGGGTAAAGGATGCATCTCCAGACCACGTCCAGAGAGGCGCGGCTCATCGCCTCGCAGAGTTCCATGGCATAGGATCGCGGCAGATTGAATGTGTTGTCCACGAAATAGAACGTGCGCACCCCGAGTCCCTTGAGCTTCGCGATCCATTCAACGACGCTTTCCACGTTCCTTTTTCTGAGTATTCTCCCTTCGATGGACGCCGTCGAGCAGTAACTGCAATTCAGGGGGCAACCGCGTCTTGTCTGGACGGGCACCCAGATATCCTCTGTAACGCCGGAGGCGTCCAGCACGACAGCGGGGTCGGGAAGCGGGGAGTCCCCCATGTTTCTGATCAGGCCCCGGCGCTCCGCCGGACCCCCATCCTTGACATGCACGCCGGGGATACCAGCAAGGGGTTCGCCTCTTTCAAGGGCTTCGATGAGCGTGACAAAGGCGACCTCTCCTTCGCCTTCTATCCCAAGATCGGCGCTCGAATGCCGCAGGATGGCATCGGGGAACATGCTGTAGCCCGCGCCGCCGAGAACGATGGGACGATCCGTCAGTGTCCTTACAAGGGAAATGACCTCTCTGTCATCCTCGTAGAGGAACCGGGTGTTCCGCATCGTCTGGTCGTCGATGTTCCTTAAGGAGATGCCGATGATCCTGGGTGGGTGCCGGGTGATGGCCTGCGCTATCGCGGCGCGCGTATCCACGGCGCGCGCAAGGTCGAGCATCTCCACCTCATGCCCGCGCCGCCGCGCCGCCTCGGCCACAAAGGCAAGGCCCAGAGGCATGGTGCGCATGTTGATCTCGGTGCGATTGGCTGATATGAGAAGGACTTTCATTATCGTCTGACAAACCCGGCTTAATTGTAACACAGGGGGGGCGGGGAAACCAAGAAGGACGGTTACAGCCGTTTGAACCGCTGGAGCGAAAAGGATGTCGCATGCCGCAAGTCACAGGCCACACGCCAGAATCAAAAGACTCTACCTGACCATACTCCCCGTCATCTCTGAAAACTTTCTCCACCGTCATTCCGGCGAAGCCCGGAATCCAGGAAAACCTCTGTCAAGGCAGTGACTGGTTGTGCTGAGTAAGGGGCCACAACGCTTGCCGTCAGGTGGTCTCGCTCCTGCGCTCTCTCCTGGATTCCGGGCTTCGCCGGAATGACGGCGGGTGAGAAATGACGGCGGAACATAGACCGGACCGGGAACCGACCTTGTCAACGGGACGTTGAACGTTCCAAGAAGAAGCCCTATCTTTGGTCTTTCCTTTCAAGCGGCTCAAGCGGCTCAAGCTGTTCTATCACCTTCCGCCATGAGCGAAAGGTGATAGAATATTGAGATGGCCAGGGTGTTGGTAGGATGCAGCGGGTTCAGTTACAAGGATTGGAAGGGGACCTTCTATCCCGCTGAGCTGCCCGGGAAGAGATGGCTCAGTCACTACTCGGGTATCTTTCCCACCGTGGAGCTCAACGTCACCTTCTATCGCCTGCCAAGGACGGAAACCTTCGCGAAATGGTACGGAGAAACGCCGGAGGGATTTTCCTTCGCTCTGAAAGGCAGCCGGCTCATCACCCACCTCAAGAGGCTAAAGGACGTGGAGGGCCTCGTCGATGAGTTCTTCGCGAGGGCCTTCACGCTAAAGGAGAAGCTCACGGCGGTCCTGTGGCAGTTCCCGTCGTCCTTCTCTATCGAAGCAGGCAGGTTGGAGCGCTTCCTCGTCCATCTCGACAAGTATCCGGTCTGGAACGCCCTCGAGTTTCGCAACAGCTCCTGGGTGACCGAAGGGGTAGCAGCCTCATGCAGGGCGCGCGGGGTGGCGATGTGCATGGCGGACTGGCCCGGTTTCCTCAGGGAACTGCCGGTGACCGCGGGTTTCGTCTACCTGAGACGCCACGGCGAGGAGGGGAACTATGCGTCGTCCTATTCCACGGCAATGCTGGAAGAAGATGCCCGCAGAATAAAAAGCTACCTCAACGACGGCACCGACGTCTTCATCTACTTCAACAACGACGCCCGAGGATATGCCCCGAACAACGCAAGGGAACTCATGGATCTCCTCAAGTAGAGACAGTTCAAGGGTTCAAGAGTTCAAAAGTTCAAGGTAGAAAGAGAATCTGGGAACTCTTGAACCATCCTTCGGGGTGTTGCAAGAGCGCGTGGATTGTGGGAGAATTGGCTCAGTTATCGACAATTGAAGGAGCGCTCATGTCTTTTGCGGAGATCAATGGTCTCAAGGTGTATTACGAGGTTCACGGGGAGGGGGAGGAGACAGTTATGCTTCTCCATCACGGGTTCGGGTGTCTCAAGATCTGGCGGAATATCTTCGGGCGTTTTGTGGATGCCGGCTATCGCGTGGTCATGTATGACCGCCGGGGGTTCGGACGCTCTGAGGATGGGCTCGATTTTTTCGGGTTCTATGTGAGTGATCGGTACAGACCGGAGACCGTGGACGAATTGCGCTCTGTGAAGGAGGTCCTTGGCATCGGACCCTGCCACCTTGTGGGGCAGTGCGAGGGCGGCGTGCTGGCCGTGGATTATGCCGCGCGCTATCCCGAAGATGTGTGGACGCTGACGGCGGCGAGCACACAGTGCTACAGCGAGATGCCAATGACACAGCTGAACATCGAAAGACTCGTCATCCGCTTCAGAGACCTTGAGCCGCGACTGCAGGCCAAGATAATTGACTGGCATGGCGAAATGGCCGAGGCGAAATACGAGCAGTTCGCGAGGTGCGGCGGGGAATACGGTGTAGAGTACTTCGATCTGAGGCCTGTTCTGCAGAAGGTGCAATGCCCCGCCCTTGTCCTTTACCCCGACCGCAGCTCCATATTCTACGTCGAGCAGGCAACGGCCTTCTACCGGTGCCTGCCGAAGGGTGAGTTGACTGTTTTCCCGAAATGCGGCCACAACACCTACGAGCAGCGCCCGGACGACTACGTCCGCACCATCCTCGACTTTCTGGAACGTACAAAACAGGGGGAAGGCGAGTCAACTCGCCCGTCGATGTCGTGTCTGGCTTAACAACGGTTTCAGGTTTCAGGTCCCAGGTTTCAAGTCAAAAACAAGGACGGAAAACGGTTGCAAAGGCCCCCGTAAGAGTTCCAATATTTCCCTGAAACCTGGAACCTGGAACCTGAAACCGTCTTCCCTGTGTCATGACGCTGTCACAGACCGCGGGGTATAATGGGGGAGTGGAGGTGGTCGATGCATAAGAGGAAAAGTTTGTCCTATCCTGCGGTTCCCTTTGACAGGTGTTACTGGGTGGTGCCGGGGAGGTTTCTGGCCGGGTGTTACCCGGGAGACCTCGATGCGGGCGTGGCGCGCGGCAAGGTGCAGGGGCTTCTCGACACCGGTATACGGCACGTCGTGAACCTCATGGAAGAGACGGAAACGAATTGGGACGGAGAACCTTTCGCCGGGTATCGGGAGGAGCTCCTCCAACGGGCCGGCGAGATGAAGATCGACGTTAGCTGGGCGCAGAGGCCCATCAGGGACATGGCGGTGCCGTCCCGCGGAGAGATGACCGGCATTCTCAACGAGATCGACGGCGTCATCACAGCCGAGAAACCGGTGTATGTCCATTGTTGGGGAGGGAAGGGGCGGACCGGGACGGTTGTCGGCTGCTACCTGGCCCGACATGCCTTCGCGAGCGGGGAGAGGGTTCTTGATATGATACGGGAGCTAAGGGCCAGCGTGCCCGGCGCGGGTTATGATTCGCCTGAGACGGAACGACAGCGGGAGATGGTGCGCTCGTGGAGGATAGGTGAGTGAAGATGACGGATATTTCCAGGCGGGACAGGATGCTCGGCGGGCTCTGGGGGGCCGTGGTCGGGGACGCCCTTGGTGTCCCCGTGGAGTTCAAGGGAAGGGATGCCCGCAAGGGGGACCCCGTCACGGACATGCGGGGATACGGGACCTTCAGCTTGCCGCCGGGAAGCTGGTCGGATGACTCGTCCCTGATGCTCTGCACGGCGCAGGGCCTTCTTGACGGGTTCGATACGGAACGGATCGGAGACCTCTTCGTTAGCTGGTTCACCGCGGGCCTCTGGACTCCCCACGGACAGGCCTTCGACGTGGGGAGGGGGACGTGGCAGGCCATCAGCAGGATGCAGCTCGGCACGCCGGCCGCAACGGCGGGCGGACAGGAGGAAGAGAACAACGGCAACGGCTCGCTGATGCGCATCCTTCCCGTGGCCTTCCACTGCGCGGCAATGGGAGATGAAGAAGTGCTTCGTCTCGCCCACCGGGCTTCGGCTGTAACGCACGGCCACCCCCGGTCGCTGATCGCCTGTGGAGTGTATTGCCTGCTGATCGCGGCTCTCCTTGGAGGGACGGCGCCGCGCGAAGCATATCGGGCGGTCATGGAAAAGACGAGGAGGCTCTACAGCGGGTCTCCTTTTTCTGAGGAACTGGCCCATTTCTCCCGTCTTCTCTCCGGTGACATGGACTCCCTTTCCGAAGCTGCCATCGAGTCCGACGGCTACGTGGTCCATACCCTGGAGGCCTCCCTGTGGTGCCTGCTCACGACAGGCTCCTACAGCTCGGCAGTGCTGAGGGCGGTGAATCTGGGCTGGGACACGGACACGACGGCCATCGTTACGGGCGGCCTCGCCGGCACCCATTACGGTCTGGAGGCAATTCCGCGGCAGTGGCGAGACGTGATAGTAAAGAAAGGGGAGATGGAGACCTTGTTCGAACGGTTTGTGGACACAACGATGAGCACTTGAGAGATAATTCCCTGTGGCCTGACGTCAAAGTGCTTTACAGCTATCAGGGCCGTACTGTACAATCGATAGTGGTGACGAGCAATGAGTGGAATGACCAAACAGGACGTTTTCCGCATTCTTCAGCAGAACAGGGCGAGGTTGCATGCTCTTGGAGTTAAAAGAATCGGTCTCTTTGGCTCATTCGTTCGTGGACAACAGCGACCAGATAGCGATGTCGATCTTCTGGTCGAATTTGAACCGGGGCAAAAGACGTTCGATCACTTCATACACCTGTCCTTTTATCTCGAGGATGTGCTGGGGCGTCGGGTGGAGGTTGTCACTGTTGAATCGCTCAGCCCTTATATGGCTGCTCACGTTCTGAACGAGGTAGAGGATGCCGCCCTCGTCGCTTGAGTACTTGCGCCACATTCTCGATGAAGCCCAATACCTCATCAATGCCAGTAGGGGATTGATGAGGGATGCTTTCCTGAGGGACGAGACTCTCAAGCGTGCTTTTGTCAGGAGCATAGAGATCATTGGAGAGGCATCGAAGAAAGTGTCCCCTCAATTGAAGGAAAGACACAAGGAATTGGAGTGGAGAGCGATCGCGGGCATGCGCGACCGGCTTGTCCATGACTATTTCGGGGTAGACTACGATATCGTCTGGGATGTGGTTTTGAATAAGGTACCTTTCCTCTGCGAGAAGATCGAGAGTATCATTCAAGAGGAAACAGCTCCTCGCGATGGCTGACCTCATCGGTTACATAGCCGCCTGTTTCACGACCTTTTCGCTTTTGCCGCAGATATTGCGCATCTGGAGATTGAAAGAGGCCAGGGACGTCTCGCTTTTTCTGCCCCTGATGATCGTCGTTGGTTCCGTGCTGTGGTCGGTTTACGGCATTCTCATCGGCTCCGTTCCCGTCATCGCGGCAAACGGCATCGCCCTCGTCATCGCGCTCATCACCGTCTTCTTCACGATCCGATATAGATAAGGAGATTTCCTGTGGGCCTTAATGTTCTGGAGAAGATACGACGCGAACTCAGGGAGAACGCGGATGAGGCCATAAGGGAGAGCGGGTTGAGGTTCTTCAGGGAGGAGGTAAGGCTGTACGGGTTAAAGACGGCGGCAGTGAGGAGCATAGCAAGGAAGTACTTCAAGGACGTCAAGGGGACCGGGAAAGCCGGGACCTTTCGTCTCTGCGAGGGACTATGGCAGTCAGGATACATGGAGGAGTCTTTCATTGCATGCGACTGGTCCTACCGCATGCGCAGGGAATACGAGCCCGGAGATTTCGAGGTCTTCGAGAGATGGGTGGACAGGTACGTCACGAACTGGGCCTCCTGCGATACCCTGTGCAATCATTCGGTGGGAGCTTTCATCGAAATGTACCCCGAGTATCTGGAGGATATGAAGCGATGGGCCCTGTCCGGAAACCGTTGGGTCCGCCGCGCGGCAGCGGTCTCTCTTATCGTTCCGGCCGGAGAAGGCAAGTTCCTGCCCGACGTTCTCGACATAGCCGGCATTCTCTTGACCGACGCCGACGACATGGTGCAGAAGGGTTATGGCTGGATGCTCAAGGCCGCCAGCCAGGCACACCGGCAGGACATCTTTGATTGGGTCATGAAGAACAAGGCGAAAATGCCGCGTACCGCCCTGCGCTATGCCATAGAGAAAATGCCCGGAGAGCTCAAGGCCGCCGCAATGTCAAAGGGCCCCGCAAACAGTTGAAGCGCCTCATTTCCCCTTGGATATCGAGAGGTTCTTTATCCCGTTCTTTGCGAATTCTTTCCGGTACTTTTCGGCGAAGGCCTCTTCTTCCTTGAAGAATTCGTCGTCGGACATCTCTTCCAGCGCCTTGGGTCCGTGTTTGTCGAGCATGTCCCGCCCCGCGAGATTGTAGATGAGCTTGTCCAGGAACGTGAAATCGTCGTAGCGGTCGATAAGCTCGTTCAGGACCTCATCCTCTTCAAGGGCAGCCGAGGGCCAGGCCACTTTCAGCTTTTCGTCGTAGTCGGCGTATTTCTCGATCCCGAAATCCCTGGCGAACCCGAAAATGTATTTCTGGAGTTCAACGTACTCATTTCCCTCGAGATCATCTTCGTAGGCGTTGGCCGTCCTCGCCCCCATGTATACGGCCTTCAGCAGTGTTTCAAACTGTTTCTTGGTAAATTCGATCTTCATATTCTCCCTCTTGTCGGGTCTGGGTCAGTATCCGTCTTCCATGACCCGTTACTTTTTGTCCTCGCATATCCTCTTGCACGCGCTTTCTGATTCGAAGGGCGCGGATCCGCCGCATCCTCCGTAGGTGAAGGATCTGCACCTCCCTGCTATCTCGTCATAGTATCCCGCGTCGAAAAGAGCCATGCAGGGTCCGGGGTCCGCTTTCATCCGGCATCTTGCCGTGAGGTCGACGTCCTGACCATCCGATCTCTTCAGCGCCTCGTTGAGAAGGACGGCGGCATCCCGCTTTCCCTTGTAGATCGCAAGGTCGACATCCTCCGCGGTTGGTCTCTGGCCTTTTTCCAGCAGGGTCTTCAAGATGCCGACGTTCCCGGAGGCGGCGGCGGCGCGAAGGATATCCCTGTGCCGCGGGTCCGCGCCCCGTGAGAGAAGGGTGACAAAGATGTCCTCATATCCCATTGACGCCGCGTCACGGAGCGAGGAGTCATCGAAGGCGACACCTTTTTCCAGGAGGATGACGGCGACGTCATGATGGCCCCTTCCAATGGATTCATTGAGGAGCTTTGCGTCGGCGGAGCGGCTGACGTTGAATCCTTTCGCTATAAAGAAGTTGACGAGGTCGACGGCCGTTTTCTTGTTATCCATGTAGACGATACTGATGAGCGGCGTCTCGCCGTCCTTGTTCTTCACGGTCATATCCGCGCCATTCTCGACAAGGAACCGGGCGACATCGTACCGGCGATAGGCCATCGCTTCGTGCAGGGGCGTCCTTCCATCCTTATCCCGGGCATTGATGTCGGCCCCTTTCTTCAGCAGCAGCGCCGTCACCTCCAGGTATCCCCTGTTGGCCGCGTAATGGAGCAAGGTGTTTCCATTCTTATAGCGGGCATTGACGTCCCTGACGGAAGAAACGTAGTCCTTCATCGCGGCGGCATTGTCGGTGATCGTCCCGGTCCGGGTCTTCTGGTCGTCGAAGAATTTCTTGAGGGCCTCTTCCGAGGATTCCTTTTCCCCGGCGATCGCACCGGAGACAAACACGACGATGATGACGATGAATCCACATACGAGAGATACAGGTCTTTTCTTCATTGTGGTTGTCACTCCTTTATTTGATGCGCCTGCCACAGTCCCCCACGGACCCCCGCGCGCTTTTTTTTATCACAGATTGTAATATCAGGCGAGGTAAAATGGCAAGCGTATCGAGAAAGGAGTTGCTCCGGGGTGACCTCAATGTCTCGACGACGGGCGCGGGGTGGCAATCCCGGTGGTAATATGGTAGAAGTTTTCATGACAAGGGCATTGGTCTGCGCGTGCGTTATCTTCTCCGTGGTCTTCTCCTTCAGCAACGCGGCTTTCGCCGCGGGTGCCTATCCTGAGAAATTGACCGCTGTCTACACGGATTGGTACCCGTACACCTACAGCGAGGGCAACAGCGCCAAGGGGTTCGAGATAGAGGTCTTCACGGCCGTCGTCAACAGAATGGGCATGGAGGTCGTCTTTGAGCGGTTCCCGTTCAAGAGATGTCTCAAGATGCTCGAGGAGGGTCGTGCCCATGTCCTCATTTCGCTCCTCAAGACCCCGGAACGCAGGCAATATACGGTATTCCCCGATGAGCATCTCAGCGTCTCCCGGACCTCTCTCTTCACCAGGACGGACACGCGGGTCCGGTACAGGGGTTCCCTGACGGACCTGAAGGGATACACCATTGGTGTCGTCGCGGGCTTCAGCTACGGCACGCTCTTCGACAATGCCGATTACCTGAAGAAGGAGGAAGTGCAGAACACCAGACGGCTCATCAGCATGGTTGTCAGCGGCAGGTTGCCTCTCGGCATCGAGAACGAAGCGGTCATCAGGGGTGTCGCAGGCAGCCTTGGCGTCGCGGGCTCGATCCGTTTTCTCAACCCCCCGGTCCATAGCCGGAAGCTCTATGCGGGCTTCTCCAGGAGGCTCGGACTCCGGCAGCTGGCTGAGGAATTTTCCCGAAATCTCAAAGACTTCAAGAATACCGGTGAATACAGGGACATACTGCGGAAATACGATGTTTCCCATTCCGAATTGACCCGGCAGAAGGAGAAGACCTCCGGCAGTTGACTTTTCTTGCGATTCGCCGAAGATAATAGAAGAGGGTCAGTCTGACCGGTTCCTGCACGGGAAGCCTTTGGGGGCTGGTTTAGAGAGAGGAAGCATTCGTGGACATATTCAGGAGGAGGATACTTGCCAAACTCATAATCATATTGATCGTTGCGGTATCCGCGATCAGCGTCGCGTCCATCCTCTATTTCGACAGAAGGAACAGGGAGACGCTGAAGAGAGAGCTGCAGGATGTGGTGTCGAACCTGGGCGAGATCGGCCGGCTCGCCTACGCCGTCCCCATGTGGCAGATGGCGAAGACGGAGATCGCCTACATCAACAGGGCGGTCCTGACGAACAGGAACATCGTTGCCGTCAACATTTACGATGAATCCGGGAGATTCGTGGACAGCCTGAGGAAGAACCCTGATACCATGGAGGTCGTTGATGACGTTGCTCCGTCCATATTCATTATCCCGAAAGGCGCACAGGACATCCGCAAGGTCTACTATGCGGTCTTTCACCATGAGTTCATCGTGGGTTTTTTCGAGATCTTCTATGCAGAGCGCTACATAAATGCCGAGATCCTTGCCAGACGCTTCAACCTGACGGTGGCCTTCACGCTCATCGGTCTTTGCATGATCGTGGTCATATTCGTGGTCGTGAAGAAGATGCTTATTGCCCCGGTCCTGACCCTCGCGGACGTATCGCGGCAGATCACGAAGGAGAGGGATTATTCGACCAAACTGAAGAATAGGTCGAATGACGAGATCGGCGTACTCTATGAGAGCATAGCCGACATGCTCCGCGAGATAGAGCGGAACGAGGAAGAGCTGCGCAGAACCAGGGGCTACCTCGGCAATATCATCGAATCCATGCCTTCCATGCTTGTTTCCGTCGACCGTGACGGAACGGTCACGCAATGGAACCATGCCACGGAGGTGGCGACGGGGATCTCGTCCGAACGCGCGCTGGGAAAGAACCTGTGGCGGATAACGGACTTCTTCGACAGCTTCAAGGAGGCGATAGAGAAGATCGCGGAGACCAATGAGGCCGTGCATCTCTACAGCCATCGGTTCGATCGCGAGGAAACGCGCTACAAGGATGTGTCCATCTATCCTCTCATGGCCGACGGTATCGGCGGCGTGGTCATCAGGATGGACGACGTGACGGAGCTCGAGAAGAAAGAGAGTCTCCTGCAGCAGGCGCAGAAGATGGAGACCATCGGCACGCTGGCGAGTGGAATAGCTCATGATTTCAACAATATCCTGGGTAGCATCATCGGGAACGTTTCCCTCCTCCAGTACAAGCTGAAATCAGGCGCCGCTATCCCCGCCGAAGAGCTTTCGGAGATGATGGCGACCATCGACAAGGCAAGCAGCCGGGCCGCGGACGTTGTCAAGCAGCTCCTGACACTCTCGAGCAGGAGGGAGACGGCGTTCTCCCCCGTCGATCTCAATGTTGTCGTGAAGAACGTGCTTCACATATGCGAGAACACCTTCGACAAGGTGGTGGTCCTCGAAGCGAGATATCCCGAAACGAAGGCGATGGTATGGGCCGACCAGGTGCAGATGGAGCAGATCGTCCTCAACCTTTGCATCAACGCCTCCCACGCCCTCACGATAATGAGAGAGAAAGGCGGCGAGAAAGGCGGCAGGATCATGGTGTCCCTCGACAAGGTCAAGCCCGACAGGGGATTCCTGTCCCGGCACCCCGACGCCGGTCCAGAACCGTACTGGCTCCTTTCCGTCGAGGACAACGGTGTGGGGATCCCTGAGGAGATGCTGCCCAAGATATTCGACCCCTTCTTCACGACGAAAGGCGCGGGGAGAGGGACGGGGCTGGGATTGGCCGTTGTCTACAACATCATACGCCAGCATTCGGGCTTTATCGATGTCGTGTCGTCTCCCGGTGTGGGCACGATCTTCAATTGTTTTCTCCCCTGTCTTCAAGACGCCGCTCGCGAGAAAGGAGCAGGCAAGGAACAGGGCCCGCCCCGCGGGGAGGGGGTTGTGCTCATCGTCGACGACGAAGCGGGCATGCGTGAGGTCGCCGGAACCATCCTTCAGGAGCTGGGTTACAGTGTTCTCCTCGCGGAGGACGGCGACGAGGCGCTGGGGGTCTTCCGCGAGCGAAAAGACGAAATAGACATGGTGCTCCTCGATGTCATCATGCCCAGGAGATCGGGCCGACAGGTCTACAGCGAGATGAAGAAGATCGATCCCGGCGTGAAAGTGCTGTTCGCGTCAGGCTACTGGCAGGACGGCGGGGACGAGGACCTCTCCTCCCTCGACGACGCCCATTTCATACAGAAACCCTACACCCTCCAGGCCATCGCCGAAGCGGTAAGGAAACGGATGACATAAGGACTGGCTTGAGCCGCTTGAATCGCTTAATCGCTTGACAGGCTGTTGATAGACCCATTTTCTACGTCATTCCGGCGAAGGCCGGAATCCAGGAAAGACGGGCAGTGAATGACCACTGAACAGGCAAAGGTCCGACACGCCTTTCCCATTCCACTGTTCCACTGTTCCGGTGTTACCCTTTGTTTGTTTTCTGTTGCAGCGGGACTTTTCCTGGATTCCGGCCTTCGCCGGAATGACGGGCTGAGGCTGTGAGGGAATGACGGAGGAGCGCAAACCGGACCGGGAACCGTCTCTGTCAACAACCTGTTGAGTGGCAAGACGTCGCACGGAATTGGCGGTGAATGGGGTTGAATTCGAGAGGGGTGCTCCTTTATTATAGTGGAAAGGAGGAGTGTACGATGATGTATCCCCATGTGTTTTCTTCCATCGTTGTTGGCGGTGTCGCCCTGAAGAACCGGGTGACCATGGCGCCCATTTATCTTGGTTACGCCGCGCCTGACGGCGGGGTTTCTCCTCTTATGCTGGAGCACTATCGCTCCGTGGCGAAGGGCGGGGCCGCGATGGTGGTCGTCGAGAACACCACCATCGACCATCCCGCCGCAAGCGGGGCGAGCAGGATGCTGAGGAGCGATACGGACGCGAACCTTGCCGAACTGTCCGAGCTTGCTTCAGCCATAAAGAATGAAGGCTCCGTTGCCTGTGTCCAGATAAATCACGGAGGGCGCTTCTCTCTGGGCGAGTCTCCGCTCGCCCCATCCGCCGTCGACACCTTCGGCAAGACGCCGCGGGCCATGACCCTCGACGATATCAGGCATGTGCGCGAGAAATTCGTCGAAGCCGCCCTGAGGGTGAAGAAAGCGGGATTCGACATGGTCGAGCTTCACGGAGGCACCGGGTATTTGCTGTCGGAGTTCGTTTCTCCCCGGACGAACAAGAGGAACGACAACTACGGAGGCGCCCTCGAGAACAGGATGCTGTTCCCGCTGGAGGTCCTGCGCGCGGTCAAGGATGGGGTGGGGAATTTCCCCGTCGGCTACCGTTTCCTTGCCGACGAATGGCTCCCAGACGGCCTCAAACTGGACGAATCGACCCGATTTGCCAGCGCCCTGTCCGACGCCGGGGTTGCGTACATCTCGGTGATGGGCGGTACCTACGAATCCTTTACTCTCCCGGAGATCGTCGAAAGATCGCGGAACGAAGGCTACATGGCGGACCTGGCTGAAGCGGTCAGAAAGAACGTCGCGGTGCCGGTCGTAGCCGCGGGCAGGATATCCTCGGGAAAGACGGCGGAAGAGATCCTGGCGACGGGCAAAGCCGATCTGCTGGGTCTTGCGAGGGTCCTCTGGGCGGACCCCGAGTGGCCGAACAAGGTCAGGGAAGGCCGGGAAGATGAGATAATCCATTGCGCCCCGTCGTGCAACGATGCCTGTATGCGCCAGGTGCTGAAGGCAAAGCCGGCGGTCTGCATGCAGTGGCCGCAGGAGAAGATAGACCGTTATAAGGCCCGTTTCGGCGGATAGACCGTTTAAAGTTAGACCTTGGACCCGCCCCATCGTCATCCCGTTCCCCGCCCCATCGTCATCCCGGCGAAGGCCGGGATCCAGAAAAGCA